>NZ_JBHZAF010000003.1:613212-672294 GCF_042754085.1 Nocardia sp. NPDC059236
CTCCGCGGCGCGCGCCGATTTCGCCAGCCCCGCCCACACTGTGTGTCGGGGGGGGTGTGCCCCCGCCCGCCCCCGCGGCCCCCCCGAAACACCCTGTGCCGCTTAGTGTCCCGACTGCTCGCGCAGGGCCTGCTTGGCGGCCTCCTGCACCTTGTCCACCGCGCCGGCGAACTTGCCGTCGGTCTGCTGGTCCACCAGATCGCCGGCCTTGTCGATCAGCGGCTCCAGCTTGTCGGCGTGCTGACCCGCCAACTCCGCCGCCTTACCCGCCGCATCCTTCAACTGGTCGAACATGCCCACGATCCACACTCCTGTCTCGAATCAACCTCCGTGACAGGCTATCTCCGCGGCGCGGCGGGATCGGCGGGGCTCAGTTCGCGGGCGGCGGGCTGAAGACGCCGAAGCGGTTGCCCGAGGTGTCGAGCAGCTCGGCGAAGACCAGGCCGTTCTTGGCGGTGACGGGCTGCAGGAAGACCTTGCCGCCTTCCTGCTCGGCCGCGGCCAGTACCGCTGGCACGTCCTGGACCAGCACATAGAAGATGGCGTGGTTGCCGGAGGCATCGTCCTGATGCGCGATACCGCCCGCGGGCATCTCGTTGCCCGGATAGGTGACGATGTCGTACTTGCCGTCTTCGTCCGGGTCCGGAGCGAAGTTCCAGCCGAACAGTTCCCGGTAGAAGGCCTTCACCTGTTCGGGCTCATTGCTGCCGACCTGGAACCAGGCGACGGTGTTGAAGGGCGGAGTGGTCATCTCTGTCTCCCGAAGAGTCACGGTGGATTTCCTTGCCCCACCACGATCTCCGGGCCCGGCGACAACCCTGTGTCGGTGTTTCCGGATTATTTGTCGGTGTTCGCCGGCCTAGCCGAGCGAGATCATCCGCACCTCGTGCACCGGCTCGTCCGGGCGGCACATGTCGATGGTCCGCTCCGGCCCGGTCCACTCCGTCAGCTCGATGCCCTTCATCCGGTCGAGCCGGAAGTTGCGCGGTTCGTCGCGCAGCCGGCACCAGGCCAGCAGATACCAGCCGTTGGTCCCGTGCAGCAGCGCCACCGGCTCCACCTCGCGCTCGCTGAGCACCCCCGAGCGATCCAGATATTCGATGCGCAGCACGCGCCGCGCCACCACCGCCTGCTCCACCTCGGCCGGGATCGGCATCGGCGCGATGGTCTCCGGCGACTCCAGCAGGCGTACCCGCAACGCCAATTGTCGTGCCGCGTCGGCATTCTGCTGGGACATGGCGGCCAGGATCTTGCGCAGGGCACTGCGCCCGGCCAGCGCGAAGGGCCCATCGTCGGCGCGGGCCACGGCGACCGCCAGCGCCACCGCCTCGGCCGCGGTGAAGTTCAGCGGCGGCAGCGACATGCTCTTCTCCAGCGCGTACCCACCCCGCCGCCCCACATCGGCGTAGATGGGCACCCCCGACTGCTGTAGCGCGCTGATGTCCCGCTCGACGGTGCGCACGCTCACCCCGTGCCGCGCGGCCAATTCCCGTGCGGTCCGCAGCCGCGGGGACACTGCCCGCAACTCCTCGACAATCGCGTAGAGCCGATCCGTGCGGTTCACGCCCACACCGTAGCGGCACCCACCGACAATTCCGGGTCGGCGCTCAGCGCCCCGACTTCCAGGGCGGATCCGGCGGCACCTGATCCCCCTTCTGGTCGTAGGTGTCGTTGTACTGCTTCTCGGTCTCGGGATCGTCCACCGGCTGATCGCTCTTACCCGTCGGATCCATGCCCACTGCCTTTCTCGAAAACCTGTGTCCCGCACGCTAATCGTCGGTTCATGACCGATTCGTGACGCCGGACGCACGGAACCCCGGTCCGATCGGAGGATCGGACCGGGGTTCCGGGGTGAGCGCTACCGCCTCAGCGGCTTCACTACTGCCTCAGCGGCTTCGCTACCGCCTCAGGCGGTTTCGCCCGCGGCGGCCTCCGCGCGGCGGCGAACGCGGCGGGCCGCGGCGACCATATTGCGCAGGGACGGGTCGAGCTGCCAGTGGTGGCGGGTCTTCAGGCCGCCGTCCGGATTGGCCCACAGGCGTTCCGGGGTGACCGCTTCCGCTGCGGCGGTGAGCAATTCGTCCAGCTCGTCGATGTCCGGGATCCGGGCGGAACGGGACTCGTACACACCGGGGCCGACGCCGTGGGTGAGACCGCGGCCTTCGGCGCAGTCCTCCTTCAGCGCCTCCAGCACCCACTCGATGGAGCGGGTGGCGACGATGGCGGTGACGTCCGCGTCGAGTTCCTCGATGGCCGCCACCACGTCACCGCGGCTGGAATAGCCGATGTGCGTGTGGATCTGGGTTTCCGGAGCGACGCCGGAGGTGGCCAGCTTGAACGCGCCGACGGCCCAGCGCAGGTATTCGGCCTGGCCCTTCTTGCGCAGCGGGAGCAGCTCGCGGATGGACGGCTCGTCCACCTGGATGATGGCGATGCCCGCCTTCTCCAGATCCACCACCTCGTCGCGGATGGCCAGCGCCACCTGGTCGGCGGTCTCGTAGAGCGGCTGATCCTGGCGCACGAAGGAGCGGGCCAGCATGGTGACCGGACCGGTGACCATGCCCTTGACCGGTTTGCCGGTGAGGGACTGGGCGTACGCGGTCCACGACACCGACATGGGCTCGGGGCGCGACACGTCGCCGTACACGATCGGCGGTCGCACGCACCGGGATCCGTACACCTGCACCCAGCCGAAGTGGGTGGTGGCGAAGCCGTCCAGCAGCTCCGCGAAGTACTGGATCATGTCGTTGCGCTCGTGCTCGCCGTGCACCAGCACGTCGAGGCCGATGTCCTCCTGCAGCCGGATGGTGGACTCGATCTCGGCTTCGATGCGCTTGCGGTACTCCTCGTAGGACAGCCGGCCCTGACCGAGGTCGTGGCGCGCCTGCCGGGCCGTGTCGGTCTGCGGGAACGAGCCCAGCGTGGTGGCGGGCACCACCGGCAGCCGAAGCTTGGCCTGCTGCGCGACCTTTCGCGTCTCGTAAGGCTCGCGGACCCGCATCTGCGGGGTGACGGCGTAGACGCGCTGGCGCACCGCGTGCTTCTGCTTGAAGTGCACCGAGGTCGGCTTCCGGCGCCACTTCTCCGAGGGGCCCGCGGTGAGCGCCTTGGCCAGCGAAACCACTTCCAGCACCTTCTGTTTGGCGAAGGCGAGGCGGTCGGCGACGGGGCCCTCGAGCTCGTATTCGACGAGCACGTCGTAGGGCACGTGCAGCAGCGTGGCGCCGGTGGAGACCACCATGTCGGGGCAGACCTGGGCGAGGGCGTTGAGGTATTCCAGCGTCACGAACCGGTCGGCACGCCACACATTGGTGCCGCTGATGACACCGGCGTAGAGCCGCTTGCGCTTGATGCCGGGGATCTTGGCCAGTTCCTCCGGCACGACCCGGTAGCTGGCCAGGTCGAGACCGATGGCCTCCACCGAAGTGCGGCACAGGATTTCGATGGCCGCACCGAAATCGCCGTACTGCCCGGTGACCAGCATGCGCGGGCGCAGCGGGGCCTTGGACAGGCGCTGGTAGGTCTTCTCGAACAGTTCCATCGTGGACGGCGAACGGTCGCTGGTGAAGCACGGCTCGTCCAGCTGCACGCAGGTGGCGCCGCGCTTGGCGAGGATCTCGAACAGTTCCTCGTACACCGGCAGCAGCTTGTCCAGCAGCACCAGCTTGTCGAATTCGGTCTCGCCGGGAACATGGCCGGTCTTGGACAGCAGCAGCAGCGACAGCGGTCCGAGGATCACCGGCCGCAGCTCGATACCGGCCGATTTGGCGCGATCGAACTCGTCCAGCAGCGCCTCGGGGTGCAGCGAGAATTCGGTGTCGGGCTCGAGTTCCGGCTGCCGGTAGTGGTACGGCGTGTTCAGCAGCTTCACCAGCTCCAGCGGCGGCAGATCCGGCCGGCCGCGAGCCATCAGGAAGTAGAAGTCCAACGGGTCCAAGCCTTCTCGGAAGGGCTCGAACCGCTGCGGGACCGCCCCGAACAGCAGCGCGTTGTCGAGAATGTGGTCGTAGAAGGAGAAGGTGTTGCCCGGGACCTGGGTCAACCCGGTGGCGGCCAACTCCAGATACTGGCTCTCCTGGATCTCGCGCCCGACCGCGAGCAGTTCGTCACGAGAAAGCGTGCCGTGCCAATACGACTCCAAAGCACGCTTGAGTTGCCGGTGCTCTCCGATTCGCGGGTAACCCAGGATGCTCGATCCGAACCCATCGCTGACGTTGACCATGAACGGACACTCCTTCCGAGCTGCCGGTCCTGCTCGACCTGTTTGCAGCTTATGCCCGGTTGAGGTGGACGCCGCCACAAGCCCGGCGACGTGGCACCTTGGGTATTAACGGTGTGCACCCTCACAATGCCGTGGCCGAAGGCCCGGCGAGCACCTAGACCCAACGCGACAACTGATTTCGCAAGGTTCGGGGTAACTCGCCGGGTACGACCGAAATCGGTTCGGCACCCAACCGCCGGCACGGGTGCGAGACGCCGACGGCTCTCAGCCGCCCGCTGAATATGCGGGGAGGCGGGGGAGCCCGCTAAGTACGCGGGGAGGCGGGGGAGTTGTACTGGTAGAAGCCCGCACCGGCCTTCTTACCCAGCAGGCCCGCCTCGACCATGCGCATGAGCAGCGGCGGCGCGGAGTACAGCGGCTCCTTGAACTCCGCGTACATGGAGTCGGCGATGGACTTCACGGTGTCGAGGCCGACCAGGTCGGTGAGCGCCAGCGGGCCCATCGGGTGGGCACAGCCCAGCACCATGGCCTTGTCGACGTCTTCCTTGGTGGCGAAACCGGATTCGACCATGCGGATGGCGGAGAGCAGGTAGGGCACCAGCAGCGCGTTCACCACGAAGCCGGAGCGGTCGGCGGAGCGCACGACCTGCTTGCCCAGGATGTCGGCGGCGAACTGCTCGGCGCGCTTGGTGACGGTCTCGGTGGTCTTGAGGGTGGTGACCAGCTCGACGAGCGGCAGCACCGGCACCGGGTTGAAGAAGTGCATGCCGACCACCCGCTCCGGGTTGTTGGTCGCCACGGCGATCTTCATGATCGGAATGGAGGAGGTGTTCGAGGCCAGCACCGCGTTCGGATCGGTGACGACCTTGTCGAGTTCGGCGAAGATGGCGGTCTTCACGTCCTCGTTCTCCACGACCGCCTCGACGACCAGCTGACGGTCGGCGAAGTCGCCGAGGTCGGAGGTGAAGCGCAGCCGCCAGGCGGCCTGCTCCCGCTCGCGCTCGGTGATCTTGCCGCTGGACACCCCGCGGTCCAGCGACCGCAGAATGCGGGCCCGGCCGGCGGCGGCGAGTTCCCGGGTCTGCTCGAAGACGAGGACATCGACATGTGCCCGGGCGCAGACTTCTGCGATACCCGCGCCCATCTGTCCGGCGCCGATAATGCCGACGCGCTGAATCTTTTCGCTGCTCACGTCCCGCTCCGTTCCGCCTGCCCGCAACTTTTGCGGGCGGCTGAGTGCCGTTGCCACTTCTGCATCCGTGCTTGCGTCGAGTGCCGAACCGATTTCGGTCGTACCCGGTGAGTTACCCCTACCGGTACGAAACCAGTTGTCTCGTATCGAACGCCGCCAGTCGGCCGTCGTGGCTGTGGGTGAAGGCGTCGGACTAACTTTTTCGACCCTGCGCCTTCTTAAGGTCTTTGCAAAAAACGCTATAGGAAGATGCCCTCCCCGCCGGGGCTGTCGACGGGAAGGGCGGGTGAACACCGCCGGGAGAGGCTTGCCATCTCTCCCGGCGGGTTCGAGGTTCCCGGGGCGGCGGAGGTTGTGATGCGACTACCGCCCCGGGTACAGGTCCTCAGAACCTGTTGTGGCTCAGTGGAACTGGCCCTCTTCGGTCGAGCCCTTCAGCGCAGCGGTGCTGGTGTTGGGGTCAACGGTGGTGGCGATGGTGTCGAAGTAGCCGGCGCCGACCTCACGCTGGTGCTTGACGGCGGTGAAGCCACGCTCGGCGGCGGCCTTGAACTCGCGCTCCTGCAGGTCGACGAAGGCGGTCATGCCCTCGCGGGCGTAGCCGTAGGCCAGGTCGAACATGCCGTAGTTCAGCGAGTGGAAGCCGGCCAGGGTGATGAACTGGAACTTGAAGCCCATGGCGCCGAGCTCACGCTGGAACTTCGCGATGGTCGCGTCGTCCAGGTGCGCCTTCCAGTTGAAGGACGGCGAGCAGTTGTAGGCCAGCAGCTGGTCCGGGAACTCGCCACGGACGGCCTCGGCGAACTTGCGCGCGACCTCGAGGTCCGGCACGCCGGTCTCCATCCAGATGAGGTCGGCGTAGGGGGCGTAGGCCTTGGCACGCGCGATGCAGGGCTCGATGCCGTTCTTGGTACCGAAGAAGCCCTCGGCGGTACGGGTGCCGTCCAGGAACTCACGGTCGCGCTCGTCCACATCGGAGGTGATGAGGGTGGCGGCCTCGGCGTCGGTGCGGGCGATGATCACCGACGGCACGTCGGCGACGTCGGCGGCCAGACGCGCGGAGGTCAGGGTGCGGATGTGCTGCTGGGTGGGGATCAGCACCTTCCCGCCCAGGTGGCCACACTTCTTCTCGGAGGCCAGCTGGTCCTCCCAGTGCACGCCGGCCGCGCCGGAGGCGATCATGGCCTTCTGCAGCTCGTAGGCGTTCAGCGCGCCACCGAAGCCGGCCTCGGCGTCGGCGACGATCGGGGCCAGCCAGTTGGCGACCGAGGTGTCACCCTCGACCTTGGCGATCTCGTCGGCGCGCAGCAGCGCGTTGTTGATGCGGCGGACCACGGCCGGAACCGAGTTGGCCGGGTACAGCGACTGGTCCGGGTAGGTGTGGCCGGACAGGTTCGCGTCACCGGCGACCTGCCAACCCGACAGGTAGATGGCCTTCAGGCCCGCGCGGACCTGCTGCACGGCCTGGTTACCGGTGAGGGCGCCCAGGGAGTTGATGTAGTCCTCGTTGTTGACGAGATCCCAGAGGATCTCGGCACCGCGGCGGGCGAGGGTGTGCTCCTCGACGACGGTGCCCTGCAGCTTCACAACCTGATCGGCGGTGTAGTTGCGGGTGACGCCCTTCCAGCGGGGGTTGGTGTCCCAATCCTGCTGAAGTTCCGCAGCGGTCTTCGGGGTGCCGACCTTCGACATCTCTGACTCCACTTCTTCGTTCGGTCTCGGTAGCCCCGCGGATCGAACCAAGCTCGGGATGAGGGAGCGAGGATGTTCGACCACTGCTGGAGGGGCAATTTGCAGACTTGCTAGGCCCGCGAGGTGTACTTCCACACGATGGCACAGGAAAAAATATGCGTCTACCTGTTGCAAGTGTGAATCCCCGCTAGCTTTCACCAGCATTTTGCTAAGCCTGCAAAATTTGCTTGCGAATAGCAGCGGTGAAATCTACTTGCCGGTAGCGCTGACGTGCGGTTTTGCATAACGCCCGTACTGTTTGCGTGACGGGGGCCACCGGTGCATGACGCGCCGATGGCCGTCCGGATGTGAGCACCTTCACAGATCATTCCGATCTTGATGGTTGTGAGGCGAGCCACCGGGGTGCCCACTTCGGACCATTCGGTCGACTGAAATCTCACGATCTAGCACCGCTAGACAAGATAGCTTCGCATTGTTATCGTTGCTTCAGTTCCTAGCACCGCTAGATCATCGCTGAAAGAGGCCCCTGATGCTCGTCCTGACCGGCCAGTTCCTCGCCGCCCTCGCCGTCCTCGCCAATGCCGTCGTCTACGGCACCGACTGGTGCGCCGCCCTCATCACGCGATCCGTCTACCGCCGCCTCGACGACGCCTCCGTCACCGTCAGCGCCGGCTGGGGCCACTACTACGGCGACAAGCGCATGCCGATCTTCGGCGCCGGCGGCGTCGTCACCGCCGCCCTCACGCTGATCGTCGCCGCGGTCTCCGGCCACACCGGCGCGGCCGTCGCCGCCGCCGTCGCGCTGGTCGCCCTGGTCGCCTGGCTGGCCTTCTACGTGAAGGTGGCCAAGCCGGTGAACACCGCGCAGAAGGCTGCCGCCCAGTCCGGGGTCATCCCCGCCGATGCCCGTGCGCTGCAGGACAAGTGGGACAGCATCATCAACCTCCGGGTGGCCCTGCAGTTCATCGCCCTGTCCGGCCTGCTCGCCGCCCTGGCCCTCTTCTGAGCCACCCGCACTCGCTTCTTCTGAGCCACCCGCACCCGAAGGCCCCGCACCGAACTCGGTGCGGGGCCTCGTTGTTGCCCGGGCGACAGTCGCCGGGCGATCCGCCGACGCGCACCCCTCGGCTGGTTTCCGAGCTCGACCGTGTCCGCCGACGACTTCGCGGCCATGGCGCAGGCCGAGGACTCCGCCGCGAAACGCCTGCTGCAGCGGGTCTTCGAGGACGGCATGATCGATCAGCTCACCAGTCGCCCGGGCCATCAGCGCTATCGGATGCACAATCTGCTGCACCTCTATTCCCGGTGCCGCGCGGATGCCGAGAGCCGACCGGGCGAGCGCGGCGCGGCCCTGGGCCGGCTGTTGCGGCGGTACCTGGAGACCGCGAACGGCATCGGAAAGCCGCGCCCCTTCGACACCGTGCCGCACCACGCCGGTCCGGACGCACGCAATCCGAGCATGGCCGTCATGCAGTCCAGGCTGTGGCTCGAGGAGCGGCTCGAGACCATGCCGACGTGCGCCCGCACCGCCGAACGCACCTCGGACACCGCACGATTCGCGGATCTGCTGGCGAGCCAGCTCGCGACGCTCGGCTACTTCGCCGAGAGCCGCAGCATGTTCGAGCTCGCGGGCGGGATCAATCACGCCATCTGGGACCGCGCCACCGAATGCGACGCCCACTTCGGGCTCGGCCACCTGCTCGAGGTCCAGCAGACCCTGACCGCCCTCGGTAGCTGAGGCGGCGCGCTGGCGGTTGCCGGGGTGCGGCCGGTCAGGCAATCCCTGATGGTCGCTTGGTCAGCGAAGGTGCGCGAGCGGGACTACCCTGCTCGCGTGAGTCCCGAACGCTGCGATGGAATTCTGCTCGCGGCCGGTGCCGGTCGGCGATATGGCATGCCGAAAGTGCTGGCCGAGGACGGTCGCTGGCTGCGCGGGGCGGTGGCGGCGCTGCGGGACGGCGGGTGCGCGCGAATCTTCGTGGTACTGGGGGCAACCGGGCCCGCCCACCGCGCGCCGGGTGGCGAGTGGCAGGTATCGCAAACCTCGGGCATCGCCCTGCCGGAGGGAGTCCACCCGGTCTGGGCAGCGGACTGGGACCTCGGCCTGAGCGCCTCCACCCGCGCGGGTCTGGCTGCGGCTGCGGCACCGGGCCTCAGCAGCACCGGGCGTGCCACGGCGGCACCGACGAATCACAGCACAGCGCCCGCGGAATTGGTCGCGATCATGCCGGTGGATACGCCGGACGTCGGGCCCGCGGTGGTCGAGCGGGTGATCGCGGCGGCGCGGGCGAGCGAGAGCCGGTTGGCGCGGGCGTTCTTCGGGACCACGCCCGGGCATCCGGTGGTGCTGGGGCGGGCGCACTGGGCGGGGGTGTGCGCGAGCGCGGAGGGAAATTCGGGGGCGGGCACTTATTTACGACAACGAGCGGATATGGTGTGCGTCACGTGCGATGACCTCGCAACGGGGATCGATCGGGATTATCCGGCGGACACCGCACTGTGATCGGGAGCATGTGATGCGGGAAATCGTCGACGACCTTCTTCGAATTTGGCACAGCGGGCGCACCGGGGGGCTGGCCACTCTGGTTCGGACACAAGGCGCTACACCCGTGCCGATCGGGTCGGCCATGGTGGTGGACGCCGACGGGCGGGCCTTCGGATCGATCTCGGCGGGCTGCGCCGAGGCCGCCGCCTACGAGGCCGCCATCGACTCGGCGCACACCGGACGGCGCGGGCTGCAGCGATTCGGACCGGGCAGCGGGCTCGACGCGCAGATGGACTGCGTCGGCACCCTGGACGTGTTCACCGAACCCTTCTCGCGCAGGCACTTTCCCGAATTCCCGGATGTGGCCGCCGATATGGCGGCCCAGCGGCAGGTCACCGTCTTCACCGTGGTCTGGCATTCGGACCCGGATGTGATCGGCCAGCACCTCATCACCGACCGCAAGCACGGCACCGAGCTGGTCTCGCTCCCCGACTCCGATGTCTTCGTGTCCTCGTTCGCCCGCCCGCCGCACCTGATCCTGGTGGGGGCCAACGCTTTCGCGAGCGCGCTGGCCACCCAGGCCCGGCTGCTCGGCTACCGGATCACCATCGTGGACGCCCGCCCCACCTTCGCCAATCCGACCGCTTACCCGGGCTGCGAGGTGGTGGTCGACTGGCCGCACCGCTACCTCAACACCCTCGCCTCGGCCGGTGAGATCGGCGCCGACACCGCCATGGTGGTGCTCTCGCACGACCCGAAGTTCGAAATCCCTTTGCTCACCGTGGCTTTGCGACTACCCGAGCTGGGGTACCTGGCCGCCCTGGGCACCCCGGCATCGCACGGACATCGGCTGGAGGCCCTGCAGGCGGGCGGCTTCACCGACGAGACCCTGTCCCGCCTGCACTCTCCCGCCGGTCTCGACGTGGGCGCCCGCACCCCCGCCGAGACCGCCGTGTCGATCACCGCCGAACTGCTGGCGGTCCGCAACGGCACCTCCGGCGAACCGCTGTCCGCCTCCTCCGGCGGGGGCCGCCGGCACGTGCAGCTGGTGCGCTGACTCGGCACTGATGCGCTGAGCTACTTCAATTCGGGGTGCTCGGCGAAGACCTCTTTGAGCACCGAGAGGTCGAACAGCTTGTCCGCCTTGATATCGATCTTGGCCTTGGCCAGCGCCGCGATGTTCTGTTCGATCAATGCGTCGGTCATGGTGAACAGCCCGTTGGCCTTGGAGTCGGCCGATTCGACCAGCCCGTTCTGCGCCTGCGCCTCCATGGTCTGCTCACGCAGCTCCAGGCGCTGATCCTTGCCGTACACCTCGACGGCCAGCCGCGCCGCCTCGCCCGGGTTGGCGACGGCGTCCTTCCAGCCCTTGATCTCCGCCGTCAGGAACGCCTTGAGCTTGTCGCGCTCCTTGTCGATGGTCTGCTGGCTCACCGTCAGCGTCTCCGCGACCAGCGGCAGCCCGAAGTCGGCGAACAGGAAGTTGAAGTTCTGGAACCCCTTGGTGGCCAGGGTGATCGGCTCATTCGTCGCATAGCTGACCCAGCCGTCCACCTCACCGTTGGCCAGCGGCGTCGGATCGTATTGCGCGGGCACGATGGTGACGTCGGAGGGCGACATGCCATTGGCGGTCAGCAGGGCGTTGAAGATGAGCTGATTGGTGTCCTGCACACCGATCTTGCGCCCCTTCATGGCCTGCGGATCGAGGATCGGGGTCTTGCCGGAGCTCACGATGCAGAAGGGATTCTTCTGATACGTGGTGCCGACGATCTTGGCGGACAGGCCCTCCAGAATCGCGGGCGCGGTGGTCTGTGGCGCGGACATGCCGATCCAGATCTTGCCGGTGCCCAGCCCCGCCTCCACCGAGGTGCTGGCCGCGCCGCCCGCGATCAGATTCACCGACCCGAATCCGGCGTCCTTGTAATAGCCCTTGGAATCGGCGAAGTACTCACCGGCGAATTCGATGTTCTTCAACCAGGACAGCTGCACGGCCACCGTCCCGTACTTGGAACCGTCGGCGACCGAGCCATTGCCGGAGCCCGAGGAATCCTTACCGCACGCGGCCAGCAATCCGGCCCCGCCCACCGCCGCACCGGTCAATCCGGTGTAGCGGAGGAAGGATCGCCGACCCATGGACAACTGCGAGGCCGAATCCGGCCGGAGCACACCACTCATGCCGCGAATGTAAGCCGTTTCGATTTCCGATTTTTTGCTTTTCCGCAGGTATTTGTGTGCGCCGCGTTAACTCGTGTGCTCATTCCCGGCTCCGTTCCGGCGAGAACCGCGCCAGCACCAGGTTTTCCAGCACGCCCACCACCGCGTAGGCGAACACCGACACCAGCGTGACCAGCGCGATCGACGCCCACAGCCGGTTGTACTGGAAGGTGGGGATGGCGCGGATCAGCCCCGCGCCCAAACCGGTTCCGCTGCCCAGCCATTCGCCGAGCAGCGCACCGATCAGCGCGCCCGGCACCGAGACCCGGGCGGCCGCGAACACCGCGGGCAGTGCGGCCGGGACCGCCACCATGCGCATGGCCGTCCAGTTCGAACCCCCGTAGGCCAGTACCAGTTCCGTGGCCTGCCGGGGCGCGGACCGCAAGCCGGTCATGATCATCACCAGGGCCGGGAAGAACACCACGATGGCGGCCATCACGGTGACGCCGAGCAGCCCACGCCCGAACACCAGCACGATGATCGGGGTGATGGCCACCAGCGGGACCGATCGCAGCAGCATCGCCACCGGCATGAACGCCTGCGCCACCGCGGGAACGCCGATGAACAGCGCCGCCACCACCAGCGCAGCGCCCATGCCCGCGCCGAAGCCGATCACCGCGTCCCGCAGGGTGATTCGCATTTCGTCGAAGATCACCTGACGGGCGCCCGCCGAGGTCGGTCCGGTCACCAGGTACTTCCACACGTCCCCGGGGCTCTTGCCGACCAGCCCGACCTGCGGATACAGCTTCAGGAAGCCGTACCACAGCGCCATCAGCAGAATCAGCGAAACCAGTAGTGGCAGCAGGAATCTCCCGATCGGCCGCAGCAGGTTCAGCAGCTGCGCGGCTCGGCCCGCCGCCGGGTTCACGACCTTGTCGGTCATCATGCCTCCGCTCGCGTCCACGGCACCGCCACCCGCGCCACCAGCGCCACGATCGCGTAGCCGAGCCCTGCCAGCGCGGCCGCGGCCAGCGCCATGCCCCAGGTGCGCGGCACGTTGTAGGCGGTCTGCGCGGCCGTCAGGGCCACCCCGATGCCGCTGTCCACGCCGCCCAGGTACTCGCCGATGATCGCGCCCAGTACCGCAGAGGGGGCGGCAATCTTCAAGGCGGCCAAGGTATTCGGCAGGGCCGCGATCAGCTGCACCCGGGTCAGGCGCTGCCAGCGGCCGCCGCCGTAGGCGCGCACCAGATCCAGGCTGGTGCGATCCGCGGACCGCAATCCGGATACGGTGCCGACCATGGTGGTGAAGAAGCAGTACATGGCCGCCAGGAACACCGTCGGCGTGCGCCCGCCGAACACCACCAGGATGATCGGCCCCAGCGCCAGCAGCGGCGTGCAGTAGCTCAGGATGGCCAGCTGGGTGACCAGCATTTCGATCGGCGGAATCAGCACCACCAGCACCGCCAACGCGATGGCCAGCGCATTGCCCCACAGAAACCCTTGCAGCGCACCCCAGGCCGTGATCCGGAAGTTGGGTCCGTACAGCGCCCAGCCGTCGGTGTACATGGTGTGCAGCACGGTCCACGGGCTCGGGACGGTGCCGCCCGCGACGCGCAGTTCGGCGAGCAGGGTCCACACCGCCAGCAGCGCGAGCATGCCCGCCAGACCGCCCAGCCTGGTTATCCGCAGACTCTCTCTCATTGCGCCCCAGTTCATTCCGACGCCACCCCGCCCCGGCCGGTGCGCCCGAACAGCAGCTCCGACAGATAGTCGTGCAGCTTGTGGAATTCGGGCGTGCGCATCATCTCCGGTGTGCGGGGCCGCGGCAGGTCGATGTTCACGACCTCCACCACCCGCCCGGGCCGCGGGCTCATGACCGCCACCACGTCGGAGAGGAAGACCGCCTCGGCGATGCCGTGCGTGACCATCAGTGTGGTGGTGGGCTTCTCGGTCCAGATGCGCAGCAGTTCCAGGTTCAGCCGCTGCCGGGTCATATCGTCGAGCGCGCCGAAGGGTTCGTCCAGCAGCAGCACCGTCGGCCGGACCACCAGCGCGCGGGCGATCGAAACCCGTTGCCGCATACCGCCGGACAGCTGCGCGGGCTTGGCCTTCTCGAAGCCCTCCAGGCCGACCAGCCGGATCAGATCCGCGACCAGCTCCCGGTCCGCGGGCAGCCCCGCCACCTGCAGCGGCAGCTTGATATTGGATTCCACACTGCGCCAGGGCAACAGCGCCGAATCCTGGAACGCGATCCCGAACTCGTGCCGCCTGCGCAGCTCGGCCGGGGTCTCACCATTGATCTTCGCGGTCCCCGCCGAGGGCGACTCCAGATCCGCGAGAATCCGCAGGATGGTGGACTTCCCGCACCCGGAGGGCCCCAGCAGCGACAGGAACGCGCCCTGCGCGGTATGCAGATCCACCGTGTCCAGGGCCGGCACCACTCGCCGCCCGGAGCGGAAGGTCTTGCTCAGCCCGCTGATGTGAATGCCCGTCCCCGCGGCGGCTTCCGAACTCATAGCGCCAACGGTAAGTGCCGGGAATTGCACGCAGATTGCAAATGAACGGACGAGATGACCTATTTGTTACGCAGCGAGCTGCGAAATCTGCCCGAGAGTTGGGTTTCACCACCAGGCCGGGGGTTCGAACCAGTCGCGCGCCTCCCGGCGGAACAGCAGCACGATCACCGCCAGCGAGACCAGCGGACCCAGCGGACCCGGCGGCCGCCCCTCGGTGATCGACGGCACCGTCCACAGCATGTTCATGACCGCCACCAGAATCGCCCCGATGCGCACCGACTGCCCCTCGGAGTTGAATGTCAGCGCGACCAGACCGAGCAGGAACGCCGGGATGAACGGCACCGCGGTCCCGATCGCGGCCTTGGCTCCCAGCAGCCACCCCGAGGAGGCCACGCAGATCGCGCCCAGCCCAGCGATTCCCAGAGCGAGCACCTGCGCCGCACGCAACGCCCGGGGCATTCGATAACTGTCGTCCACACCCGACCCCCGATCGGGTTGAGTTCCTAGGTCCGACACTCCCCCAACCTAACCCGGGACAATCCCCGGTCTCCGCCACCACGCCGCCGCGCGGTTCAGTTCACAGCTACCTCACATACGGCGTGTCCCCGGAGTGTCACGGCCGGACGGCGACGGATTCGAGTTCCCGCACCCGCACGGTGGGCAGCAGCCGATCCCGCAGCACCCGGTCGATCTCCCCCGCGACCGGAATGACCACGGCGGCAGCGGAAGTGGCGACCGCGTCGGCGAGCAGCTCCGGCCAGTCCGGTGTGGTGCCGGCGGCCAGCGCGGCGATGATGGCCGCCACCGCCGCGTCGCCCGCCCCGGTGGGGTTGCCCGCCAGCGGTTTCGGCAGTGCCGCCGTCCAGGCCCGGGTCGGGGTGACCGCCACCATGCCCGCGCCGCCCCGGGTCACCACCACCGTGCCCACGCCGTCGGCGATGAGCGGATCGACGGCCGCGAGGATCTCCGGAATGGTGCCCGCCGGGCGGCCGGTGAGGCGTTCCAGCTCCTCGACATTGGGGGTGAGCACTACGCCGGGCACGCGCGCGGCCAATTCCAGCGGCTGGCCGTCGAAGTCGCAGATCGTGGGCACGCCCCGGGCGATGGCGGTGCGCGCCAGCTCGGCGGGCAGGCCCGGACTCACCCCGCCGGGCAGCGAACCCGAGATGACCAGACCGCTCATATCCGAGAGCAGGCCCGCCACCCGCACCCGCAGCTGATCCACCGCGTGCGGTTCGGTGACCCGCGGGCCGGGCTCCCACAGCGCGGTGGCGGTGCCGTCATCGGATTCGCTGATCACCACCGTGCGGCGGACCCACGGCAGCGCGTGCACGAAGTCCACGGGCATCTCGAGTTCCGCGGCGGCCGCGAAGGAATGGTCCGAGAAGCCGGTGGCGCGGGCGTATTTGCCGAGCTGGTTCAGCACTCGCGTGACATTGATGCCGCGCCCGCCCAGCCGCTGATCCACCGACCGCACCCGCTGCGCCCGGCCCCGCTCGAAATGCTCCACCCGGTAGGTCATGTCGTAGGCCGGGTTCAGGGTCACGGTGAGGATCACCCCACCATCTCGGCACGTCACGGCACCGGATGCAACCCCTGCACGGCAAAGTGGCACCGAATGTCGTTGCCATTCGGAGATATTCGAGGGGCAGGATGTCGGCCGTGCATCCGCTCCCACCGAAACACCTGCTGCTGCAGGCCTGCCGTGGCCTGCCCCCCGACGACCATCCGGTACTGCGCTGCGCCGGCTTACTCGCGGACCTGCACGAGCGGCGGCTCACCAGAGCGGGCGGCACCGATCGGATCGACCACGACCGGGCGCGGCTGGTGCTCGATATCGACAGCTGGGTGGCGGCCGAACTCCCCAAGGCCGCCCGCGACGCCCACCTGCACACCGAGACCGTGGGGACGGTGGTGGACCGGCTGGCGCAATTCTCCGCACTCGCCTACCTGTCCCTGGCCATGTCACCCGACGACGCCGTGCACGATGCCGCCCAGCGGCTCACCGAACTGGCCATCGCCTACGAGCATCTGGCGGGTGAGCTGGCCGCCGGCCGCCGCCGGCTGCCGAACCTGACCGGCACCCGCGACTACGAATCCTGACCGCGGCACGAATCTTGACCGCGGCCGGCGGTGCCCGGCGAGGGGGCGGGGCACCACCGGCCACAAGGTGGACCATGCGCAATCCACCGTCGAAGTCTCCCGAACGGCACGAGCTCACAGGGAATCCGCGTGGGAGATGCGGTGGCAGTTCCTGTGTCCCGTCACCTGACAACCGTCCGGTCGAGCGTCGACACGTGAATCATGTCGCCCGAAACTCGGAGCGTGCCCTGTTCCAGCTGTGAATCGTCTGTGAGGTAGGCCCAACTCTCGAGACTTTCAGGGGCTTCGCCCCCGAACCCCCAGGGACAATTTCGGGGCTCCGCCCCCGGGACCCCCAGGAATCCGCCCAGCAGCGCCTCAGAAAAGTAAGAAGACGAGAGCGGCACGCCCCCGGGGCTATTCGGTGCCAGGTAGCAGGGCGCGGATGGAGTCGATGGTGTCGGCCTGGTGAGGTTCCTTGTCAGGGCGATAGCGGACTACCCGGGCGAAGCGGAGGGCTACGCCGCCGGGGTAGCGGGGGCTGGTCTGGACGCCGTCGAGGGCGATTTCGACTACCAGTTCGGGGTAGAGGTAGACGGTGTTGCCGTCGCGTTTGCGTTCGTGGCGCGGGAATTCGGCCGTCTGCCAATGGAGTAGGGCATCGGTGAGGCCCTTGAAGGTTTTGCCGACCATGATCGGGTCGCCGCCTTCGGGGTCGCGGGCTCCCAGGTGGAGGTTGGAGAGGTAGCCGGTGCGGCGGCCGTAGCCCCATTCCGCGCCGAGCACGATGAGGTCGAGGGTGTGGGTGGGTTTGATCTTCTGCCAGGAGCGGCCGCGGCGACCGGCGGCGTAGGGGGCGTCCAGGGATTTGATCATGATGCCCTCGTGGCCCGCGGCCAGCGCGCCGTCGAAGTATTCGGCGGCGGCTTCCGGGTCGGGGGCGATGAGGGCCGGAATGGTCAGGCCACAGGCCACCGCGGTGAGGGCCTCGCGGCGCGTGCGCAGCGGGGCGTCCAGCAGGTCGGCGCCGTCGAGGTGGAGGCAGTCGAAGAAGTAGGGATGCAGCAGCAGTTCCTGGGAGGTGGTGGCGCCGAAGCGGCTCATGGTTTCCTGGAAGGGCCGTGGGCGGCCGGAGTCGTTGAGCGCCAAGGTTTCTCCGTCGAGCACGACGCTGGTGCAGTCCAGCTGCCGCACCACCTCGACCAGTTCGGGCACGCTCGCGGTGATGTCGCGCAGGGTGCGGGTGAACACCCACACCCGGTCGCCGTCGCGATGCACCTGGATGCGGGCGCCGTCCATCTTGTGCTCGACGCTGACCCGCCCCTCGAATTCGGCCATCGCCTCCTCGAGGATCGCGCCGGGCGAGGCCAGCATGGGCTGGATCGGCCGCCCGACCTCGAGCCGGAACCCGGCCAGGGCCTCGACGCCGCCGGTGCGCGCCGCGACGGCGGTGACCGGCAGCCGCCCGGACAGCATGTGGGCCCGCCGCACCGCCTCGATCGGCACGTCGAAGGCGGTGGCCACCGCCTCGGCGACGATCGCGGTCAGCGCGCCCTGCCGCATCTCCCCGGTCAGCAGGCGGAGCAGGAATTCGTGCTCGTCCTGGGTCGCGGCCCCGAACAGGGTGGCCAGTAGTTCCTGTCGTCGCGCCGTCGACCCGCTGCCCCCGACCTCGGCCAGCTCGCTGAAAGAAGTGTCCACCTCGTCCACGGACAGCGTGGACACCACGGCCGGCTCGACCGCGAGCGTGGTCAGCGTGCGCCAGCCCGTTCCGATCCGCCCCTGCGGCAGCTCGCCGGACAACCAGGCCACGACCTGCGCCAACTCTTGCGGCGCCGCCTGCTTCAGCAGGTCGGCAAAGATCTTGATCTTGTTCTTTCGCGACGACGTCGCCCGCACACCCTGTGACGCCTCAACCACATCGGACAAGAGCACTCGTCGACGGTAACCCGAGCGACCGACAACGATGTGACACACAGCTCAGCAGCTCTGCTAACTCTCACGTTGGCAACGATGCGAAGACACCAATAAACTTGGGCGCATGGCCAAGACTTACGTCGGTGCGCGGCTGCGACAGCTGCGTACCGAGCGCGGTTTGAGTCAGGTCTCGCTGGCCAAGAAGCTCGAGATCTCCGCGAGCTATCTGAATCAGATCGAACACGACGTGCGTCCGCTCACCGTACCGGTCCTGCTGCGCATCAGTGAAGTCTTCGGCGTCGACGCCGGCTTCTTCTCCTCCCAGGACGACACCCGGCTCATCGCCGAACTCCAGGAGGTCGTGATGGACCAGGAGCTCGGGGTGGAGGCCGACGCCCAGGAGATCGCCGAAATGGTGTCCGCGCACCCGGGTCTGGCGCGGGCCATGGTGAACATGCATCGCCGCTACCGGAATACGACCGCACAGCTGGCCGCCGCCACCGAGGACCGTTTCGCCGACGGCAGCGGTTCGGGCGCCATCTCCAAACCGCACGAGGAAGTGCGCGACTACTTCTATCAGCGGCAGAACTACATTCACGAATTGGATACCGCCGCCGAGGAACTCACCCATCGCATGCGATTCCACGGCGGCGATCTCAAGCGCGAGATCCCGCGCCGCCTCAGCGATGCGCACGGCGTGCAGATCGTGGAGCGTATCGATCTGGGCGACGGCGTGCTGCACCGTTTCGATCCCGAGCAGCGCCGCCTGGAAATCGCGCCGCATCTCTCGGGCGGGCAGCGGGTGTTCAAGCTGGCCGCCGAGCTGGCCTATCTGGAATGCGGCGAGCTCATCGAAAAGCTGGTGGCGGAGGGCAATTTCAGCGGCCACGATTCGGTCGTGCTGGCAAAACTGGGCCTCGCCAACTATTTCGCCGCTGCCACGGTCCTCCCCTACACCCATTTCCACGAGGTGGCCGAGGACTTCCGCTACGACGTCGAACGCCTGTCGGCGTTCTTCACCCAGAGCTACGAGACCATCTGCCACCGCCTGTCCACGCTACAGCGCCCCAAACTCCGCGGCGTCCCCTTCTCCTTCGTCCGCGTGGACCGCGCTGGCAATATGTCGAAACGCCAGTCCGCCACCGGTTTCCACTTCTCCTCCAGCGGCGGCACCTGCCCGCTCTGGAACGTCTACGAGACCTTCGCCTACCCCGCGAAGATCATGACCCAGATCGCCCAGATGCCCGACGGCCGCAAATACCTCTGGATCGCCCGGACCGTCGAACGCCGCGCCACCCGCTACGGCGAACCCAGCAAAACCTTCGCCATCGGACTGGGCTGCGAACTCCGCCACGCCGGCCGCACCGTCTACGCCGACGGCCTCGACCTGAACGAGCCGAAAGCCACCCCCATCGGCGCCGGTTGCCGCGTCTGCGAACGCTCCAACTGCCCCCAACGCGCCTTCCCACCCCTCGGCAAATCACTCGACATCAGCGAACACCGAAGCTCCATCTCCCCCTACGTCATTCAGTGACCGCGTCCTTCGACTGGCCATCGTCGATGAAGTTCTGGATCCGCACTTTCAGTTCGTCCGGCGAGGCGTCGGGATTGGCTCCGTGCATCATTCGATGACCGCTGGACATCATTTGATGACCGATTGGATGACCTATCCGGATGGGAAACACGCGTTGAATCGCAGACGAACATGATCGTGTGAAAATCGAGAAGGCTATCGCCACAGCTGGTCTCACCATTGCCGCGCTGGCGATCACAGGGGGTACGTCCTACGCCGCGCCGACGCCGGATCCGGCTGCGGTGCAGTCGATTCAGCACCCTGCTCAGGGGCAGAACGATCTGGGTTACTCCATTGTTCGGTCGGATGCGGACCAGACGGTTACGACGACGCTGACCGGTGGCACTTTCCGGCTCACCGATGCGTCGGTGGACGTGTTGGATGGCTCCGGGGTGGTTGTGTCGCGGATGCCGCTGGCGATGACCACCGCGGGTACGGATCTGGTGGTTTCGATGCATCCGAGCATCGAGGACAACGGGACCAAGCTGGTTGCGCATCCGGAGGCCGGCGAGGTCGCGCAGCCGGGTGCAGCGGATATCGGGCGGTGGGTGCCGACCTCGCCCAAGCAGCGCGCGACCGAAACCGGTAGTGCCGTGGGCGCGTTGGGTGGTGCGCTCGGTGGCGTCGTCGTCGGCGTCATCATCGCGGTGGCCACCGGGGGGCTCGGCATCATCGCCCTGCCGTTCGCGGCCATGATCGGTGCGTTGATCGGTGGTGGTACCGGTAGCGCGGCGGGTGCCGGCACCACCAACGACGACCGGCAGGACGGCTGGACGTGGCAGCAGGACTGCCACACCGACTACTACACCCACGACCAGTACTGCTACTGACCCGATCTCACCGTCGAGCCCGAGCCGGTGTCAGCTTTCGCTGACCCCGGCTCGGGCCGTTTCATATCCCTTGACCTGCAATAACGTTTCCTGCACATCGAACGAACCACGATGTGGTGAGCAGAAATTCACGCCGCGGCAATGTAGGAAATCGGACATTCATCGAGAGTCATTCCGGCGCAACACTTCCCGTTTACCTTTCGTTCCACGAATACAGCCGCTGTATACGCGGCGGTATTCGCAAGCGGCGCACGTGGTGCCGCCGAACACCGTGAAGTGAAGGATCCGCCCATGCACGACTCTCCCCGCCGGGACAGGGCCGCCCGCCTGATGAAGGCGATCACCATTCCGACCGCGCTGGCGCTGTCCGCCGTCCTGGTCGCCGGCTGTGGTTCACGCGACAGCGACACCGCGTCGGGCTCCAATGCCAAGTCCTGCGTGGACACGTCGAAGGACACCATCAAGATCGGTTCACTGCACTCGCTGACCGGCACCATGGCCATCAGCGAGGTCACCGTCGCCAATGCCACCAAGCTGGCGGTGGACCAGATCAATGCCGCGGGCGGCGTCCTGGGCAAGAAGCTGGACGTGGTGCTCGAGGACGGCGCCTCGGATCCCAAGACCTTCGCGGAGAAGGCCGAGAAGCTGATCAGCTCCGACTGTGTGGCCGCGGTGTTCGGCGGCTGGACCTCGGCGTCGCGCAAGGCCATGAAGCCCAAGTTCGAATCGCTGAATTCGCTGCTGTACTACCCGGTTCAGTACGAGGGCCTGGAGGATTCGAAGAACATCTTCTACACCGGCGCCACCACCAATCAGCAGATCATCCCGGCGCTGGACTACCTGAAGCAGAAGGGCATCACCTCCCTCTACCTGGTGGGCTCCGACTACGTCTTCCCGCAGACCGCCAATCGCGAGATCAAGGCGTACGCCAAGGCCAATGGCATCGAGATCAAGGGCGAGGACTACGCCCCGCTGGGCTCCACGGATTTCTCCACCATCGTCAACAAGGTCCGCAATGCCAAGGCGGGCGCGGTGTTCAACACCCTCAACGGCGACTCCAATGTGGCCTTCTTCCGCGAGTACGCCAACGCGGGCCTGAAAGCCGCTGACATGCCGGTGGTCTCGGTGTCCATTGCCGAGGAAGAGGTCGGCGGCGTCGGCGTGCAGAACGTCGCGGGCCAGCTGACCGCCTGGAACTACTACCAGACCGTCGACACCCCGCAGAACAAGGCGTTCGTCGCCGCGTACAAGGCTGCCTACGGCGCGAACAAGCCCACCTCCGACCCGATGGAGGCCGCCTACACCTCGGTCTACCTGTGGAAGGCGACGGTGGAGAAGGCGAAGTCGTTCGCGGTGGCCGACATTCAGCAGGCCGCCGACGGCGTCAGCTACGACGCGCCGGAGGGCACCGTCACCATCGACGGCTCCAACCACCACATCACCAAGACCGCGCGCATCGGCGAGATCCACCCCGACGGGCTCATCTACACCGTCTGGGATTCCGGCAAGCCGATCCAGCCGGACCCGTACCTGAAGAACTACGACTGGGCCAAGGGCCTGAAGTAATTCGGCGGCCGCCGATGAGGGGCGGCTGGTGCGGTGTCCGCGCGACTCTCACCGCGGCATCGCACCAGCCGTACGGCGTTCGCCACCAATAGAGCTCGAGAGGTACTGATCATGGATGTGGCTGTCGGACAGCTCTTCACGGGGCTGAGTCTGGGCTCGATCCTGCTGCTCGCCGCGCTGGGTCTGTCGCTGACCTTCGGTCAGATGGGCGTCATCAATATGGCGCACGGTGAATTCATCATGGCCGGGTGTTACACGACCTACGTTGTGGAACAACTGATCTCGGCGACGGGCGTGGCGCTGATCGTGTCGCTGTTCGTCGGCTTCCTGGTCGGCGGCCTGCTGGGCGCGGCCCTGGAGATGGGGCTCATCCGCTGGATGTACGACCGCCCCCTGGACACCCTGCTGGTCACCTTCGGTGTCGGCTTGGTCCTGCAGCAGGCGGTGCGGGACATCTTCGGCGCGCCCGCCAAGAACGTGGTCGCGCCGGACTGGCTGACCGGCGGCCTCACCATCGCGGGCACCGTGGTGCCCAAGACCCGCATCTTCATCATGGTGCTGGCCGTGGTGGCGGTGATCGCGCTGGCCACCGCGCTCAAGACGACGCCGCTCGGCCGCCGCATCCGGGCCGTGGTGCAGAACCGCAGCCTGGCCGAAACCTCGGGCGTCTCTTCGCGTCTCACCGATGTGAGCACCTTCTTCATCGGTTCCGGGCTGGCGGCGGTGGCCGGTGTGGCCCTGACCCTGATCGGTTCCACCAGCCCCACCATCGGGCAGTCGTATCTGGTGGACGCCTTCCTGGTGGTCGTCATCGGCGGCCTCGGGCAGATCAAGGGCACCGTGATCGCGGCCTTCGCCATGGGCCTGCTGAATTCGTTCGTCGAATACTCGACCACCGCGACCGTCGCCAAGGTGATCGTCTTCATCGTGGTCGTGATCTTCCTGCAGGTACGCCCGCAGGGTCTGTTCACCGTCCGGACGAGGAGTCTGGCATGACCACCATCCAGCGGCTGAGTGCCAACTCTTCCCTGAAAGCCCTGGGCGGCTTCGTCATTGCCGCCATCGTCCTGTTCGGCTTCGCGCCGGCCGTGCTCAGCGATTTCCGGTTGAGCCTGCTGGCCAAGTTCCTCTGCTTCGCCATCGTGGCCGTCGGCATCGGCCTGGCCTGGGGGCGGGGCGGCATGCTCACCCTGGGCCAGGGCGTGTTCTTCGGCATCGGCGCGTACATCATGGCCATGCACATGCAGATGGCCGACGCCGCCAAGGCGCACGAGGATGTGCCGGAGTTCATGACCATCGCGGGTGTGGACCAATTGCCCTCGTACTGGCGGCCTTTCGAGTCCGCGCCGGTGGCGCTCCTGGCGATCGCGGTGCTGCCCGCAGCCATCGCCGCCGTGCTCGGCTTCGGGGTGTTCAAGCGCCGGGTCAAGGGCGCGTACTTCGCCATCCTGAGCCAGGCGCTGGCCGCGGCGCTGGCGATCCTGCTCACCGGGCAGCAGACCATCGGCGGCTTCACCGGATTGAGCGACTTCCGCTCGTTCTTCGGCTTCCGCCTGGATGATCCGGTGAACCGGCGGATGCTGTTCTTCATCGCGGCGGGCACGCTGCTGATCGTGGTGGCCGTCGCACGCCAGCTCATGCGCAGCCGGTACGGGGAACTGCTCGTCGCCGTGCGTGATCAGGAGGAACGGGTCCGGTTCCTCGGCTACGACCCGGCCAATATCAAGATCGTCGCCTATGTGGTGGCCGCGTTCTTCGCGGGCATCGCGGGCGCCCTGTTCACCCCGATCGTCGGCATCATCTCCCCCGCCGACATCGGTGTGGTCCCGTCCATCGCGTTCCTGATCGGCGTCGCCATCGGCGGCCGCACCACCCTGCTCGGGCCGGTGCTGGGCGCGATCGGCGTGGCCTGGGCGCAGACCACGTTCTCCGAGCACTTCCCGTCGGCGTGGACCTACTTCCAGGGTGCGCTGTTCATCGTGGTGGTCGGGTTCATTCCGGCCGGACTGGCCGGATTCGGGCCCATGGCCAAGCAGTTGCTGGAGCGGCTGCGGCCTGCGACGGCCCCCGACGCCGCACCGGAACCGGCCGCCGCGCCCGAGAGCGAGGCGGCGGTCGAGGCCGAGCAGAAGGTGGAAGCACGATGACCGCACCCGAACCGAAAATCGGCGGCAATGCCGGAATGGACAGCGAATACCTCGAAATCCGCGGCCTGTCCGTGAGTTTCGACGGCTTCAAGGCCGTCTCCGACGTGGATCTGACCGTCCTGCAGGGCGATCTGCGCTTCCTCATCGGACCCAATGGCGCGGGCAAGACCACCCTCATCGACGCCATCACCGGCCTGGTGCCCGCGACCGGCTCGGCGCAGAAGACCGGCGCCGAGCTGATCGGCCGCAAGGTGCATCAGATCGCCCGGCTCGGGGTGGGCCGCACCTTCCAGACGGCGAGCGTGTTCGAACAGCTCACCGTGCTGCAGAACCTCGATATCGCGGCGGGCGCGGGACGTTCCGCGCTCACCCTGCTGCGCCGGCGCAAGTCGGTGCTGCCCGCCATCGAGGAGGCGCTCGAGACCACCGGACTCGCCGAGCTGCGCGACAAACCTGCCGGGGTACTCGCGCACGGTCAGAAACAGTGGCTGGAGATCGGCATGCTGCTGGTGCAGAACGCCTCGGTGCTGCTGCTGGACGAACCGGTGGCGGGCATGAGCGCCGAGGAACGCGAGGAGACCGGAAACCTGCTGCGCCGCATCGGCGGTGAACGGGTGGTCATCGTCGTCGAGCACGATATGGATTTCATGCGCGCGTTCGCCAGCTCGGTGACGGTGCTCGCGGGCGGCCGCGTCCTCAGCGAGGGCACCGTGGAGCAGGTGCAGGCCGATCCGAAGGTGCAGGAGGTCTACCTCGGCACCGCCGCGGCCGGTGAGCTACCGCCCGCTGAGACCAGCGCTGAAGAATCCATGGGCGCGGAGCAGGAATCGGACGAGGCGAAGGAGGCCGCCGATGCTGGAACTCGTTGACCTACATACCGGCTACGGCCGGACCGAGGTGATTCACGGTGTGTCCCTGACGGTTCCGGACAATGGCGTGGCGGCCATCATGGGCCACAACGGGGCCGGTAAGACCTCACTGCTGCGTGCGGCGGTCGGGCTGCTGCCCGCCAAGTCGGGGCGGATCCGCTTCGGCGGCGAGGACATCACCAGGATGTCGCCGTCGCGACGGGTCAAGCGCGGCCTCGCCTATGTTCCACAGGGGCAGCAGAGTTTTCCACAGCTGTCCACAATGGAGAACCTCCAGGTGGCGGCCGACGGCCGCAAACGCGGCAAGGCACTCGTCGACGAAGCGCTGGACCTGTTCCCCGCGCTGCGGGAGCTGTTGTCCCGCAAGGCCGGACTGCTCTCCGGCGGCCAGCGCCAGCAGCTGGCCATCGCCCGCGCCCTCATCACCGAACCGGCGCTGCTGATCCTCGACGAGCCGACCGAGGGTATCCAGCCCTCGGTGGTCGCCGAGATCGAACGCACCATCATCGAGCTCACCGGCCGGGGCGGACTCAGCGTGCTGCTGGTCGAACAGCACATCGGCTTCGCGCTGCAGGCCGCGCAGCAGTTCTACGTCCTGCGCTCGGGCCGCGTCACCTCCTCCGGGGCGGGCGGGGCGAGCGCGGAATCCGCGGTACGCCAGGCCATGGCGATCTGATCGGACACTCCGTGAACGCGCGCAGGGGGCGTATTCCGTTGTCCGAGCGGGTCTATCGATCCCTGCAGCGCGATCTCGCGGCCGGGATGCTGGTACCCACCGAACGACTCGGCGAGGAACGCCTCGCCGAGACCTACGGTGTCTCCCGCACCCCGGTCCGCGAGGCGCTGGCCCGGCTCCTCGCCGACGGCCTGCTGGAACGCCACACCGACGGCCTCTACCCGTACCGCCCCCGGGTCGACGAACTCGGGGACCTGTACGAACTCCGAATAGTCCTGGAAGCCAGAGGAATCCAACGCTTGCAGGCCACCGCGGCGGCACTCCCGGAACCGCTGGCCGCCGCCGTGCAGCCGGAACCGCCGGCCCTGGCGGCTCGGCCTGCGGTCACGCCGCACGATCTGGGTGCGGTCGAGCGAGAGCTCGAGCTCTGGCGGCACATACGCGAGGACCCGCCGGAGCCCGGGGCCGAGCTCATCGCCGCCGACGAGCGGTTCCACACCACGCTCCTGCTGGCCGCCGGCAATTCCGCACTGGCCGAGGCGCTCTCGACGGTGCACGCGCGGGTGCGGCCGGTGCGGGCCCTGGACATGCCCACTCCCGGGCGGATCGCCGCCATGGCCGAGGACCACATCGCCATCGCCGAACACCTGCTCGCCGGAGATCTGGACACCGCCCTGCGCACCCTGCTGGCCCACCTCACCAGCTCCCGAGCCCACGTCCTCACCCGCGCCCGCCGCGCACTGGAGCTCACCAAACTCGCTCAGGCGGTCCGCGAGTGACCCGATCCGCGCCGCGCCGGGCCGTCGGTCTGGCGAGTGGCTCAGACAGGGTGTTGACTGGGGGGATGGTGTCGACGAAGCCACGCATCGCTCCTGGTCGCCTGCGGGAGCTCGGTCCGGTGAACTGGGTTGTCTGGCAGGCGCTTTCCCGTGCCGCGGGCACGGAGGACGCGCATCTGTTCAGCACGCTGGGCCGGACCGGCGGCCTGTTCCGGGGATGGCTGCACTTCTCCGGCCGCCTCATGCCGGGCGGCAAACTGCGCCGGTACGAGTCCGAACTGGTCATCCTGCGCGTCGCGCACCTGCGCCAATGCGAGTACGAGACCGACCATCACATCCGGCTGGGCCGCCGCGCGGGCGTCACCGCCGAAATCCTGGACCGTCTCCGCGAAGGCCCGGCCGCCGCCGGGTGGTCCGCCAAGGAGCGCGCGCTACTCACCGCCGTGGACCAGCTGGTCACCACCCGAGACCTCGACGACGCCACCTGGCAATCCCTCGCCGACCACTACGACGAGCGCCGCCTCATCGAAATCGTCCTGCTCACCAACCAGTACGAGGGCCTGGCCAGCACCATCACCGCCCTCCGCATCCAAACCGACCACTAGCCGCGCGATCCGGCCGTGCGTCAGCGGCGCAGGCGGTAGACCGGCTGGGTGGCGGCTTCGGGAACGGTCTCGGCGTGCGGGATGCGATGCGCGTAGGCAGGTTCGGCGGGGCGGGCGGGCTGGATGCGGGCGTGCAGGTGCATGTCGTGCCAGCCGTCGTCGTGCAGGCCCGCACTGCGATTGATGCCCTCGAGCACGAAGCCGGATTTGTGTGCCACCCGGCAGGATTGGGCGTTATGCACGGAATGCCGTAATTCCAGGCGGTGGAATCCGGCTACCTCGAAGGCCCAGCCGACCAGCGCCTCCACCGCGCGCGGGGCGATGCCGCGGCCGCGCGCCGCCGGGACCACCCAGTACGCCAGCTCGGCCTCGCCGTGCCCGAGTTCCATGTGATGCAGCGAGGCCCGGCCCATCAGCCGGCCGCTGCGGCCATCGGCGACAGCCCAATTGGCCGCGGTGCCACCGCTCCACGAGCGCGCCCAGGAGTCCACCCACTCCCCGGCCTCCTCCACGGTGTCCGCGGTGCGCACGTGCCAGCGCCGAATGGCCGGATCCTGGAAGGCCACGTACACCTCGGGCCCGTCCCGGCGCAGCCACGGCCGCAGCACCAGCCCGTCTCCCATCGGGAGCACCGGCTGCGCTACCCGACTGAAGGTTTCGGCGGCGACGATTGCCGGGGTTGATCGCGGCATGGGGGGAATTCTGCCCGCGATCGCCCGGTCCGCGCGGCGAAATTGAGACCATCGTCCCGATCGGTCTCTCTCGCGCGTGTCGTCCGAACCGACCGGCCGCGCTCAGGGCCTGCGGTTTTCGATGAGCGCGGCCAATCCGTCCAGGACCCGGGCCAGCCCGAACTCATAGGCGTGGTCCGCACCGTAGGCGCTGTCGTGGGCCTGCCCCGCGACCGCGCCGATCCGGGCCGCCAGGGGATAGCGGTCGGCGTCGAAGACCCGCGCCAGCAGCGGGGCCGCCCGCTCCCACCACTCGCGATCGGAGTGCCCGCTCTCGGTCGCGGCCCGGGCGCTGTCGATGGCCAGCTGCGCGGTCGAGGTCACGAAGCCCAGCACATAGGTGAGGGCGGCGTCCATCTCCAGGTCGCCGAGGCCGAGCCCGTCGAAGGCGCGCAGCTCGTGGTCATATTTCGCGGCCACGCCGGGACCCAGCGGCGGCCGCGTGGTCGGCAGATGGGCCACCCAGGGATGCTCGGCCAGCAGGGCGCGATTCTCGGCGGCGATCGCGGAAACCCGTTCCCGCCAGGACATTCCGGTGAGATCGTGACGCGGCATGCGCTGATAGACGGTGTCGAGCATGAGGTCGAGCAGTTCGGCCTTGCCCGGCACGTAGGTGTAGGTGGCCATGGGCGTGATGCCCAGCTTGGCCGCCACCGACCGCATGGTGAGCGCCCCCAGCCCCGCGCCGTCGGCGATCTCCAGAGCGGCCGCGATGACGGCGTCGAGGGTGGTGCGCTGTTTGGGCCCGCGCGCCGAACCACCGGAGCCGGGCTCGCGCCACAGCAGTTCCAGCGTGCGCACCGGGTCGCCCGCGCTGCTGCGTTCCCCGCTTCGTCCGGCCATTCGCGTCACCTCCGTCGCCGATCGTATCGATGTGACAGTCGCCACTTTGCATGCCGTCGGGAATGTCTGTACAAAGTACAGCGTACTTAGTACAGAGTTGATCGGCACCACCCGAGGAGGCCCCATGACCATCACCGCATCCGCGATCTCCCTGAACGTGCCCGACCCGATCGCCTCGGCGACGTTCCTCATCGACCACTTCGGTTTCGCCGAGAAGATGTCGGCCGACGGCTTCGTCAACGTGACCCGGCCCGACGCCGGATTCGACGTCATCTATCTGCGCACCGGCCTCGGCAGCTTCAAGCCGGACCGCATCGCGGGCAGCGCGGGCCAGGGCCTGCTGGTGGTGTTCGTCGTCGACGACATCGACGCCGAATACGCCCGCGTCCAACGCGAAGGCGTGCCGATCGTGACCCCCATCGAGACCGAGCCGTGGGGCGAGCGCTACTTCCAGGCCCTCGACCCGAATGGGATCGTCATCCAACTGGTCCAGTGGGTCTGACCGGAAACCGCTGAAAGTTCCGCCGTCGAACGTGTCGATTCCGGCCGGGCCCGTTCGAGGAGTAGTCGAGGGTCGAACGGCGGCCCGGCACTTCGACGAGAGGAATCCGATGCGAAAAGTGGTGGCTTTCGAGCACATGACCCTCGACGGCTTCGCGGCCTCACACACCGAGCTGGGACTGGAATGGACATTCGGCGCCTACAGCCCGGACCTCGCCGCCTTCCACGACGAGCACATCCGGGCCGATATCGGTACCACGATCTACGGCCGCAAGACCTTCGAGGGCATGCGCGATCACTGGTCGAGCGTTCCGGACAACCCGGAGGCCACGGCACACGATCTCGAACACGCCGAATGGGTCACGAATATCGACAAGATCGTCTTCTCGACCACGCTCGAGTCGGCCGGCTGGCGGAACACCCGGATCATCGACGGTGACGGGGCGGCGCGCATCGCGGAGCTGAAGGCGGAGAACGGCGGCGCGCTGGTCATCTACGGCAGCCCCACCCTGGTGCACTGGTTCGCCGACGCCGGGCTCATCGACGAGTACCGCATCGTCATCCATCCGGTGACAATCGGCTCCGGCACCCCTATGTTCCGGGACAAGACCGAACTGAATCTGAACCTGCTGGAATCGAAGTCGTTCGACGGTGGTGCCCTCTATGTCCGCTATGCAGTCGCCCAGCGAGAGGATTGAGCAATGCGATACCTGGCACTGATTCGCCTGGACCCCGCCCAGATGCCCGGGGAAGGGCCCGGCGACGACCTGATCGCCAAGGTCAACGAGATCATCGAGGAGATGACCAAGGCGGGCGTGCTGCTCGACACCGCGGGCCTGCGCCCGGTCGAGGAGGGCACCCGGATCCGGCAGACCGGCGGCGTGCAGACCGTCATGGACGGGCCGTACACCGAATCCAAGGAGATCATCGGCGGATACCTGGTGCTGCAGACCCGTTCGCAGGAGGAGGCGGCCGAGTGGGCGTCCCGGTTCCTGCGGGTGCACGGGCCGGACTGGGACATCGAGATCGAGATACGACAGCTGGACGGCCAGAACTGAATCCGCAGCAGGAGCGGGCGCGCCGGGCCGTGGAGGCGGCCTGGCGCATCGAATGGCCGCGCCTGGTGGCGGGCCTGACCCGCCTGGTCGGCGATATCGCGACTGCCGAGGAGCTCGCGCAGGACGCCCATGTGGCGGCGCTGGAACAGTGGCCTCGCGACGGCGTCCCGCCGAATCCGGGCGGCTGGCTCATGCTGACGGCGAAACACCGTGCGGTGGACCGCATTCGGCGCGACGTGAACTTCGCGCGGAAGCTGGAGCTGCTCGGCCGTGAGACGCTCACGGCCGAGCAGCCGCCCGGCGAACCGGAACCGGCCATCGCGGACGACCTGCTGCGCATGATCTTCACCGCCTGCCATCCGGTGCTCTCGCCCCCGGCGCGGGCGGCGCTCACCCTGCGCATGGTGGGCGGCCTGACCACGGCCGAGATCGCGCGGGCCCATCTGGTCCCGGAATCGACCGTGGCGCAACGCATCGTGCGCGCCAAGCGCACCATCGCGGCCAAACGGATTCCCTACGAGGTGCCCGCGGGCGCCGAGCTGGCCGCGCGCCTGGACTCCGTGCTCGAGGTCATCTACCTGATCTTCAACGAGGGCTATACCGCCACCTCCGGCGAGCGCTGGGTCCGGGCCGAATTGTGCGAGGACGCACTGCGTCTGGCGCGCATCCTGACCGGGCTGCTGCCCGAGGAGCCGGAGGCGTACGGGCTGGCGGCCCTGCTCGAACTGCAGGCTTCCCGCACCACCGCCCGCAGTGACGCGGACAACGCGCTGGTGCTGCTGCCGGATCAGGACCGGTCCCGGTGGAATCGGCTCTCGATCGAACGCGGCCTGACCGCGCTGGGCCGCGCGCACACGCTGAATCGGATGCGGGACCTTCCGCCCGGGCGCTACGCGCTCCAAGCCGCCATCGCCTCCGTGCACGCCGTGGCCCCGACCGCCGCCGAGACCGACTGGCGGCGCATCGCCGGACTGTACGCCATACTGGCGCAACGGTTTCCGTCGCCGATCGTGGAGTTGAACCGGGCGGTCGCGGTGGCCATGGTGCACGGCCCCGGCGCGGGCCTGGAGTTGATCGACGCCATTGCCGAGACCGGGGCGCTCGACGACTATCACCTGCTGCACGCGGTCCGCGGGGATCTGCTGGCGCGGCTGGGCCGGGATGCGGAGGCGCGGGCCGCTTTTCGGCGCGCGGCCGATCTGACCGGCAATGAGATCGAGCGGGAGTTGCTGCTCGGCCGGGCGCGCTGACCGGCAATCCACTGCGATCAGGCATTTCACCGCGTGTCGCTCACCCCTCCCGGGAAACGGCAGGGCGTACGGTCGGTTCCTAGCTGAAGCCAGATGGGTCTGTTTTTTCGTGAACCGCACGGAAGGACCAGGCGTTGCCCATTCTCGACAAGCGTCCGCTCCGAGCCACCGTCCTCGGACTGCTCGTGGCGGCCCTCGCCCCGCTCACCGTCGCCGTCGGCACCGCCGACGCGCGCACCGAAATCGCCGACCCCATCGCTCAATCCGCGCTCCCGGCCGCCCTGCCGGTGGACCCGGCGTCCCTGCTGCAGCTGGTCGGCGCAGCCCAGCGGTTCTCCAAACCGGCCTTGCAGACACTGTCACGTTTCATCGTGCCCGGGGACCAGTGGGGGTCGTTCAATCAGATCATCACGCACGAGAGCGACTGGCAGGTCTTCGCCATCAACCCGACCTCCGGCGCCTACGGGCTGGCCCAGGCCCTCCCCGCACACAAGATGTTCAGCGAGGGCCCGGACTGGATGTTCAACCCGCTCACCCAGCTGCGCTGGGCCTACCGCTACATGGTCGAGCGCTACGGCAGCCCCAACGCCGCCTGGGCCTTCTGGCAGGCCCACAACTGGTACTGAGCCTGCCGGTCCCCGAACTCGATCGGCCCTACACGTATCTCGATCAGCTCAGCGCGGCACGGAAGACCTCGGCGACCGGGGTCGACGGGCGGCCCAGCAGCCGCTGCAGATCACCGGAGTCGACGGCCAGGATGCCGTCGGCGATACCGGCGTCGGCATCGGCCAGGGCGGCGGCGTAGGCGGCGTCCAGACCCGCGCCCTGCAGCGCCGCGGCGTAGTCGGCCTGCGGCAGGTCCTGGTAGCGGACCGGCTTGCCGGCCACCTCCGAGATCACCTGCGCCAGTTCGGCATACGAGAGCGTCTCGTCGCCGCCGAGCTCGTAGACCTTGCCCTCGTGACCGTCGGTGGTGAGGACGCGAGCGGCGGCCTCGGCGTAATCGGCGCGGGCCGCACCGGATACCTTGCCCTCGCCCGCCGCGCCGTAGAGCACGCCCGTCTCGATGGCGTGTGCCAGGCCGCCGGTGTAGTTCTCCCAGTACCAGCCGTTGCGCAGCAGCACGGTCGGGATGCTCGCTCCGGCCAGCGCGTCCTCGGTGCCGATGTGCTCCTGGGCCAGGATCAGCGGATTGCGGCCGGCCTGCGGAATGCTGGTGTAGGCCAGCAGTTTCACGCCCGCCCGCTCGGCCGCGCGCAGCACGTTGGTGTGCTGGGCGACGCGCTTGGTGAACTCGTTGCCGGAGACCAGCAGCACGCGGTCGACGCCCTGGAAGGCGCGCTCGAGCGCTTCCGGATCGTCATAGCTCGCCACCCGCACCTCGACACCCCGCGCGGCCAGATCGGCCACCTTGGCGGGATCGCGGACCACCGCCACCACCGGCTGCGATCCGTCCTTCAACAGCGCCTCGACGACCAGGCGACCCAGCTGTCCGCTTGCTCCGGTGACTGCGACGGTCATGACTACCTCCAGGTTTCAGGGAATGAACTGCACTGCTGACATGTACTAACTAATAGTAAGCACATGCTATTCCTGAACCGCTACCCGAAACACAGGTAACCTCGATCTCATGAACGCCCGGCCTCCCGACCGGTCCTACCCGGACGACCCCACCCTGGAAGCCGACGTCTTCGCCCGCAACTGCTCCTCGCGCCCGGTCCTGCAAGACGTCGCCAGTCGCTGGGGCGTGCTCGCCCTGGCCGCCCTGCGCGAGAGCCCCTACCGGTTCTCGGCGCTGCGCCGCCGCGTGGACGGCATCTCCGAACGCATGCTCTCCCAGACCCTGCAGACCCTGGAACGCGACGGCATGGTCAATCGCGAAGTCCAGCAATCCATCCCGCCGGTCGTCGAGTACACCCTCACCGACCTCGGCGCGCAGGTGGCCGACCAGCTCGTCGGCCTCATCGAGATCCTCGAGTCCAATATCGCGAAGATCGAAGCGGCCCAGACCGCCTACCACCGCACCTAAACCGAAGAACGGAGCCGCATGTCCGCCGATACCGATCTGCAGTATCTCGAACGCTGCGTGGAGCTGGCCGCCGAAGCCCTGGACGCGGGCGACGAGCCGTTCGGGTCATTGCTGGTCGGCGCGGACGGCACCGTGCTCGCCGAGGACCGCAACCGGGTCTCCGGCGGCGATGCCACCCGCCACCCCGAATTCGAGCTGGCCCGCTGGGCCGCCGAGCACCTCACCCCCGAGGACCGGGCGACGGCCACGGTCTACACCTCCGGCGAACACTGCGCCATGTGCTCGGCCGCGCACGCCTGGGTCGGCCTGGGCCGCATCGTCTATGCCGCCTCCACCGCCCAGCTCACGGAGTGGCTCAACGAGTTCGGCGTTCCCGCGGGCCCCATCCGCCCCCTCGCCATCCAGGAGGTGGCCCCGGGCATCCCGGTCTCCGGCCCCTTCCCGGAACTGACCGACCGCGTCTACGCCCTCCACCGCCGCCTGCACTTGGCGGACTGAGCGCTCGAACAAACGAAAGCGGCCCGGTGCCAGCGGAAATCGCCGGCACCGGGCCGCTTCAGGATTTCGGCGACGGAACCCTGAGATTGGCGGGACTCGCCTCCCCTTCGGGGGTTCGGGGGCCGGCCCCCGAAATCCCTTGGGGTTTCAGGGGCGAAGCCCCCGAGAGTCTTCGAGAGCTAGAAGTTGATCATGTGGCCGGCGAGGCCGTGGATCGCTTCCTGGAGGGCTTCCGACAGGGTCGGGTGGGTGTGGACGTTGCGGGCCAGTTCGTTGACCGTGAGATCCCACTTCTGGGCCAGGGTCAGTTCCGGCAGCAGTTCGGAGACATCGGGGCCGATGAGGTGGCCGCCGATGAGCTCGCCGTACTTGGCGTCGGAGATGAGCTTGACGAAGCCCTGCGCGTCGCCGAGGCCGTGCGCCTTGCCGTTGGCGGTGAACGGGAAGGTCGCGACCTTCACGTCGTAGCCCTCGTCGCGGGCCTGCTGCTCGGTGAGGCCGAAGGAGGCGACCTGCGGCTGGCAGAAGGTGGCGCGCGGCATCATCCGGTAGTCGCCCAGCGACATGGTCTCCGCGCCCGCGATGGTCTCGGCCGCGACCACACCCTGCGCCTCGGCGACGTGCGCGAGCTGCAGCAGGGCGGTGACGTCACCGATGGCGTAGATGCCGGGGACGTTGGTGCGCATGTACTCGTCGATCGCGATGGCGCCGCGGTCGGTGAGCTGCACGCCGGTGTTCTCCAGGCCGTAGCCCTGCACGCGCGGCGCGAAGCCGACGGCCTGCAGCACCTTGTCCACGGTGACGGTCTCGATCGCGCCGGACTTGTTGTCCTTGATCGACACGGTGACCTTGGAGCCGTCGTCCTCGATGGACTGCACGGCCGCAGAGGTGGTGATGGTGATGCCGAGCTTCTTGTACGCCTTGGTGATCTCCTTGGAGATGTCGGCGTCCTCGTTCGGCAGTGCGCGGTCGAGGAATTCGACGATGCGCACGTCCACGCCGTAGTTCTTGAGGACGTAGGCGAACTCCATGCCGATGGCGCCCGCACCCACGACGAGGATGGAACCCGGCAGGTCACGGGTGAGGATCTGCTCCTCGTAGGTGACCACGTTGGCGGACAGCGAGGTGCCCGGCAGCAGCTTGGTCTCGGTGCCCGCGGCGATGATCACATTGTCGAACGTGATGTCCTCGGTACCGCCCTTGGTGAGCGCGACCGAGAGCGACTTCGGGCCGGTGAAGGTGCCCTTGCCGTCGAACTCGTCGATCTTGTTCTTCTTCATCAGGAAGTGGACGCCCTTGACCCGGCCGTCCGCGACCTTGCGGCTGCGGTCGAACGCCGCGCCGAAGTCGAAGGTCGCGTTACCCGAGATACCGAAGGTCTTCGCTTCCTTGGTGAAGATATGAGCCAGCTCCGCATTGCGCAGCAGTGCCTTGGACGGAATGCAGCCCACGTTCAGGCACACGCCACCCCAGTATTTCTGCTCGACGATCGCTGTTCGCAGGCCGAGTTGAGCGGCACGGATCGCGGCGACATAACCGCCGGGACCAGCGCCGAGAACGACGACATCGTAGTGGGAAGTCACGGCATCGAGACTAGACCTGTTGCCGGGACCTCACTCAGCCATCCCCCGCCCGCGTGAGACGCGGAACACGTGAGAGCGGTCACGCCCGCGGTCTGGATGCGACCGATCAGTCCGTCGCACCCGGTGGCCCGGCCGAGATCTCCGACCGTCCGTTGATCCCGCCGGACCCGCCGCGGCTAATCCCGCCAGACCTGCCGCGCCACGCGCGCGAAATTGCCGCCGAAGACGGCCGCCCGGTCGGCGGCGGAGAAGCCGCGCGCGGCCAGCGCCTCGTCCAGCCCCCGCACCCCGGACGTGCCGAGCAGGTCTTCCGGTGGCACCCACTGCAATTGCCCGTAGCGCGTGTACTCCTCGGAGTAGCTGTCCGGATTGCCGGCCAGTTCGGCGTTGAAATCCTCGGCGTCGAAGGAGTAGTCGGAGCCGATCCCGATGTGCTCGATGCCGACCAGTTCCGCGCCGTAGGCGATGTGGTCGGCCATGGCCTCGATGCGCCCGGCCCCGTCGGCGGGTTCGTTGCGGCCCAGGAAGATGCCGACACCGTTGATACCGATCACGCCACCGGTGGCAGCGCACGCCTTGGCCTGGTCGTCGCCGATATTGCGCGGATGTGCCCACAGCGTCGCGAAATTCGAGTGGCTGTAGATCATCGGCACGGTCGTGGTCTCGGCGATGTCGAGTCCCGTGCGCCGCGAGCAGTGCGACCCGTCGGCGAACACCCCGACCTCGTTGAGCGTGCGGATCAGGTCGCGGCCGTAGGCGGTGAGGCCGGTGTCGTCGGTGTCGAGGCACCCGCAGCCGGCCGCGTTGGCGTGGTTGTAGGTGGGCAGCAGCGAGCGCAGGCCCAGTTCGTGGAACAGCTCGACATTGTCGAGATCACCCCCCAGCGGCCCGGAGTCCTCGAGGTCGAAGGCCAGCGCGAGGGTGGCGTCGGTCTCCGCGGTGGGGACCTCCGGCCAGGCGTCCTCGATGCTGTGCACCAGGCGGAATCGGCCGTCGGTCAGGGCATCCCGCCGGAACTGGGTGACCAGCTCGAGCGACTCGCGGGTGGATTGCGGCGCGTAGCCGATATTGACCGAGAGGTAGGAGCCCAGCGGGTACCGCGTCAGCTCGGTGAGGTCCGCGGTCGGCAGCAGCGGCAGGCAGCAGTGCTGTTCCCACAGCCGGGGCTCATGCGACACGCCGAGGCCTCCTGGATCCGATCGGTATCGAAACCGCAATCCTACTGATCGTGCGGCGGAGTGCCCGGCAACACGTTCGCGACCGGCGAACGCGCGCCTCGGCAACAATGAGGGCATGACCGGTGTTGGACAGGACGTGACGGATCCCTACCTGTGGCTCGAAGAGGTCGAGAGCGAACGCGCCCTGACCTGGGCGGAAGAACGTAATGCGGTGTCCAGGGAGCGGTTCGCGTCCTCGGAGCGCTTCACCGATCTCGAGGCGCGCGTGCTGGCCATGCTCGACACCGACACCCGCATCGCCTATCCGGGCCGGCGCGGCCCGTGGCTCTACAACTACTGGCGCGACCGCGAGCACCCGAAGGGCCTGTGGCGGCGCACCACCTTCGCCGAGTACGCGAAGGACGAGCCGGACTGGGAGATCCTCATCGACCTGGACGCGCTGGCCGCCACCGAGGGCGAGAACTGGGTCTGGGGCGGTGCGGCGGTGAAGCGGCCGGAGCAGCGGCGCGCGCTCATCAGCCTCTCGCGCGGCGGCGCGGACGCCAAGGTGGTCCGCGAATTCGATATCGAGGCAAAGGCTTTCATCGCGCCCGAGGACGGCGGCTTCCACCTACCCGAGGCCAAGTCGGACTTCGCCTGGATCGATCACGACACCCTGTACGTGGGCACCGATTTCGGCCCCGGCTCGCTGACCGACTCCGGCTATCCGCGGGTGGTGAAGCGCTGGCGGCGCGGAACCCCGCTGGAGGCAGCGGAATTCGTGTACGAGGGCGAGGTCACCGATGTGGCCGTCTCCGCGGGCTACGACCGCACCCCCGGCTACGAGCGGCACTTCCTGAGCCGCGCCACCGACTTCTTCAACGAAGAGGTCTACCTGCTGGAATCCGACGGCACGCTGCGCTTCATCGACGTGCCCACCGACGCCACCGAGACCTGGTACAAGCGGTGGCTGCTGGTGCGGCTGAAGGCGCCGTGGGAGGTGAACGGCGCCATCTATCCGGCCGGCGCGCTGCTGGCCGCCGACTTCGAGGCATTCCTGTCCGGCGCACGCGATTTCGACGTCCTGTTCACCCCCGACGCGCACACCGCGCTGCACGGCTACGGCTGGACCGAGAACCACCTGCTGCTGGTCACGCTGGAGGACGTGCAGACCAAGCTGTACGTGCTCACCCCCGGCCCCGACGGCTGGACCCGCGAGCCGCTGGCCGATACCCCGGCCATGGCCAGCACCAGCATCATGAACCTGGACCGCCTCGACGGCGGCGACGAATTCATGCTCTCCACCAGTGGTTTCACCCGCCCGACCACGCTGATGTCGGGGTCGGTGGGCGGCAGCGTGGAGGTGCTCAAGCAGGAGCCGGGCTTCTTCGACGCCGACGGCATCGTGACCGAGCAGTTCTTCGCGCAGTCCGACGACGGCACCCAGATCCCGTATTTCGTGATCCGCCACCGCGATCGCCAGGGCTCCCCGGGCCCGACCGTGATGTCCGGTTACGGCGGGTTCGAGGTCTCCCGCACCCCCAGCTACAGCGGCATGGTGGGGATGGGCTGGCTGGAGCGCGGCGGCACCTACGTCATGACCAATATCCGCGGCGGCGGCGAATACGGCCCGGAATGGCACACCTCGGTGCTGAAGGCCAACCGGCACAAGGCCTTCGAGGATTTCGCGGCCGTGGCGCGGGATCTGGTGGCACGCGGCATCACCACGCCCGGGCAGCTGGGCGCGGTGGGCGGCAGCAATGGCGGCCTGCTCATGGGCGTCATGCTGACCCGGTACCCGGAGCTGTTCGGGGCCATCGTGTGCCAGGTGCCGCTGCTGGACATGCAGCGCTACCACCTGCTGCTGGCGGGCGCGTCCTGGATCGCCGAGTACGGCGACCCGGACAAGCCGGAGGAGTGGGAGTACCTCGCGAAGTACTCGCCGTACCAGAACACCAGCCCGGACCGGCAGTATCCGCCGATCCTGCTCACCACCTCCACCCGCGACGACCGCGTGCACCCCGGCCATGCCCGAAAGATGGCCGCGCGCTTGGCATCCGAGGGCCACGACGTCTGGTACTACGAGAACATCGAGGGCGGCCACGGCGGCGCGGCGGACAACAAGCAGTCCGCCTTCCAGGCGGCGATAATCTACGAGTTCTTCACCCAGCAGCTGATGGACTGACGCCCCGGGAGCCGATGTGGACCAACTGGACGAGCTGATCGAGACCACCGCCGCCGCGACCGGGCTCGATCCGGACGACGTCCGGTCCTTCGCCGCCACCGCCGAGCGGCGCGAATATCCGGCCGGCTCAACCCTGTTCCACGAGGCCACCCCGCGGGAGTGGGCGGGGATCGTGGTCGAGGGCGAGGTCCAGATCATCTCCGGGCTCACCGGTCAGGAGATCCAGCTTGCGCGCCTGGGCCCCGGCAGCCTGGTGTCCGAGGTCGCGCTGGTGGACGACACCCCGCACACCGCCAGCGGCCGCACCCGCGACGGCGCGGTGGTGCTCGTGGTGCCCCGGGCCACCCTGCGGGAACTGGCCGGGCAGCACCCGGATCGCTACTACCGCATCGTCGCCCGCGTCGCCGGGCTCATCGCGCACCGCATGCGGACCGTCTCCGAGCGGCTGGCGGCGGCGATCGCGGCCCAGCAGCCGCTGGGCGGCATTCGCACCGAACACGATTCGCTGGGCACCCGGGAACTGCCCGCCGAAGCGTACTACGGCGTCCAGACCCTGCGCGCTATGGAGAACTTCCCGATCTCGGGCGTGAAGCTGCGCCGGTTCGGGCACCTGGTGTCCGCGCTCGCCTACGTGAAAAAGGCCGCCGCACTGGCGAACGCGGAACTCGGGTCGATCACGCAGGAGAAGGCGACGGCCATCATCGGCGCCTGCGACGAGCTGCTGGAGCCGGGCAGCCCGGCAGCGGTGCGGCTGCGCGAAGACTTCATGGTCGACATGGTGCAGGGCGGCGCGGGCACCTCGACCAATATGAACGCCAACGAGGTCATCGCCAACCGCGGTCTGGAGCTGATGGGGCATCGCAAGGGCGAGTACCGCTACCTGCACCCCAACGACGACGTGAACCGCTCCCAGTCCACCAATGACGTCTACCCCACCGCGGTGAAGCTCGGCGTGTACCTGTCGCTGCAGGACGCCGCCGCGGCATTGACGGAACTGCGGAATGCCCTGCGGGCCAAGGCGGTCGAATTCGGCGACGTCATCAAGATGGGCCGCACCCAGCTGCAGGACGCCGTCCCCATGACGCTGGGCCAGGAGTTCGGCGCGTACGCGGTCATGATCGGCGAGGCCGTCAGCCATCTGCAGCGCATCGGGCAGGACCTGCTCGCGGTGAACATGGGCGGCACCGCCATCGGCACCGGCATCACCAGCCCGCCCGGCTACGCGGACCTGGTGACCCGGAATCTCGCCGAGATCACCGGGCTGCCCATCCGCCAGGCCGAGAACCTGGTCGAAGCCACCCAGGACTCAGGCGATTTCGTGGCGGTGTCGGGCACCCTCAAGCGCGCGGGGGTCCAGCTGTCCAAGATCTGCAACGATCTGCGGCTGCTCTCCAGCGGCCCGCGCGCCGGCCTGGGCGAGATCAATCTGCCCGCGGTCCAACCGGGTTCGTCGATCATGCCGGGCAAGGTCAACCCGGTCATCCCGGAGGTGGTGAACCAGGTCTGCTTCCAGCTCATCGGCTACGACATGACCGTCACCATGGCCGCCGAGGCCAGCCAGCTGGAATTGAACATGGCCGAACCGATCATGGCCTACGACCTGCTGATGGGCCTGATGATGCTGCGCAATGCGGCCATCACCCTGACCAGCCGCTGCATCACCGGCATCACCGCCAACCGGGAACACTGCCGGGATCTGGTGGCGCACAGCATCGGCCTGGTGACCGCGCTGGTGCCCAAGCTCGGCTACGAGCAGTCGGCGGCGATCGCCAAGGAGGCGTTGCGGACCGGCGGCAGCGTCTACGACCTGGTGCTGGAGCGCAGCGCCCTGAGCAAGGACGAGCTCGACGAGCTGCTGAGCCCGGAGAAGATGACCGGGCCGCGGTCGCGCACCCTCTGAATCGGCCCGCGAATCAGCGGTCCCGGAGCCACTTTTCGACATAGTCGAGGGTGGACTCGGGATCGCTGATCCAGCCGTTGTGCCCGAGCGGGTCCGGATTGTGCCAGGTGGTGATGTCGGCCTCGGACAGCTTGGCGAGCAGCTGCCGCGCCGACCCGCGCGGGGTCAGCTCGTCGCCGGTCATGGTGATCGACAGGACCGGCAGTTTCAGCCGCCCGATGCGCTCCTCGTAGTCGATATCGGCTCCGGCGGGCTGGAATCGGCCGGTGCGGGCCAGCCGCGCCCAGTCGGCGATCAGCGCCTTCGACTGCCGTCCGAAGCCGCCCGCGGTGATGGTGTCGCCGGGCCAGAACCCGGCCAGATTGGCGGTCAGCGACAGCGCCGCGCTGCCCACCGCGGCCAGGCCCGTGTAGCCGCGGAAATGCGGCGTGCCGGAGGCGATGAGGATCAATCCGCCCAGCCGCCCGCGGATCCGGGAGGCGTACATGACGCCGAGCTGGCCACCCATGCTGTGCCCCAGCAGGTATGGCGTGCTCTCGGGGAACCGCTCGCGCACCACCTCGAACATGGCGGGGAAGTCCATGGCCACCAGTTCCTGATAGCCGTGGGTGCTCGGGACGCCGGGTTTCGGCCGGCTGTCTCCGTTTCCGCGGACCTCCAGCAGCGCCACATCGAAACCCCGGTCCGCCAATGGCTTCCCGAACAGCGAGTAGTACTCCCCCGGGACGCCCAGGCCGGGCGCGATCACCACCACCGGCCGGGGGTTGTCGGCCGTAATCGGATGCCGGTGCGGGCCTTTCGCCGGTATCAAGCGCACCGGCACCATGGTCCCGTCTGGCATCTGAATGGGCACGGTCTCCATGATCGGCACGCTACCCGTAAAGGTCGCGCCCGTCCGCGAGGCAGCGGACGGGCGCGAAAACGGGTCGGTGGTTGGGGGTTCGGGTGTCGGTTGACAGCGGTTCGGACCGGGTCAGGCGCTGACGGCGCCCATGATGATGCGGCGCAGCACCCGGATCACGTCGTCGAGCGGCTCGCGCGGTTCCGAACCGCTCCAGGCGTCCACCACGTAGTTCACGGCGCCGATGATGGCGAGCACGCGCATTTCGTAGTCACCGGGCGGGATTTCACCGTGCAGGGCGGCATCCTCGGCGGCGCTGGCCAGCAGCGCGCCCCAGGCGCGCCGCAGTTCCAGGCGGAACTTCTCCACCTTGGGTCCCGCCCCGACGACTTCGACGAGCGCGACTCTGGCCTTGCGCGGATCTCGCCCGATGGACTCGATATAGGCGCGTACGGCGGCGTCGATGATGTCGATGGCGCTGGCGTCGGAGTGCTCGGCGATGGTGGCCGCCACGGCTTCCCGGGATTCGCGATCGATCTGCTCGTAGAGCTCGAGCAAGAGCGATTCGCGTCCCGTGAACTCCTCGTAGAACTGTCTCGAGGAGAGGCCGGCGTCCTTGCAGATGGCTCCGACAGAACTATTGGCATATCCATCGCGCGCGAACACCGTGAGCCCGGACTCCAGAAAACGCGCACGACGCTGCCGCTGCCGGTCTTCTACGGGCTGCCCGGCGTACATTCTTCCCGCGTTCGTTTCCTGTGACATTGCGCCAGACAATACCGAAGGGCCCGATCCCCTCGTCATGGATCGGGCCCTTCGTTTGAACCTTCGACTTACCGCGCGATAGCCGAAAGATGGCTCAGTGACTTCGGGCCGGGCGGCGCACCCGGGACGGTGGGTATAGGCAGGGGAACCGTCCCGGGTTCGGGACGCGGGTCCGGGGGGAGAGACTCGCGGCCCGATGTCGCATTGACCCGAAAGTCACTGATCGTTTGCCGTTCAACACGATACAGAGCAGCCGTACTGGACGGAATACTTTTCTAGGATCTTTTTAGTATTAATTTGTCGGACCCTCGCGATGCCCAGCCGGACCAGGGCGGGAGCACTCGATGCGAGCGGAGTACCCAGCGCGGTACCCACTGACACCAGGCGCGAAACCCGTCGACACGGACATAAAAAAAGGACCCGATCCCCCCGTCGGAGATCGGGTCCTTCCACATCACCCCGGCTTCCGCGCAGTAGCCGAAAGATGGCGCTCGCGTGGCTACTTGGCGGAAACGCTCGAGGAGCCGGTTGCCAGCAACTTGAGAATGGTCTGAACGAGAACATCCGAAAGGAAGTTCGCCATGGTGGTGCTCCGATCCGCCGGGGTGCCAGTGCTTTCACTGACCGTTTGCCCTCGGCACGATACCGATCCGGTACCCGCGCAGGGAAGATTTCCGATGAACTTTCTAGAATTTTTTTGAGAGAGCCCTAGATTAGGCCGGGACCTCCGGCTCGCCCAGGGTGAGCATGAGCCGGTTGGCCCACGAGAACGAGGCAGCGGACAGCACCAGATCGTGCAGCTCGGCGGCGTCGAAACCCAGCTCTCGCAGCCGCTTCAGATGATCGGCGGACGCGCGCGGCGGATTGGCGGCCAGCGCGTCCACGAAATCGATGACGGCGTCCCACCTTTCGTCGATCCGCACCTCGTTGCCCTCGTCCAGCAACCGCTGCACATCCGCGACACGCTTGGACAGCGCAGAAGTGAAACGTGAATGAACGGATGCGCAGTACTCACACCCGTTGTGCCGGGAGGTAACGGTCGCCGCGAGTTCGCGCTCGGCCCGGGTCAATCCCCCTCGACCGTAGAAGATCGCTCGATCATTCGCGCTGCGGTGCGCCAGCACCTCGGCATTGCGCGCGAGTAGCCGGAAGTAGGGGCCGACACCGCGGTCACCCTCGAGCAGGGGACGCTGCAACTCATCGGCATCGGCCAGCACGATGGGTTCCACCCACGGCACCCAGTCCAGCTGCTCCTGGGTGAATCCACTTGGCCGCCGGGATGTTTCGACACTGCGCACCTCGCGCCCGGGCTCACTCATCATCCGCTCCGATCAGTCGCAGCCCGGCCAGCAGCCGGACCTGGAAGTGCACGAACCCGATGAGCTGCGCCACCGTCACGATGTCGCGCTCGGACAGGCCGGCCGCGGCCAGCGCGTCGATGTCCGCGCGAGCGAGGGACGCCGGCGCGGAGGTCACCCGGGCGGCGTGCCGCAGAATGGCCGCCAGCACCGGATCGCCCTCCGCCGGAGTGGTTCCCAGCGCCGCGTAGTACGCCGCCAGCTCCGGCGCGCCGGCCAGCTCGGCGACGGCGACCGCCGCCGCGATCAGCCGCTCCCGTCCGACGCTCGCGGTGGCCGGGCCGTCGAGCAGCGCCTCGAATACACCCTGCGAATGTTCGATAACCTCCGGGCGTGTCGCGCGCACCGCGCGCACCGATTCGGCCCGCGCACCCAGCACGGCATCGATGACATCGGCGCGGCGGCCCCCTGCGCCGCCGCGCGAGCGGGCCGGGTCGGCGGTGTCGGAGGCAGTTTTTCCAGCCACTTCCGTTGCCGCAGGTGGCGTGTCGTCGTAGGCGGTGGATGCCTCGGTCACCGGGTGGTCCTTTCGTCGGGTCGCCAACCCAGTTGCGGCGCGACCTTGGTGGCGATGAGTTCGATGGAGCGCAGGGTGGCGGCGTGGCCCGGGTCGACCGGGTGCGCCTGCACGATGAAGTCGGTGGCGTGCCGCAGCGCCGCGTCCTCCGACAGCCGCGCCACCACCTCGTCCGGGGTGCCGATGTAGATGTCGCGCAGCACCTCGTCGACGGATTCCGCCACTTCGGGTCCGCCGTGGCGGCCGAGCTGATCCAGGAACCGGGCCGCGCCGCGCTCGGCGAGGGCGACCGCCTCGTCGTGGTCGTCGGCCACGAAAACGCCCCGGGACGCGCCGATTCGCGGTTCGGCGCCCGTGGGCAGCGCGTCGAGATAGGCGTCGACCAGCGGCTGCTGGATCTCCCAGAGGGTGGCGTCCGGCGCGGCCGGATCACGCGGCTGGGCCTTCGACAGCAGCAGTCCGTCACCGGCCCGACCGGCCCGGCCCGCGCCCCCGGCCGAGAAGGTGGCCTGCCACAGGCGGTCACGCAGCCCGGCGGCCGGCGGGTTCAGCCCGCGGTCACCGACCAGCGGCGTACCGTCCAGGGCCGCGGTCACCCGCGCGAGCTTGTTCGCGTACACCGACTGCCGATCCGCGCCGGCCAGGTCGAACAGTTCGAAGGCGTGCCGCGACCCGCCCGCACCGAACCCGAGCTCGAGCCGCCCGCCCGACAGCTCGTCCAGCACCGCCGCGTCCTCGGCGACCCGGATCGGATCCTCCAGGGCCAGCGTCACGATCGCGGTCCCGAAGCGGATGCGCGGCAAGCGGGCGGCCGCGTGGGCGAGGAACACGAACGGGGACGGCAGCCCGCCCTCGGCCGGATCCAGGTGATGCTGCGCCACCCAGGCGGTGTCGTAGCCGAGCCGTTCGGCCAGCCCGATCTGCTCGAGCGCCTGCCGGTACACCGTGCCCGCGTCCTCCGCCGGATCGGTGCGGACCAGGCGGGTGAAGAAGCCGAGCCGTTGCGGGGTCATGTGGTCACCTTTCCGAGGTAGGCGTCGCGCACCGCCGGATCGCCGACGAGTTCCGCGGCCGGGCCGTGCAGCACGATCCGCCCGCTGCGCAGCACATTGGCGGTGTGCGCGATGCTCAGGGCCAGCTCCGCCTGCTGCTCGACGATCAGGATGGCCAGGCCCAGCTCCCGATTGAGCCGGGCGATCTCCTCCAGCACCCGATCGACGAACAGTGGCGACAATCCCATGGTGGGCTCATCCATGCAGATGAGGCGCGGTTTGCTCATGAGCGCGCGGGCGAAGGCCAGCATCTGCTGCTCGCCGCCGGAGAGCGTGCCCGCCCGCTGGGCGCGCCGCTCGGCCAGGCGCGGGAAGTGGTCGAACAGCTCGGCGGCGCGCGCGGCCAGCACCGCGCGGCGCTCCCGGCGGATGTAGCCGCCGACGAAGAGGTTCTCCTCGACGGTCATGGCCGGGAAGACGCGCCGGGCCTCCGGGACCGAGGCCAGCCCGGCCCGGATCCGCGCCGACGGGGGCGTCGCGCTCACGTCCGTACCGTCGATGCGCACCACGCCCGAGGACGGTTTCAGCAGGCCGAGCGCGGTTTTCATGGTGGTCGACTTGCCCGAGGCATTGCCGCCCAGTAGCGAGACGATCTCGCCGGGCCGCACCCGCAGGGAGACCTCGTCGAGCGCCCGGGACGAACCGTAGTGCGCCACCACCCGGTCGAATTCGAGGATCGGCGTGGCATTCTCGTCGAATTCAGACATCCGCGCCGACCTTCCCGCCGGCCCGGCTGCGCCCGAGGTAGGCCTCGATGACGCGCGGATCCGCCAGCACCTCGGCGGGCGTGCCCTGGGCGATGATGCGCCCCTCGTCGAGCACGAGCACCCGGTCGGACAGGTCGTGGACCAGATCCATCTTGTGCTCGACCAGCAGCACCGTCTGGCCCTGGGCCTTCAATGTGGCGAGCTGCCTGCCGATTTCGGCGGTCTCGGTCTGGTTCATGCCCGCGGCCGGCTCGTCGAGGAGCAGCAGGCCGGGTTCCGCGGCGAGCGCCCGTGCGATCTCGGTGCGGCGGCGATTGGCGTAGGACAGCGTGTAGGTCGGATGGCCGGCGCGCGGCGCCAGGCGTTCCTCGAACCGCGCGAGCTGCGCGTCGATCCGAGCGGCCGACGCCCGCCGCTCGGCGCGCGCCGCCGGTGTCGGCACCAGCGCCACCCCCAGTTCGGCGAGCAGCGAAATCCATTTCAGCAACGGCACATTCGCCAGCACACGCAGTGGCCGCGCGGCACGCAGCGTGGGCTGCAGGCCGACATCGACGTTCTCGCGGACGGTCATATTGCCGAACACGCGGCCGTTCTGGAAGGTCCGGGCAATGCCCGCCGCAGCGGCCGCCTCCGGGCGACCCGGGCGAATCCTGTTGCCGTGCACGAGGACTGCTCCGGCATCCGGCTTCAGCACGCCGGAGATCAGATTGACCGTCGTCGACTTCCCGGACCCGTTGGGCCCGATGATCGAGACGAATTCACCCGGCGCGATGGAGAATTCGACCCCGTCCACGGCTCGCACGCCGCCGAAGGAGCGTCGCAGACCGGTGACCGTGAGCACGTCAGGCGTTGATCGGGACACGATTCCTTCTCACCAGGATTCCCTGTGGCCGGAACCGCACCACCAGCAGCAATACCAAGCCGTACAACACGATTCGCCACGACGGCGCCAGCCGCAGCAGCTCCGGCACCCCGATCAGCACGACCGCGCCCAGCACCGCGCCGTAGGGCGAGGCGGTGCCGCCCAGCACCAGGATGGTCACCACCAGCAGCGACATCGGCAGGTTGAAGACCGTCGGGTCGATGTAGGAGTACTGGTGGGCCAGCAGCGCGCCGCCGATGCCGGAGAAGAACGCCGCCACTGCGAAGGCCAGCGCCTTGTAGTCGCGCACCGGCACCCCCGCCGAGCGGGCGGCCACCTCGTCGGCCCCGATGGCCCGGATGGCGATCCCCAGCCGGGACCGCTGCACGCCGACGATGACCGCCAGCACGATGGCCAGCACCACCAGCTCCAGCCGGAAAATCTGGGTGTGCGTGGTGAATTCGTACCCGAACAGACTGGGCGCGGGTATCCCGAAGATGCCGTAGCTGCCGCGCGTCACCGGCTCCCAGTTGCGGATGATCGCCACCGTGACGATGCCGATGCCCAGCGTCGCGATGGCCACATAGTGCCCGCCCAGCCGCCACAGCGGCGCGGCCAGCACCGAGGAGGCCACGGCCGCGACGACGCCCGCGGCCACGATGGCGGGCAGGAAGGCCCAGCCGTGCGACACCGTCAGCACCGCCGAGGTGTACGCGCCGATGGCGATCGGACCCGCCTGCCCGATGGCCAGCTGTCCCGCCGACCCGGCCACCAGCGTCATGGAGACCGCGATGATGGCGTAGGCCAGGATCTGGGTGCCCACCGAGATGCCGTAGTCGTCCGCGATCAGCGGAATCGCCACGCCCGCAACGGCGAACGCGATCAGGGCATGCCACCAGCGCACCCGCAGTTCCCGTCCCGAGCCGAGGAAGGTGCCGGTCATGGGCTCGGATTCGATGGCGGGCGGCCGGGCGAGCAAACCGCCGGGCCGCAGCACCAGGAAGACCACCAGCAGGCCGAAGGTGATCAGATCCCGGTAGCCGTCACCGAACCAGTAGATGCCGAACGCCTCCACCAGGCCGAGCACGAAACCGCCGATGACCGCGCCCGGAATCGACCCCAGCCCGCCGATGGTGGCGGCCACGAACCCGGTCATGCCGACGACGCCGCCGCTGGTCGGCGAGATGTTGGAGTTGTAGAGGCCGACGAAGATGCCCGCCAGCCCGCCCAGTCCGGAGGCGATGGCGAAGGCCAGCGACTGCACCCGGCCCACGCCGATGCCCATCTGCGCGGCGGCGTCCGGGTCCTGCGCGGTGGCGCGAATGGCCAGGCCGTGGCGGCTGTAGCGCAGGAAGGCCCACAGTCCCGCCATCACGGTGAGGGTGAGGGCGAACATGACCACATCGGAGGTGCCGAACCGCACCCCGCCGACCCGGAAGTTGTTGGTGGGCAAGACCTGTGGGAAGGGCCGGGTGTCGGGCCCGAACACCAGGGCGACCACGTTCTCGATGATCAGCCCGACCGCCACCGTCGCCAGCAGGGCGGCAAGGGCGGGGGCCCGCCGCAGCGGCCGCACCGCCAGGATGTCGATGCCGACGCCGACCAGCGCCGTCGCCGCCACCACTACGATCAGTGCGGCCCACCAGGGCGCGCCGTGCTGGGCGATCAGCCACCAGCCCAGCACCGAACCGAACGCGAAGATCGAGCCGTGCGCGAAGTTGATGACATTGCTGACCCCGAAGATGAGGGTGATGCCCACGGCGATGAGCGCGTACGCATTGCCGTGCACCAGACCCGCGATGAGCGTGTCGAACATCTATTTGGCGCTTCCGACCGGCACGAATTTGCCGCTGCGCAGTTCCAGCTCGATCGGCTTCACGCCGCTGGGCCGCCGCGTCTGCTGATCGAAGGCGAAGGTGCCCAGCCCGATTCCGTCGAAGTCCTTGATCTCGCGCAGGCCCTTCAGCACGCCCTCGCGGGTGGCGCCGCCGGTCTTGGCGGCCTTCACCAGCACATTCAGCGCGTCGTAGGCGTAGACGTTGAAATCGCCCGGGTCCGTGTCGAACTTGGCCCGGAACTTGGTGACGAAGCTCTGGATCTTGGGACTCGGATCCGACGGCGTGAAGACGCCGTTCACGATGTCGCCCGCGGCCGCCGCGCCCGCCAGATCGATGAACTGCGGGGTGTTCTGGCCGGCGAAGAGCTGCCCGGTGAACCCGACATCACGCAGCTGCTTGACCACCAGCGCGCCGTCCGGGCCGTAACCCAGGTGCACGAAGGCGTCCGGGTTGGCGTCGCGGCCCTTGATCAGCACCGGCCGGAAGTCCTGCGAATCCGGCAGGATGGCCGAGGAGTAGGCGATCTCGATGCCCTTCTCCTTGGCGAACTGCTCGAAGAATTTGAAAGCCTGCTTGCCCCAGTCGGTTTCGAGGTAGACGACGGAGACCTTCTTCGCCTTGGACCGCACCCACTCGGCATTGCGCTCCATGTACACGTCCAGCGTGATGGACGGGCTCCACGAGTAGTCGCCGCCCTTGGTGAAATCCACCGAGGAGTTGGTGAACCCGTACTGCACCAGCTTGCCGCGGTTGTACACCGGCGAGGCCGCGATGGAGGCGGGCGAGGAGAAGTCGCCGAGCTCGGCGATGATGGACTTGTCGCCCACGAACTTGGTGGCGATCGGCACCGTCTGCTTCGGATCCGACTGCGAATCCTCCCATTTCAGCGCGACCTTCCTGCCGTCGATCCCGCCCGCCGCATTGATCTCGTCCAGGGCCAGGTCGAAGCCCTGCTGCCAGAGCCGCCCGTACTCGGCCGACCCGCCCGTCTTCGGGCCCGACACCCCGAAGTACACGGTGTCCGACCTACCGTCGGACGACTCGTTCCCGCACGCCGACAGCAACCCCGCCACCGCGGTCACCGCCGCCACACCCACCAACACCCGGAATCCACGCGACCCGGACCAGTTCCTGCTCATTGCTACCTCTGCACTCGTGCACCGACACCGCGCCGGGGCATGGGGACTCGACCGCGACCGCCGAAGGCGTACGGTGCGGGAAAGAGAATCGCCCGCATGGGATTCGGGCGCTGGGCCTCAGCCGTTGGCCGGGCGGTATCCAGACATGGACCTGTGCTCCTTCGACTAGCGCTTGCGGGGTCCGCGTGGACGCCGCCTGGTCGTCACCCGGGGCACCCCACCGCCGCGCGAGGGTTGCCGATCAGCGAGCCGGGGCTCGAACATGCTGATACTCGTGACCGTGGGCAGAACGGTAGCCGCGGCCACCCCGCGCCGACACCATTCGAATCACCCTGATGCCAACGACCCGTCCGCACCGACGAGAGGAAAGCCCTTGCCACCCCTGCAAATTGCCGTCTGCGGCCCCAGCACCTGCACCGATACCGAGTCCACGGCCGCCCGCGAGGTGGGCCGGCTGCTCGCCGCGGCGGGTGCGACCGTGCTGTGCGGCGGCGGCTCGGGTGTGATGGCCGCCGTCGCCGAGGGCGCCTCCGGCGCAGGCGGACTCGTCCTCGGCATCCGCCCCGACACGGATCGGGACGCGGTCTGCCGGGGCCTGTCCGCGGCGATCTATACGAATATGGGCGAGGCCCGCAATGCGATCCTGGTGGCCTCGGCCGACGCGGTCATCGTCATCGGCGGCTCGTGGGGCACCCTGTCCGAGCTGGCATTGGCGAACCACCGCGGTATTCCGGTCGTATCACTGCGCGGCTGGCAGGTACGCGATGCCGACGGCCACGCGGTCGACGCCTCGATCCCCGCCCTCGACCCCTCACACGCCGTGGCCCTCGCGCTCGCCCCGCCGATCTATCCGTGAACGCCCGCACCGCGCGCGGCCGGTGCGCCGAGAACGGTTGCGAGTCAACCGGTTACGTGGCGAGGTGGGCGGCCAGCCAGCGCGGGAACTCGGTCAGATCGCCGAGCACCACATCCGCGCCCGCGGCCGACAGTTCCTCGGCCGCATAGGGCCCGGTGGTCACCGCCACCGACACCGCGTCGGCCACCTTGGCCGCCCGCACATCGCCGAGATGATCCCCCACATAGATCGAGGCCCCGCGCTCCCGCAGCACCTCGCCCTTCTCCTCCGCCCAGGCCCCGCCGACCAATTCGTCGACCGCCAGCCCGAGATGATCGAGATGCAACTGTGCGTGCGGCCCGTTCTTCGCCGTGATCACCAGCACCCGCCCACCGGCCCGATGCACCGCCGCCAGCGCGTCGACCACCCCCGGCAGATGCTCCGCCGCGTGCACCGCCAGATCCGGATACAACTCCCGGTACATCGCGACGATCCCCGGCACCTCGTGCTCCGGAAACCACTGCGCCGCCTCGTGCGCCAGCGGCGGGCCGAGCCGCGACACCACCAGCTCCGAATCGATCGCCACCCCGGTCCTGGCGGCCACCGCATCCCACACCGCCGCAATCCCCGGCCGCGAATCGATCAGCGTCATATCCAGGTCGAACCCGACCACCAGCCCACCGGTGACTGCACCCGAACGATCAACACTCACCCCCAGACCCTACGACCCACGTCCACCCACCCGACCACGGCCACACCCGACCACCGTCGCACCCACTCAGGACCGTGCACGGCGCGATACCCGCCGACCGCGCCGACCCAACCGGTGCAGCCCGGGCGCCGAGTAGGCCGGCACCATCCGCGCTCGCCCGGGCTGCGGCATCTATGGGATCCGGTGTGACGACCTGGGCAGCAGGCTCGCCCGGGACGAAAATAGCGGGCATGTCGGTTGCGACCCGAATTAGGCTCGGGCGCATGCCAAGTGATCAGGGAACGCTTTTCTGTGGGACGGAGCTGGCGGCGCGGATCGAGCGGGTCGAAGCGGAGCTCATTGCGAAGGGCAGTGCGGCGGCCGCGGACCGGGTGGGAGTCGATGCGGGGTTCGTACTTCCGGTGGCGGGCGGGGTGGCGTCGTTTGCCGAGGACGGGTCGCCGCTGAACAAGGTTGCCGGGCTCGGATTCGCGGGGATACCCGAGCCGTCGGAACTCGACGAGATCGAGCGGTTGTTCGCGGCACGGAAGACGCCGGTACAGGCCGAGGTCTCGCAGCTCGGCGATCCGGGTGTCGGCGAACTCCTCACCGCGCGCGGTTATCTGCTGGTGTCGTTCGAGAACGTGCTCGGGCTGGAGCTCGGCGGCGAGCGTGCCGCGGTGGTCGCCGATGGTGTCGACGTGAAACCCAGCGGTGCGGACGAGTTCGACACCTGGCTCGAAGTGGTCGCGGAGGGGTTCGCGCATCCCGATACCCAGGGTGTGGCGTCGCACGAGGAATTTCCGGCCGATGTCATCGCCCGGGCCATGCGGGATCTCACCGGCGCGGCGGGGGTGCGGCGGTATCTGGCCCGGCGGGCGGGGCGGGTCGCGGGCGGCGCGAGCCTGCGCATGTCCCAGGGCGTCGCCCAGCTGACCGGCGCGGCAACCGATCCCGCGCATCGGCGGCACGGGGTGCAGTCGTCGCTGCTGTCGGTGCGCCTCGCCGAGGCGACCGCGGCGGGCTGCGATATCGCGGTGGTGACCACCCAGCCCGGCTCGAAGTCCCAGCAGAATGTGCAGCGGCTGGGCTTCGGGCTGCTCTATACGCGGGCGATCCTGGTCAAGCCCTGATCAGCCCGGCAGCCGGTGCGCGGCAATCGGTTTCAGGTGTTCGCGCAGCAGGTCGCCGTCGTCGCCGAAGAGCTGGGCGTCGGTGTCGACGGCGGTCTGCACGCCCTGGCTCGCCAGTTCCCGTCCGGCGGAGGTCAGTTCGATGCGCAGGACCCGGGCATCGGCCGGATCGGCGTGACGAAGGAGCAGGCCGCGCTCCTCCAGCCCCCGAATCACCTTGGACGCCATCATCCGATCCGAACCGGACATGTCGGCCACCTGCTGCTGGGTCGGCAGCTCGCCCTCCCGGCTCAGCCAGCCCGCCGAGGCCAGCAGGTTGAACTGGGTGGGGGTGAGGCCGAGCGGGCGCAGATTGCGCTCCAGCGTCGCCCGCCACTCCAGCGCGGCGTGGTGCAACCAGAAGCCCGGGCTCATGAGCGGTCCCCGCGGCACGCCACGCGCCTGCCGCGGAGTTCCCGGCGCCCGCCCCGATGATTCAGCCACGCCGTAGCGCCTCCTGCTCCAGTGCCGCGAAGGTCAGCGGCATGTCCGCGCGCATGGCCTTCTCCCAGACGAGTTTGAACAAGGGCCCGAACAGCCCGTGCACCTCGACATTCTCGGCTACCCGCACGGTGCCGTCGCCGAGGGCCTCGTAGGTGCGGTGGCCGCGCAGCTTCCCGAACGGAATGCCCGCCTCACTGGTCCACGACTGTCCCGGCTCCACGGCGACAATGGTGAACGGCCCCGCCGGCGCCCCCTTCGGCTTGACCCACCCGGTGGTCCCGGCCGCGAACTCGCCGTCGATGCGGGACTTCTCCTCGTGCGGGTCCCATTGCGACCAGCGGGCCACATCGGTGGCGACCGCCCAGATCTTGTCGATGTCGCCGGTGATCACGGCCTCTTCGGTGAACGAGTACATCATGACTGCCATCTCCCCTCGGAAAATTCTGTTGTTGCGACAACAGTAACCGTAGTCGCGACAACAATCAACCCTTACGGCGATTCGATCGCCGCCCGCGACAACGGGGCCCGGTGACAGACGGCATCGATATGCCGCCGTCACCGGGCCCCGGTCACCCTCTACGGGGCGAGGGCGTAGCCCAGCGGGCGCGTGGTGAACGTGCCCCGGCCCTGTGTGCGACTGCGCAAACGGGTTGCGTAGCCGAACAGTTCGGCCAGCGGCACCGTGGCCGTCACCACCACGACGCCGGGGCGGGTGACCGAACCGGTCACCCGGCCGCGCCGGGCGGCGAGGTCACCGAGCACCGCGCCGACATGGTCCTCCGGCACGGTCACGGTCAGCTCCACCAGCGGCTCCAGCACCGCCATGGCGCTGGCGCGCAGGGCTTCCCGCAGCCCCAGGCGGCCCGCGGTGCGGAACGCCAGCTCCGACGAATCCTTCGAATGCGTCGCGCCATCGGTGAGCGTGACCCGGACCCCGGTGACCGGATGACCCGCGAGCGGGCCCGCCGCCAAAGCGTCCCGGCAGCCGGCCGCCACCGCGCGGACGAACTCCGCCGGCACCCGGCCACCGACCACCGTCGAGTCGAACTCGAATCCCGTTGCCCCGGGCTCGGATTCACGCAGCGGCTGCACATCGAGCACGATGTGCGCCCACTGCCCGGCGCCGCCGTCCTGCTTGGCATGCCGGTAGGTCAGGCCCCGGACGCCGCGCACCACGGTCTCCCGGTACGCCACCTGCGGCCTGCCCACGGTCACGCTCAGCCCGCGGTCGCGGCGCAGCTTCTCCACCACGACCTCGAGGTGCAGTTCGCCCAGTCCGGCCAGCAGGGTCTGCCCGGTCTCCGGGTCGGTCCGCACCGTCAGGGACGGGTCCTCCTCGGCCAGCCGGGCCAGGGCCACCGCCAGCTTCTCGGTATCCGCGCCGGTCCGCGCCTCGACCGCCACCGACACCACCGGCTCGGTGGGAGCCGGCGGTTCCAGCAGCACCGGGGCGTCCGGCGCGCACAGGGTCGCGCCGACCCGCACGGCCTTCGGGCCGACCAGCGCGACGATGTCGCCCGCCACCGCGGCCTCGACCTCCGCGTGCCGGTCCGCCTGCACCCGCAGGATGCGCGCGACCCGCTCGCGACGACCACCGCCCACGTCCAGCACGGTGTCGCCCTTCCGCAGGACGCCCGAGTAGACGCGCACGAAGGTGAGCCGCCCGGTCGGCGTGGCATGCACCTTGAAGGCCAGTGCCGCACACGGTTCCGCCGGATCCGCGGCGCGGACGTCGTCACCGGCCCCGGCCGCGGGCCGGTCCAGCGGTGACGGCAGATACGCGACCACGGCGTCGAGCAGCGGCTCGATGCCGATATCGCGGTAGGCCGCGCCGCACAGCACCGGCACCACCTCGCCGGAGAGGGTGAGCTCCCGCAGCGCGGCGGTCAGGGTCTCGGCGGACAGGCCGGAGCGTTCGACGAACTCCGCCAGCGCCGCCGAATTCCGCTCCGCCACCGCCTCTTCCAGTTCACGCCGGCGTTGCGCCACCTCGTCCGCGAGGTGATCCGGAACCGGTCCCGCCACGAGCCCGTCCTCCCACGTGAGGGCACACAGGCGAACCAGATCCACCACGCCGGCGAACGCGTCTCCGGCGTACACCGGCAGCTGGACGAGCACCGGAACCGGATGCAGCCGTTCGCGAATCGACGCGACCGCGGCCGCCAGGTCGGCCCCGGCGCGATCCATCTTGTTGACGAAGGCGATCCGGGGCACGCCGTAGCGGTCGGCGCGCCGCCACACCGATTCGCTCTGCGGCTCCACCCCCGCCACGGCGTCGAAAACCGCCACCGCGCCGTCCAATACCCGCAGGGACCGCTCGACCTCATCGGAGAAGTCGACGTGCCCCGGGGTGTCGATGACGGTGAGCCGGTGCCCGGCCCACTCGCAGCTCACGGCCGCCGCGAAAATGGTGATGCCCCGATCCCGTTCCTGCGGATCGAAATCGGTGACGGTGGTGCCGTCGTGCACCTCGCCGCGCTTGTGGGTCATCCCGGTGAGAAACAGCATCCGCTCGGTCACCGTGGTCTTCCCGGCATCCACATGCGCGAGAATCCCGAGATTGCGAACGGCTGCCAAAGATTGTCGAGAAATGTTGGTACGCACGGTCATACGTCCTTCGTGCTGATCCGGAACAGAACAGCGCGATTCCCCCGGACAGGGCAGACGCCCCGGGGGTACTCAGTACCGGCCGCGCAGCCGGCACCGAGCCGGCGAAGACACCAGGATCACCTCGAAGCGCGGGCGGGCCACGACGACGTCGCGATGAACGCGCATGATCGGCCCCTTCCTGCTCTCGAGTTCGGCGGAACCTCCCGCTCCGCCGTGCGACCGTAACAGTGCAACGTTTTCGGTGTCGCGTGAATTTCCCAGGGGCCCACTCGAGCTCGGTCGGCGCTACATCGACAGATGCCCGGCATGGATCACGGCCAGATTCGCGACAACCAGGACCGGGAAGGCGATCGCGGCCGTCCGATGTCCCAGCCGCCAGAGCCCGGCGGCCGCACCGCCGAACACCACGACCTTGGTGGCCACCGCCGCCACGGGGATCGAGAAACTCGCCTGCGGTGCGGCGAACATGCCCCACAGCACCATGGCCGCCAGGGCGACGCCGCCACCCAGCAGCACCTTGGCGATCCGGCCGCGACCGGTGCGCACGCCCCAGTAGGCCAGTGCGCCGACGGCGACGAGTTCCAGCACGAAGGCGAGGGTCAGGTTGACGGCCGTCCAGGCGGTGGTGATCATGTCTACTCCGAGATCGGTGCTCTCAATTAAGACCAATGATCACCCACCGGGAGCACCGAGTCAAGAGCAGCGCTCTCGCTTTGCGATCGGAGGCGGAAATGCCAAGGGCCCCCGGCACAGTGCCGGGGGCCCTTGGACGGCGAGGAGAGCGGAGGCGCTGGATTATCTACCCAAAAGAATTAGAAGGAAGCTCCCCCATGGCCTCGCCGCGCACCACGCTAGCAGTCATGCCGGGATCAGGTCACCCAGGTTTTCGAGAGTGAACACCCGCGACCCCTCCGGCAGCCCCTCCGGGCGCTCCAGGCCGATGAAGGTGACCGGCTCCTCGAAAGTCTGTCCGTCCCAGCGGATCACGTCGTCGGCCATCAGGCCCGCCAGGTAACCCACCGTCAGATACCGGCGATCCACCAGGGCCCGCGCCAGCGCGGTCGCCGAGACCTGGTTGTTCTCCACCGCATTGAACTCGGGCTCGCCCGCCAGGTGCAGATGCAGCCACTTCACCCGCCACCCGCCGCTCGGCGCGCGAAAGAAGACCAGCGGCAGGGCGACTCGCCCGGCACCCCGCAGCTCCGACTTCATGCGCACGGTGCGCGGCTCGTAGGGCAGGCCCTGCTGAGCGCCGTCGCGCAGCATGAAGCCGAAGAAGGATTCCGCCACCTCATCGAAACCCTCACCGGCGAACACATTCACCTGCGGCACAATGGCGTGCGCCGACACCCGCCCCAGCTCCAGCTCGATGAACTCCGACGCACCCTCGGGCGCGGCGGTGATATCGCCGGAGTGCACACCACCCACCGTCGTGAGGTTCGTGTACGAGAGCCAGTCCTCCAGCTCGTAGTTCTGGTCCAGCAGCAACGCGGACAGGTCGAAGTCCGTGCGCGCCTCCCGCTCCCGCCAATAGACGAAGAACCGCAGCCGGTCGCCACTCACCGGTGACACCGAGCCGCGCGGCAGCACGCCCAGGCCGCCGCCGATCGCCTTGCCGCTCAGGGGAAGCGCCACATCGACGACATCGGGATCCAGCACCAGGCGGGTCGGGGCCGGAAGTCGCCGCCGCAATTCCGTGTCCAGCACATCCCGCAGCCGGTCCAGGACGGCGGGATCGATCGGCGCCCGCTCGTCCGGCACCACGCGGCCCCGGCCCAGCCGGTTGGCGAAGACGCGCTGGGCGACACCCGCACGGTTGTCCACATGCTCACGCACGGACAGGATCACCCGCGCCGATACCGCGCTCACGGTCTCCTCGACCGCCGCGAGCACGGCCGCGCGCTCGGAATCCGCTGCGCCCATCCGCAGCAGCCGATCGAGGGACCGGAACAGCAGCCCGGGCGCGGCCCGCAGCAGCTGCGCGGCGCCCGCGACATCACCGGACGCCAGCAGCGCCTCGAGCCGCGACGCGAACGACGGCGCGTGCTGCTCTCCGCGGGCGACCGCGAAAACCTGTGCGGCATACGCCCACTGCGGAAACTCGTGCGGATGCAGCCGCTCACCCAGGCGCTTCCACGCCTCACGATGTGCGGCCACATCACCGAGCCGGGCCGGCCGGGCGGCGATCGCGACATCCAGGGCCGCCAGCAGACCACGGCGAGAACGCCGCGACAGGGAGCGAAAACGAGTGGCAGCCAGCAGCGAGACATCGCCGCCCGACAGCAGGCAGGCCAGGCGCAGGACATCGGTGACGGTGTCCACCAGCAGATCCACGCCGCCCGCCAGCCGGACCTCATTGATGATCGCCCGATTCTCGCGCACCGGAATCGATTCCGGCTGCGGGCCGCGGGCACAGTGGAGCGCGAGCTCCCGCAGGACAGTGAGGTCCTCGTCACCGAGGGGTGTGGCCCGGCCCGCGAGCGACAGGTAGAGCGCCGACACCTCGCCCTCGACCGACTGTCCGGCATGCAGAACCGTCACCCGGTCACCGGCGGACGCGATCAATTCATCATGTGCGGCAGCCATTTCGCCATAGCTGTGCTGATAGCTCCCATACCGGGGCAAAGCCAGCAGGTTCAGCACCCCCTGCGCCAATCCCTCGGACACTGCGGCCGCCGCCAGCTCGTCACCGAGCGCATCCAGCAGGCAGTCGGTCCAGAACTCCACCGTGTCGGGCACATTCGCCGGAAAGTCCTTGAAGTACACATTGTGCTCGACATGCGCGCCGGCCATCCGGCGCACTATCGGCAGCACCCGCACCGCGATATCGAGCACCGCCCCCGGCGTCAGCCCCGCCAGCCGCGCGATCAGATCCCCGGAAAGCTTGAACCCCACCGACATCAGCACGGCATCGAACTGCCGCACCACGACCTCGCCGGACCCTGCCGGCCCTTCGACACCGGGCAGCCGAAACGTACGGCTGATCACCAGCTCATCCAGATCCCAACTCACCCAGGCATCTTCGCAACCTTCGACGCCCCGGCCCACCGCATTACGCGCCGGCCGAGAAATACCCAGGAAACGCAAAAGGCCCCCAGCATGAGCTGGGGGCCTTCGCGAAGGATGTTCCGGCGGTGTCCTACTCTCCCACACCCTGTCGAGTGCAGTACCATCGGCGCAGGTGGCCTTAGCTTCCGGGTTCGGAATG
>NZ_JBHZAF010000004.1:0-532135 GCF_042754085.1 Nocardia sp. NPDC059236
TGGTGTGATCTCCAGTGATCTACTTTCCCAGGTAGAGACGGTTTCGATCCCGCTGCCATTGCCTCGGACCGGGTTCGATTCCCGGCAGCTCCACTGACGGAGGCGAGTGCTCATGGCGAGCACTCGCCTTTTCCGTTCCGCGTGCCTGTGACGGTGCCACGCGTGGTCGCCGTTCGGTCTACGAATCCCGGTGGAGGTAGAGGGCGGCGAGCCGGGGGAGTCGCTGGTGCATCTGCTCGTGGTCGGAGAAATCGAACGGCTCGCCCATGTCGGGGAAGTCGAGGTCCTCATCGGTTGCCGTCATCGGCTCGCTGTCTGGGGCGGTGGCCTGGAACTGTTGCCATGCTTCGGTGAAGGTGCCCTCGCCCGTACCTCGTTCGTAGGCGGTCATGGCTGCGTAGAGGACGGTTTCGTCGGCTATCGCGTCTTGGTCGTATTCTGCGGCCGCGGCGATCACGACCGGATGGTCGGCCAGGTTGTCGGGGTTGGCGGATACCTTGTCGGTCCAGTCTTTGCCGAGCGCGATGACGCCGGCGCGGAAGTCTTCGAACCCATCGTCCGAGCAACCGTCGCCGATCAGGTATGCGGCTGCCCATACGTCCCAGCGGTAAAGGGCGTCATGGATATTGAGGAAGTGGTCCTGGTATTCGAGGATTTCTTCCGGCGCGAGGTCCGCCAGGTGATCGACCAACGCTTCGGCGAACGGTGCACGGTCTGTGCCGGCGGCGTCGATGATGCGCCAGAACGAATCGCTATTCACGAATGACACTGTGTCAGAGTGGCCACTATGAATGCGAGCATCCGCGGGGTATCGGGTCTGCTGCGTCGGTTGCAGGATGACGGGCAGGACCTCGCGGCCATACATGCCACGGCTGAAGGCTTCTTGGACCAGCATTATGACGCGCCGTACGAACTATGCCTGGTCCTAGCGGCATTGGTCGAGTGCTCGGCGGATCTGCTGACTGCCGAGGACATTCGGGATGCGATCACGAGCGATCCTCGGTGGGGCAATGCGGCGGACCGGAGTCGACTCGTGGCACAGCTTCGCGAACTCGCCTCGGATGTGTACTCATCCGCGCGGGAGGACGCACTGGCGATCCTGAGTGCCCTCGGAACACCGGGTTGACGCCTGATTGTGGACTATTGGCCGAAACCGATTCGATCCCGACCCTCGATCGGCGGGACTTCCGTGCACCGGACACGCGCCGCGGCACCACGATCCACTCGACTCCAGTCTGCGCGGGGCCACGACTGCTTCGACCGCAAAGGTCGAGCCGGGCAGCACTATCCAACTGTCGGCCGAGCAGTCCAGGAAGCGCGCGTCCTGTCCGGTCGAGGCCGGTGTATAGCCCAGCAGCGCATCATCCGCGATCGCCGCGATGGCGGCCGCGCGTGCGCCATGAGCCGACCCTGGCGAACTCGGTATGTCCACTGCGAAGGCCCGGTCCGCATGGACCGGGCCTTCGTCATTCTGCTGTTGACGTGGCAGCCGGAGTTACGGCAACGCTTCCGCGTCTAGCCGCCTGCTCGGCGGCGGAAGGTGCGTTTGCCGCCTGCTTGAGCGTGCGTGCCGCGCACCTTGGCGGAGTGTTGGGCGGAACCGCCTGCGGAGGCGTGGCCATTCTTTCGGTCGAGTGCTTCCCGGAACTTGCGTTTGGTCGTCTCCTCAGGCGACTCGATAGCATCACCCGCGAGTAGCTCGGCTGGGACTTCTTGTTCGTCGGCCATGTACCTAGCCTATCGTTGCGTTTCGCGTCTGGCGTGTCACCAGGCCTGAGCGGATCATGCTCACCATGGCGCTCAGCGACGCCGGGCGCAGAGTTACTTGTGTCCGTGGGAGGTTCGGCCCGACCCGGAGGCCATATGAGCAGGATGTATCTGTGTTGTGACATCAACGGCGATGCTCACCTGGTGCCCGAAGCTGAACTGGTTCAACGGACGTCCGCGTACCTCGTGGCGCTCTGCCACAATGCGGTGCTGCTGGTTCGAGATGGCACCGGACAGAAGGGGAGATGGGATTTGCCCGGTGGGGGTCTCGAGCCTGGAGAGGGGCGTCTGGATGCTCTCGATCGGGAGCTGCTGGAGGAGACGGGACTTCGGCTGGCAGGTGAGCCGGCTTATCTCTGTGAGTTCGTCGAATACTTCTATGACCTTCAGTCCCGGCGAGGTTGGGAGTCGACGCGCTGCTACTACGTCGGCGGTGTAGTGGGAACCGTGCGCCCTCACGGCAATGGCACTGATGTTGCTGCCTGCCAATATGTTTCGCTCCCGTTGTCTGCAGCCGAAGTTGGGGCGGTGGCACGGAAGATGACGCAACTTGCGCTGTTGTCTGGTTGATCAGGGATGTTCGCTGCGAGACGGATCGTCCGATTTTGGTGGTGAGCCGGCTCATCGGCTGAACAATTGCCAGTGCAGGGCCCAGGGCACGAATGCCACTGCAGTTGCCAGCAGTACGAGAGTCTGCCGACGTAGCGGTACGTGCATTTGGGCTCGTGCGCGCCAGATCGACAGGGCCAGGACGGCTGCGGTTACCGGGACTGCCAATGCCAGTCCATGGAGCAGGAGCCAGGGCAGTGGCTGGCCGAGGGTGAAGGCCTTTGGCGGTAGCTTGCCACCTATGGCCAGGATTCCTACGACGTAGGTCACGGTGCCCAGGATGGCCAGCAGTCCGATGGCGGATACTGCTCGAGCTGCCCGGCGTGGTCCGCGGCCCGCTTCGGATGGACTGCGTCGCAGTATCATCCGGCCGAGGGCAGAGAGTGGGTAGGTGGCGAAGCCGAGCAATAGGGCAGCCAGTGCTGCGTACTCGAGGCCGGGGTGGGCGCCTGGCGCGCGGCCGGCTGGCTGCTGGGGCGAGGTGGCGGCGCTGGTGGGTGGTGCTTGATCGGCCGCTACCGCGTGGATCCAGTCGGTCATGACGTCGGTGTAGCCGGGGTCGAGTTCGCCGAGCGGCTTGCCCTCGAAGAGCTCGCCGCCGACGCTGTCGAAGCCGTCGGTGGTGCGATGGCCGTTGTGGCCGGCATTTGGTACGAAACATGTTGTCACCGAATGATTTCCGGCGGCTGCCAGTTCGCGTTGGAAGATTGCCGCGCTCTCGCCGCTCGGCACCTTCACATCGTGGTCACCCCACAGCGCCAGCACGGGCACCCGCACTCGCCGCAGAGCGGGCACCGGGTCGTAGTCCGCTTCCGGGAACGCGCCGAGTCCGTCGACCACAGCAGCGCCGGGGCCGCTCACTGCATCCGGCAGGTGGCCGGAAACGCCGTTGTGCCGAAGGAGATTCGAGAGATACCAGGTTTGGGTGCGTAAGGGTGTCAGTCCGGACCCGCCGATGGTGGCCACGAAACCGACCGTCGACGAGCGGGACGCCGCGAGTGTCGCCACCCAGCCGCCCTCGCTGAACCCCCACAGGCCGACGTGAGCGGCATCCACATCGGGCCGATCCCGCAGCAGTCGCACCCCGGCGAGCGCATCGTCGGCCAGTACAGAGAAGTCTCGGTGGCCGGTCGAGTATCCGACAGTGCGCTTGTCCACAACCAGTGTGGTGATGCCCGCGCGAGCGAAAGCTGCTGCCTCGGGATGGTATTCGGCCCGAGGCCCCGGCCCCGATCCGCCGATGAGCACGATCCCCGGATGCGGCCCGGCCCCCGTGGGCCGGTAGACCGCACCGTGGAGCGTCACCCCGTCGCTGTCGAAGGCCACCTGCTCCTGCTCGGGATCGGCTGGTCCGGGTTGCGCTTCGGCCTTACCGCCACCGATTCCGAAGCACAGCAGGACCAGCATCGCGACCATCATCACTCGCACACCGGAAACATAGGGACGTCAACCACTTCCGGGCATCGCACCGCGGTACCGGTGCCTCTCACCCGCCAGTACTGGCCGGACCCAGTAATTGCTCACGAAGGAGGTGGTCATGGTGCCGCTGGGTCGGGGTAGCATCTTTTGTTTCATACCCGAACATCGTCGTGTACCCAGTCATTCAAATCGTGTTCAGGCAAGTTGAATTCGTGTGATCAATTCCTACTGTCGTGCCACTTTGGTTGTTCTGCATTTTGTTCTGGCTCAAAGGTGTTCCTGCGCCGACGCATTATCAGGGCGCTGTGGCCGAAACACGCAGAGGTGCAGGGATTTATCGGAGAATGCGCTGTGTCGTAGCGACCGGTTGGGCGGATTTTGGGGCCGGAAGTTTTCCTGTGTCGGGAAAATAGGGATCCAAGTTCGTGAACCCGTCACTACCCTACGTGAGCAGGTTCCGTGGCCATTTCATTATGAGATCGGCATAGCGGTAACCGGATACGACCATTGTTGCTAGGGGGAGTGGGCGCTGGAGTTCGACGAAATTGCGCGGCATACCCGAGATGTCCTGATCAATGCGGGTGTGCGGCGTCGGTGGCCCGCAGGGGCAGCACTTTTACGCGAGGGTGACTCGTCCGACCATGTCGTGGTGATCGAAACCGGCCGGGTGAAGGTGACCTCGTCGGCGACGAGCGGGAAGCAGGTCCTGTTGGCCATCCGCGGACCGGACGATCTGGTCGGAGAGTTCGCGGCAATCGACGGCAGCGAGCGGTCCGCGACGGTCACCGCACTCTCACCGGTGAGCGCGGTCGTCATCCAGGGCAGTGAGTTTCGCGCCATCCTGATCAAGGATGGCAAAGCCGCTGTCGGTGTACTGCGAATAGTGGTCAACCGTGTACGAGAAGCGGACAAGAGGCGTCTCGAGTACGGCGCGTACACCGTCGACGAGCGCATCGCGCGCCTGTTGCTCGACTACTCCGAACTGTACGGGCGCACCGATGGCGATCGGGTCCTCATCGCGTTGCCGCTGTCGCAGGCGGAACTGGCGCACGCGGCGGGCGCATCGCGCGAAGCTGTGGTCAAGGCGTTGAAGCGACTTCGTGACCAAGGTGTGGTGCGGACCGCACGGCGTCGTGTGGAACTACTCCGGCCCGAACTACTCGGCGAAATTGCCAGGGATCTTCCGAGTGTGTATTTGGACGCAGACGTGCCCCGTCATCCCCATTAGACATGACGCGACTCGAAACCTCCAGGGAGGAAGCATGACCGAACCGAAGCACCGATCATTCGTGGTGGTCGACGTCGAGAATTCGCGGGGACGGCACAACCGCGAACTCGAGGCGATGCGCGCTGCGCTCTACCGCATAGTGGACGAGACCATCTCGTATCCGGAAACTGTTGTGGCGAAGGAGGATCGAGGAGACGGCTTCCTGGTCATCCTCGATCTTCCCGTGCTGGACGTGCTCGATCACTTCGCCGGGGGATTCCTGGCCGGCGTGCGTCAGTACAATTTCGCGGTCGATCCGCCCGACTGGTTGCGAGTACGCATCGCGGTCCACGAGGGTTATGTGAACCAGGACGAGCACGGCTGGTCGAGCGACGCGCTGAACGCGACCTTCGGGCTGAACGACTCGCCGATGGTCAAGAAGACCTTGGAACTGGCCGCTCGCGCCACCGGCGTGATCGTCGTCTCCGATGTCGTGTACCAGGGGGTGGTACGCCATAACTACCGCCCCACAGTGACTTCCACCGAATATCGCAGCACCATGATCGGCACGAAGGACGGTGACGTCCGGATCTGGGTTCGCGTACCGGGTTACTCGCAGCCGCCGTTTCCCGACAGTTCGTCGGAGGGGGCGGGTGCTCCGGGCAAGAAGGCCGCGGCCCGCGTCGACGGACTCGATGCTGTCACCGCCAACACGGTGGTCATGGGCGACCTGCAGTCCGACACATTCGTCGGTCGGGACTACTACGGCGGGTCGGTATGAGCGGGCCTGGCTCGGGAGAAACCAAGGCCGAAGAGGCCGAGCACCAGGACGTTCCGGTGCGCCCGGAGCAGTCCGACTCTTCCGGCGACGCGGTTGCCAACGGTGAGGAGCCGGAGGGTGGCAAATCCGCGGCGGACTCGGGCCCCCGGCGTCGCGAGTTCGAGGATGACAAGGTTCGGAAGCGGGCCGGGGATCCGACCAGACGCCGCGAGGCGAAGAATGCCGTCGACGCCCTGTCCGACGCCGTCGACGCGCTACGGGGAGCGTCGGTCAACGCTCACACCGTGATCTTCGGAGGGGCGCGAATCGGCACTCTGATAGGGCGCGACAGTCATACCGGTCCCTCCGGATCGGGTCTCGTGCCCAGCGGAAAGGTGTCGGCCACAGTACTGATGGACCTGGAGAACACCTTCGTTCCGCCGCCGGGATTCGCGGAGGTTCGTGACCGGCTCCGCGCGCAGCCGCTACTGCTGCTTCGTGCGCCACAGGGTTGGGGCCGGACGGCGACATCGCTCCGTGCGCTCCACGAATCGTGCTCTGCCGGTGTGCACAAGCTGAATCCTGACGTCCGGCTGCGGGCGCTGGATATCGAGTTCACTCCGAAGACCGGATACCTGCTCGAGTCCCTGGAGATCGAGCAGGCGAGAACCCTGCATGTCTTTCATCTCGAGCAGTTGAGCCAGAAGCTGGCCGAACAGGACTGCCGGCTGGTCGTCATCGTGGGCGACAAGACCGAGCTATCGGCTGACATCGAGCCGTATCTGGTCGAAGCGGGTGAGCCCGCCGACGTAGCGGAACTGGTACGTAAGCATCTGCTCTGGCGGCTTCGAGGCGCCGGTTCGGACATCCTCGACCGCGTCGAGGTGACCTCGCTCCTGGCCTACGTGGCCGAATATCGGCCGCCTGCAAGGGATCTCGCCGTGTTGGCCGCAGAACTGGCGGAAGTGGCCGCCGGGCGGAGCGATATCGCCGACGTCGTCGACCGTCACTCCGCAACGGTCGACGGCCATTTCCGGCAGTGGTTCGATGAATTGGACGGCGAGGTCCGCGCGTTCGCGATCGCGCTGGCGATCTTCAACAAGATGCCGCTGCATATCGTATCGAGCGCGGGCAGGATGCTGGCGGAGATCATCGCCCGGGTGGAGACACCCGACGACACCACACCCGCACAGCCGGTGTTCGGCGCGCGCAGCGCCGAAATCCTGGACAAGGCCCGCGCGGAGCTCTTCCTGTCATCGGAGGACACCGAGTTCGGCCGAATCCCCGTCGAAGCGGCACGATTCGTCGACGATCGCTATCCGCGTCGCATTCTCGAGTACGTGTGGCAGGAATACCACACCGCCCATCAGCTGGTCCGGGATTGGATGCGGGAACTCGGCAATGATCCCGACCTCCGCGTGTGCACGCGCGTCGGAGTCGCGGCGGGGTTGTTTTGTCCACCTTCGAGTTCGAGCACGCCAGGCAGCTGATCATCGAACCGTGGGCGGACAGCGGCCAGGGGCACGACCGGTTCGCCGCCATCGGCGCGTTGCAGTTCCCCAGCCTGCAACCGGAACTCGCACCCTTGGTCACCCGGATGCTCGCGGCGTGGCTGCGGGGTGATCAGCCGTTGCCGCGGCGTGTGACGGCCGCCGCGGCGCTCGGCAGTACGGTGGGGCAGCTCATGCCGAATCGCGCGCTCGAGTTGCTGCGTCGCGCTGTCCGTAGCGGCGAACTCCCGGTGCAGGAGGCCGTGTGTTACAGCATGATGCAGCTCTTCAAAGTGCCCGAGCTGACCGGCCGTATTCTCGGCGAACTGCGGAGCTGGACCGGCTCCGACCGAATCCGTATGCGCGCCGCCGGGTTCCAGTGCGTGCTGGAGTTGAGCTTCGACCTCGAGGTCGACACTCCCCGCGGAGGACGGGCGTGGCCGGCGATGGTGTGGCTGGCCGATGAGTTGCGCGAACACCGCGACGATATCGTCGTGCTCTTCGCGCGTCTGATGGAAGCACCGTACTTCGGACCCGAGGCGTACCAGGAGATTCGGCGCTGGGTCCGGATCGCGGACAAGGATTCGCAGTTCCTGGGACCGCTGGCGAGTCTGCTGATCGATCTCGAAGAAGCCATCGGCGACACCGAGATCCTGCCCGATCACCTCCGCAGGTGGGCGGAGGAACGCAACGGCCCGGTTCGCGCCGTTGCGGCCTTGCTTGACGCACTTCATTCGAGAAGGACGAATTGACAATGTATTCCGGCGATTCGAACCCATTGATCCGCTACGAGGAGATGACGCGCACCTCCTGGCGAAAGTTCCGTCCGTCCTCGGGCGGGCATACCGCAGCGGTCGCCGTCGACCGGGCCGGCGGCCTCGCGCTGATGGGTCGGCGGCCCTCGGCGTCCGAGGTCTTCTACAACCCTGCCACCGGGGTGTACTGGGTGGACACCTCGGCGCATCACGACACGATCAATCTCGAACTGCCCACTGCTGAAGGTGTTTTCAACTTCATTGCCGAGGTCGACCTGTCGTGGCGGATCGGTGATCCGGTGCGCGCGGTGCGGGAGAAGGTGACCGGCGGCGAGGCAATCTACGGGCCCTTCCTCACGAAGGAGCTCCGTACGATAAGCCGAGAGTTCGAGGTCGAACGCTTCGCTGAGGCCGAGCAGCGGATCAACGGCCACTTCGCCGGTGGGCCGTCCGAATTGCGTTGCGGCATCACGATGCTGAGCTGCTTGGTGAAGCTCGCTGCGGAGTCGAGCACCAAACTTCATATGCAGCAGGTGACATATGACGACCGGGAAGAGGAACGACGCGATGCGGAGCATCGCGCCAAGCGGCACAAGGCCGAGCTCCAAAAGGGGGAGAATGTGATCCAGCACGAGTTGGACGTGCAGAGCGCGCTGTTCGAGCAGGAACAGGCCAGGATCGAGCAGCAGCACGCACTCGATATGGAACGGCAGCGCATGAGCTTCTACTCGGACGCGCTGCAATCGGGTGCGGAGAGCATGATCGCGCTCAGGCTGTCCTCCAACCGTGACGATGTGAACGATGTCATCAAGCTGATGATGCATCAGCGCCAGGTGGACTATGACAACGCGCATACCATGCTGAGCGCGCTGCTGGAGCAGCGTCTCCTCAATCGGGGGGATGTCCGGGACATCATGGCGCGCACGACCAAAGCTGTTGCGGACCATTGGAGTCCGACACCGCTGGCGGCCGCGTCCGTCCTCGCGGGACAGACTCCGGAGCTGAGTGCGTCATCGGCTCTCTCGGTCGAGGACGCCGAGATCGTGGAGTCCGATGAGGACTACGACGAGGACGACGATGACGATATCTAGTCGATCCTTGGCGGACAGTCCGCTGACCGATTTTCCGGTGGCGGGGAACCTGGTCGCACAGCTGGACAAACTCCTCGCCGACTTCGGCTTCTCGGCGTGGTGGGCGGAGTCCGTGGAATTCATCGTCCTGGTGGTCACGCTGTTCTTCGTCCTCCAAGTTCTGGTCGGCAAGCTCGTGCCCTGGCTGAGCGAGAAGCTATTGGGCCGGGTGGATCTGGTGACCGCGCCGGTGCCCGCCCTGCTGCTGGCACCGGAATGGGTGGTCACCAAATTCGTGGTCAGGTCCGGCCGCGCGCCGGGGCCCTTCGTGTACAGCTACGGGGACGGGGTGTTGGCACTGGCCGACGGACTCGAAGTCGTACTCACCGCGGTGCTGCGGGTGCTGACCACGGTCGGCAAGCACCGCCGCCTGATCGCGGCGGTACTCGTCATCCTCGGATTCCTGTGGTGGAACAGCGGAACTTGCGTGGGCGATTCGCGTCCGTGTGTTTCACCGGCAGGGCAATGGAGCCACCAGGCATCCACGAAGTAATTACGCAGCGGTGCCGAGCAATACCACGGTGTACCAGATCAGGAAAATGATCAGGCTGATGACGCTCCAGCGCAACGCGACTCCGAAACGTCGGTACTTGCGCTGGGCGATCTCGGCGAGAGCAGCCGCCTGCCGCCAGGCGTAGTCGGCGAGCTCCGGTGCTGCCGGACGCTTGCCGGCCTCGGCCGGGAAGGTCGGGAAACCGAACCAGTTCCCGGCCCCGGAGCTACGAAGATTCGGCCGAAGTGTGGCAGCGAGATAACCCATGCATACGATCAAGCTCAATTCGAGTGCGGTCGCCGTCATGTAGATCGCCAGGTTCACCGGCTTCGGATGCGAGCTCACCAGCCCCATCAAGGCGAACCCGTTCGCGGTCAGCAACAGCCCGACCTTCGTATCCGCGGCGATGAGGATGCGGTTGAACTCGGAGATGGTGCGAAGGGCCGCGTCCAGGTCGTTGACGGGTTCGAGTCGCGTCGTGCGATTTGCCATGGGATCAGCAGAGCATCGGCAGGAGACGCTCTCCAGGTACAAAGACGCATACAGCGGCAAATGTGATCACGGAGCGATGATCGGGTGCGACCGCTTCTTCGCTAGCCGAGGGCCTCCAGCTGACGGGCGGTGTCGGTCGCGAAGACCTCTTCTGGAGAGTGAGGTGGGTAGAACTGGGCGTACCACCGGCGGAGGGACTTGATGCCCTTCTCGTGGGGGAGGAGGACGGGGCGGGGGCGGTGGATCTTGTGGTCCCAGATGGCCAGTTCTTCGCGGACCTCGCCGAAGGCGACCAGGCGGAGGGCGAGTTTGAGAATCGGTGCGGCGAAGGGGAATCCGGGGCGGCGGCGGATGTAGTAGAGCATGCGGAGTTCGCTGGTGGTGTCGTCGATGGGGGTGGTGAGAGCGATGGCGGTCATGGTGATCAGTGCGCCGGTGGTACGGACGACCATGACGCCGGGGCCGTACATGAAGACGTCGAAGCTGTTGTCGACCGGGTAGCCGAGGACGGGTTTGCAGAAGCGGGTGTGGATTTCGGCGAAAGGGCCGTCGGGGATGAGTTCCTGGACGGGGGGCTCGCTCTGGCCGTGGATGTGGTGGAAGTGGGATTCGTCGACGATGTTCTCGCGCATCTCCTGGATGTGGATGCGCGATTGCAGGACATCGTCGATGGGACGGGCGAAGGCGCGATCGGTGGCCTCGGGGATCTCGGGCACTTCCCACAGCGGTTCGCCGGCACCGGAGTAGACGAAGATCAGCCCGCTGTGCTCGCGCACCGGGAAACCGCCCAGCGTCACCCGCGGCGGGCGGGGCGCGAAAGGCGCTGAGGCGCAGGCACCGTCGGCATCGAAACGCCAGCCGTGGAACGGGCACTCCACCTGCCCGTCCACCACCCGGCCCCCGGCCCCGAGATGGGCGCCGTAATGCGGGCAGTGTGCGTCGCGGACGGTGGCCCGGCCGTCGCTGCCCCGGAAGGCGATCAGCGCGCGACCGAAGTAGTGCAGATTCACGATCTTTCCGGACCGGAGGTGCTTGCTGCGCAAGACCGCATACCAGCCCTCGGGCACCGTCGGCATCGGATAGTGGTCGGCGCGCGGATCGCGCGCCAGCTCGGACAGGCCCGAACGATCACGTCGAAGGAACACGCCGCAAACCCTAACTGGAACCTGTTACAAAACAATGAACTGAACCGTCGGTTTGCTGTGAATCGTGTTGGACGGGAACGCAACTCGATTCGTGATCGGCCGGGTATCCGTTATTCCCTTGGCGGCCTCAGGGATTCGGGTTGCCGTAGGTGGCGGCGATGTCTTTGGAGCTGGGCCAGCGGTTGTAGGTGGGGGACTGGGGCCAGCCGGTGGGGACGTCTTGCCAGTCTTCCTGGCGGCCGTAGGGGAGGAGGTCGATGAGGGGGAAGGTGTGGGTGAGTTGTTCGACGCCGCGGCCGTTGGTGTGCCAGGTGCGGTAGACGGTGTCGCCGCCGCGGAGGAAGACGTTGACGCCGAAGCCGCCGCCGGGCGGGGCGTCGATGTCCGCGCCGAATGGGCTGTTGGCCGTGGAGTACCAGGGCATCTGGTTGCCGACGCGGCGCTTGTAGGCGAGGGCCTCGTCGATCGGGCCCTGGGTGACGATGACGAAGCGGGCGTCGTAGAGGTCCAGGAATTCCAAACGGGTGAATTGCGACGTGAATCCGGTGCAACCGGGGCATTGCCATTCCTCGCCCGGGAACCACATGTGGCTGTAGACGATCAATTGGGACTTGCCGGCGAAGACGTCGGCCAGGCGGACCGGGCCGTCCTCGCCTTCCAGGGTGTAATCGGGCAGTTCGACCATCGGCAGGCGGCGGCGCTGGGCGGCGATGGCGTCGAGCTCGCGGGTCGCGGCCTTCTCACGGAGACGCAGTGCTTCGAGTTCGGTCCGCCAGGTGTCGATGTCGACGACGGGCGGCAGCGGGTTGGTGCTCACAGGATCCTCCCTCACCGGGTTCACAGAGTGCGTGTTGTAGGCATAGACGCCGCGGGCGCGCAGAACTCATCGGTGACCCACCGTCGAATCAGTTGGTGCGATTCGCGTAATCGAGGGGGAGTTTGGCCGGTGGGCAGTCGATGACGGTGTCGTCGTCGGGTTCCCGGGTTTCGAGGTAGGTGATGCGGCCGGTGGAGGCGACCAGGGTTTGCGGGTAGGTGGGGCCCTGGTCGCGGTCGGCGATGATCTGCGGGATGTCGTCCTCGTAATGGCCCAGGGTGCTCTCGGGAAAGTCGAGCATCCACTGCGGATAGCAGATCGTCGTGTGCACCCGGCGCTCGCGGAGCCAGACGATGAGCACGGTGACCGCCCCGGTCGGCTCCACCCAGGCGAGCTTGTACATATCGCCGCTGAGCTGGATCATCTTGGCCGGTTGCGCCGTGGACCAGCGCCCGAACATCGGTCCCATCAGGCAGCGGAAGGCGACAGTCTGCGAATTGCGCACGTAGAGGTCGAACTTCCAGCCGTTCTCGTACGCATAGATCAGATGTCGCCCGACGATTCCCGACAGGTCACCGGCCAGGGCCGGTGGGGCGGCGGCATCCTCGGCGCTCATCGCTAACTCCTCTCGGCCGACCTGCGTCAGGACCCGGGCGTCGCGCTCAGCCTATCCGCTGAGCAGGCCTTCCCTGATGATCTCCACGGATGTTCCGGATCAGGGCAGGGGCGGCGGGCGGTCGGGCACCAGCAGGGTGGCGATGGCGGCGCCGATGGGGATGGCGTTGTCGGTGCCGGGCTTGGCGGTCGGGCCCAGGGTGGCGTAGACGACGATGGTGGTGCCCGATTTGGTGTCGTAGAGGGCGATGCCGTTGTAGCCGCCGTAGGCGGGGTTCATGAACAGCCAGTCGGCCATGTGGGGGACGCCGAAGGCGAAGAACTTCTGGGCGGTGAGCGGGCCGAGGCCGGCGGTGGAGGGGGCCATCATCTGCTGGAACTGGCTGGTGGAGAGCAGTTCTCCCGTGCCGAGGGCCCGGACCCAGCGGCCCACGTCGGTGACGGTGGAATTCATGTTGCCGGAGTGCAGGAAGGCCGTCGGGTTCCAGAAGGTGGCGTCTTCGAAGATCTTTCGCTCGTCGGTGTAGCCGTGCAGGATCGGCTCGTCGATCCGGGCGGTGCGGACCACCGCGGAATGCCGCATGCCGAGCGGGCCCAGGACGTACTGGGAGATCAGGTCGCCCAGCGATTTGCCGCTGGCCAGCTGCAGCACCTCGCCCAGGACGACCAGGTCGCTGTGGGCGTAGGCGAAGCTGGTGCCGGGATCGAACAGGGGCGGGCGGGCATTGGCCAGGTCGAACAGCTCCTGGGCGGTCCAGGTGTGGAATGGATTGTCGGCGAAGCGTTTCAGGAAGTCGGGGTCGGTGACGTAGTCGGAGATTCCGGAGGTGCTGTCGGCGAGCATGCGCGGGGTGATCCGGTCGGCGCGCGGGAAGGCCGGCAGCCATTTGGCGATCGGCTGGTCCATGGACAGGGTGCCGGCCGCGTCCAGATGCCACAGCACGGTGGACAGCATCGGCTCCATGGGCTGGCCCACCCGCAGCTGCATGTCGCTGGTCGCGGGGATGCCCAGCGGCGAGTCGCCCGCCGCGCCGATGGTGATCGGCTCCTTGCCCCGCCACACTCCGAAAACCGCTGCGGTGAGGTCGAGTTGGGTCAGTTTGGTGCGCACGATATCGGCGATCTGCGCGGCTTCGGGGGAGTTGGTGCCGGAGCTCTGTGTCTCACCGCCCCGATCGGATCCGCAGGCACCCGCGGCCACGGTCAGCACGATCGCCAGGACCGCACCCACTCGGCATCGAGTCGACACACCCATCACCGGATCCCTTCATCGAAGAAGACGGCCCGAGCAGCGTGGATGACAATCTACGCCGGTGCTTGGGCCGTCTTCGCCACGGATCACCGGGGTGCCGGGATTTCAACGGTCGGTCAGGCGACGGGCACCGGTTCGGGGCGGGCGGCGCCCGCCGTCGCGGTGATGCCGACGGCGGCGAGAAGGGCTGCGAGGGTGAGGATTCCCGCACTCACCAGGTAGGTGAGCTGGAAACCCTGGGCCAGAGCCTCGGTGGGGGAGGCGCCGGCGGCCAGCCGGGCAGTGCGGTGATGGAGGGCAATGGTGGTCAGGACGCCGAGTCCCAGAGCCCCGCCCAGTTGCTGGGTGGTGGTGACGAAACCGGAGGCCAGGCCGGTGATATCGGCGTGGGTCTCGCCGACGGCGGCGATGGTGATGGAGACGAACCCCAGGCCCATGCCGAAACCGGCGGTCAGCATGCCGGGAAGGAGGTCCGGGTAGGAGGCGGTCGCCGGGATCCGGGCGAGCAGCAGCATGCCGACGGCGCCGGAGGCCATGGCGGCAACCAGGATCGGGCGGACGCCGACCCTGGGGACGAGGCCGGCGGCGGCGGCGAAACCGGCGATGACCAGGGCACAGAACGGGAGCCAGGCCAGGCCGGTGCGGAGCGGGGTGAAGCGGAGGACCTGCTGGAGGTACAGGGTCAGGAAGAAGAGCATCGACAGGATGGCCGAGCAGAAGAGGATGTTCGCGGTGTTGGCGACGGCGCGGTCGCGGTCCCGGAAAAAGGACAGCGGGATCATCGGGGCCCGGGAACGGCCGGCGCGCAGCAGGAATGCGGCCAGCAGCATCAGGCCCAGGGTGATGCGGGCTGCGGTGGCGAGGCCGGCGGAGTGGCCGCTGTCGATGAGGCCGAGGTCGAGGGCGGCGATCGCGCCGGTGATCAGGGCCGCGCTCAGGCCGTCGAGACGGATGTCGGTGCGGGGCGGGCGATTGTCCGGGAGCAGCCGGTGTACCAGGACCAGTGCCAGGACCGCGACCGGCACATTGATGAGGAAACACCAACGCCACCCGGCATATTCGGTGATGACCCCGGAGAGGACGACACCGAGGGTCGCCGCCAGACCGCCCAGCCCGGCCCAAATGCCCAGGGCGCGACTGCGTTCGCGGGGTTCGGCGAAGAGTCCGGCGACGATGCTCAGGGCGGCGGGGCTGGCGAACGCGCCGCCGATGCCCTGACCCGCGCGGCTGGCGATGAGCATGGCCGAGTCCTGCGCCAGGCCGGTGGCCAGCGAGGAGAGGCCGAAGACCGTCACGCCGATCAGGAACACGCGCTTGCCGCCGAACAGGTCCGCGGTGCGCCCGCCGATCAGCAGAAAGCCGCCGAACAGCAGCAGGTAGGCATTGATGATCCAGGTCAGGTCGGTCTCGGACATGTGCAGGTGCCGCTGGATAGTGGGCAGTGCGACGTTCACGACCGTGTCGTCGAGGTTGAGCATCATCTGGACCGAGCAGAGCAGGCCCAGGGTGAGGTAGCGGAGGGTGGCTCGGCTCGCCACGGGAGGTGCGGTTGTCATGACTCTCCATTTATTGGTGGTGTACCACTAATAAATGAGAGTGTGCGACCAAAACTGTTGGTGGTCAACCACTAATTTATGGGCGCGCGCCGGTAGAGTGGGCGAGTGACCGATGAGCAGCGCCAGCCCACCACCGCCGAACTGGTCGATGTGCTGCAGCGCGCCGTCGCCCTGGTCCGAAACCACTTCGCGGTCACCACGACCCGCCTCGGCGTCACTCCGGTGCAGGCCAAGGCGCTGGGTCACCTCGCGGAACCGCTGACCCTCAAGGAGTTGTCCGCCCGGCTCGGGGCGGACCTGTCCAATACGGCCACCTCGATCGACCGGCTCGAGTCACAGGGCTTGGTGCAGAAGCAGATTCATCCGACCGACCGCCGCGCCCGCCTGGTCACGCTGACCCCGGCCGGGGAAGCGCTCCGCACCCAGCTCGATGAGCAGGTCTTCGGGTCGGTACCGGCGCTGGCCGTGCTGGACGCGAACCAGCAGCGCGAGCTCTATGCGCTGCTGGAACTCGTTGTCTCCCAATAGGATTCAGCTGAGCGGCACAGCGTTCAGCTGGGCTGGGGGGCAGCCGGGCCGGGCTGGGTTGCCGGTGCCGGATTGATCAGACCGTCCGCCACGCCGACGGCCGCTCCGACACCGGCGCCGAGCGCCATGAACGGCGCGGCGATCATGGCATAGCCGATGACGCCGCCGATGGCCGGGACGATGACCAGGCCGATCGGCGCGAAGGGAAGTCCGGCGATCGCGCCCGAGACCACGCCGACCAGTGCGCCGGTCCACGCGATCGGACTGGCCAGGACGGACCCGACCGACGCGCCGATGGCCGCGTCACCGAGGATGGCCTTCGCGACACTGGTGGAGCGGGCATGGTCGAGCCCGGCCGCTTCCAGCGACTGCGCCAGACCGGTTTCCGTGCCCGTGGTCGCGGTATTGATCTGCTGGGTCTGCTCGGGGGTCAGAAAGAACGGCCGGTCGAGCTGGAGGGTGCCGATGTGAATCGACGAGTCCGGGATATCCAGGGCCGGCTGACTCGCCACGGCCGGTGGCGCTTCCTCGGCCAGGGCGGGTGTTACTCCCAGAAGAGCCAGGGAGAGGGGAAGAGCCCCCGCAACGGCGACCCGGGCCGCACGCCGACAAAGCTGAACCGAACTTGTGGGCTGCCTTGTGCCCATAGGGAAACCTCATTCCGAGATGTCGATGACTTCGCATCAGGATTCGAAACCGGAACCCTCTCGGATCTGTCCAGATTATGGGAATTGTTGGCAGCGATCGGTTTTCCGAGGTACTGGAAGAAGTTGTGCGAGGTATGGGAGGAAATTGGGGCCCGCGCACTGTCGTGCACGGGCCCCGGAACGGTCAGCCGCGGTGCATCCGCGGGCCCGGGCCGCCCCAATTGTGGTGGCCGTGATGGCCGTGGTGCATGAGGACCAGCATGCCCACGATGTAGAGGATGGCGAACAGGACGAAGAGGGCGCCGCCGATCCAGAGGGAGAGGATGCCGAGGTAGCGGGCTCGGTGCGAGGCGTAGCGGGCGCCGTCGGCATCGCCTTCGGACCACAGGGGAAAGACGTTCAGGGCGTGGGTGAACGCGGAGAAGGAGAGGGGCCAGAAGAACAGGAGGGACGCGACGGCCCAGCCGATATTGTTCGGCGGGCGAGTGATGGGTCGCTGTGAGGTTGCGGGGGTTGTGGCCGCGTCTGGAAGCTCGGTTGTTCGAGGCTCGTCGGGCGTCGCGGCCGGTTCGGGGGTCGTCATGGCAGAATCCTTTTCGAATTGCCTGGTCCGCGAATTTTCGCGGGTTCTATGAGGTCGATTAGGACATCGCTGTCTGGTAACCGACCGAGAACCGCCGGTGAGATCGCTGCGTAGGAGATTCGAGAACTATCGGAGGTCGTCGGACAGGGCGGCGGCGACCTCTGTCAGCAGCGGTGCGGCGCGGTCGATGAGCTCCTCGGTCATCCGGCCCACCGGGCCGGACACCGAAATCGCCAGCCGGGCAGGCGCTTTGGGCACCGCGACCGCCACGCAGCGCACGCCGAGCTCCTGCTCGCCCTCGTCCATGGCGTATCCGGTGCGCGCGGCCTCGTCCAGCTGCCGGGCGAACTCCTCCGGATCGGTGATGGTGTTGTCGGTGTAGCGCGGCATTCCGGTGCGCTGCAACAGCTCTCGGGTCAGATCCGGCGCCGATCCGGCCAGGATGGCCTTGCCCACGGCCGTGCAGTGCGGCAGCACCCGCCGGCCCACCTCGGTGAACATGCGCATGGAGTGCCGCGACTGCACCTGCGCCACATAGACGATCTGATCGCCGTCCAGCATGGCCATGTTCGCGGATTCACCGAGCTCATCGACCAGCCGGGACAGGTGCGGGCGGGCCAGCACCGCCAGCATCTGCGAGGAGCTCTCACCGAGCTTGATCAGCTTGGGGCCCAGCACATACTTGCGTGACGGCTCCTGGTGCAGGTAACCCAGATCCACCAGGGTGCGCACCAACCGGTGAATGGTCGGCAGCGGCAGCCCCGACTCCGTGGCGAGCTGGGACAGGCCCATCATGCCGCCCTCGTCGGCCATCAGCTCCAGCAGGGCGAACGCGCGCTCGATGGACTGCACGCCGCCGGTGCCGCTCTTGGGCTCCTTCGCTGCTGGCACCCCGGTCCTCCTCAGTTTTTCCGAATGCCGGAATTCTAGGGCAGATCGTAGATCACCTGTTCTGCCCAGTAGCCTGAGGCCCATGCGGCTACGCGCGGAGTTCACGACCGAACCGTTCCACGGCGAAGGGGAGACGCCGCCGCATGCCAGAGCGGCCCTCGAACTCGCCGAATCGGCCGGTTTGGAATGCGATTTCGGTCCGCTCGGCACCTCGGTGGCCGGGACCGACGACCGACTGCTGCCGGTGCTGGGCGAGATCATGGTGACCGCATTCGCGCACGGGGCGACCCGGGTGACCATGCAGGTCGAGCAGGATGACTGAGCGTTCGCCGATGGACGAGTCGCACCCCGTGCTGGTGACCCTCGCCCCGCTGCTGGAGAGAACCGGCGGCCGCCTGGTGCCCGCGCAGGAGGCCACCGCCGACGACGTCCCCCTGGTCTGGGAAGGAACGACCCTGGCCTGCGTGCGTTTCGGTCAGCCCGAGTCCGACACCCTCGGCGGCCTGGAGCGGCTGCTGGACGAGGTGGCGGCAGAGCTGGGCGGGCCGCTGGCCGGACTGCCGCGCGTCGAGAAGCAGCGTGCTGTGCGATTGCTGGAAGAGCGGGGCGCCTTCACGTTCCGTAAGTCGGCGGAGACCGTGGCGGCGGCGTTGGGTGTCACCCGCTTCACCGTCTACAACTACCTGAACCGCGAACGCGCCTGACCGGGCTGTCGGCCGACCGATATATATTCAACGAATTGTTGACGGCCAATGTGGCCCGTGCCACTCTTCTCGGATAGCGGAATGACCCTTCCGCTATCCGAGAGAGGTTGCGCCAATGGAGACGTTGAGCGAACGCGGTTCACCTGCGGGCCAAAGAGTTGCGACGCCATACCGAAGACTTTCGACGGTCGTCCGGCCGTCGCGATCGGGCCGACTGCGCGACGGAAGTGCTGCTTCCTCCGCTGATCGAGGGGGCCGGCCCGCCCGTGACTGCTGAATCCGCACCCGGCGTCCCGGGAACTCCCTCCACGCCGGAGTCCACCGCATCGGCGGTCCTGGAACCCGAAGCGCCCGAACGACATCCGGTCGATGTCGTCCCGCCGCCCTGGCAGTTGCTCGCCGGCGGTCTGCAGCATATCGCCGCCATGGTCGCCGGCGTCGTGGCGCCTCCGCTGATCGTGGGCGCCGCGGTCGGCCTGGGCACCCGGGACACGGTCATGCTCATCACCGTGAGCCTGTTCACCGCCGGACTGGCCACCCTGCTGCAGTCCCTGGGCTGGTGGAAGTTCGGCGCGCGGCTGCCGCTCATCAATGGCGGATCGTTCGCGGCGGTGGGACCGATCCTGGCGATCGCCAAGGACGCCGCGCCGGGCGAGGCGCTGCCGGTCATCTTCGGGGCCACCCTGGTGGCGGGCATGCTGGCCGTCCTCGCCGCCCCGTATTTCTCACGGCTGCACCGGTTTTTCCCGCCGATCGTGGGTGGCACGGTCATCTCGCTCATCGGCCTGTCGCTGCTGCCGGTCGCGCTCGGCTGGATCAGCGGCGCGGGCGAGGGCTCCATGGGCTCGGCGCACGTGCCGCTGAAGAACCTGCTGGACGCGGCGATCGCGCTGGTGGTCGTGCTGCTGTGCCATCGATTCCTGAAAGGGTTCGGGCGGCAGCTGGCCCTGCTGATCGGACTGGTCGCGGGTTCGCTGGCGGGATGGCCACTGGGACTGCTGGATACGGGCCCGGTGCGCAACAGCGCGCTGGTCGGTTTCATACCGCCCATGCACTTCGGTGCACCGCAGTTCCAGATCGGTGCGATCGTCTCGCTGTGCATCGTGATGCTCGTGGTGATGACCGAGTCGACCGCGACCATGATCGCGCTCGGCGAGATCGTGGACCGGCCCGCCGAGGAGCAGCACATCGCGGGCGGTCTGCGGGCGGCCGGTGTCGGCACCATGCTGGCCTCGGTCATGGGCGGATTCGCCTGCGGCGCTTTCGCGCAGAACGTCGGACTGGTGGCGCTCACCCGCATGTACAGCCGTTTCGTCGTGGCCGCCGGCGGTGCGCTGCTGGTGTTGCTGGGGCTGTTCCCGGTGGCGAGCGCGGTGGTGGAGCTGGTGCCGAAACCGGCTCTGGGCGGAACGGGTCTCGTACTGTTCGGGACGGTCGCCGCGAGCGGTATCCGCACCCTGGCCAAGGCCGATCTGCACGATCCGATCAACTCCCTGATCGTGGGCGTCGCGCTGTTCATCGGCATGACACCGACGGTCGCGCCCTCGTTCTACGCCGGTCTGCCGGCACCGGTGTCGATCATCCTGGCGTCGGGGATCAGTGCGGGCTGTCTGGCGGCCCTGGTGTTGCACCAGCTGTTCAGATCCCGCACCGGCGCCGCCCTGGCGGCGCCACCGGCCGCGCAGAATACCTAGCCGACGCCGGTGCGATGATCAGCGGCGGAGGGTCGACCACGGTCGGCCCTCCGCCGCTGTCAGCGTTTCGGGTTGGCCGGCACGTATGCTCGGCTAGCGTCCTGACCTGCAGTCTCTGTATATTTTCAACAAAATGTTGACGAGTTGTTGTGGCCCGTGACACTCTTCTCGAGTAGCGGAATCACCCTTCCGCTATCCGAGAGAGGTAGCGCCGATGGTGACATTGAGCGAATTCAATTCGACAGCCGGGGAACAACTCCGGCCGGACCTGCTGACCTGCTGTGACGTGCCCGCCTGGGCCGACGGCGTGCTGGCGGCCCGGCCCTATGCCGATATCGGCAGCGTGCTCGCCCGGGCCGGCGAGCTGGCCGGCGCCCTGAGCGGAGCCGAGGTGGATCGCGCGCTGGCCGCGCACCCCCGCATCGGTGACCGCGTGTCGGGCACCGACACCGGATCCGCGTGGTCCCGCCAGGAGCAGGCCGGGGTCGGTCAGGACGTGGCCATCGCCGCGCAGCTGCTGGACGGCAATCGCGCCTACGAGAAGCGTTTCGGCCGGGTCTTCCTGATCTGTGCCACCGGCCTGTCCGCCGAGCAGATTCTGGCGAGCCTGCACCAGCGCCTCACCAACGACGACGCCACCGAGGCGGCCGTGGTGGCCGAGGAGCTGCGCAAGATCGCGGTCCTGCGCCTGCGAAAGGTATTCGAGCAGTGAGCACCATTACGACGCACATCCTGGACTCCGCGCTGGGCAAGCCCGCGGCCGGTGTCGAGGTGCGGCTGGAACAGGTCGGCCCGGACGCGCGGGTGCTGGCCGAGGGCAAGACCGATGACGACGGCCGGATCCGAGATCTCGGCCCCGAAGGGCTCGCGGCCGGTGTCTACCGGCTCACCTTCGATATCGAAAGCTATGCCGCCGCAACGAATCAGACCTACTTCTACCCGTCGGTCTCCATCACCTTCAAGGTCGCCGGGGCGGCGGGCGAGCACTATCACGTGCCCCTGCTCATGAGCCCCTTCGCCTACTCCACCTACCGAGGAAGCTGAACTCACATGGCAATCAAGCTGGGACAGAACCAGTACGGCAAGGCCGAGAACCGCGTCGTCCGCGTCTACCGCGACACCCCGCGCCACCAGATCCGCGACCTGAACGTCTCCTCGGCGCTGCGCGGCGACTTCACCGACGCCCACATCACCGGTGACCAGGGCGACGTGCTGCCCACCGACACCCAGAAGAACACCGCCTTCTCCTTCGCCAAGGAGAAGGGCGTGCACTCCATCGAGGAGTTCGGTCTCACCCTCGCCGACCACTTCATCTCCCGGGCCCCCACCGCCACCGGTGCGCGCGTCGAGATCGAGGAGTACGCCTGGGATCGCATCGAGGTCGACGGCCAGGGCCACGATCACTCGTTCGTGAAGTCGGGCCGGGGCGTACGCACCACCGTGGTGAATGTCGACGGCGTCGGCCCGGACCGCAAGGCCCACGTGGTCTCGGGCGTGAAGGACCTGACCCTGCTGAAGACCACGGGCTCGGAGTTCCACGGCTTCTTCAAGGACAAGTACACCACCCTGCAGCCGACCAACGACCGCATCATGGCGACCTCGCTGGTGGCCCGGTGGCGCTACAACCACACCGACGTCGACTGGGACAAGACCTACGACGCGATCCTCAAGACCATCCTGCGGCAGTTCGCCGTGGTGCACTCGCTGGCGCTGCAGCAGACCCTCTACTCCATGGGCCGCGCGGTGCTCGAGCAGTTCACCGAGGTCGCCGAGATCCGTTTCTCGGCCCCGAACAAGCACCACTTCCTGGTGGACCTGAGCCCCTTCAATGTGGACAACCCGGGCGAGGTCTTCATCGCCGCGGACCGTCCGTACGGCCTGATCGAGGCCACCGTCGAGCGCGACGACGCCAACGAGGCCGGGAACGCCTGGCTCGCCACCCCGGGCTTTTGCTAATTGGCTCGGTGCTGATCTAGGAGGTGCGGCGATGGGTGATGACCAGAGCCGCGTGACAGAGACCATCACCCGTCCCGAGGATGCGCGACATCCCCTGGGCCAGTTGGTGGTCTACGGAACTCAGCACATCCTGACGATGTACGGCGGTGTGATCGCACCGCCGCTGATCGTCGGCGGTGCGGCCGGGCTCTCGGCGTCGGACATGGCCCTGCTGGTGACGGCGGGCCTGTTCCTCTCCGGTCTGGCCACCCTGCTACAGACCCTCGGCATCGGGCCGGTCGGCTCCAGATTGCCGATCGTGCAGGGCATTTCGTTCGCCAGTGTCTCGACGATGGTCACCATCGCGAGCGACGGCGGACTCCGGCCGGTCTTCGGCGCGATCATAGTCGCCGGTCTGATCGGGCTGGTGCTGTCCAGTTTCTTCGCCAAGCTGGTACGGCTCTTCCCGGCCGTGGTGACCGGGACGATCATCACGGTGATCGGACTCTCGTTGCTGCCCACCGCATTCCGGTGGGCGATGGGCAACGATCCCAAGGCGGCCGACTACGGCTCGATGGGCAATATCGGTTTCGCGGGGCTGACCCTGCTCATCATTCTGGTGATCAGCCGGCTCTTCCAGGGCGCGATCTCGCGGCTGTCGATCCTGATCGGCCTGGCGATCGGCACCCTGCTGGCCGTGGTCACCCACCACGCCGACTTCTCGGCGGTCGGCAAGGCGAAAATCATTGCGCTGCCGCCGATCCTGCACTTCGGCGAGCCGGCCTTCGAGGCCGGGGCGATCGTGTCCATGACCATCGTGATCCTGGTGATCATGACCGAGACCACCGCCGATATCCTCGCCATCGGCGAGATCGTCGGCACCGAGGTGGATTCGGCGCGGGTGGCGGCCGGCCTGCGGGCCGACATGCTGTCCACGACGGTCGCGCCGGTGTTCGGCAGTTTCCCGTGCAGCGCCTTCGCGCAGAACGTGGGACTGGTGGCGCTCACCGGCATCAAGAGCCGATTCGTGGTCGCGACAGGCGGTTTGGTGCTCGTACTGCTGGGCTTGTTCCCGGTGGTGGGCGCGGTGGTGGCCGGGATTCCGTATCCGGTGCTGGGCGGTGCGGGCATCGTCCTGTTCGGATCCGTGGCAGCGAGCGGTATCCGCACGCTGGCGCGGGTGGACTTCACCGACAACCTCAATATGGTCATCGTCGCGGTGGCCATGGGCGTGGGCCTGATTCCGATTGCGGCGCCGACATTCTGGGACAGGTTCCCGACCTGGCTCGGGGTGATCATGCACTCCGGCATCTCCGCCACGGCGGTGGTGGCGATCGCGTTGAACCTGGTGTTCAACGAGATCAAGCGTGGAAACAAAGCGGGCGCTTCGGTGTTCGCGGCAGCCGAGGATCACAAGGACGATCTGGGCGAGCGCCTGGACGACGATATCCGCGACTGAGTCGACGACATCCGCGTCTGAATCGGCTATTTCGTATATCTCGTGCCGTACTGGCCGGTAGCTCCCGGAACTCTCTTGACGGGGTTGTTTCGGGAGCACTAGCATTTTCATATCCCGAAAAAACATTTCCGCATTGTGGAAAACAGCGGAAGCACTGCGGGAACGAACTGGAGGGATTCCTGATGACCCACTCGCTCAACTACGCCGTGAACTGCTCGCTGCTGTTCACCGAGCTGCCCATCCTGGAGCGCCCGGAAGCCGTGCGGCAGGCCGGATTCGACGCCATCGAGTTCTGGTGGCCCTTCGCCGAGGCGGTCCCGTCGGACCGGGACGTGGACGCCTTCGTCGCCGCCGTGCAGAACGCGGGCGTGCAGCTGATCGGCCTCAACTTCTTCGCCGGCGACATGGCCGGCGGCGACCGCGGCCTGGTCTCCTGGCCATCGCGGTCCGCGGAGTTCAAGGACAATATCGACGTCACGGTCGGCATCGGAGAACGACTGGGCACCAAGGCTTTCAACGCCCTCTACGGCAACCGCGCCGACGACGCCACCCCGGAGCAGCAGGACGAGCTGGCCGTCGAGAATCTGGCGGCGGCGGCCGTGGCCGCCTCCCGGATCGGGGCCACCATCCTGGTCGAGCCCGCCTCCGGCGCACCGCGCTACCCGCTGCTGAAGGCCGTCGACGGACTCGCCGTCATCGACAAGGTGCAGGCGTATGCGGGCGTCAGCAATATCGGCCTGCTCGCCGACCTCTACCACCTCGCCGTGAACGGTGACGACGTGGACAAGGTGATCTCCGAGTACACCGACCGGATCGCCCACGTGCAGATCGCCGACAACCCGGGCCGTAACGAGCCGGGCACCGGCGAGCTCCAGCTCGAGCTTCAGCTCACCGACCTCGCGTCGCGCGGCTACCGGGGCTGGGTCGGCCTCGAGTACAAGCCGTCCGGCCGTTCCGAGGACGCCTTCGAATGGCTGCCGCGCGAGCGTCGCGCCGCGAAGTAGCCCGCCGTCCAGAGACCCAGAGAACTTGCCATACAGAGGATTAGGGAACAGATCATGACCAACATCGCTTTCATCGGCCTCGGCATCATGGGCAGCCCGATGGCCGTCCACCTCCAGAACGCCGGCCACGCCGTCAAGGGCTTCGACCGCAACCCGGCCCAGGCCCAGCCGCTGGTCGATGCGGGCGGCCGTGCGGTCACCTCGATCGCGGACGCCGTGCGCGGCGCGGAGGTCATCGCGGTGATGGTGCCGGACTCCCCGCACGTGCAGGAGGTGCTGGCCGGTGAGAAGGGTGTCTTCGAGACTGCCGAGCCGGGCGCGCTGATCATCGACTTCTCCAGCATCCGCCCCGATGTCACCCAGGAGCTGGCGAAGCAGGCCGCCGAGCGTGGCTTCCGACTGCTGGACGCCCCGGTCTCCGGCGGCGAGCCGGGCGCCGTGAACGCGACCCTGTCCATCATGGTCGGCGGCTCGGCCGAGGACTTCGCCACCGCCAAGCCGGTTTTCGACACCGTCGGCAAGACCATCGTGCACGTCGGCACCAATGGCGCGGGCCAGACCGTGAAGGCCGCCAACCAGCTCATCGTGGCCAGCAACATCCAGGCCGTGGCCGAGGCCGTGGTCTTCCTCGAGGCCTACGGCGTCGAGCTGGGCCCCGCCCTGGACGTGCTCGGCGGCGGCCTGGCCGGTTCGGCCGTGCTGAACCAGAAGCGCGACAAGATGATCAACCGCGAGTTCGCGCCGGGCTTCCGCATCGACCTGCACCACAAGGACATGGGCATCTTCACCACCGCCGCGCGTGAGGCCGGTCTGGTGACCCCGGCCGGCTCGCTCATCGCGCAGCTGGTCGCCTCGGCTCGCGCCAATGGCGACGGCCACCTGGACCACTCTGCACTGCTGCGCGGCGTCGAGCGCCTGAGCGGCAAGCTGGACAAGGAGAACTGATTATGGCGCGCATGCGCACCGTCGACGCGGCGGTCCTGATCCTGGAAAAGGAAGGGGCCACACAGGCTTTCGGCCTGCCGGGCGCCGCGATCAACCCGTTCTACAGCGCCATGAAGGCGCACGGCGGCATCAAGCACGTGCTGGCCCGCCACGTCGAGGCCGCCTCGCACATGGCCGAGGGCTTCACCCGGGCCAAGCCCGGCAATATCGGTATCTGCATCGGGACGTCGGGCCCCGCGGGCACCGACATGGTGACCGGTCTGTACGCCGCCAGCGCGGATTCCATTCCGATCCTGTGCATCACGGGCCAGGCCCCGGTGTCCAAGCTGCACAAGGAGGACTTCCAGGCCGTCGACATCGCGTCCATCGCGAAGCCGCTGGCCAAGTGGGCGCACACCGTGCTCGAGCCCGCCCAGGTGCCCGGCGCTTTCCAGAAGGCGTTCTGGCTCATGCGCGAAGGCCGTCCGGGCCCGGTGCTCATCGATCTGCCGATCGACGTGCAGCTGGCCGAGATCGAGTTCGACATCGACACCTACGAGCCGCTGCCCGTGGCCCGCCCGGCCGCCACCCGGGCGCAGGCCGCCAAGGTGCTGCAGATGCTGAACGCCGCGAAGCGTCCGCTGATCATCGCCGGCGGCGGCATCATCAATGCCGACGCCGACGCACTGCTGGTGAAATTCGCCGAGCTGACCGGTGTTCCGGTCGTCCCGACCCTGATGGGCTGGGGCACCATCGCCGACGATCACGAGTTGAACGCCGGCATGGTGGGTCTGCAGACCTCGCACATCTACGGCAACGAGTCGCTGCTGGCTTCGGACTTCGTGCTGGGTATCGGCAACCGGTGGGCCAACCGCCACACCGGTGGTATCGACACCTACACCAAGGACCGCAAGTTCGTGCACGTCGACATCGAGCCGACCCAGATCGGCCGGGTCTTCGCGCCCGACTACGGCATCGTCTCCGACGCCGGCGCGGCCCTGGAGCAGTTCATCGCCGTCGCGGAATCCCTTGACGCCGTGGGTGGTCTGACCGACCACGGTGACTGGGCCGAGCAGGTGCGCGCCCGCCGCGCGACCGGACAGCGCAAGACGCACTTCGAGAACGTGCCGCTCAAGCCGCAGCGCGTGTACGAGGAGATGAACAAGGCGTTCGGCCGGGACACCCGGTACGTCACCACCATCGGCCTGTCGCAGATTCAGGCCTCGCAGCTGCTGCACGTGTACAAGCCTCGGCACTGGATCAACGCCGGCCAGGCCGGCCCGCTGGGCTGGACCCTGCCCGCCGCGCTGGGTGTCGCCACCGCGTGCAAGGACGAGCAGGTCGTCGCGCTGTCCGGTGACTACGACTTCCAGTTCCTCATCGAGGAATTGGCCGTCGGCGCCCAGTTCAACATCCCGTACATCCATGTGCTGGTGAACAACTCGTACCTGGGGCTGATTCGGCAGGCGCAACGGGCGTTCGAGATGGACTACTACGTCCAGCTCGACTTCGAGAACATCAACTCGCCCGAGGTCAACGGCTACGGCGTGGACCACGTCAAGGTCGCGGAGGGTCTGGGCTGCAAGGCGATTCGCGTCTTCGAGCCGCAGGACATCGGTCCCGCCTTCGAGAAGGCCAAGTCGCTGATGGCCGAGTTCAAGGTGCCCGTCGTGGTCGAGTGCATTCTCGAGCGCGTCACCAATGTGTCCATGGGCGCGCGTGAGATCAACGAGGTCGTGGAGTTCGAGGAGCTGGCCTCGGCCTTCGTCGACGCCCCGACCGCAACCGTCCCGCTGGACTAGAGGATTCCCATGGCTCGTGTGCTGATCGCCTCCGACAAATTCAAGGGCTCGCTGACCGCGGCGCAGGTCGGGGCCGCCGTGCGAGCCGGAATCCGGCGGGCGCGTCCCGACGCCTCGGTGGCGGTCGTGCCCGTGGCCGACGGCGGTGACGGCACCGTCGCCGCCGCGCTCGCGGCCGGTTTCGATGCGGTCCCGCTGACTGCGTCGGGGCCGACCGGGGAACCGGTGCTGACCGCCTACGCCCGGCGCGACGATCTCGCGGTCGTGGAGATGGCGGATGTGTCGGGCCTGGTGCGGCTGCCGGAAGGCCGGCTGCGACCGATGACCGCCACCAGCCGGGGCACCGGCGAGGTGATGGCGGCCGCGGTCGCGGCCGGGTGCCGCCGCATCGTGCTCGGTATCGGCGGCAGTGCCGGAACCGACGGCGGCGCAGGTCTGTTGGAGGCGCTCGGCGCCCGGCTGCTGGACGCGGATGGGCAGCCCATCGGCGACGGCGGGGCGGCTCTCACCCGGGTGCACGCTATCGACCTGACCGCCCTGCGCGAGCGGATGGACGGCGTCGAGGTCACGGTGGCCTGCGATGTCGACAATCCGCTCACCGGGCCCTATGGGGCCGCTGCGGTCTACGGACCGCAGAAGGGCGCCGATCCGGCCCAGGTGGCCGAGCTGGACGCCGCGCTCGGGCAGTGGGCGCAGCGACTGGCCGCGGAACTCGGGTCGGATCGGCGCGACGCGGCGGGGGCCGGCGCCGCGGGGGGTGTCGGATTCGCCGCGCTCGCCGTCCTCGGCGCGACCCTGCGGCCCGGCATCGAATTGATGCTGGAGCTGGTCGGTTTCGACGCGCGGCTGGCCGGGGTGGACCTGGTCGTCACCGGTGAGGGCAAGCTCGACGAGCAGACCCTGCACGGCAAGGCGCCCGCGGGCGTGGCGGCCGCCGCGCGGGCCGCGGGTGTGCCGGTGGTCGCCGTGTGCGGCCGGAACACGTTGCCGTCGGACCGGCTGCGCGAAACCGGGTTCGCCGCTGCGTATTCGCTCATCGAGATCGAGCCGGATGAGCAGCGCTGCCTGAGTGCCGGGGCAATGCTGTTGCAGCAGTTGGGTATTCGCATTGCGCACGAACACCTGCCGGGTGGCGCGGGGGTGGCGGCGGTGGCCGCCGAGCAATCGGGGGCCGAGAAATGAAGCAGCCGGGAGGCGATGTATGAAACTGCTGCGCGTAGGGGCCCGGGGCGCCGAGCGTCCCGTGGCCATCGATGATGAGGGCGCGCTGCGCGATCTGTCGTCCGTGACCGCCGATATCGACGGCCGGCTGCTGGGTGATCCGGCGGCGCTGAGCGCGGTGCGCTCCGCGCTCGCCGCCGGATCCCTGCCCGAGGTTGATCCGGCCGCGCGGGTCGGCGCACCGATTGCCCGGCCCGGCAAGGTGATCGGCATCGGGCTCAACTACACCGACCACGCCGCGGCCATCGGCGCGGCCATTCCGGAACGGCCAGTGGTGTTCCTGAAGCCCGGCACCACGGTGAGCGGTCCCTACGACGCCATCGAGCTGCCTCCCGGCAGCCGTGCCACCGACCACGAGGTGGAGCTGGGCGTGGTGATGGGCCGCACGCTGCGCGACTGCCCTGATGCCGCCACCGCGCTGGGGGCGGTGGGCGGCTATGTCACCGCAAATGACGTCACCGAGCGCAATGGCATTGCGGGCGAACCGACCTGGGTGAAGGGCAAGTCCTTCGACACCTTCACCCCCATCGGCCCGTGGCTGGTGACACCCGACGAGGTCGCCGAACCGCAGGCGCTGAGCCTGCAGCTGTGGGTGAACGGCGAACAGCGGCAAGCGGGTACGACCGGCAACATGGTCGCCGGGGTGGGCGAACTGCTGCGGTACCTGAGCACGCTGATGACCCTGGAACCCGGTGATCTGGTGCTGACCGGAACCCCGGGCGGCGTCGCGGTCAGCCGGCCGGAGCCGAAACCCTATCTGCGCGACGGCGATGTCGTGGTCGTGGAGGTCGGCGGACTGGGCAGGCAGCAGACCCTGGCCACCGGCGTGCGCGGCTCCGTCGTCATCGGGGGCTGAGTTTCCCGCGGCGGCGTCCGAAGCGCTGCTGGGGCGCCGACCACGTCGCCGCGGGATGATCCGAACGGCCCGGTCACTGTGGGGACCGGGCCGTTCGTCCTGTCCGGGGACGGTCATCGATCGGGTATGCGCAGCTATGCAACCGGTCAGGACTTGTTGCCGCCCAGGCTGAATCGCACGCCGGACGGGTCGGCCACCGCCGCCAGCCGGCCGTACGGGGTGTCCTCGGCGGGCCGCACCACACTGCCGCCCAGCTCGGCCACCTTGCGCACGGCGGCGTCCACGTCCTCGACGCCGAAGTAGACGGTCCAGTATCCGGGCACACTCGGCGGCAGGAAGCTGGTCGAGTCCATCACGCCACCCAGCATCGGGGTCGCGGAATGGATGGTGGTGTACCGGAATTCGGGTGTATCGGCAATGCTGAACGGGTCCTTCCAGCCGAAGACCGCGCGATAGAACTTCAGGGCGTCGTCGTAGTTGCGCGTGTGCAGTTCGAACCACGAGGGCACTCCCACATGCCCCTCCCACTGCCCGCCGCCGACCACGCCGCGCTGCTCGAACCCGGCCATGGTCCCGGCTTCCCACACGCCGATCCCGACCCCGCCGTTGTCCCCGAATACCCCGAACTTGCCGAGGTCCCCGACCGTCGTCACCGGCGCCGCGATCATCCCGCCGGACGCCGTGACGGCCGCCGCGGTCGCCTCGGCGTCCGGGCTGGCCAGGTACACGGTCCACTGATCGGGCCCGCTGTTCCCGCCATTGCGCATCCCGCCCGCCACGGCCAGGCCGTCCTTGCGGAAGGTGATGTAGTCGCCGTACTCGGGCGCGACATCCGCACTCCACCCGAACAGCTCGCCATAGAAGTCGATGGCGCTGTCGGTATCGGTGGTGAAGAGATCGGTCCAGACCGGATCGCCCGGCTGCGTCACGTAGGACATGGTCAACTCCTCGAATCGGTATTTCGGTCCCCGGGAATGGAGACGACGCCCGGCTCCGGAAATCATCGTCTGCCGTCGGCCCGAAGTGGGGATGGCGGCGGACGGCGTGTCCGGCGCCGGCATGACAACTGTCATGGCCGGGAGGTGATGGTTGGCAGATTCGGCGAGGTCGGCGCGACCGTAGCGTCATTCCTGTAGCGCACAAACCGATTACAGGAGTTCCGACCATGGCCGACAACATCGCCGCAGTGCCCGCGCCGCAGTCGCAGGACCGGCCGAACCTGCTGCGGATGCTCGCACCCACCGCCCGTGACATCGCGGTGCCGCTCGCGGCGTACTACCTCCTGCACTGGGCCGGGTACTCCGATTTCCTCGCGCTGCTGGCGGGCGCGGTGTTCTCCGGCGTCGTGGTCCTCGTCGAGGTGATCCGGGCCCGGCGCGTCGACGCCTTGGCCGCGCTCATCCTGGCCGGCTTCGTCTTCGGCATCGCCAGCTCGCTGATCAGCGGCGACGCCCGGATGATGATCGTGCGGGACTCGCTCACCACCGCCGTCATCGGTCTGGCGTTCGGGGTGAGCGCACTGCTGGGCAAGCCGCTGACCTACGTGGCGGCCCGGAAGGCCTTCGCGAACTCACCGGCGAAGCTGGCGGAGATGGAGCACAATTTCCGCACCAACCCGCTGGTGCGCCGCGTGCACAACCGGATCGCCGGGATGTGGGGCGTGGGCCTGGTCGGCGAGTCCGTGCTGCGGGTGGTGCTCGCCTACCGGCTGCCCATCCACACCATGGCCTGGCTGTCGAGCGCGCTCATGATCGGCGTGACCGTGGTGCTGATGGCGATCACGGTTCGAACCATCAAGCGGGCCAAGCGATCTGAAGCGATCACGGAATCGGGTTACGCTTCCGTCCATGAGTGACGGATCGGTTCCGGATCGCACGCTCGCCGGAACCGCCCGGGTGGAAGCGTTCAGCGACGGGGTGATGGCGATTGCCATCACCCTGTTGATTTTGGATGTCCGGGTGCCCGACCACGAGCCCGGGCGCCTGCTGCAGGCGCTGGCGCATGTCTGGCCGGCCTATGTGGCCTATCTGGCGTCGTTCATGACGATCGGCGTCGTGTGGATGAACCACCACACCTTCTTCGGGCGATTGCGGCGCATCGACCACGTGCTGCGGTGGTGGAATCTGATGCTGCTGCTGGGCATTTCGCTGGTGCCGTTCCCGACGATGGTGGTGGCCGACAATGTGGTGCACGGGACGCGCCGGGACGCTGTGGTGGCGGTGGCGCTGTACGGGGTCGTCGGGGTGATGATGACCGTGCCGTGGGCGCCCATGTGGTGGCGGCTGGCGAAGCGGCCGGAGATGTTGAAGCCCGGTCTGGGTGCGGATTACGCGCGGCGCGAGAGTTGGCGGGCCTGGCCGGGCATCCTGGTCTACGCGGTGTGCATCGGGGTCGGATTCTTGTCGCCTATCACGGCTCTGGTGCTGTATCTGCTGGTCTCGACGTTCTACGGCCTCAGCAACAAAGGGTGGACGGCGCCGTCCGATCCGGATCCCGACGACGAGTAACCCTTGCCAATTTAAGCGATTGTGATTAACTGCCGGGGTGGACAGCACAAGTGTGGCCCGCGGCTCGGTCAGCCAGATCGCCTGGGTGGTCGAGGACATCGCGGCCGGTGAACAGTTCCTGAAGACCACTATGGGCGCCCGCGGCTGGATGCGCATGCCCGAGATCCACTTCGGGCCCGAGAGCTGCGTCTACCGTGGCGAACCCGCCGACTTCACCGCGCACGTCTCGCTGTCCTACAGCGGCGACACCCAGCTCGAACTCATCCAGCCGGTGCGCGGCCGCTCCATCTACACCGAATTCCTCGAACGCGGCGGACCCGGCCTGCACCACGTCTGCCTGGAACCCGACGACTTCGACGCCGCGCTGAAAGACGCCGCGGCGCAGGGGATCCCGGTGGTGCAGCAGGGCGACATGAGCGGGCAGATGCGTTTCGCCTACCTCGACGGCGCGGCCTCGGGCGTACCGTTCATCGAACTCGCCGAGATCGGGCCGAATATGCGGCTGTTCTTCGAGCAGATCAAGAAGGATGCGCAGTGAGCACACAGATCCCGGAAACCCTTGTGGCGGAGTCGATTACCGAGTGGTCCGACGAGGTCGACGTGGTCGTGGCCGGATTCGGCATCGCGGGCGGCTGCGCGGCGGTCGAGGCGGCCGCCAACGGGGCCCGCGTACTGGTGCTGGAGCGGGCCGGCGTCGCGGGCGGCACCACCGCGCTGGCGGGCGGGCACTTCTACCTCGGCGGCGGGACCGCCGTGCAGCGGGCGACCGGCCACGACGATTCGGCCGAGGAGATGTACAAGTACCTGCTGTCGGTGGCGCGCGATCCCGAACCGGACAAGATCCGCGCCTACTGCGACGGCAGCGTCGAGCACTTCGACTGGCTGGAGAGCCTGGGCTTCGAATTCGAGCGCAGCTACTACCCGGAGAAGGCGGTCATCCAGCCCGGCACCCAGGGGCTGATGTACACCGGCAACGAAAAGGTCTGGCCCTACCGGGATCAGGCGACGCCGGCGCCGCGCGGGCACAAGGTTCCGGTGCCCGGCGACACCCAGGGCGCGGCCATGATCATCGAGCTGCTGGTGAAGCGGGCCGCCGCGCTCGGCGTCGAGGTGCGGTACGAGACCGGCGTGACCAATCTGATCACCGAGGCCGACGGCAGTGTGGCCGGCGTGAGCTGGAAGCACCTCGGCACCACCGGTGCGGTGCGGGCGAAGTCGGTGGTGCTCGCCGCCGGCGGCTTCGTCATGAACACCGACATGGTGGCCGAGCACGTGCCGTGGCTGACCGAGAAACCCTTCGTGCTGGGGACGCCCTTCGACGACGGGCTGGGCATTCGGCTCGGCGTCTCGGCGGGCGGCGTGACCCGCATGATGGACCAGGCCTTCGTCACCGCGCCCGTGTATCCGCCCGCGAAGCTGCTGACCGGAATCGTGGTGAACCAGCGGGGCGAACGCTTCGTCGCCGAGGATTCCTATCACGCGCGGACCTCCGCCTTCGTGCTCGATCAGCCCGGCGCGGTGGCGTACCTGATCGTGGACTCCGAGCACATGGAACGGCCCATGTTCCCGCTCGCTCCGTTCATCGACGGCTGGGAGACCGTCGAGGAGATGGCGGCCGCGCTCGGAATCCCGTACGAGGCACTGCGATCCACCCTCGACCGATACAACGAGAACGCGGCCCGCGGCGAGGATCCCGATTTCCACAAGGCGGCCGAATGGCTCGAGCCGCAGGATCACGGGCCGTGGGCGGCCTTCGACCTGACCCTGGGCAAGGCGCTGTACGCGGGCTTCACCCTCGGCGGCCTGCGCACCTCGGCCGACTCGGAAGTGCTGCGGGACAACGGATCAGCGATTCCGGGGCTCTACGCGGCGGGCGCTACCGCCTCCACCCTGGCCCAGGACGGCAAGGGCTACTCCAGCGGCACCCAGCTCGGCGCGGGCTCCTTCTTCGGGCGCCGCGCCGGACGTCACGCCGCCAGCCGCTCCAGCTGACGGATCAGCTCCGAGGCGGTGACGGCATCGAACGACCCGAACGTGCCGCCCCGCAGCTCCACCGCCAGCACCCGCTGGAGCTCGGGCTCGTAGCGATAACCGCCCGCGAGCCCGGGGTCCAGCGTGACGGCCACCTCCCGGGACGGACCGAACCGGCGATACAGGAGCTCTCCTGACAACTCCCAGCCCAGCTGTTGCAGTCCGAACACCCGATCGGTGCGGACCTGGCGATCGGCGAAGCGGGACAGGCGATCCGCTTCCGCCTCCTCCGGCGTGAGAGCGTACGTTCGTCGCTCCAGCTGCTCGAACGGCTGGCGTAATCGGTTGCCGGCGAAGGAATTCCGCCATGCCGCCAGGGACTCCGCGAGGTGCAGCGGGTGGGCCACACCCACCAGCGTCTCGCGCGGCAGCTCGACGGGCCCGTCGTCCACGGCCCGGAGTACGCCCTCGGCATCGATCCGGAACGTGCCCGTCACGGTGCCGCGGCCGTCGAAGCTCGCCCACACCAGCCGCCGGGCCAGCTGACCGAGCGCGGGATCCTCGAGCACCAGCCGCCGGTGAGCCGCGGCCCGCCATCGCCGGGCGTCCACCATGGCCGCCTCCAGTCGCCGAATCTGGTCGGTGGTCACCGATTTCGGCTCCGCGGGGGCGTGTGGTGTGTCCGCGCCGGGAGAGGGCGGTTGCACACCTAGCCGGGCATGCACCCGGAGACTCAGCGTCTCCGCGGCGGGCTCGGGCTCCTCGCCGGGCACTGTCGCCCGCAGCCACGGTGTCATCCGTCCCGCGCGCGGCTCCGGTTCCTCGACGCGCAGGCCTCGCCGTGTCTCGGCGACCGCGGCCGTGAACGCGTACCCGTGCTCGTTCATCCAGCTGTCGATGAACCGGTCGATGAACTCCTGCTCCCGCTGCGCCCCGGTCCGGTACGCGATCGCCGCCTGCTGTGCGATGGCGAACACCACCGCCGCGCCTTCCGGCGTGACCGGTCCGGCGGGGTCGGCGGCGTATTCCGCTGCGGCATCGGCGAATTCGTCCAGCCCGTCCAGCCGGGCCGCCGTCAGCACGGTCTCCACCACTCGACGATGCCGGCGCAGGAACTTCCGCACCGCCGTGGTGGCATGCGGATCGGCCCAGCGCCTCTCCTCGTCGGTCATGCCCGTGATCTTGCCGCCCGGCACCGACAGGTTGTCGGCAGCAGGCGCAGACAGGTTGTCGGCAGGCGGCACTGACAGATTGTCGGTGGGCAGCACTGACAGGTTGTCGGTGGGCGGCGGTAGGGTGGCTCGCTGACACCCCGATCGGGGTCGCCTCGTGATCATGGGATGGGGGATTTCATGGTTTGGAGCAAGAGCGGAATCCGGGCCGCCCTCGCGGGTCTGGCGGTGGTCCTGCTGGCCGCGTGCGGGGGATCGAGCACGGCGAGCGACCCGTATCAGTGGCTCGAAGAGCTGGACAGTCCCCGCGTGCAATCGTGGGTGGCGGCCGAGAACACGAAGACCCTCGGCGTGTTGGAACAGGATCCGCGCTACGCCGACAATCTGGCCCAGGCGAAGTCGCTGGCGAATGCGGCAGATCGCCTGCCGGTCCCGGAGTTCCACGACGGGATGATCGGCAACTTCTGGCAGGACTCCGACCATCAGCGGGGCATCTGGCGGGAGACGACGGTCACGGATTACGAATCGCCGCAACCACAGTGGCGCACCGTCCTGGATCTGGACGCCCTGGCCCGCGACGAGGGCAAGAACTGGGTGTGGAAGGGCATGTCCTGCGACCCGGTCACCCATCGGCGCTGCCTGGTCGAGCTGTCCGAGGGCGGCGAGGACGCCGTCACCCTGCGCGAATTCGATCTGGGGACAGGGACGTTCGTGGCCGGCGGATTCGTGCTCGACCGCGGCAAGCAGTACGCCGCCTGGGTGGACACCGACACGCTGCTGGTGTCGCGGGAATGGCAGCCGGGGGAGAAGACCACCTCGGGCTATCCGTACGTCGTGAAGCGTCTGGGGCGCGGGCAGACGCTCGACCAGGCGGTGGAGGTCGCCCGCGGCAGCCAGGGTGATGGGCTTGCCACCGCGGCGGTGCTGCTGGACAACGGGGCAGGGCGGCGGATGAACCTGGTGGAGCGGCGGCCGTCGTTCTACGAGTCGGAGGTCAGCCTGCTCGCGGGCGTGCAGCCCGTGCGGCTGGGGCTGCCGCCGAAGTCCGGGCTCCAGGGCATGGTCGGCAATCGGGTCCTGGTTGCGCTGCAACAGGATTGGACCACCGGCGGCGCCACCTTCAAGTCCGGCGCACTGGTGTCCCTCGATGCCGACGACCTGACCGCGCACCCGGATCAGCCGAAGGTCACCCTCGTCTACGAACCCGGGCCGCAGGAGACCCTCGAAGGGGTCATGACAACCCGGGACCACGTGGTGGTGACCTCGCTCTACGACGTGAAGGGCCGCGCCACCGTCTACACCCCGCAGCCCGACGGCGGCTGGACGTCCGCACCGGTTTCCCTGCCGGACAATGCGACCGTCTCCGGCGTGGACGCCGATTCCCAGGGCGAGACGGCCTACCTGTCGGTCACCTCGATGCTCACCCCGTCCACCATCTGGAGCCTGGACACCGCGACCGGACGGCTGAACCAGGTGAAAGCCGCACCCGCACGGTTCGATTCGTCCGGGTTCGTGGTGGAGCAACTGAAGGCCACCTCGCCCGATGGGACCAAGGTGCCCTACTTCATCGTGCATCCGGCCACGCTGCCCTACGACGGCAGCACCCCGACGATCCTGTGGGGGTACGGCGGCTTCGCCTCCTCGTCCACGCCCGGCTACAACGGGCTGCTCGGCAAGTCGTGGCTGGAACACGGTGGCGCGTATGTCATCGCGAATATCCGCGGCGGCGGCGAATACGGGCCCGCCTGGCACGACGCGGCCCTGAAGACCCACCGGCAGAAGGCCTTCGACGACTTCGCGGCCGTGGCCGACGATCTCGTCGCGCGCAAGATCACTTCGCCGCGGCGGCTGGGGATCCAGGGCGGGTCCAATGGCGGGCTGCTCATGGGTGTCGAATTCACGCAGCATCCGGAACTGTGGAGTGCGGTGGACATCCAGGTTCCGCTGCTGGACATGGTCCGTTACGAGCAGATCGCAGCGGGCGCGTCCTGGGTGGGCGAGTACGGATCGGTGGCCGATCCGGACGAACGGGCCTTCCTCGCGTCCATTTCGCCGTACGCACAGCTGAAGAAGGGCGTGAAGTACCCCGAGCCGCTGATCTGGACGACCACCAAGGACGACCGGGTCGGGCCCCAGCACGCGCGCAAGTTCGCCGCCCGACTAGCCGAATTCGGCGATCCGTACCTGTTCTACGAGGCCACCCAGGGCGGCCACGGGTCCGGCGCGAACAACGACGAGAAGGCGCACACCAGCGCGCTGGAGTACACCTACTTCATGCGGCAGCTGATGTGACAGGCTCGGTGCGCGGTGACCGCCTAGGCCGGATCCCGCACGATGAGCGAAACCGCCATGGGGACGAGCACTTCCACCAGGTCGCTCACCGGCGGGCGCGGCTCGGACAGCAGCCACTCGTGGGCCAGGCCGTTGATCGCGCCGATCAGGGCGCTGCCCGCGAGTTCGCCCGCGCCGCGCACCCGCGCGCCCGAACCGGCCAGCGGTTCCACCGCGAGATACAGGGTGGCGACCCAGGCGTGCCGCCGATCGCGCCGGTGCTGCTCCATGCGCTCGCTCACGCCGACGACCTCGACGAAGGCGACCTTGGCGCGGTGCGGGTCGGCGCCGATCGAGCCGAGGAACGCCGAGAGGGCCCGCGTCACGGTGTCGGTCGGGTCCGGTTCCGGTCCCATGGCGCTCAAGGCCGTGGCCAGCGCGGCGCCGGCCTGGTCCTGGATCTGGTCGTATGCCGCGACCAGCACGTCCTCGCGGGTCTGGAACTCCTCGTAGAACTGGCGTTTGGACAGTCCGGCGGCCGCGCACACATCGGCCAGCGAACAGTTGGCGTAGCCGCGCTCACCGAAAATCTGGATGGCCGCGTCGAGGAAGCGCTGCCGGCGCTCGGCTTTTCGTTCGGTCACGGCGCGTCCGCCGTACTGCCTGCCTTCGATCGTCACTGTCGTTTCTCGATCGTCACGCCTGAAAGGTTACGGGTGCGGGCCCACGGATTCCGGTTCGCGGATTTCCGCAGCCCGGTTCGCGGACGCGGCGTCAGCGTCGCGGACGCAAACCGTTCATCATGTGGCTGACCATCTCGTCGAAGAGACCGTCGGCCTCCTCGGCGTCGACCAGGCCCGACCCCATGATGGCGGCCAGCCCGTGTAGCGCGGCGACCGCCGACAGGCAGATGCGCCGCGCGTCGCCGGGCACCACCTCGCCGCTCGCCTGCGCATCGGTGACCATTTCGATGGGCACGGTGAAGGCGCGCGCGGCGGCCTCGCCGATGGCCGGAGTCGGACTGTTCTTGCGCGCGAACATGAGTGCCAGCAGCGCCGGATTGTCGATGGCGAAGCGCAGGTAGGTGTGGGCCATGGCGCGCAGGCGCTCCAGGAAGGCGCCGGTGGCGGCGGCCTTCTCGAATCCGGCTCCGAGCCGCTCGAATCCGGCTACCGTCAGCGCGTCCAGCAGTGCCTGTTTGTCGCGGAAGTGCCGGCTGGGCGCGGCGTGGCTGACGCCGGTGTCGCGGGCGAGCTGCCGCAGCGACAGGCCGTCGACACCCGCGCCGCGCAGGGTCTCCTCGGCGCGCCGGAGTAGTTCGGCACGCAGGTCCCCGTGGTGGTAGGACCGCGCGCGCTCCACCACCTCGCGGGCTTTGCGCTTGGCGATGCTCATGGTGAGAGCAGGATATCGGACACACTCGGGGATGTTGGCGTTGACTACTTTGTTGTCGCTGCCTACATTCGTCGCATGGCGAATGACAGTGCCTCCCCGACCGGCCCGGAGGCCACGGTGACCCCGGCGGCGACCCCGGCCCGGCGGGCCGTGCCGCTGCGCGGCTGGATCGGCCCGATGCTGGTGCTCACGCTGCTCGCGGCGCTGATCGGCACCATGTACCTCGGCTACACCTCCGACCCGGAGAAGAACCTGCACGACTTCCCGGTCGCCCTGGTCAATCAGGATGTGGGCGACGTGATGGACGGCAAGACCCTCAATGTCGGCGACCAGATCACCGGCGCGCTGACCGAGCAGATTCCGAAGGACAAGATCGATCTGCGGTTGGTCGGCATCAATGACGCCCGCCAGCAGCTGAGCAATGGCCAGATCTACGGCGCCATCATCATTCCGAGCGACTTCACCAAGCGGCTGTCCATTCTGGCGGCGGCCTCGGTGGTCCCCGGCGACGTGGAGCGCCCGGCCATCACCGTGCAGACCAATCCGCGTGCGGGCACCTACGCGTCCTCGATCATGCAGCGCATCACCGATCGCGCCATGGCACAGGTCAATACGACCGTCGGTGCGCAGCTCACCGATCAGGTGAAGGCCGAGCTGGCGCCCAAGGCGGGCGCTCCCGCGACCGAATTGTCCGGCGCGGCACGGCTGCAGCTGGCCCAGCCCATCGACGTCGTGGTCAGTCCGTACCGGCCGCTGCCCGCGGGCACCGGCCAGGGCCTGTCGGCCTTCTTCTACACCCTCGTGCTGCTGTTCGCGGGCTTCAGCGGCGCCATGATCATCCACTCCATGATCGACAATGTGCTCGGCTACGCCCCGGCCGAATACGGCCCGTGGTTCCGCGCGCCGGAGCCGGCGTCCATCAGCCGCTGGCGCACCCTGCTGGTGAAGTGGGCCATCACCGTCATCACCGCGCCGGTCCTCTCGGGCATGTTCATGGGCATCGCCAGGATCTTCGGCATGCCGATCGACCAGCCGCTGCCGCTGTTCCTCTACGGCACGCTGGCCATCATCGCGGTGGGGGTGACCGGGCTGTCGGTGCTGGCGGCCTTCGGCACCGCCGGGCTGCTGATCAACATGATCGTCTTCGTGGTGCTGGGCCTTCCGTCCTCCTCGGGTTCGATTCCGGTGGAGGCGATTCCGCGCTGGATCGCGGCGCTGTCCAGCTTCGAGCCCATGCACCAGATCTACCTGTCGGTGCGCGCCATCCTGTTCTTCGACGGGCACCTGGAGGCGGGTCTGAGCACCGGTATCTGGATGACGGTATTCGGCCTGACCGTGGGTCTGCTGCTGGGTGCGGTCGCCACCCACACCTACGACCTGCGCGGTCTTTCCCGGCTCGGTGTGGCCCATCAGCCCTGACCATCGTCTGCCACAGTGACTTTCGGCCCTGTTCGTTGTCGAGCTGTGACGGTGATACTGGCCCCGGGCACCGAATTACTCATCGCCGGGCGATGATTGTGGGGCGGTTCGATGGTGATGGCTTCGTCGCAGTTCGATCAGCTGACGGGACAGTTCCTGCGCGCCGTGCGTGATGCCGGCGGCGGTCTGAGCGCGGTGTGCACCGCGTGTGTGCGGGTGCTGCCGGTCCGGCGCGCGGCCATCGTGCTCGAGGAACGCGATGCCGGCATGCAACCCTGGTGTGCCAGTGACGGATTCGCCGAGCGGGTGGAGCGGGCGCAGGCCACCGCGGGGGAGGGGCCCGCGGTCTCGGCGGTGGCCGACGGGGTGCCGGTGGTGATCACCGATCTGAGCGCGGACTGCGAGCACTGGCCCGGGTTCGCCGAGGCGCTCTCGGGGGAGCCGGTGTCGGGTTCCCTGTTCGCAGTGCCCTTGCGGCTGGGCACGATTCGGCTGGGCGCGGTGGATCTGTACCGCGATTCGGTCGAACGGCCGGGGCCGCGGCTGCTGTCGGCGGCGCTGCACATCGCGGATCTGGTCACCGCCAGCCTGGTGCTGGCCACCGGCGACGACGCTCGGCAGTGGGCACAACCGTTGTCCAGCCGGTGGATTCACCAGGCGGCCGGGATGACCAGCGCCCGGCTCGGCATCGAGATCGCCGATGCCTATGCCCGCCTGCGCGGATACGCCTTCACCCATGGGCTTTCCCTGGTGGAGGTGGCACGGCGGGTGGTGGAGCGCGAGATTCGGATCGAAGCCGAATGAGCGCAACTGTTCCGCAGCGCCCCGCCCGGCAAATACCATGAGCTGACGGCAAGAGCGGCACAGGAAGACTTTCATGGCGGGCGCCCGGCGTTCGCCGAGGGGTGATCACGGTGTCCGACAGTGAGTTGCTGGTGGCAGTGCTGGCCAGGTTCGCGCGCCTGCTACCGGCGGCAACCGAACTGCCCCATATTCTGGACGAATTGATGCACAGTGCCATCGATGTGCTGGAACCGGGCGGTGTGACGGTGGCGCTGTCCCCGAAACTGCGGGGTGACCGGTCGGAACTCTTCGGCGGCATCCCCGAGGAGCTGCTGGATCTCGAGGTCTGCCAGCGCGATCACGCCCGCGGACCCGGCGTGGTAGCCCACGCCTGCGGTGCGCCGGTGACCGTCACCGATATCGGTAGCTACGGCGACATGTGGCCGGAGTACACGAGTCTGGCCGGGCGGCACCGGATCTCCTCGGTGGCCGCCGTCCCCCTGCGCCTCGACGACACCGAAGCCGGTGTGCTGAGCCTGTATTCGCGCGACCCGCGGCACTGGACCGGCAAGGACCTCTCGGTCGCCACCCTGCTGGCGGGCATGGCCACCGGCCACATCGTCACCGCCAACCTGGTGCAGCGCCAGCAGCGGGTGACCGAGCAGCTGCAGCACGCCCTCACCACCCGCATCGTGGTGGAACAGGCCAAGGGCGTGATCGCGCACGCCCACCACACCACCCCCGATGCCGCCTTCGCACTCATCCGCGCCCACGCGCGGCGCAATCGCGTCACCGTGCACGCGGTCGCCCACGGCATAGTCGAACTGGGCCTGCGGATTTGATCGGCGATGGATTCGCACACTTTGCCCGGAATTTCATCCCCGAAAATAGATCACGACGGGAACAGGGTGGTCGTGGAGTAGCCTGGTGAGTTGGCGGAACCGAAAGCCCCTGTCCCCGGCCGGTTTCCGTTCGCGGTTGACGACCGTCCCAGTCCTCGACGGCTCGTTTCGGCAAGTCTGTGCTCGCTTTCCGTCGATCTGGGGGCAATCGTGAATTCCTCACGTGCACCGCAATATTCCGCTGCCCACCCGGCAACCCACTCGCATCCCAGCCCACCCGTCCGGCCCGCCGCATCCCGATCCACCCGGCGCGGCAGTGAATTCGATCAGCTCGTGCGCCGGATCGGCGCGGGCGATCGGGACGCCTACGAGGAGCTCTACCGCCGCACCCGCGGCCTCATCTACTCCCGAGTCCTGAACATCGTGTGCGACACCGGATATGCCGAGGAAACCTGCCACGAGGTCTACCTGCAGGTCTGGCGCAGCGCCGCCACCTTCGACCCGGCCCGCGGCAATGCCCTGACCTGGCTCACCACCCTGGCCCACCATCAGGCAGTGGACCGGGTGCGGCGCGAATGCAGTGCGGCCGGGCACGAACACCGCTGGGGCGTCTGCGATTACCGGCCCGCCATCGATGTGGTGACCGAGGAGATCCTGCGCCGCCACGACGAGCGCGCCATCCGTCGCGGCCTGGCCACGCTCACCCCCTATCAGCGCGAATCGGTGGTGCTGGCCTTCTACGGCGGTCTCACCTACCCACAGGTGGCGGCGCAGCTGGGCATCGGGCTGCCGGCGGTGAAGGCACGCATCCGCTCGGCGCTGGCCCAGCTCAAAGTGTCACTGGCGTAACCGGATACGGCGTGCCGATCAGTGCGCGGCAGTGGCCTTGAAGCCGCGCGGGACCAGGATCACGGTGAGCACCGCGACCGTGCCCACCATGGCGGTCGAGATCCAGGAGGTGGTGGTGAGCGCGGCATCGTAGGCGTGCTGGGCGATGCGCAGCACCTCGTCACCGGTGGGCCCGCCGATCTTCTCGGCGATATGGGCCGCGCCGCCCACCGAGCCGCGCGCCTCGGCCAGATCGTCGCCCTGCAGCGGCAATCCGGTCATGTGGCCGGTGAACAGACGACCGTGAATGCTGCCCAGCAGCGCGACACCCAGGCCGATGCCCAGCTCGTAGTTGGTCTCCTCGACCGCGCCCGCCTGCCCGGCGCGCTCGGCCGGCACTGCCGATACCAGCACCGCGGCCGCGGTGGTGATGGCGATGCCGTCACCGATGCCCAGGCACACCAGCACCAGCGCGACAATCGGATAGGTGGTGTCCGGCACTGCTGCCAGCACCGCGAAACCCCCAGCCAGCGCGCCCAGGGCGACGCCCATCAGCGCGCGCACGCTCACGTGCTGCATGAGCCACGGGGTGGACAGCGAGCCGAACAGGGTGGCCAGCGCCGCGGGCAGCGTGCGCATGCCCGCCCGGGAGGGCGAGTAGCCGTGAATGTATTGCAGCCACAACGAGATCAGGAACAGTGCCGCACCGATGGCCAGCATGGCCAGCAGGGTGGCCAGCGCCGCCGCGGTGAACGCGCGATTGCGGAACAGCCGCACATCCAGCAGCGGATCCGGCGACTTCAGCTGCCGATAGGCGAACAGCCCCAGCAGGATCACCGAGGCGGCCATGATCACCAGATCGATCGGGGCCGGATTGCCCTTGGCCACATGCTTGATCCCCCACGCCAGCGCCACGACGCCCAGCACCGACAGCGCCGCGCTCGCCCAGTCCAGGCTGCCGTGCTGCGGCGCTTGGTATTCCGGCAGCAGCCACAGTCCGGCGGCGACCGTGATGATCACCACCGGCACATTCAGCCAGAAGGCCGCCGACCACCCGAACGCCTCGACCAGGTGGCCGCCGACCAGCGGGCCGATGGCCGCGCCCGCACCGGCCACCGAGGCCCAGATGCCGATGGCCAGCGTGCGTTCCCGGTCATCGGAGAAGATATTGCGGATCAGCGAGAGGGTGGACGGCATCACCATGGCCCCGCCGACGCCCAGCAGTGCGCGGCCCGCGATGAGCTGCGCGGGCGCGTGCGCGGTCGCCGCCACCACCGAGGCCAGGCCGAAAAGCACGAAGCCGGACAGGAACAGCCGCTTGCGGCCGTAGCGGTCGCCGATCGCGCCGCAGGTGATGAGCAGGCCGCCCAGCACCAGGCCGTACAGGTCGACGATCCAGAGCTGTTCCATCGGAGTGGGTGCCATGTGATCGATGAGCGACGGCAGCGCGACATTGAGGATGGTCGCGTCCATCGCCACCAGCAGCAGGCTCGCGCACAGCACGGCGAGCATGGCCCACCGGCTCGCCGGCGCGGGCGCCACCCGGTTCGCCAGATCGTCCGACTGTTCCCGGGGTGGGATGCGGCCCACGTCTTCCGCCTCCTCGGCTAGGCATAGGTCAAGCTGCTGGCAACAACCTGGCTAGCCTACCCGGGGTGCGCGGCTCACTTGTTCGCGTTCTGCTTCGCCAGCAGGTCGCGGATCTCGGTGAGGAGCTCCAGTTCGGTGGGATCGGCCTTCACCGCGGTGGGCTTGCTGAGCCGGTTCTTGATGGTGTTCATCGGGAGGATGAGCACGAAATAGAGGACCGCGGCCACACACAGGAAGTTGATGCCGGCGCTGATGATCGGACCGAGGGCGACGAAGGTGGACGGCTTGTCGGCCAGGAGTTGGAAGCCCAGGCCGTATTCCTTGTTGCCGCCGAGGGTGGCCAGCAGCGGCTCGATCACACCCTTGGTCATCGAGGTCACAATGGCGGTGAAGGCCGTGCCCATGACCACGGCCACCGCGAGATCGATGACATTGCCTCTCATCAGGAAGTCTTTGAAGCCCTTGAGCATGATGCGCGCTTGATCCAATCCGAGACGTTTTCGTTATCTTCTGGATGGGAGTTTAAGGGCTGGTCGCGGTGTGGCGCGCACCTGGCACAGCCCCCTTGACGTGCATCACTCCGGACGGTCGGTCGGGGGATGGCACACAATCGGCAACCCAACGGGGTCGTCCGGAGCGAACGAAGCCGCCGGACGAAAGCGAACAACCCCGGTTCCGGGTCGTGTGGCCCGGAACCGGGGTTGGGTGTGGACTACTTTCCGCCGGCCCTGTTCTTGAGGGCGGTGACGATCTCGTTGACCGCGGCGAGCACGTCCTGGGCGGCGTGGTCGAGGTTGGCGCGCACCGATTCCAGAGTGCTCTGGAGATCCTCGGGAGTGATCTTGTCGGCGAAGGCCTTCGCCATATCGGCGAGATCGGCGGCCGCGCTCTGTGCCCGGTCGGCCAGTTCGGCGGCGGCTCCGCTGGCCCGCTCGGCCAGCGCTCCCGCCGCTGATTCGGCTCGCTCTCTCAGGTCGGAGGCGGTGACCCCGAGGTCGGTGGTCAGATCGTCGGCGGTGGTGCGCAGGTCGTCGGTCAGGCGTTCGACCTTGTCATCGGAGTCGTCATCAGTGGGCATCGTCGTGGTTCCTTACTTCGATCCGCCGCTCAGGCATCGGAACCCTCCCTACGTCGGTCACGCTCGGGCAGTTGCAGCCATCTTTCAGCAACCGATAGTAGTCCTCTTTCGGTGCGCCATCGGCACTCTTTCGGTGCGCGGTGGCCGCACTTTCAGTGCACGGGACCCAGGACGCGCTCGATGTACTCGTTCGTGAAGCGCCCCTTCGGGTCGAAGCGGCGGCGGACCTCGGCGAACCTGTCCCAGTCCGGGTAGCGCTCGCGCAGGGTCTCGGCGGTCTGGAAGTGGCGCTTGCCCCAGTGCGGGCGGCCGTTGTAGCGGTCGAAGACGCGTTCGCAGGCGCGGAAATACGGCTCGTAGTTCATGCCCTGGTACTGGTGCACGGCGATGTAGCAGGTCTCGCGGCCGCCCGCGGGGGAGAGGAAGGCGTCGTCGGGGGCGACCCAGCGCACCTCGATCGGCATCGGGGTGTCGAAATGCTTGGCCACCTCCTTGATCTCGCGGATGGCGTCGGCCGAATGCTCGCGTGGCAGTGCGTATTCCATCTCGGTGAAGCGGAACAGCCGGGGGCTGGCGAAGACCCGGTAGGAGCGCTCGACCTGGCGGCGGTAGCTGCCCGCGTAGGCGGCGCTGCGCTGCACCAGCGGGATCAGGCTCGGGCGGCGGCGGGTGAGCCGGCACAGCGCGTCGAAGGTGTAGTTGGTCATGAGGATGTCGGAGAACCAGTCCACGGCTTTGCCGCGCGGTTGCTCGGGCAGCTCGACCCGGTTGTTGCGCTTGGTCATTGCCAGCGGACTGTGCGCGAACATGTAGAACTCGAAGTGCTCGTTGCCCTCGACGTAGCTGTCGAGATCGGCCAGCACCTCCTCGACCGGCACCGGTCGTTCGATGCCCTCGAGGACGAAGGACGGCACCATCTGCAGGGTCACGGCGGTGACCACGCCCAGCGCGCCCACGTTCACGCGGGCGGCGCGCCAGCCGTCGGGGTCGGTCTGCTCGTTGAGTTCGACCCGGCTGCCGTCGGCGAGCATGAGCTCGACGGAATGCAGTGCGGCCGAAAGGTTCTGCAGCTTCGATCCGGTTCCGTGGGTGCCGGTCGCGGTGGCGCCGGCGATGGACTGCACGTCGATGTCGCCGAGATTGGGGAAGGCCAGGCCCAGCGGGTGCAGCGCATTGCTGGCGGCATTGAGCGTGATGCCGGCTTCCGCCCGGACCAGACCGGATTCGCGGTCGACGTTCAGGATCCGGTCCAGCTTGTTCAGGCGCAGGAGCGTGCCGTCGGTGAGCACGGTCTCGGTGAAGGAATGTCCCGATCCGGCGACCCGGACGGTGTGCCCGTTCGCTTCGGCCTGTGCGAGTACTGCCGCGACGTCCTCGGGCGAGCTCGGTTCGGCGATGGCCGCCGGGGTACAGCTCTGATCCCCGGCCCAGTTCGCCCAAGAATTGGTCATGCGACCAACTTTAAACCGCGAGTGTGATGCGCGCTACCGTTTGCGCGGCGCGTACGCCGCTGCCTTGGCTCGCTCCACCTCGTCCTCGGTGAGCGGCGGCTGGGCCAGCGCCAGGCGGGGCACGCCGTCGCCGCGCACGCCATTGAGAATCAGCGCCATATAGCGCTCCCAGACCTGGGGGTTGACCGGCCGGGCGAATCCGGCGATGCCGTCGACCATGTTCACCATGGCGAAGAAGTCGCCCGCCTCGATATCGGGCTGCAGCGCGCCGGCGTCCCTGGCGCGCTGGATGACCGCCTGCATGCCGGGCCGGATGTGATCCTTCATGGCGCAGAAGCGATCCATGCTGTCGTGCAATTCGAGGATGACCTCGCCGAAGCCGCGGTTGACCGCGACGTGCCGGCACGAGTACTCGAACAGGTCGACCAGGCCCTCCCAGGGGTCCGGATGGTGTAGTGCCACATCCACGGCCCCGGCGAGTTCGGTGACCATCTGGTCGAAGACCTCGGAGATGAGCTCCTGTTTGTTGGCGAAGCGGCGGTAGACGGTGCCGACGCCGACGCCGGCGCGCTCGGCTACATCGTCGAGGGTGACCTCCAGCCCGCGATCGGCGAACAGCTCGCGGGCGGCCGCGATGATGCGCTGCTGATTGCGGGCGGCGTCCGCGCGCAGACGCCGAGGTGGGGGCGCGGTGGTGACGTGATTCACACCCTGATCCTAACAGCAATCGGGATTATCTGGAGGACCAGTCTCCGCTTTGCTGATAGCTTTTACCGGTAAGCGGAGACCGGTTCTCCACTAATCCTAGGGGACGAGGAAAACCACCATGACAACAGCTCTCGAGAAAGAGGTCGCGGCACCGGCCGCCGCGTCGCGGCGCGGATCGCACGCGCTGCGCTGGTGGGTGCTCGCCGTACTCGGCGTCGCCCAGCTGATGGTCGTGCTGGACGCGACCGTCGTGAACATCGCGCTGCCGCACGCGCAGGCCGATCTGGGCTTCTCCAATGGTGATCGGCAGTGGGTCATCACCGGCTACGCGCTCGCCTTCGGCAGCCTCTTGCTGCTGGGCGGACGGCTCTCCGACCTGTTCGGACGGCGCACCACCTTCATCACCGGCCTGGTCGGCTTCGCGGTCGCCTCGGCCGTCGGCGGCGCGGCCGGCAACTTCGAGGTGCTGGTCGGCTCCCGCGTCGCGCAGGGCGTGTTCGCCGCGCTGCTCGCGCCCGCCGCGCTCTCGCTGCTGACCGTCACCTTCACCGAACCCGCCGAGCGCGCAAAGGCTTTCGGCATCTTCGGCGCCATCGCCGGCGCCGGCGGCGCCCTGGGCCTGCTGCTGGGCGGCGCGCTCACCGAGTGGGCTTCGTGGCGCTGGGTGATGTACGTGAACCTGGTCTTCGCGGCCATCGCGCTGGTCGGCGCGGTACTGCTGCTGGCCGGGCACACCGCCACCGAGCGGCCCAAGCTGGATCTGCCCGGCACCCTCGCGGTGACCGCCGCGCTGTTCGCCATCGTCTACGGCTTCTCACACGCCGAGTCGGACGGCTGGACCAATGGCCTGACGCTGTCCTTCCTGATCGGCGGCGTGGTGCTGCTCGGCGTGTTCGCCTGGCTGGAACAGCGGGTCGCGCATCCGCTGCTGCCGCTGCGCGTCGTGCTCGACAAGACCCGCGGCGCGTCCTACGTCACGGTGTTCACCATCGGCATCGGCATGTTCGCCATGTTCCTGTTCCTCACCTACTACATGCAGCAGCAGCTGGGGTACTCGCCGATCCGCACCGGCGTGGCGTTCCTGCCCATGGTCGCCGGCATGGTGGCGGCCTCCACCACCGTGCCCGCCCTGCTGATTCCCCGGGTGGGCCCGAAGGTGACCGTGGTGAGCGGATTCCTGCTCGCCACAGTGGGAATGGTGCTGCTGACCCGCATCGGAGTGGACACCGGCTACGCCAGCCACATCCTGCCCAGCCTGGTCCTGATGGGCCTGGGTCTCGGTATGGCGATGTCGACGGCCTTCAGCGGCGCGACCTCGGGCGTGCAACACAGTGACGCCGGTGTCGCCTCGGCGATGGTGAACACCAGCCAGCAGGTCGGCGGTTCCATCGGCACCGCGCTGCTGAGCACGCTGGCCTCGACGGCCTTCAACAACTACGCGTCGAGCCACGTGCCGCCGTCGGCGGCGGTGCTGGCCGAGGCCGCGGTGAAGAGCTACACCACCACCTTCTGGTGGGCCGCAGCGATCTTCGTGGTCGGCGCGGTGGTCACCGGTCTGATCATGCCCAACAAGGTGCCGGTTCCGGCAGAGGGTGAACCCGTTCTGGCGCACTGAGTTCCGGACGTGGAAGCGGCCCCGCTCACGAAAGTGAGTGGGGCCGCTTCTTTTTCGGCTTACCGCGATCAGCGGCAGTTGGAGGGCGGGGCCAGGCCCGCGAACCGGTCGGACAGGTAGTCCACGGCGGTGGCGGCGCCGACCATGGCGGTGCCATGGTCGGCGCCAGGGATGATGTCGAACTGGACCGGGGTGCCGGCGGCGCAGTAGCGGTCCGCGGTCTCGAGGGCGAGGTCCAGGGGGACCTGGTCGTTGCTGCCGTGCCATTCGTAGAGGGGTTGGCGGATGAGCTCCGGGACGACCTCGAGGGCATTGGCGTGCATGGTGTGGATCAGGTCCGGGTCGTTCTCCTTGCCGGGGTGGAAGACGTCGCCGATGCTGTGGTTCGCGCCGACCGTAATGATGTCGTCCACACAGGAATTGGCGATGCGGTCGCGCATCCAGAAGCCGAAGGGGGTGAGCGAGCTGTCCAGCTGGATCTGGGCGGGGTACTCGCGCTCCATGCCCACTGCCACCGCGAAGCCCAGGCCGAACAGCGGCTGGGGCGTATTGCCCACCTGGATGGCCAGTTTGCCCGGATTGACCGGCACGCCGCCCTCCGCGACGCCGACGATCGGCAGCTCGGGCGCGTAGTTGGGGGCGATGGCGGCCGCGAAACCGGTGGCCATCGCACCGCCGGAGTAACCGGCCAGGCCGACCGGCGAATCACCCAGTCCCGCCGGGGCGAAACGCTCGACGGCGCGAATGCCGTCGAGGGTGATCTGCCCGCCCATGCGGGCCGCGCCGTAGGCGCTGTCGGGGCCGAGGTGATCGGGCACGGCGATCGCCCAGCCGCGCGCCAGCAGCAGCGGGAAAGCGGCAGCCTCCCGCACGCCGCCGTTGAACAGGGCGTGCGACGGCGCGCATTGCATGCCCAGGGAATTCACGAACGGCTGATACGACACCAGCGGTCGCGGGCCGGGGCCCGGGGTGATGAGGGTGGTCACCGCGGCGATGGGCACGCCGGTGGAGTTCGTGGAGCGGAACTTCAGCTGCCACACCGTCGCTCCGGGGAAGGGATGGTTGGGCACCAGGCGAGAATCGAGGACGTCACCGTTATGGGCGGCGTTGAGATTCCCTGTGGCGTAGTAGAACCCGTCCGGGTCGGAAACCGGATAAATCGGCCCGGCCTGGGCCGCGGGGGTGGCAGCCATGGCGGCCACCAGTACCGTGGCGATTCCGAACCCTTGAACCAGCAACTTTCTGATCGACTGCCGCACCGCCAACTTGACTCCTCGAGGCCGATGGGACAACTCCGGGCAAGCGGCACTATCCTCGCAGTTCCGGGCTGCTGTTCGGCTTCACCAACACGCCGAACAGCAATTATTTGGCTAATTGGAGAGGAGGGGCGGTGGCAGCGAGAGTCGCGGGCGTGGACGCCGCCCTGCTCGGTGTCATCGCCCTCGGTGGCGCGATCGGCGCGGAAGCGCGCTACGCCATGAGCCTGTGGGTGCCGCACCACGGCTCGATTCCGTGGCAGACCTTGGCGGTCAACGTGATCGGTTGCTTCCTCATCGGGGTACTGATGGTGTGTATCACCGAGATCTGGGTGGCGCACCGGCTGTTGCGGCCCTTTCTCGGGGTCGGGATTCTCGGCGGATTCACCACCATGTCCACCTACGCGGTGGAAGTTCGTACACTGCTCGAGTCGGGCCGGGTCGGCGCCGGACTGGCCTACCTCGGGGGAACGGTGGTGACAGGACTGATTTCGGTCCTGCTGGGCGTGAGTGCGACACGATGGGTATCGGAGACGGCACGACGATTGGGGGCAGGCGATGAGTGACATGGTTCGGCAGTGGGTACCCGCGTCTCGGCTGACGGTGCTGCTCGGCGAGGACGACACCTATCGGCACCGGCCCCGGTATCACGAGATCGTGCGGCGTGCCCGGGATGCCGGATTGGTCGGGGCCAGTGTGTGGCGCGGCGTCGAGGGTTACGGGGTGTCCTCCCATATCCACACCGCCCGGCTGCTCGATCTGGCCGAGCGGTTGCCGGTGATGGTGATGATCGTCGACGACACCGCACGGCTGCGGGCGTTCGTGGAAAGCAATGCGGACCTGCTGGATTCGGTGACGGTGGCGCTCTCGCCGGTCGAGGTCTTCGCCGGAGTGCGGCGGTGACAGGGCTGCTGGTGATCCTCGGCGCGCTCTTCGGGGCGCCCGTCCGGTATCTGGTGGATCGCGCGGTGGCCTATCGATTCGATAGTGTTCTCCCCCTGGGCACACTGGCGGTGAACATGGGCGGTTCGGCCGTGCTGGGCGCGTTGATCGGTGCGGGAGCGAATCATTGGCTCCTGGCTGCCGTGGGAACGGGGTTCTGCGGCGCGCTGACCACGTTCAGTACGTTCGGGTACGAAACGGTTCGATTGGCCGAGGAGGGCGCTTACAGCTATGCGGTGGCGAACGTCGTGATCGGCGTCGGCGCAAGCCTGGCCGCGGCCTACCTCGGTGCCTTCCTCGGGCAGTGGGTGTGGCCGTGATTCTCATGACCAGCCGGGCCCAGGCGATACGGAAGGGAGGTGCGAGCATGGCCCACGATCGAGCCGGACGACCGGCCCGGGCCACGGACCTCGAGGACATCGCGCACTTGGTGACGGCCTACTACAGCCGGATTCCGGATCCGTCGGATCCGGCGCAGCTGGTGTCCTTCGGCACCTCCGGGCATCGCGGATCGAGCCTGGACTGTGCCTTCAACGAGGCGCACATCCTGGCCATCACCCAGGCGATCGTGGAATACCGTGCCTCGCGCGGCATCACCGGGCCGGTGTATCTGGCACGGGATACGCACGCGCTGTCCGAGCCCGCCTGGACCACCGCGCTGGAGGTGCTGGCCGCCAATGACGTCACCGCCGTCATCGACTCGCGCGACAGGTACACGCCCACACCGGCTTTGAGTCACGCCGTGCTGCGGCACAATCGGGGCGGGACCCGGCACCAGGCCGACGGCATCGTGGTGACGCCCTCGCACAATCCGCCGCGCGACGGCGGGTTCAAATACAACCCGCCGCACGGCGGTCCCGCCGACACCATCGCCACCGATGCCATTGCCGCGCGCGCCAACGAGCTGCTGCGCACCGGGCTCGCCGACGTCAAGCGCACCTCGCTGGCGCAGGCGCTGGCCACCAACGTGGAGCGCTACGACTACCTGGACCGCTACATCTCGGACCTACCCAATGTGCTGAACCTGGACGCCATTCGGGGCGCCGGGATTCGGCTGGGCGCGGACCCCATGGGCGGGGCCTCGGTGGACTACTGGGAGGAGATCGGGCAGCGGTACGACCTCGAGCTCGAGGTGGTGAATCCGTTCGTCGATCCGACCTGGCGATTCATGACGCTGGACTCCGACGGGCGGATCCGGATGGATCCCTCGTCGCGGTACGCCATGGCCTCGCTGGTGGCGATTCGCGATGATTACGACATTTCCACCGGCAACGACGCGGACGCGGACCGGCACGGGATCGTGACTCCCGATGCGGGACTGATGAATCCGAACCACTACCTGGCGGTGGCGATCGAGTACATGATCGCCAATCGGATGGGATGGGACGCGCTCACCAAGATCGGCAAGACGGTGGTGACGTCCTCCATGATCGACCGGGTGGTCGGCGTGCTCGGCCGCGACGTGTACGAGGTGCCGGTCGGGTTCAAGTGGTTCGTGCCCGGATTGTTCAGCGGCAGCCTGGCTTTCGGCGGCGAGGAATCCGCGGGCGCGTCGTTCCTGCGCATGGACGGCACCGTGTGGACCACCGACAAGGACGGCATCCTGCTCGCGCTGCTGGCCGCGGAGATCACCGCCGTCACCGGGCAGAGTCCGTCCACCCGCTACACCGAACTCGAAAAACGCTACGGCTCACCCGCCTACGCCCGTGTCGACGCCACCGCGACCCCGGAACAGAAGACCCGCCTGGCGGCGTTGACGCCCGACATGATCACTGCGACCGAAATCGCCGGCGAACCCATCACCGGCATCCAGACCCGTGCCCGCGGCAATGGCGCGGCCCTCGGCGGCGTCAAGGTCACCACCGAGAACGCCTGGTTCGCCGCCCGCCCGTCGGGCACCGAGGACAAGTACAAGATCTACGCCGAATCCTTCCAGGGGCCGGAGCACCTCGCGCAGGTCCAGGCCGCGGCCGAGGAGATCGTCGGACACGCCCTCACGGGTGAATAGCGCGGCCTTCGGTCAGGTGTGGCGAATGGATGGATCGATGTGTGCGCCGGGCGGATCCGGGTGGGCGGTGCGACGTGGTGAGTGAGGTCGAGGGGCCGGTCGGCGGGCGGCACCGGCTGCCGGTGGAGATCTGGGTGCTGGTGGGGTCGGCGTTCACGATCGCCATCGGGTTCGGGTTGGTGGCGCCGGCGCTGCCGCAGTTCGCGCGGAGTTTCGATGTGGGGGTGGCCGCGGCCTCGTTCATCGTGAGCGCGTTCGCGCTGATGCGGTTGATCTTCGCGCCGCTGGCGGGTCGGCTGCTGCAGAAGCTGGGGGAGCGGCCGGTCTATCTGACCGGGCTGTTGATCGTGGCGGTGTCGACCGGTGCGTGTGCGCTGGCCCAGAGTTATTGGCAGCTGCTGGTATTGCGGTCACTGGGCGGGATCGGGTCGACGATGTTCACGGTGTCCTCGCTGGGGCTGGTCATCCGGATGTCCCCGCCCGCCGAACGAGGCCGGGTGTCGGGGGTGTACTCGACGAGCTTCCTGATCGGCTCGATCAGCGGGCCGCTGGTCGGGGGTGCGCTGTCCTTCCTGGGCCTGCGTGCGCCGTTCCTCATCTACTGCGTGGCGCTGCTGATCGCCAGCCTGATCGTGTATGTGGCGCTGCGGGATTCCCCGCTGGCCCTGCCGGAGAAATCGAACGGCGCGCCCGTGATGACCTTCCGTGAGGGGCTGGCCCGGCCCGCCTACCGGGCCGCGCTGTGGGCCAACTTCGGCAATGGCGCCGCCGTTTTCGGTGTGCGCATGGCGCTGGTGCCGCTCATCGTGGTGGAGGTGCTGAAGCAGGACGCCGCCCTCGCGGGCGTGGCCCTGACCGCCTTCGCCCTCGGCAATGCCTCGGTGCTGTTCCTGTCCGGGCGGTGGTCGGACACGGTGGGCCGCAAGCCCTTCCTCATCGCAGGAACCCTGGTCTGCGCAGTCGGCACCGCGGGCATCGGCCTGGCCCCCACCCTCGTCTGGCTTCTGGTCGCCTCCTGCGTGGCGGGCATCGGCTCCGGCATGTTCACCCCCGCCCTGCAAGCGGCGGTCGCCGACATCATCGGCCCCGGCACCCGCGGCGGCCCGGTCCTCGCGGGCTACCAGATGTCCGCCGACCTGGGCACCTTCCTGGGCCCCTACGCGATCGGCATGCTCGCCGACCGCGTCTCCTACGGCGTGGCCCTCGGTGTGACCGGCGCCCTACTGGCCTCGGCATCGGCGGTCTGGCTGCTGGTACCGGAAACCCTCCGCCGAAGAGAACCCGCCGCATCCACCGCCGCCTAGCGGGCCGGCCGCAGATTTTGGTGGGGCGGGGTGGGTGTTGCTCGGGTGGGGGCGTCGGGCAGAGTGTTGCGGGTGAGCAAACCGACTTCGAAGCACACACCGCGGCCGGTCTCGAGCAAGACCACCTACGCGCTGGCCGGGCTGGCCGTTGTCGTGGTCGTGGTGATCGTGGCGGCCCTCTACCTGTGGAATCGCGGCGGCGGGGACGAGGTGCGCAACGACGGGTACGGTCCGGTGCACGATCCTGCGGTGTCGGTGGCGCTGGATTCCGACGGAGCCATTGTGCTGGGCAAGCCCAATGCGAAAACCATTGACATCTATGAGGATCCGCTGTGCCCGGCGTGTGGTCAGCTGGAGAAGATCTACGGGCAGGAGATCGCCCAGCAGGTCGACCTCGGCAAGATCGCGGTGCGGTACCGCCTGGTGAACTTCCTCGACCCGCGGTCGGGCAGCAAGGACTACTCCACCCGCGCGGTGGCCGCCAACGAGTGCGTCGCCCAGGCCGGTGACGGTCCGGTCTACTCGAAGTTCCACTCGCTGCTGTTCACCACCAAGCAGCCCGCCGAGGGCGGTTCCGACCACGACAACAAGGAACTGGCCGCCATCGCCAAGGAGGCGGGCGCCGGTGACGATGTCGCCAAGTGCATCACCTCCGGCGACCGCGCCGACACCGGCCGCGCCCACGCCGAAGCCGCGCTGAAGGCCCTCAACGACGCCCTCAACAATCGCGCCGCCACCCCGTCGGTCTTCATCGACGGCAAGAAGGTCGACGTGAACAACAAGAACTGGGTCCTCGACGCCGCGAAATAGGCTGGGCGATAAGGCTTCAGGCGTCGAGGACGGGCCGGCGCAGGCAACCTGTGTAGGTGGCTGCCCGGCCCAGCGCGTCCTCGGCGGCATCGAGTTCGATCAGGGCCTCGTCGAACACCTCGGCGGCGCCGGCGACGCAGTAGGCCGGGGTGGTGAGTGCGCCGGTGCCCGGCGTATCGAGCAGCAGGCCGGAGTCGGGGAGATCGCGGTAGGCGGCGGTCAGGTCCGCCAGGTCCGCGCGGAGGGTCTGCAGCCGATCCTGCAGTAGCTGCCGCCGCTGCTCCAGCAACAGCGGGTCCCGCAGGTCGGCTTCCTGGCTCGATTCGTGGTCGCTCATGCGACCAGCATGCCGTGGTGGGCCAGAACATGCAGTGGTGCACAGGAATTCGGATGTTCTTGTGCACCACCGCATGCCGGGCGGAATGGGTGGGGTGCGGCCCTCGGGGGAACGGAGAAGTGAGCCGCACCCCGGGGAGGGAGCCGGGCTGGGGACTCGGCTCCGTGGTCGGGGAGGGGATCTTGCAGGTCAGCGCGATGCGGCTCGGCTGGGGGTTTCGGGGATGTCGTTGTCCGGGGTGGCGCGGGACAGCTGGGGGTGGATGAGGATGTGGGATTCCATCGGGTAGGCCAGGTCCTGGGTGAAAGCTGCTCCAGCCGTGGCGGTTTCGATGGGGTCGGGAACGACGCGCAGGGGGTGTGGCCTGGCGGGTGCGTCGATATCGGTGTGCGGGAACAGGTAGCGCGCACCTTCGCGCACGGTTTCGTGCGACTCGCCACTGGGGTCGATCCAGCGCATGCGATCGGTGTCCGAGAGATAGACGCGCCAGGGGTGTTTTCCCCTGTCGGCCAGTAACTTCAGCCGATGGTGATGGGTGCACAGGACGGCGCGGTAGGCGGGATTCGGGCCCGTGGCGCCGCGCGAGGGATGCGGCTCGAACTGGACCAGAGTGGTTTCCGCCGCGGGCATGGTGCAGCCGGGGAAGCGGCACAGGCCATCGACGGCGCGGACCTCACGGGGTGGCGCGCTCGAAAAAGCTCTTACCGCCACGGGTTTCGAATCCAGAGCGGTCATGGCGCGTTCCCAGGGAGCTTGCCGGACCGTATTGGTCCGTGACTCCGGCCTGTGCGAGGTGCGGGGGCCCGGCGCGCCGGCCGGTTCGGCGCGCTGAGGGGCCGCTCCGTCCGTCGCGTTCGTCTCCTGGGCGGCCTCGTTCGGGAAGTACTCCGGAATCACCTGGAAACGTGCGTGTTCGGCAAGGGTGCGCGCGAGGGCGCCGTCGATCGGGCCGTAGCCGGCGAGGAAGGCCGGATCGTCGCGCAGTCCGAGCAGGGTTTCGGCGGAGACCCCGACCTGGATGAGCGGGCGGCGGGGCGTGGTGGGGGCGTCGGCCTTGGGGCAGTCGAGTCCCCGGCCGCAGCCGCAGCGCAGGCGGCCGGAGCCGTCGGCGAGCGCGACCAGCGCGTCGGTGCGGCGCTGGGACATGGTGCGGGGATCGGCCTCACAGACCTGGAGGCTCATTTCGCGTAGCCGCATGGCGAGCGCCTGGGCTCCGGCGGCGGGCAGCAGGCCGTCGAATACGGCCATGCCGTCCTGCACCGCGCGAATGCGGACGTCGCGGTCCTGCTCGCGCTCCTCGCGGCGGCGGGTCTCACCCTCGGGGTCCAGGCGGGTGACCCAGCGCTGGGCGGTCTGGCGTAATCGGGCCGGATCCGAGCGTAGCGCCGCCTCGATCAGCTTGGGCTCCAGCACTTCTCGCACCTCGTGCGGCAGGCCGCGCAGACTGTCCGCGATCACCTGCACCCGCGACAGGTCGATCCGCCCGGCCGCGAAGGCGTGCTTGGTCTGCGGTAGGGAATCCAGCGCCAACCCGATATCGATGAGGGCCGCCGCCACCGCCTCCGATACGTGCACCGCCACGGCGATCTCCGCCGCGGCGAACTCCCCGGCACGCACCCCGCCCGCTCCCGGCGCGGCATTCCCGGCCCGATGCCGGCGATACACCTCCCGCACCGCTGTGATTTCCGCCGCCTGTGCGAACGCCGCCGCCCCGTGTGCCCGCCGCAGCGCGTCGATCAGCTCTTCTTCGCCCATCGCCTCCACCTCTCGGCTATCGAACATGCGTTCGAGACTACATCGATAAGATCGCCGCCGCCAGCCTCTGTACAGGCGATTTGGTTTGTTCGACACCAGTCGTGTAACTTCGTTCAAGCAAGCAGGGCAACGCCCGGCTGGCAGAGAAGTGAACACGGGGCTATGGCGCAGCTGGTAGCGCACCACACTGGCAGTGTGGGGGTCAGGGGTTCGAGTCCCCTTAGCTCCACAGAACGACAGAGCCGCAGGTCATCGACCTGCGGCTCTGTCGCTTTTCCTGCGATGCATGAATCCGGGGCGCAGGCTCGGACAGCGCCGCCTGGCCGATTACAACACCTGCGGGCTGCAGGCCACTTCGGCTGGTTCCGGATGCCGCCGGCCCGGAGCCCACCAGTTGAGGCGGCCCATGGTCTGCATGAGGGCTGGGACCAGGATGGTGCGGATGATCGTTGCGTCGACCAGTACGGCCAGGGTGAGTCCCAGGCCGAAGAGCTGGACGAAGGACACCCCGGAGAACGCCATGCCGACGAAGGCGATGGCCAGCAGGGCCGCCGCGGCCGTGAATATCCTTGCGGTGCGGGCGATTCCGACGGCGACGGCGCGACCGGTTGCGCCGGAGGCGAGATACTCCTCCCGAATGCGTGACAGCAGGAACACCTCGTAGTCCATGGATACGCCGAATGCCAGGCAGAACATCAGGATCGGCATGGTCGGGACCAGATAGCCGGTCGAGGTGAATCCCAGTACGCCCGAGAGGTGTCCGTCCTGGAAGATCCACACCATCGCGCCGAAGGTGGCCGTCAGCGACAGCACCGTCAGCGCCAGTGCCTTGATCGGTAGCACCACACTGCGGGTGAACATCAGCAGCACCAGGAACATCGACACCGCGATGATGCTCAGCGCCAGGGGAACTCGCCGGGCCAGGGTGGACACCGAGTCGGCATTGCGGGCCGCCGGTCCGCCGAAGAGCACCCGGCCCGGGGCGGGGACCGCGCGCAGGCGGTCGAGTTGAGTGGTCGCCGCCGTGGAATAGGGGTCGAGGCGGGTGCCGATCCGCAGATACGTGCCCGCGTCCCCGGCCAGCGCGGATTGCGGTCCGGCCACCTGGAATCCGCCGGCGTAGGCCCCGGCGCTGGACAGTACCGACGTGACATCGGGAATCTGGGACAGCGTCTTCGCGTAGTCGCCGACCGCCGCGGTGCCACCATGATCGTCGGGCAGGATCGCCAGGATGCCCGCGGTCAGGTTCTCGGAGAAGCCGGACCGGGAGGCGTCGCCGACATCGCGGCTGGAGCCGGCGGCGAGCACCCGATCGTCGGCCCAGCCGAAACGCACGGTGAGGAACGGTGATCCGAGCAGCAGCAGGACCGCCACCACGGCGGTGATCCACAGCACGGGACGGCGCATCACACCCATGGCGAAGCGGTACCAGCGGTCGTCTTCGACGGGAACGGGTACGGGGTCGGGGCGTCCGAGACGGCGGCGCAGGAACCGCCGCACATCCCAGGCGTCGACCCGGGAACCCATGAGCGCCAGGGCCGCGGGGAGCACCAGCAGCGTGGTGAACACCGCCGCCGCGAGCACGGCCAGCCCGGCGTAGGCGAACGAGCGCAGGAAGTACAGCGGGAACACCAGCAGCGCGGACAGCGACAGGGCCACGGTCAGACCGGAATACAACACGGTGCGCCCGGCTGTGCGCACCGTGCGAACCACGGCCTCGGCGGTGTCTGCGCCCGCCGCGATCTCCTCCCGGAACCGGCTCACCATGAACAGGCTGGAGTCGAGCGCCACCGCGAACCCGAGCGCGGTGGTCATGTTCAACGCGAAGATCGAGACATGCCCGACGGCGGCCAGCCCGCGCAGGACCGCCAGCGCGGCGCCGATGGTCACCACACCCACCAGCAGCGGCAGCATGGAGGCGATCAGGCTGCCGAACACCAGCACCAGGGCGATACCGGCCAGCGGGACGGCAATCGATTCGATGAGCACCAGATCGAGGGTCACCTGGCGGCTCATCTGGGCGAGCGCGACCGCTTCACCGCCCGCCCGGATCTCGACCCCGTCGCGGGTGCCGTTGTACTTCTCGGCGATGGCGTCGGCCACCTTGGGTGCGGCGGTGTCATCGCCGCGCGCGAAGGCCACGATGACGGCGCTGTGCTGATTCTTGCTGCGCAAGGCCGGCCGCATCTCGGTCGCGACGCTCCAATATGACTGCACGCCTTGCAGATCCGAATCGGCGCGCAGTTCATCGGTGAGTTGCTTTCCCACGGTGGTGGCGGCCGGACCGTCGATGCCGTCGGGCGCGGTGAGCAGTAGCACGACGTTCGGCGCGGCACCCGGGAAATGCTGTTCGAGATACTGGTCCACCCAGGTGGATTCGGAGTCGGGCGCCTGAAAGCCACCGGACTGCAGGTGCATCGGCGCGGACCAGCCGACGGCGTAGCAGAGCACGGCGGCCAGCCCCGCCACCGCCAGCACGGCCCGCGCGCGGTGCTGGGCGAAGAGCGCGATTCGAGTCAGCATCGGGCTCAACGCCGTTCGGCGGGCGGCACGTGTCGCCCGGCCCGGACCAGATCTTCGGAGACCCGCCAGAGTTCGGCGGCTCGCTCCTCGTCGTAGGACTCCGGTGCGCTGGGCACCTCCGCCGCCCCCGTGAAGTATTTACCGGTGGTGTCGGCGAGTTCGGGTGCGGTGACCAGCCAGGCGAGGTCCGCCGCCGACCGTGTGACGGTGCGGGCGATGGGCATGACCCGAATGAGAACCGGTGCGAGGAACCGGAATCCGATACGCGCAACAGTCGGGTAGCCGCGCGACAGCCCGGTCTGCGGCATCAGCCCGGGATCGAAGGCATTGGCCGTGACACCCCGGTCGCGCCAACGCCGAGCGAGCTCATGGGTGAAGTAGACATTGGCGAGTTTGCTGGTGGCATAACGGATTCGGCCGTCCGCCCCCGAGTCCCGCTGGTCGTTCCCGTCGGCCAGCTCCCGGGGGTGACGCCATTGCGGCGCGGGGAAGCCCATGGACTTGCGCGGCCCCTGGTGCACATCGCTGGACACCACGACGACCCGCGCGCCCGGCGCGAGTAGATCGGCGCACCCGGTGACGAGCGCGAAATGCCCGAGGTGATTGACCGCGAAGGTGAGTTCATAGCCGTCCTGGGAGGTCCGCACGCGGTCCACGATCTGGAGGCCGGCATTGCACACCACCGCGCCCAGCCGCGGATTCTTCCGGCGGCGCAGTTCCGCCACGGCCGCGTCGACCGAATCGAGCGAGGCCAGCTCCAGTTCGACCAGTTCGATCCTGGCATCGGGCGCGAGCGTGCGGATCTGCTGAACCGCTGCCTCGGCCCGCTGCGGGTCACGGCATCCGAGGATCAGCGGAATACCCTCGGCGGCCAGACATTTCGCGGTCTCCAGACCGAGGCCCGAGGTCGCCCCGGTAATCAGCACGGGGTCGTTCATTCCGCGTTCTCCAGCCACTTCATCGTGAATTCGTCGATGGCGGCGGCGGTGTTCGCGAAGGTCTTGCTCATATCGGCCTCGATCAGCCTGCCGATCAGGGGAACTCGCGCCTCGATCGAGCCCGACATGGTGAACTCGCAACCGATCTCCGTGCGGCGCACCACCAGATCGGCGGTGAGCGAGATGGTCATGCCTTCCACCTGCCCCTGCATCCGTCCCCGGGCCACGCCGTCCTCGGGTTCGTGCCACGACTCGCTGTAGCGGTAGCGCACCCCGTGGGGCCGGAAGGTCGCGGCCGGACCGGGCAGCGCCGAAGCGGGGATGACGGTGTTCACGGTGACCATTGCCAGGCCGCCCGCCGCATCGAAGGCAGCCAATTCCGCATCGGGACCGTCGATTTCGTGAATACGCTGGTCCCAATACTCGCGGGAGCCGAGGACGCGATGGAACAGGGTGTCCGGGTACGGGTAGGGGGTGGTGTGTTGCACGGAACGCGACATGATCAGTCTCCGAGGTTCTTGGCATAGATGCGGTGGATGTCGAGCATTCGGTAGCGGGTGCGGTCGGCATCGTCGCGACCGACCTCGGACAGCAGGTAGGCGTCGACGAGCCGGTCCAGGGCGTCCTCCACCTGATCGACGCGCAGATCGGCCAATGCCGGTGCGGTGAACTCGGTTCCGGCCGGTATCCGGCGACCGAGCTCCCGGAACAGTCCGGCGGCGGTGGGGTCGAGCCGGTCGAAGGTGAGATCGAGGCTCGCGCGCATGTCCAGCGCCTGATACGACACCACTTCGAGGCGGCGCTGTTCATCGCTGATCCGCGCGAGCATGTGGGCGAAGGTCCAATGGGGCCGCGTCGTCATGCGGCAGGCGACGGCGCGCAAGGCCAGCGGAATGCCGGAGCAGTGGTCGGCGACCGTCCCGGCGTCCTCCCATTCGGGCAGCACGCGGGCGCGCCCGACGGTGGCGACCAGCATCTGCAGCCCCTGGGTGCGGGACAGCTCGTGCAGGACGAAGGTGCGAACGGTGGTGAGCCCCAGGGCGAATCGGCTGGTGATCAGGGCGGTGCCGACCCCGCCCGGGGGCAGCAGCGGGATGACCTGGGATTCGGTGGCGGCATTGTCCAGAATGACGAGCACCCGCCGATGCGCCAGCCGCGCCCGGTACAGATTGACCCGCTCGGCCAGGGACTTCGGCATGGCGTCGGCCGGTATGCCCAGCGCCGTGAGCAGCCGTCCGAGCACCGTCTCCGGGGTGGTGCACGGCCCCTCGGCGAGGTCGGCGTACAGCAGTCCTTCGGGAAAGCGGTCGCGCAGGCAGTCCGCCGCCTGCAGGACCAGCGCCGTTTTGCCGACCCCCGCGCCGCCGGTCACCAGCACCGGCCGCGGTGCGGGATCGTCGGTCAGCATGCCGGTGAGCGTCGCCAATTCGGTGTCCCGGCCGCTGAATCCGAGCGGAGCCAGCGGCAGCGTATCGGGCGCGACGGCCAGGCCGTGCGGCCGGAGCCCACCGGATTCGGCGCGCACGGTGAGCGGCGGGTAGGCCGGTGCGTCCAGCTCGGGCAGGTCGCCGCGCAGGATGCGGCTGTGCAGATCCCGCATCCCCGGACTCGGGTCCGCGCCCAGTTCGTCGGCGATGAGCCGGCGCGCCAGCTCGTACTGCCGCAGCGCCTGGGCGGTCTCGCCATTGAGGAAGTAGGCGCGAATCAGCCGCTCCTGCAACCCCTCCACCAGCGGATCCTCGAGCAGCGTGGTGTGCAGCCGGTTGATGACGAGCGAGTGATTGCCGCGCCGGATCTCCGCGTCGGCCCAGTCCGCGGTCACCTCGTGCTTGAGCCGGTGCAGGGATTCGCTGAGCCGCCGGGCCCATTCGCTGTCCAGACCCGTCATGGCACTGCCGTTCCACAGGTTCAGCCCGGCCGACAGCCGCTCGACCCGATCGGGATCGTCGATGTCGGTGGCGCGGGCCCGGTCGACCAGATCCATGAAGTGCCACAGGTCGACCGATTCCGGCGGGGTGGAGAGCATGTAGCCGCCGGGGCCGCGGTGCACCTGGACCGGGTCCGCGCCGGTGCCGGAGGTGGCCTCGGTGAGCAGACCGCGCAGCCGGGCGACGTAGGTGTAGACGGCGTCGCGCGCGGCGGCCGGCGGGGAGTCGCCCCAGACCCGGTCGATCAGGGTGTCGATCGACAGCGGCCGGCCCGAATCCACCAGCAGCGCGGCCATCAGGCTGCACTGCCGGGGCGGACCCAGGTCCACGATCTTGCCGTGCACGTGCAGCTGCACGGGCCCGAGGAGTTTGAACTGAATCATTGCCACGCCTTCGTTTCCCGTCGTCACGCGCGAACGCGCGGGCGGGTTATGGTGCGGCGCACTCGATTACACCGAGAGCGCCGCGAGAAATAGTGCGACCAGGGCGATTCCCTGCAGGATCACGCGGACCACGATGACGCTGTCCCAGGTGCGCTGCATGTCCCGGACGTCGACCGGCACCCGGTCGGCCAGCACCGCGGCGGTGAGTTCCTTGTTGACCGGAGCGCTGACCCGCGCGTAGATGCCGAGCCAGATGGCCAGGGCCAGCACTGCCGCCGCTGTGAGAATGCCCGCGGCCGCCTTCCCGTCCAGGAAGGCGGCCCCGGCGGCGACGACCGCCGCGACCACGCCGACGGCGCCGGGAATCGGCATGCGCTTGTCGGCGACCTCGTGAATGCGTCCGGTGGCGGCCGTCAGCGCGCGGTCGTCGATGCGAGCCAGCGCCGTGCGCAACACCAGGGCGCAGAAAAAATCCGTCCCGTAGACCACAGCCGTCGTCATGATCGAAATTCCGATGGCGGACAGTAAGAAATAATTCATGGGAAGAATCCTCGGCGTAGTTATCGTCGCAAGGTGTCGTGAATAGTATGTTGCACCTTGCAGCACAACAGGTTTCACCGAACTGTGATTGTCACGATGTCCAGTTCCTGCCCGGTGTGGGCTGTGATCCGATATAAGCGGACTTGGTCAGGTATTTACTCGCGCAAGGCCGCGGCCACCATAATTCCGCCCGCCAATCCGGCCGCGGTGAGCAACTCCCAGGTGTCCGGAGGGCCGGTGAGGCCGAGGCGGGCGCGCTTGTTGAGCGTCACTGTCGCATCCACCAGTTCGAGCGCGACACCCAGGACGAACCAGTGCCGCACCGGATGTCCGCGCCGCAGCGACCAGAGGGTGCCGAGCCCGATCACCACGTCCCGGGTGCCGAACGCGCGGGTCGGCAGCGAGGAGGCGTCCTCGTCGTACTCACCGGACCAGGACTTCGCGACGGCCGCGGGCGCGGTGAGCATGCCGGTGCCGATGGCGATGCGGGCCAGTGCCTGGGACCACGCCGCCTGCCGCACCATCGCCTGGGTGCGTCGGACGAGCATCGAATTACCGTTCATCGTAGAGTCTTTCCTCCGCACAGGCGGCCACGTCCACGGCGACCACCACTTTTCCGCGGGCATGCCCGCCCTGACTGAGCAAGTGCGCCTGCGCGGCGTCGGGCAGCGGGTAGACCGCGCCGACCGGCACCCGGAACACGCCCTTGCCCGCGAGCGCGGCCACCACCGCCAGATCCCCGGTGTCGGGTCGCGTGAACACGTACGCGCCGCCGAGTTCGCGGGCCTTGGGATCGACCACCGAGGCGAACCGGCCGTGCGGCGCGAGCAGCGGCAGCACCGTGCGCTGTATGCGCTTGCCGACCGCGTCGAGCAGCACATCGACCCCGGCCGGCGCGAGCGTGCGCACCGAATCAGCCAGTCCCACAGCGTAATTCACCGGCTCCGCGCCCAGTTCGCGCAGGAAGGCGTGATTGCGGTCGCTGGCCGTGCCGATCACGCGTGCGCCCAGGTGCACCGCCAGCTGCACCGCGACACTGCCGACGCCGCCCGCCGCGCCGTGCACCAGCACCGTCTCGCCGCGTCGCACATCCAGCATCCGCACCAGTGCCTGGTAGGAGGTGAGCGCGGCCAGCGGCATGGCGGCGGCCTCGGCCCAGCCCAGATTCGGCGGCTTGAGCGCGAGCGCTCGCACCGGGGCGGGCATGACCTCGGCGAAGGCGCCCCGGCTCAGATAGTCCTCGCGGACACAGCCGACGACCTCGTCGCCCACGGCGAATTCGGTGACGCCGATCCCGATTTCGCGCACCACCCCGGATACGTCGGCACCGGGGACGATCGGGAACACGGTGTCGGCGAAGGGATCCAGATAGCCCTCGCGCGCCTTCCAGTCGATCGGGTTGACCGAGGCGGCCTTGACGTCGAGCAGCACCCCGTCGAGCGCCATCTTGGGCACCGGCAGTTCGCCGTATTCGAGGACCGACGCGTCGCCGTAGCGCCGGTAGAAGACCGCCTTCACGACCGCACCGCCGCGCCGATGTAGGTGGAGGACAGGTCCGGGGTGGTGAACATGAGCAGGTTGCCGTCGCGTCGCTTGCCGAGAATGGTCAGCCCGCGCTGCTTCGCCAGCGGTGTCAGGCCCGCCGCGTCGAGGTGGCGGCGCAGCTCCGCGGGCTTGATGAACTGGTGGTGATGGTGGGTGCCGCGGGCCACCATGCCGGTGAGGTACTCGGGGATCCAGATCATGACGATCCGGGCCATGAGCGTGCGATTGATGGTGTCGTAGCAGAAGATTCCGCCGGGGCGCAGCACGCGGGCGATCTCACGGACCGCCAGCGCCGGATCGTCGACGTGCTCGAGCACGTCGACACAGGTGACGACGTCGAAGGCGGCGTCGGGGTACGGCAGCTTCTCGGCCCGCCCGACCGCGTACTCGATGGCCTTGCCGGTCGCCTCGGCGTGCGCGCGGGCGGCGGCGACCAGGCGGGCGGACGGGTCCATCCCACTGACCACGGCCCCGCGCCCGGCGAGGAACTCGGTGGTGAAGCCACCGCCGCAGCCGACGTCGAGAACCTTCTTGCCCGACCAGTCCTTCACGAATCGGTCGAAGTACTCGAAGCGCGGGCGCTGGAAGGAGGTGAGGCCCTTCATGGCGGAATCGTCGTCCCACCAGGATTCGGCGAAGTCGCCGAAGAAGTCGCTCTCCGTCTGGGATTGCTTCATGTCATGCTCCGTCTGTCTGAAAACTCTTGTCCGGCAGGGGTTTCGCTGGTGTGCGCCAGCGGGTGGCGTAGGCGATCTGGTCGCGCTCGGCGATCCGGAACACCAGCCGCGGCCACACCGCGCGCATGCCGAGTTCCCGCAGCCGAATGAGCAGGGGGTTCTCCAGCGCGCCCAGTCGGCCGATGCGGTGGGCGACCTGCTGCAGACCGGCCGTGCGGGCGCGGCGCTGTTTCTCATAGCGGCGCAATGCGTTCACGGGATCGGTGGTGTCCAGTTCCTCGGCGAGCACCAGCGCGTCCTCGAGCGCCTGGCACGCACCCTGGCCGATATTGAAGGTGATCGGGTGGGCGGCGTCGCCGAGCAGGCTGACCCGGCCGGACCCCCAGCGCCGGTCCGGCGGCCGGTCCAGCACATCACTGCGGATGATGGCCTCCGGCGGCGTGGCTTCCAGGATGTCCGCGATCGGCGGCATCCAGCCGCGATGACGCTCGAGCAGCATCGCCCGGACGTCGCCCGTATCGCGGCCGCCGGGTGCGCCGTTGGCGACGCTCATCCAGTGCACGACGCCGGGTGCGACGTCGTAGAAGGTGAAGCGGGTACCGGGACCGAACAGGGCGTAGAAGGTGCCCGGCGGGATCTTCTCGTGTCGCAGTTCGGCTTTGCCGCGCCAGGCGATGTAGCCGGTGTAGCGCGGCGGGCGCTCGCCGAGCAGTCCGGGGCGCACCGCGCCGTTGATGCCGTCCGCGCCGATGAGGACGTCGCCGCGCACCCGCTCACCGTCGGACAGTTCCACGGTGACGCCGGCGTCGTCCTGCTCGAAGCCGGCAACTCCGGCGCCCGTGCGAATCTCGGTGCCGCCCGGATACGCCGACACCGCCGCGCTGAGCACCCGATGCAGCACCGAGCGTTCGACCGCGATGGTCGGAGCGCCGTACCGGTCGGCGAAGTCGCCGACCGGCCATGCGCCGAAAAGGTCACCGCGCCAGGTGCCGAAGTGGGTGATGTGCTGGATCGGCGCGGTTTCCAGCACCTCGTCGAGTACGCCCAGCCGTTGCAGCGCGATGGTGCCATTGGTCCAGATGTGCAGTCCGGCACCGCCATCGCGCAGTTCGGTGGCCCGCTCGAACACCCGCACGCGGATGCCGCGCTCCCGCAGGGCGAGTGCGGCGGCCAGGCCGCCGATGCCGCCGCCGGAGATGAGGACGGTGAGCGGTTGGGCCGTCACGGCTGTTCCGTCGCGGTCAGCGCGGTGGCGGCCGCCGCCAGATCCGCGAGATCCATCCCGCCGCCGCGGCGGCGGCCCTTGCGGGCCAACGCGCCGGACATCAGCCAGCCCAGGCCCAGTGCCTCCAGCATGGAGGACTCGACGCCGATGCCCCAGCGCTCGGCGATCAGGCCGTTCGCCAGCCGCCACACCACCACACCGTGGAATTCGATCCCTTCCCCGGTGGGGTCCATTCCCAGGAACTCACCGGTGAAGGTGCCGCGCCAGGTGTTGTGGATGACCACATGGTCGGCGTGCGCACTGAGCGCTTCGATGGTGACGTGCAGGTCCGGAAAGCCTTGGCGCAGACCGGCGATGGTGTACTTGACGCCCTCGGTGCCCTCCGGCGCGCCGGGCAGGGGCTGGTGATCGACCATGTCCGGCGCGTAGATCTCGTCGACCACGGAAAAGTCGCCCGCGTTGACGAACTCGTCGAACACACGCCGGATGATGCGGGCATTGTCCTCGGGGGTGAAAACCGGCTCAGGCGTGGACATTCGTGGTCTCCTCACCGGGCGCGGGCGCTTCCCAGCGCAGCGACAGGCCGGCGTACAGGTAGCGGCTGGCCTCCACGGCCAGCAGCAGGACCTGGTCGCCCGGCCGGACGCGGCCCTGCACCCAGCCCTCGTCGAGGGCCAGCGGCACGGCGGCGGAGCCGGTCGCGCCGACGGTGGCGAGGTTCTCCACGATGTTCTTGGCCAGCACCGCCTGGTCCTCGGGAGAGACTCCGGCGGCATCGAACTCGGCGGTGAAGTAGTCGGCATTGCCCTCGGGCAGCACGCAGGCGTCGATCTCGGCCACCGTGAGCCCGGTGCGGGTCAGCATGTCGCGCATGCCCGCCACGAAGACCTTCGGCCCGAAGGTGGCGGTCCCGGAGACATCGAGTTTCATCTCCACCAGGCGCTTGCGTTTGGCCTGATCGGCCACGGGCTCGTGGGTGCCGCCGCCCACGATCTGCATGCCGGGCTTGCGGTCGCCGCCCAAACAGGCGGTGGCGAACTGGAATTCGCCGTTCGGGTCGGCGGTGCCCGGTTCCCCGGCGCGCAGCACGACCGCCCCGGCCCCGTCGCCGAAGGAGTTGATGACCAGCCGGTCACGCATGCGCACCGACTCCGGGTCCATGCCCAGGTACATCGGGGCCAGCAGCGGGGAGATCGCCTCCGCGCCGATCACCACGGCGGTGCGGTAGGTGCCGTCCGCGAGCATGCGCCGCGCGTAGTCCAGTCCCTGCACGAAACCCGTACAGGCGGCCCGGAATTCGATGGACGCGCAGTGCCCCAGGCCCAATTGCTCCTGAACATAGGTGACCACCGCCGGCAGCTGGTATTCGGGGCTGGCCGAGGACACCACCAGCAGGTCCACCTCCGCCGGATCGATGTCCGCGCGGGCGAGGGCGCGTCGTGCGGCGGTGGCGGCCATGGTGTTGGTGCCGGTGCCGTGCTTGCCGGTGGCGGGATCGATCATCCAATGCCGCTGGCGTACTTGGATATTGTCGAGCACCTCGGCGGGCAGGGTGCCGCACAGGCGCTCCAGGGTGGCATTGTCGATCGGGTCGCCGGGCAGGAACGAGCCCGTGGCCAGGATCGAGACGTGACGTGGTTCGGGATTCGGCATGTGGTGTCTCCGTTCACGAGTGGATGGCCGCGGCGGGGTGCCGCAGCGCGAAGCTGGTGTGGGTGCCGCCCAGCGAGGAACCGTTGACCAGCACCGGGCCGTGGTCGCCGCCGCGCTGCCAGGTGGTGATGGCCAGCGCGGCGGCCAGTTGCGCGCCCGCGCCGATGGGATCGCCCAGGACCCGCTTCGGCTCGGGCCGGGCGCAATTCGCGCTGAGACCGAGCCGGTCGATGGCACGCCGCTCCGGGCCGTCCACCACGGGCAGGCCCGCCGCGGCGGTCCAGACGGCGGAGAGGTCGGCGGGGGATACCCCGGCCGCGGCCAGGGCGTCGCGCATGGCCCGTTCCATCCCGCGGCCGCGCGGGTCCCACCGGGCGATGCCCAGGGCATCGGAGGTGGTCGCGTACCCGGCGAGCACCGCGATCGGGGTGACGCCCCGCTGCCGCGCCACCGAGGCCCGCTCCAGCAGCAGGGTGACGCTGCCCTCGGCGAGCCGGAAGCCCCGGCCGTGGCGGCCGGTGAAAAGCCCCGCGCCCCGGTACGCATCGAGGGCGTAGGGGGACAGCTCGTCCGCGCCGGTGCACAGCACGGCGTCCGCGCGTCCGGCGCGCAGCAGGTCGAACGCGGTCCCGAGGGCAGCGGCCCCGGCGGCGTGGCCCGAGGTCAGGGTGGAGGTCGGGCCCTTGGCCCCCAGGGCCATGGCCACCTGTCCGGCGGCGGCATTGAAGACTGTGTTGGGGAAGATGGCGGGGCTGCCCTGGGTGGGTCCGCCGAGCACGGTCGGTTCGAAGAATCGGGAAATGCTGCTCATCGGCCCGATACCGGTGCCGACGACCACACCCACGCCTTCGTGGGCGGTGAGTCCGGCCGCGGCGAGCGCCTGCTGACTGGTCGTGACTGCCAGCTGCCCGAGGCGGTCCATGCGCCGGCGGGCCTTGGCCGGAATATCGGCACCCGGGTCGGTGCCGACGCGGGCGAGCCGTAATCCCTGGTGCGACTCCGTCGTCACGGTGTCACCGGTCCAGGCGTCCCAGAGTTGATCGGCATCGGATGCCCCGCCGATCAGCACGCCGATCCCGGTGACGACGACCTCGTCGGCGGCGACGGGCTCGAGATCGGTGCGGGCGGTACCGGGCCGGCCGTACACCACACAGGCATTGGCTCCGGCGAATGCGAAGTTGTTCGACGCCGCGACCCGCATGGGCAGCGCCCGCGCCTCGGGTGCGGGGTCCAGGCCGCAGCCCGGGTCGGTCTCGGCGAAACCGGCTGTCGGCGGGACCATTTCATCGCGCAGTCCGAGGATGGTCACGACGGCCTCGACCGCCCCGGCCGCACCCAGCAGATGGCCGATCATGGACTTGGTGCTGCTGAGCACCACCGTCGACGCCGCCTCGCCCAGTGCGGCCCGCACCGCATTGCTCTCCGCCGCATCATTTTTCGGCGTGCCGGTGCCGTGGCCGTTGATATAGGGCACGTCCTCGGGCGCGACACCGGCGGCGTCGATGGCCGCGCGAATCGCCCGGGCCGCACCCGCGCCCTGCGGATGCGGGGCCGTGGCGTGGTAGCCGTCGGCCGACATGCCGTAGCCGAGCACCTCGGCGATGATCGGAGCACCGGCCGCCAGCGCCACCTCGGCGGCCGCCAGCACCATCATGCCCGCGCCCGCGCCGAGCGAAAGCCCGTCACGATCACGGGAATACGGCCGGGCCGGGCGCGTGGACAGCGATTCGACGCTGGTGAATCCGTAGTAGGCCATCTCGGTGAGCGCGTCGCTGCCGCCCACCAGCATGGCGTCGGCCCGGCCCGCGCGGATCTGCTCGACCGCGTGCGCCAGCGCGTGCGCGCTGGACGCGCACGCGGTATTCACCGACAGCACAGGACCTTTCAGCCCGAACGCCGCGCTGAGCGCCTCCGCGCAGAACTGTGGAGGCACCAGCAGCAGATGCCGGTCGTCGCCGAGACCCAGCCCGTCCGCGTCGACCGTCCGCCCGGCGTCGACCGCGCGGCGCACCGCCTTCTCGGCACTGCGGATTCCGCTGTTGCAGCTGCCGAACGCCACCCCCCACCGGTGCGCGGGCAGGGCGTCCGGTCGTGGTGGCGCGCCGTCCTCGAGCACGCCCAGACCCGCGCCCGCCATGGCCTCCTCGGCCGCGATGAGCGCGTAGTCGACGGCGGGTTCCGGGTCGGTGAGACCCAGGGGCGTGAGGTAGTCGTATTTGGGGCGCGGCGGGTCGAGGATCTCGCCGCCGATGGCCCCGGCGAGTCCGGGCACCGCGAGCTCGCGCAGCGGCCGGATGGCCACCTCGCCGCGGCGCACCCGCTGCCACAGTTCCTCCGCGCCGACGCCGTGCGCGGTGATCGCGCCGAGCGAGGTGATCACGATGCGCCGGTGCGGCGCGGGATGAGGGGTTTCGTGCATGGCCGAAGTTCCTGTCGGTCAGTTCGATGCGGTGAGGGTGAGCGCCACGGCCTGGCCCTCCAGGCCGCGGGCCAGGGCCAGCGCGACCCGCGGATTCGCCTGGCGCGCGGCGCCGGACACGATGTCGAGATCGCAGCCGGGCGCGGGTGTTTCGTGGTTGCCGGTGGCGGGCACGACGCCGGAGTCCAGGGCCAGTCCCGCGAGTGCGGCATTCAGCGCACCGGCTCCGCCCACCAAGTGACCGGTCTGTGGTTTGACGCTGGTCACCGCGGCCCTGTGGGCTTCGGGACCGAGGGCGGTGCGCAGGGCGCGCACCTCACTGGCATCGCCGAGCGCGGTGGCGCAGCCGTGGGAGAACACGGCGTCCACCGCCGGCGCTCCGGCGTCGGACAGGGCCGTCGAGATGGCGCGGGTCAGTCCCCGTCCGTCCCGATCGGAGGCGGGTACGCGCACACAGTCATTGCCCATGCCGTAGCCTGCGAGCTCGGCATAACAGCGCGCGCCGCGTCGCAGTGCCCGGTCACGCTCTTCGAGGATCAGGATCGCCGCGCCGTCACCGATGACCGAACCGCTGTGTTCCCTGTCGAAGGGGCGAAAAGCCTTGCCGCCCAGATCGTTGCGTGGCGAGAGCACCCCGAGCCCGTCCAGTTTGGCCATGGCCCACCAGTTGGTGGCGTCGTCGTACCCGCCCGCCACCGCGATATCGGCCTCGCCCCGGCGGATCGCCCGCATGGCCCGCCCGATCGCGGTCGCCCCGGAATCGGCCGCGCCCGCATAGAAGGCATTGGGTCCGCGCAGGCCGAACAGCGAGGAGATGTGGTAGGTCCCGCCGTTCTGCAAACCCTCCACGTACGCCAGCGGCGGCACGATCGAGCGGGCCAGCTCCCCGAGCCGCCGCATGTCCGGTCCGCCGTCCGCGCCGCGGATGGCCTCCATATCGGTGATCGAGTCGTCGCGCTGGCAGATGTCCTTGTTCCCACCGAGATACAGGCCGGTGCGGTGGCCGAGGTCGCGTTCCTCGAGTCCCGCGTCCCGCAGCGCGAGGGTGGCCGCCGCGACGCCGTACTGGTCGCCGCGAGTGGAGGTGCGCATGGAGCGCAGCGACAGGAACCGGCTGGGATCGAAGTCGGGGATCTCCGCGCCGAGCCGGGTGCGCAGCGGCGACGGATCGTAGGCGCGCAGGGGGCCGATGGCGGTGCGCCCGGCCACGATCGCCGACCAGGTGTCGTCCGCACCCTCGCCGAGCGCCGTGACCAGACCGATCCCGGTGATCACGACGCGCCGCGCGTTCACGACTTCGCCTCGGCGGTAAGCCCATTCGCTTCCGCGGTGCGCCCGTTCGCTTCCGCGACCGGCCCGCGGACCAGGCGGAGGGTGCGGACGGCCGCGACGGTGGCCTCGCCCACGCGAGCGGTGGCCTTCCACCGGGATTCGGCGGGATCCGCGCCGGCACCGGCCGTTTCGACGGTGATGCGCACCTGGTCACCGGGCGTCACGAAGCGCCGGAAGCGCAGCCCCTCGGCGGCCCGCAGCCGCAGCAGCGGATCACCGGCCGCGAGCACGGCCAGCGCGATCATGCTCTCGGTCAGCAGCACGCCGGGCAGGATGGGGCGGCGCGGGAAATGGGTGTCGAAGAACGGCAGGGTGCCGGTCACGTTCAGCAGGGCCTCGGCGCGAATTCCGGGACTCACCTCCAGGATTCGATCGAATCCCGGGGTGCCGATACCCGCGGCCGGGACTTCGGCGGGCGTCGGGAGTGCGGTGGGCACGGTGTAGGACGCGGTCATGGCAGCTCCTGGGGTCTGCCCACCACGAGGCAGGTATTGGAACCGCCGAACGCGAGGGCATTGATCATGGCCGCGCGCACCGGCATGGAGCGCGCGCGATGGGGGACGTAGTCGAGATCCAGTGCCCGGTCCGGGGTGTCGAGATTCAGGGTGGGCGGAACCACCGAATTCCGGAGCGCGCCCAGCGCCGCCAGCAGATTGAGCGCCGCCGCGGCGGCGGTGAGATGCCCGGTCATGGATTTGGGGGAGGACACCACCAGCCGGTGCGCGTCGTCGCCGAAGACCTTCTTGATCGCCCGGGTCTCGGAGACGTCATTGCCCGGCGTGCTGGTGCCGTGCGCGGCAATGTAGTCGATATCTGCTGTGCCCAAGCCGGATTCGCCGAGCGCGGATTCCATGGCCTCGATCGCGCCCGAGCCGTCCGGTGGCGAGTCGGTGATGCGCCAGGCGTTCATGGTGGACCCGTACCCGAGCAACTCGCCCAGGATCGGCGCACCGCGATCCAGCGCGGACTCGAGATCCTCCAGGACGAAGGCCACCGCGCCCTCGCCGATGACGAACCCGCTGCGGTCGGCGTCGAAGGGCCGGGACGCCTTGGCGGGATTGTCGTTGTAGCGGTCGGTCATCGCGCCCAGCAGACCGAATCCGAGAATGTCGGCCCAGGTGGTGAGCGAGTCGTAGCCGCCCGCCACCATCATGCGGGCATCGCCCTCCTGGATCAGCCGGAACGCCTCGCCGAGGGCGTGCCCGGAGCCGGCGCAGGCGGTGTGGATGCCCACCATGGGCCCGGTCGCGCCGATCATCCGCACCATGGCATTGAGCGCCAGGTTCTGATTCCCGGTCAGGGTCGCCGACGGCGCGGGCCGCACGAAGGCGTCGGGTTGCCCGGTGCGAGCACGCAATTCGGATACCTTCAGCACCAGGTTCAGATCCGGGCGGCCCACGCTCGCGCCCATGGCGACGCCGCGATCCGACGGCGCGTAGGGGGTCTCGGTGAGCGGGTTCAGGTCCGCCGACCGCAGGGCCTCGCCGGTCGCGGCGAGCCCGAACAACCCCGGCCGCGACACCCAGCGCCGGTCGGCGGCTGCCGGGACGGCGGTGGCCGGATCGAAGGAGTCGGGCACCAGGCCGGCGATCCGGACCGGGAAGGTGGTGCAGTCGAAAGTGGTCAATGTCCCGATGGCATTGCGGCCCTCGATCATTCCGGCCCAGGTGGTCGGCGCGTCGACGCCCAGGGGGGTGACCGCTCCCACGCCCGTCACGGCCACCCGCCGCAGTCCCGCCGCGTTCGTGGCGCTCATCAGACCAGCTCCTCGCCGAGCAGCTGGCGCGCCATCCGTTCGGTGTCGACCGGATCGTCGAGCCGATCGGCCTCGATGAGGGCGCACATGATGTTGCGGGCGAACAGGATTCGCTCGCCGTCCACCTCGATCCAGCCGTCCACCACCGCCGCCTCCGGCGTCGCGTGCACCACCTGCGCGGTCATGCGCAGCACGTCACCGGGCACCGCGTCGCGGTACACGGTCACCTCACCCACGGTGAGCAGCGCGGCCCGGCGGGTGTGCGCCGAACTCAGCAGCACCAGCCAGGCGCCGGCCTGGCACAGCGCCTCCAGCGCCAGGCCGAAGGGCAGTACCGGGCCGGCGGCGGAGGGCTGCCAGACGTTCTCGTAGACCGAGGTGAGTTTGCGAGCGGTGATGTGCTGCAACGGTTCCCAGGACTCGATGCGGTCAATGAGATGAAATCGCATGGCAGTCACTCCTTTTCCGATTCAGCGGGAGACCAGGCGGCCATTGCTGAGCTGCACCGCCAGTCCGCCGTCCACGCGCAGCAACTCGCCGGTCACGTAGTCGGCGGCCGGACTCGCCAGGTAGGCCACCGCCTCGGCGACCTGCTGGACGGTCCCGTAGCGGCGCATGGGGACATGGGTGCGCCCGCGCCCGCCGTCGCGCTGCAGCAGGTCACCGATCAGATCGGTCGGGATCACGCCGCCCAGAACGGCATTCACGCGGACCCCGAACCGGGCCATCTCCACCGCGCAGGCCAGTGTGAAGGCGTTCATCGCGCCCTTGGAGGTGGAGTAGTTGGACTGCCCGGTGAGCCCCTTCTCGCCCATGATCGACGACACGTTCACGATCGAGCCCTCGCCCTGGGCCATGAGGTGCCCGGCCGCGGCACGGGTGCAGTTGAACGCGCCACCCAGGTTCACCCGGATGACCTCCCACCACACCTCGGGATCCATGTCGTGCAGCAGGCCGTCGCGGGTGATGCCCGCGTTGTTGACCAGAATGTGCAAGCCGCCCAACTGTTCTCGCGTCTGCTCCACCAGATCGCGGGCCGTGCCGCCGTCGGCGACATCGGCCCCGATGGCGACCGCGCGCCCGCCGGAGCGCTCGATCTCGGCGACCACCTCGAGGGCCTCGTCCTTGTGGGAGCGGTAGTTGACGGCCACGGCCGCGCCGCGACCGGCCAGGGTCAGGGCCACGGCCCGCCCGATGCCCCGGGACGCGCCGGTGACCAGCGCGACCCGGCCGGTGAAGTCGCCGGACATCAGGCGACAGCCTCGGCGTCGGCCGGACCGGCGGCGGCGCGCTGGGCGACCAGGTCCACCAGATTGCGCACGGTGACCAGGCCGAGCACCTGCTCACCGCGCAGTGGGCCGTTCAGCTCGGTCCGATCGAACTGCGGCAGTACCTTTTCCAGGTGTGCGAGGCCGATGTCGGAGACGATCTCGTTCTCGTCACCGAACTCGTCGTCGGGGATGCCGCCCTGCAGCAGCTCCTGGACATCGGCGACGGCGATCTTCACGCCGGTGTCGCGGTGGATGCGGAACAGGATGTCGAGCAGGTCGATGGATTCCGCGCCGAGCTCGTCGATGAGGGTGGCGTCGAGGGTCACCTCGGACTGGTCGATGCCCAGGGCGTCGGCGATCGCGTCGATGACGGCGGGAGCGAAATCGGTGCTGGTTTCGGGCATGGTTATCTCTTCCTTCGTGGTGGGGACACCGTTGGGTCCCCTGGGGCGCGGAACGCCACAGGGGTGGGGAAAGGCCGGGAAATCGGTCGGATTAGGTGGATCAGGCGTAGGCGGCGATGGCCGCGGCGATGCGGCGGGCGTCCTGGGTGCTGCGCACGGTGGCCGTGTCCAGCATGCGGTTGGCTAGCCCGGACAGCACGCGTCCGGGACCGATCTCGAGGTAGTCGGTGCAGCCGAGATCGGCGGCGGTGCCGATCACCTCGATCCAGCGGACGGGGGCCGTGAGCTGTCGGCGCAGTAGGTCGCGGGCGTCATCGCCACTCGAAATCTTGTGCGCGGTAACGGAACTGAGGACATCTATGGCGGGATCGCGGAATTCGGCGCGATGCAGGTCGGCCGCGAACCGCTCCTCCAGCGCGGCCATGAGCGAGCAATGGAACGGCGCTCCGACCCGCAGCGCGACCAAGGAGCCCGCGCCTTCCTCGCGCAGTAACTCCACGGCGGCGTCCACCGCCTCCGCCGTGCCGGAGATGACCGACTGATCGGGGGCGTTGTAGTTGGCGAGTTCGACCACGCCGGCCACTCCCGCGCAGATCTCCTCGATCCGCGCCGCGGGCACCCCGGACACGGCCGTCATGGCACCCGGTATCGCCGCGGCGATTTCCGCCATCAGCTCGCCCCGGCGTCGCACCAGGGTCAGCGCGTCGGCGAGGTCCAGCACCCCGGCCGCGACCAGCGCGGTGAACTCGCCGAGGCTGTGCCCGGTCACCATGTCGGGGGAGAAGCCCTCGGCGCGCAGCACCTCGAAGATGGCGACGGAGGTGGCCAGGATCGCGGGTTGCGCGATCTCGGTGGCCCGCAACTGTTCCGCGTCACCCTCGGTGCACAGCTTGGCCAGGGGCAGGCCCAGCACCTCGTCGGCGCGCTCGAATACCACCCCCGCCGTGCCGGGGTGTTCCCGGATCAGGTGGGCGGCCATGCCCTCGCGCTGGGAACCCTGGCCGGGAAACATGGCGATCACACTGGCGTTCATGTTGTCTTCCGAATCCTGCTGGTAGCCACGGCTACTGCGAGACATATCCTGAACGTCGCTGTTCTCGCCCCGAGTATGTGAATCCCGGCTCGAGCAGTCCTCGAGGAAAACCAAACACGCAGTAACTATCTGAGCGAAGCCCGCTTTTCGGCCGGCCGCTGCTCGTGCGGTAACTGGACATGGCGCGACGCTAACCAGGGGCGGTTAGGACCGGGTTAGGGGTCAGCGAGCGCGATCGGCCTCAGCCGCAGTGGCTTTCGAGATAGAGCCGCAGTACCAGCCGGCCCTGGCTGACCGCCCACTCGTTGCGGGGAGCGTCCCGGTAGGCGTGTTCGATGGTGCCCTCGGCGATCGCGATCGCGACCCCGAACACCCGGGGATCGGTGTGTGCGGGCATCACCCCGGATTGCAGCAGCAGGTGGCCGAACGACTGCGCGCAACGGCGCTGATGGACGTGGACCACGTCGCTGTCGCCGTAGGCGAAGTAGAGCGCGACGAACTCGAGATGCCGCAGGAAGTGGGTGCGATGCACGGCGGCGAACAGGTCGATCGCGTGCGGGATGCTGTCTGCGCGAAGCGTTTCGATCTCCGCCGCGACCCGCCGGTCGATCCGGTCCATGTCGCGGTCGAGTAGCTGGCGGAACACCGCCTCCCGATTTGCGAAGAACTGGTAGAGCGTCGCGATCGGCACGCCGGCGCGCTCGGCGATCGCGCGGGTCGTCACGGCGTCCACGCCGTGCTCGTCCACGAGTTCCCGTGCCGCGTCCAGGATGCGCTCGACGCGTTCCCTGCTGCGCGACTGCACAGGTGCGCGTCGGAGGCGCGCCAGCTCGGACACGCGATCATGATTGCAGACGACTCGGCGTGGCCGCAAAACATGAGCGGAACATGACTTTTCGTCCGATCCGCCAGGTAGCGGCGTGAAGGAAACATTACTGTTTCGTGGGTCGCGTAAAGAAGTCTCGCGGCTGGAGTCAATTTGCGAAACATCCACTTGCGCAGGCAAGTTGGTCGTGCGAACATTGCCGCCAGCGGAAATGGGATGCGAGATGGATTGTGGCGAAATACATTTGAATATTTCTGCGGTTCGCCCATGACGCAAGGAGTTTCATTGAGAGCATCTGGTGAACGGGCGATCCATGTCAAACTGATGGGCGAGTTCGCCATTTCGGTCTCCGGTGCGGATTGTGTTCGGTGGCGTGCGAGCAAGGCTCGATCACTGTTCGGAGTGTTGCTCGTGAACCGCAACAGCGTCGTGGGCAAGGAGCGGCTACGAGAGTTGTTGTGGCCGGACATCGATGGGCCCAGTACGTCGTTGAAGGTTACGGTGCACGCCCTGCGCAGAACGTTGGATGCCCACTTCGGAACCGAACGGCGAGACCTGCGCATCGAGTTCCGGGATTTCGGCTACGTCATGGACGTGAGTGACGATGTGATCGTCGATTGCCAGGAATTCGAGCGGTATACGGCGGCCGCACGTGACGCCGCCGCGCGGGGCCTGCGCGAGGAGGCGCTGGGCCTGTATCGACGGGCCGCCGCACTGTACTCGGGCGAGTTTCTCGACGGCGAATCCGACAGTTGGGTGATCGAACACCGGCACTGGCTGCGCTCGATGATCCTGAGCGCGTTGAACACGTTGGCCGAATACGCGCTCGAGGCAGGAGAACTCGCCGACGCCGCCGACGCGTGCCGCCGCACGCTGGCCATCGATACGGCGAACGAGGCGGCTTTCCGCCGACTGATGACGATCCACGCCCGGCGCGGGGAGCTGCAGCAGGCGGAACAGTGGTACGCGCTGTGTGCGCAACGTCTGCGGGAGCAGTTCGAAATCGATCCCAACCAGGACACGCGGTCGCTGCGGCATCGCCTGCTCGGCAGCGAATTCCTGGAGGGTTCCCGCCCGGTCGGTGCGAGCCGGCGGGCTCGCGACGGCGTCTCGAATCGCCTGGGCTCGATCGCCTGACCGCGGAGACCGAGCGTGCCGTGCCTGAGCAACCCTGCTCATGTGAAAAGGCCCGGTCCTGATGGACCGGGCCTTTCCGCATTCAGAGGGTGCCGTTTTCGATGTCGCGTTTCAGCGCCGCCTGGTACGCCTGGTGGGATGAGACGCCATTGTCGACGGTGAAGTTGATGAGCAGCGGGTTGGCGATGAAGGTGAGGTGTTCGTTCACCGAGGTGGTGCCGTTGCCGTTGTCGACGAAGGTGACCTTCTGATGGGTGATGATGCCGGGCGAGTCATAGCTGTCGGTGAGGTAGTAGTGATCGACCGGATAGAGGCGCTGTTCTGCCTGGGTTTTCGCGGGGTAGTCGACCGAGCCCATCGGGATGTTCTCCAGCGCGGTGAAATCGATGGTCTCGGTGGCGCCATCGGTGCAGGTGCGATGCACGATGATGTCCTTCAGGAACGGATGCCGCCCGATGTCGTTGCGCAGGTTCGAGTACACCGTCCATACCTTGGCGATCGGCGCATTGATGGTGATCGGCAGATCGACCGTCCGCGACGACGTGCCGGACGACGGACTCTTCTGCTCGGCCTGATACGTGGCCCAGCCGGTCTGCCAGCCGGCGGTGTAGGCGTTCGGGGTGTCGGTACAGGTCGGTGCGGAATCCGCCTGCGCCACCGGTGAACCCGCCGCGAACGACAGGGCCATTGCGCATCCCACAAGATATTTCACGGGCGGACTGTAACGTGTTCTCGCGCCCGATCGCGAGGCGCTCCCGAATTCGAGACCGAACCGTTTGAATTGTGCTGTGCGGCCCGCCTACCAGCAATGCACGGTTCGAATGACTGTCCGGCCGGCCGCCCGTCGGAAGGACGAGCCGGCCGGACCCGCGTCAGCTCCGCACGGCCGGCACGCCGAGCAGCGCGGCCAATGCCGCGGCGGTGCCCGGGAATCGCTCGAGCAGGCCGGCAACCTCGTGGTTTCCGGCCGGCCCGGCCTCCTGCCAGCCGCCCTCGATGCCGAGCAGTCCGCTGAGCGCTTCGCACGCGGCGGGGCGGGCGGCCAGCAGTTCGGTGACCGGCCCGCGCGGTGCGGCGGCCACCGGCGGTGCGGCCGTGGTGAATTCGACCGACCAGGGCGGGACGAAGGCGTCCACGGCGGGCAGTGCGCCGGGGAAGGTGCGGCCCGCTTCCCGGACCAGGCCCGGGATCAGGTCGCCCGCCTGATCCTTCAGGGTGGTGATCAACTTCGGCAGCCAGGGCAGCAGCACCGCGTCCGGCAGCGTGCCGAAGGCCTTCGACAACAGCTCCACCACAAAGGGTTTCAGTGCCGGAGCCGGGTCGATGGCCTGCACGAAACCGCTCACGTACTGCGGAACCGTCGGCAGCACCAGCGGATTGGCCAGCATCCCGTCGCACCGCGCGCGCAGCTCGGCCATGGTCAGCAGGCCGAGCTGGAACCGCGCCGCCCACAGCAGGGCCACCTTGGCCGGCGCCTCCGGATGTGATTGCAGCACAGCCAGTTCCAGCTGGGTGTGATCGCAGCCCAGCGACAGCGCCAGATTCTCCATCCCGAACAGGAAGCCCAGCATGGCCGCCACCTGCGCCGACCCGGTCTCCTCCGCGGCGAAGGCGGTGGGCAGCAGGGTGCAGTAGTGCGCGTACCCGGCTGTCACGAACCGTTCGCACCACGCCGGTAGGCCGCCCTCGGTGGAGCGGAAGTAGTTGAGCAGCACCCGGATCCGCCGCAGCACGACGGGCGCGTCGTCCACTGTCCGTTCGGCGGCGAGGAGTTCGACCGCGCGATTGCCCAGCTCATCGGCGAGCCGGACCGATCCCAGATACACCAGCGCGTCCTCGACCGCGCCCAGCGCCACGGCCGCGGTCGCGTCCGGCGCGGCGACCGCGCGCCGCAGGCGCTGCTCCAGCACCTGCTCCACCGACACGCCCTCGTACCCGAGCTCCACCAGTGAGCGCTGATGTTTGCCGAGCCCGATGTCCCAGCTCTCCTGGATCGAGGTCTCACCCAGTCCGCGCGAGCCCATGATCGGCCGCAGCGCGTCCTGCGGCAGCAGCCTGCGCAGCAGCCACAGCAGATCCGAGCAGGGCCGCAGGTCCGGATTCGCCTTCAGGTCCAGCAGCGCGCGTTGCAGCGTCCGCTTGGACAGATCCAGTCCCAGCGGTGCCAGCCGGTCGAGCACGTCGCGGGCCAGCGGCGGCAGCGCCGCGTACCCGACCTGGCCGATGCGGTCGCCGCCGAGCAGGATCTCGCACAGCCGCCGCACATCCCGCCGCCCCGGCACCCGGTCCTTCTCGAGGCAGGTGACGGCCGCGTCCTGGAAGTCGTACGGCGTCGGACGGGCACGATTGCGCAAGCCCGCCAGCAGGATCGAGGTCTCGAAGATGGCGATGGCGTCGGCGGTGCTGGCCAGGTAGCCGTTGCGCCGGGCCAGCCGGACGATATCCACCGACCATTCCAGGAGCTCGGCCTCGTCGAGCGGGTCCAGGACCGGTGGCCGGGACAGGAAGCCCGAAAGCTGGTCCGTCACTTCGGCTTCCGGTTCCGCCGGAAGCGGCGGCCGCTTGGCGCGCTTCTTCGCTCCCTGCTGGCCTTCCAGCTGGAACGACTGCAATTTGCCGCGCCGCAAGCCCTTCGCCCAGGTGGCCGCCGCGATCGACACCGCGCCGCCGGCCAGCCCGAACTGCGCCTCGATGGCGGAGTGGCTGGAGGGGATCAGCCCGTAGTGCCATTTCGTGGCCGAGCGCGGCGAGATCTCGAACTGCTCCGACGCGGCGAGTCCGAACTGTTCGACCGGGCTGGCCGCATGGGCCGCGCCGCACACGTACAACGCCTGCGCCGGATCGATGTCGTTGGCGGCCAAATGTTCCCGCATGCGGGTCCACATGTACCGTTCGCGGTCCTCGTCCTCGACGGTGCTGCCGCGCCGCAGCCGCCGGAACAGGCTGCCGATCATCACCATGACCTGGCGGTAGGTGTCGTAGTCGGCGTCCACCAGGGGCTGCTCGACGTACTGGTCCCACCATTCCGACCAGTGCCGGACCTTGCCGTGGTGCAGCAGGTGTTCTTCCAGTTCGGCGAAACGCGGTCGTAGATCACCGATTTCGAGGCCGACCGCGCCGCCGTGCAGGCCGTCGTCCTCGGGCTGCTCGCCGTCGGAGGGTGTCTCGGACTGCCTCGCTTCGGGAGCCCACTGGAAGACGTGATCGGTGGACCGATCCACCAGCACCAGTTCGACGCCCGGCGTATCGAGCGCGTAGGCGATGGCCTGGTACTCGGCCGACGATTCGGTGATCGGCGCGACCACCGACAGCGGCGCCCATTCCGCGGGGAAGCCCTCGATCTCGGTGGCGAAGGCCTGCAGCGCAATCGGCAGGCGGCAGTTGCGCAGCTCGTCCAGCAGCGGCCGCATGTCCTCGCACAATTCCAGGTAGATCACGCTCGGCTGCTTCTCGCGCAGCCGTCGCACCATGGCCAAACCGGAGGCGGGCGAGTGGTGACAGACCGGGAAGATCTCCAGCCGCTCCGACAGCGCCCGGTCGACATCGTCGACGATGCCCGCCAGGATGTCGCCCGCCGCCCCGGGTGCGCCGGCGAACGCGACGGCCGCGTCCGCCAGCTGGTCCCGCAGCGCGGCAAAGGTATTCGGCGCGGGCCGGGTATCGGACATGCTCACGACAGCCTCGCGATCGCCGCCCGGCCGCCCTCGAGGAATTCGCCCCAGGCGGCATCGCCCTTCTTGTCCTTGGTGCGCGGCTCGACGACGCCGTGCAGGTACTTGTTGAGAATGGCCAGGTCCTCGGGCGTGCGCCGGGCCAGCGACCCGACCAGCGAACCGGCGAGGGTCTCCGCGCGCAGTTCCTTCGCACCGAAGAACTGGCTGTGCAGGATGGCGTCCTCGAGTACGCCGATCTGCTCGGCGGTGGACAGTGCCGACTCCAGCTTGTCGTCGTCGCTGGTGGCGGCCGCCGCGGCGGCGCGCAGATCGGCGAAGCTCTCCAGCAGGATGTCCAGCAGCGTGGGCGGCAGTTCCAGCTCGATGGAGTGGCGGCGCAGCAGTTCCGCGGTGCGGAAGCGCACGATCTCCGCCTCGCTCTTCTTGTTGGACACCACCGGGATTCGCACGAAGTTGAAGCGCCGCTTGAGTGCCGAGGACAGGTCGTTCACGCCGCGGTCGCGGCTGTTGGCGGTGGCGATGATGGAGAAGCCCGGCTGCGCGAACACCACATTGTCGTCATCGAGCTCGGGGATCGAGACGTACTTCTCCGACAGGATGGAGATCAGCGCGTCCTGCACATCGCTGGTGGAGCGGGTGAGCTCCTCGAAGCGGCCGATCACGCCCTGCTCCATGGCGGTCATGATCGGGGACGGGATCATCGACTCCCGCGACTGACCCTTGGCGATGACCATGGAGATGTTCCACGAGTACTTGATGTGGTCCTCGGTGGTGCCGGCGGTGCCCTGCACCACCAGCGTGGAATTGCGGCTGATGGCCGCCGACAGCAGCTCGGCCAGCCAGCTCTTGCCGGTACCCGGATCGCCGATGAGCAGCAGACCCCGGTCCGAGGCCAGCGTGACAATGCTGCGCTCGACGAAACTGCGGTCGCCGAACCACTTCTGCTCCACCTCGCGGTCCAGTCCGTCGGCGCGTTCGGAGCCGAGGATGAACAGCCGCACCATCTTCGGGCTCAGCCGCCACGCGAACGGCTTGGGGCCGTCGTCGATGGACTCCAGCCAATCCAGTTCCTCGGCGTACTTGACCTCGGCGGGGGCGCGCAAAACGTCGTTCATGATGGCTGGTCTCCTAGTCGAGAAAGTTCTTGAGTTCGTGCACAAGCTTCTGGATGCGTCCGGAAATCACCGGGGTGCCGAGGTTTTTGAACCGCTCGCGGAACCACGGGTTGACACTCTGGTGGCCGGAGCTGTTCACCGAGCCGACCGGGATGAGCTTCACCCCGGAGCGTTGCACCGCCTCCATGGCCTCGAACAGCGGCTGGGAGCGATCGAACTCGTAGAAGTCCGAAATCCACACCAGCACGGTGTTCTTCGGGTCGGTGATCTTGGGCTGGGCCATGGCCATGGCGACCGGGCCGTCGTTGCCGCCACCGAGATTGGTGCGCAACAGTACCTCGAACGGGTCGTGCACCCACGGGGTGAGATCCAGGGCGCGGGTGTCATAGGCGATGAGATGCACATCCACCTTGGGCAGGCCCGCGAAGATCGACGCCAGAATGGTGCAGTTCACCATGGAGTCGACCATGGAGCCGGACTGGTCCACCACCACGATCATGCGGGCGGGGACGGTGCGCTTGGCGGTCTGGCGGTAGTAGAGCCGGTCGACGTAGAGGCGCTCGTCCTGAGGGTTCCAGTTGGGCAGGTTCTTCCAGATGGTCCGGTCCACATCCAGGTTGCGCAGGATGCGCTTGGGCGGGACCGAGCGGTCGACGGTGCCCACACTGGTTTGCTGCACCTGGGTGCGCAGCACTTCGGCGACCTCGTCGATGTAGCGGCGGATGAGGCGCTTGGCATTGGCCAGGGCCACGCCGGACAGATTGTGCTTGTCGCGCAACAGTTGTTCGATGAGCGACATGCTCGGGGTGAGCTGGGCGGCCAGGTGCGGATCGGCGAGCACCTCGCGCAGCCGCATGCGGGACACCAGCTCACCTTCCAGACCGGTGAGCACGCCTTGCACGGCGCCGGCCTGCTCCTCGCCCAGGCAGCGCCGCAACCAGTTCGCATCGGACTGCCAGCCCGCCAGCTGGGTGGCGCTGACCTGGCCGGAGCCGGTGGCGAAGACGTTCAGCAGCAGCTTGGAAACCAGTGCGGCGGTGCGGACATCGGCCGCGCCGATGGATTGGGGCGCGGCGGCTTCGGCCTCGTTCCCGGCGTCTTCGGCTGCCGCTCCCTCGGTCGCGGAGTTCCCGGTTTCGGAGAAGTCGAGACTTTCGAACTCCGCCTGCATCTCCGGATAGCGTTGCACCACATTGTCGATGGAGATGCCCGGATCGAGCACGGCCAGCGGCAGCCCCAGATCGTCGACGATGCCCGCGCTGGCCTGCTCCAGCGCCGGTTGCTGATCTCCGGTGAAGACACCGGCCAGGAGACGCCAGTACAGGATCTGCCGTCGCGTTTCATGATTCGTCATTTGCGCAGCAGCCGTCCCGCGCGCTCGCGCAATACCGCCACGGCATCGCCCGACTTGGCCTGTGCCTTGGCGACTTTCGGATCCGTCGGGCCGAGCGCCCAATCACCGTTGTGGAAGGCGGTGAGCGCGCCCTTGACCTTGCGCTGCACGGCCAGCGGCCGCACCGACCAGATGCCCGCATCCCAGCGCAGCAATCCGATCATGGCGCTGGACCCGGTCACCCCGGCCGGAGTGAGCGGACCGGCCGACGGCAGCGCGTCCAGCTCCACCCGGATCCGCTGGTCACCCATCTCCAGTACGCCGTCGCGGAACCGGTACCCCTCGAGCACAACCGGTTCGGCGATGTGCACCGGATCGCGATCCAGCGGCGCGACGGCCGGGGCCTGCGCCTGCGGCAGTTGCACGGTGGCGGTGACGAACGGATCGGCGGCCTCCCCAGCCTTCGCCCGATCGTCATCCCACAGCAGGTCACCGGTCGCCGTCAGCGGCATATCGGTGAGCTCCAGCGCGCGCTGCCCGGCCAGCGCGGTGAGCAACTGGCGATGCGCACCCAGCAGCTGCCACACCGCCGGTCCCACAATGGTGTCCACCTTGGCCGCCGCCACCGACACCCGCACCCGGCGGGCCGGTGCGCCCGCGACCTCGAGCACGCCGTGCAGCTGTGCCTGTACCGCGGTCCCGTGCTCGTGCAGGTCCACGCCGAGCGGGAGCAGGCGACCCGAAACCGGCTCGGTGGCAGCGGATTCCGCGCCGCGCCAGGACAGCAGCAGGGCGCGCGTCCACAGATCGGCCCAGCGTCGCGCGGGCACCCGGTCCATGGTGGCGATCGGCGCGGACGCGCCCAGTTCGGCGATGAAGCCGTCCAGCAGCATCGCCAGCCGCCGCAGCGCGGGTTCGGCCAGCAGCGACTCCACGGTCTGATCCGCGGCCGCCACCAGGTCGTGGTCCACGCCGCGCCATCCGGCGATGGCCAGTTCACCCAGCCAGGCGCGGGAACCCGCCGCGAGCGGGCTCGATGCGGCCGCATCCGGCGTCGCCGTCCACTCGGATCGATTGCGCCCCACGGCCGTATCGGCCTGGTCGACCAGTGCGTCGTGCACCGCGCCCAGCAGGGCGGCCCGCGCGGCGGCCAGCGCCGACAGCTCATCCGCGCCGATCGCCCCCGCGCTCACCTTCGACACCGCCGCCGAAACCGCCTCGGCCAGAGGTGAACCCGCCACCGCAGCGGCCAATGCCGCCAGCGCCGCGCTCTGCGGTTCGGAAACCCGGGCGAAGCCATTGACCAGAGCGGAATCGAAGCCGCTCACCGCATCCAGGGCCGCCTCGACACCGGCGGGCGCATCCGTCAGCGCGGCCAGTTGTACCGCCTGCATCAGCGACCCACCCCCGCCGGGAACCAGTGCAGCTCCGGAATCGGCGTCGCGCTACCCGGCAGCTCCAGGTAGGTCAGATGCCGCAGGAATCGGCTGAACACCGCGGCGGCCGGAGCCGGATCGCGAGTTCCCTTGAGACAGTGGGCAAGTCGAGAACCATCCGGGACCTCGACCCGCAGGAACCGTGCCACCCGATCCTGCCCGTACTGGAGCACCGCTTCGTCGATCAGCGCGTCCAGATGCTTGCAGCCCCACCCCTGGTTCAACCCGCCGCACGGCCGGTTGTTGTTGGTGCTGCAGCTCAGCCCGTGCGTCCCCGCGGTCACCGATGCCACGTACACCCGTGAGATATCGGAGCCACTCGACACCACCCCCTGCAGGCGTCCGTCGGCCAGCTCGACGAACGGCACCTTGTTCAATTTCCGCGGCGCGACAGCGGGCAAAACCCGCACCACAGCAGCGCTTTCCCAAGCCGGTTCACCCGGCGTGGCACTCGGATTCGAGGCCATCGTTCTCCCTCCCGGTCGATCACGATGCGCCCAAGGTATGTGACCCCACCGACAAGTCCCGTCCCACCCCCGAAACGGCTGGTGAGGATCCCTTCCCGTGGCAGCTCCCGGGCCCATCCGCCGGTGACGGCGGCTGCCGTGAACGGAGTCGTGCCACTCGAGGCGGACGTATTTCACTGACTCGCAACGCAATTCCGATGCCTGGCTCGGGATGTCTTGCAATTCACCGCCATTCGCATCGTCCGGTGCCGTGACCCGGCTCGTCCACCGGCAACGGTCACTCGGATTTTCGTCGCATCCGTGCCTATGGATGGTCCCCTCAGCTCCACGAAGATCGGTGCGCTCTGCAACTCGCCGCGCGATAAGATCGATCATGGCTCGGGGTTTCAGCTCGGGGTGATGCGCAATGGGTGATCGGCCGACCGGCGATGCCACCGCTGCCTTCGATCCATTGGCCGATCGGGCGGTGAGTGAGCGGTCGAGCGCGCCGATCGCGAGTGACGAACTCGAGCCCGGGGATCGGATCGACGATTTCGATCTGCTGCTGGAGCTGGGCCACGGCTCGTTCGCCCGGGTGTTCCTGGCGCGGCAGCGCTCGATGCAGCGACTGGTGGCGGTGAAGGTTTCCACGGACCACGGCATCGAACCCCAGACGCTCGCCCGGTTGGAGCACGAGTACATCGTTCGGGTCTACGACCAGCGGGTGCTGCCGGAGCGCGGGCTGAAACTCCTGTACATGCAGTACCTGCCGGGGGGAACGCTGGCGGCGGTGCTGAAGCGGGTCCGCGAGACCCCGCCGGAGCTACGCAGCGGGCGGTTGCTGTTGGACGCCGTGGACGCGGCATTGGAGGAGAAGGGCGAGATCCGCACCACGGGCATGCGGGTGCGTGAGGAAATCGCCGCCCTGTCGTGGCCGGAGACCGTGGCCTGGCTCGGACGCCGGCTCGCCGAGGCACTGGACTACGCCGAGCGACAGGGTGTACTGCACCGCGACATCAAGCCCGCGAACATCCTGCTCTCCGCCGACGGTGTGCCGAAGCTGGCCGATTTCAATATCAGTTTCAGCGACCACCTTGCGGGCAGCAGTCCGGTGGCGTATTTCGGCGGGTCCCTGGCCTACATGTCGCCCGAGCATCTCGCGGCGAGCCACCCGGCGCTGCCCGGCACGGTCGACGACTTGGACACGCGCAGTGACATCTACGCCCTCGGCGTCGTGTTGTGGGAGCTGCTGACCGGGCGGCGACCGTTCCCCCAGGTCGAGGCGAAGGATTCGCAGGACTATGTCGAGCAGGAGCTCGCGATCCGCCGCCGCCCGATCGCCGAGGAATTCCTGGACGACCTGCCCGCCGACTGCCCGGCCTCGCTGCGCCGCGTGCTGCTGACCTGCCTGTCGCCACGACGGGATGATCGGTGGGCCAATGGCGCGGAGCTGGCTCAGCAATTCGAGCTGTGTCTCGACCCCCGGGCCCGGGATCTGGTCGATGCACCGCAGCACTCCCGGCGGCCGACCGGACCGCTGTGGCCGCTACCGATGATTGCGATAGCGATCGGGATACCGAATGTGGTGGCGGCTGGGTACAACTATTACTACAACAAAACGCTCATCGTCAGTAAGCTCGCGCCCGCAGCCCAGCGGTCCTTCGACTATGTCGCCTCGGTGCTGTATCCGCTCGCTATCGCGGTGGGCGGAATCCTGATTCTCTACGCGTCGCGCCGCCTCATTGTCGTACCCATTGGTTTGCGGCTCGGATGGAACTACAGCGACGAGACCCTCACTCGGACGCGTATCGATGCGCTGCGGCTCGGCAGCCGGGCGGCGCGGATCGCCTTCGTGTTCTGGGTGCTCTGCGGCGTGATCGTCCCGGTGATGCTGAACCTGATCGCCGGCGGCGTGCCACGCGGCACCTACGTGCATTTCCTGCTGTCGGTCGTCGTGTGCGGCGCAATCGCCGTGGCGTATCCGTACTTCGCGGTCACCTGGTACGTGGTGCGGTGCCTGTATCCCGTCTTCCTCGTGCACGGACGGTCCGACGCCGCCGATATCGACCACCTGGGCCGCCTCGCCGGGCGCACCGGTTTCTACCTCACCGCGGCGGCCGCGGTGCCGCTGGTCGGCGTGACCGGCATAACCTTCCTTCCGGGCGCGGAGATCGAATCCATTATCTGGGCGGTCCGGATCCTGTGCATCGGCGGCATCATCGGCTTCGTGCTCGCCTATCTGCTGTACGGCGTCATCGAGAAAGACCTCGAGGCACTCGAACGCGTTGCCTCCGCATCCGATACGTGTGCCGCAGGCGCGGACGGGCCGAGCCCCGATACGGCATCAGAGACGACTCGGCGGCAGGACTAGCGGTCAGGAGTCCCACACGGGCACCGCGGTTGCGCTGGTCCGAGCGGTTCGCGGGGCCGTCCGCGACCGGCGTCCATCCCCATCGGCGAGTCTCGGTGGGTGCGGGTGTACGCCTGGGAGGGGACGCCGATAATGTGATGTCGGATGAGTTGTTCTACCGCTGTTGCTGACCCGAAGTCGCTGACCCGCCGTTTCGGGCGGGTGATGTGGCTGGTTCCGGCGTTGTGTGTGGCCTTCACCGCGCTGTGCCTGATGCTGCCCGTGTGGCCCTTCAAGCAGATCACCGGTGGGTTCATCGACCTGCAGGTATATCGGCTGGGCGTGCAGACGCTATGGCACGGCGGGGATATGTACGGGCAGCTGCCGCAGACCACGATCGGGATCGGGCTGCCCTTCATCTATCCGCCGTTCTCCGCGCTGGTGCTGTCGCCGTTCGCGGCGTTGCCCTGGGACGTGGCTCGCACCGGGTTCTTCGTGACCTCGGTGGCCGCGCTGGCGATTTCGTTCTATCTGGTGGCGCTGCGGGTGTGGCCGGGGGAGAGCCGGCAGCGGCTCGGGCTGTGGGTGACCGCCTGCGCCACGCCGCTGGCCCTGCTGCTGGAGCCGACCCACTCGACGCTGGATTTCGGGCAGGTCAATCTGCTGCTGATGGTGCTCGTGGTGGCCGACTGCCTGACGGAGCAGCCGAAGTGGCGGCGCGGCATGCTGATCGGTATCGCGGCCGCGGTGAAGCTGACGCCGGCCGCGTTCATCCTCTACTTCCTGATCCGGCGTGATTACAAGGCCGCCGTCACGGCCGCGATCACCGGTGCCGTGGCGACCGCGCTGACCTTTGCCGTGTTGCCGCAGGCGTCGGTGAAGTACTGGTTCGGCGGGTTGGGCAATGTGTCGGGGCTCAGCGGTTCGGCATTCCACACCAATCAGTCGATTCAGGCGGTGCTGGCTCGGTTCGAGATCCACAAGCCACTGCTCACGATTCTGTGGCTGGTGCTGAGCGCCGCACTGCTGGCGCTGGTGGTGCCCGCTATGCGCCGCGCGGCGGACTTCCCGCCGCTGGCCCTCGGGATCAACGCGGTCTTCACGCTGCTGGTGTCTCCGATCTCCTGGTCGCACCACTGGATCTGGATCGCCCCGGCCCTGCTGGCGATGCTCGGCTACGCGACCCGGTTGCCCTGGCGCCGTGCCGCGGGCTGGTACCTGGTCACCGCGATCACGGCCGCGATCTTCGTGATCGGCCCGCAGAATTGGCTCCCGGACGGTGAACACCGCGAATCGCACTGGACGCCTTGGCAGCACCTCATCGGCAACACCTACGTCTGGTTCAGCGTGCTGCTGGTGGCGCTGTTCCTGCTCGGCACCCGGCGTACGCGGCCGGTCGACCAGAACCATGCGGTTGGTGCGCTGGTCCGTTAGGCCCCTTCCTGTTTCACCATTTCCTGTTTCGGCTCGCGGTAATGCACCGCGGCTGGACCGGAGCGGGGGAAGGGGTTATTCTCGGCCAGGTGTCGACTCCTTCTGAACAAAGATTGGGGGTCCCGTTCGTGCCAGGTGAGTGCTGATGCGCACTTCGAGTACGAATAGGAACGATTCCCGCTTTTCCTTCTGGCTTCGCGTGCGTGACTACGCCGTGCCGCCGTCCATGATCGAGACCGCGACTGCCCGGCGTTGTGTCGGGGACTGGGCTGGGGCTTGTGCCGCAGCGGGTTTCGATGTCGATATCGATATGCGTTCGCTGGTGCGCGCCCACGGCCGGGACCTCGCCGCTCGGGTGCGGGCCGATCTACGCCACTTGGCACCGGACCTGTTGCGCTGGCACATGCCGCGGATTGCTCCTGACGGTCTGCTTCGGCCGGGGCTGACGATCACGTTGGCGCGATACGATCCGGGAGACTCCGGAAGCCCTTGTGGCAGAGAGCGTTCCGTGCATCTGATCGTCCGGATTGCGCCCGCTTGGGCGGATGCGGGCCAGCGAATCAGCCTCGCACTCTGGGACGGATCCCGCTCCGGTGGCGGCCTGCACCCGCATTCCCGTCCCAACCGGCGGTTCCGGCTCGATCTGCACCGTCATCTGTGGGATGCCCGCAGCAGTGATGAGCTGCGGATGCGGTCCGGTGCAGCGCGACTCGCCGGCGAAGGCACACCGGGCTCCGGGCTGTCGGAGCTGGTGCCGCCGGGGTGTGCCGTCGACCGATGGGCGGCGGAGGCGGGAATACTGCTGCGGGCCCATGGGCGCCGGGCCGGGCCGGTCCTGGTGCGGTGTGGTGCACGGCGACGGGTCGTCGTCGATGTGTCTGTGCCCGAGGATGATTCGCCGGTATTGCGGATCGAGGAGAGGTATCCGCGCGGCGGGATATCTGCGTTGCCGGTGCTGCCGGACGCGGCGACCTGGGTATTGCCCGATCTGGAACTGCTTCGTGCCGGTGCCATCACGCCCGATCGGCTGCATCCACTGGTTGCGTCGGCGCTGGTAACGGATCATTCGCCGGCCGATATCTCCCCGATTGCCGACCCGGCGGGCCGGCCGCACCTGGTGGACTGCCGGGGCGAGCTGCACCGCATCGGACTGGTGAACGGGGTGCTGGCCGCACTGGACCACGATCCGGCGGAGATCCGCAGGGAGGAGCTGCTGGTCGCGTTGACCGGCACTCCGCTGCCCTGTCTGCAGGCCATCGACCGGGCGCATCGGCATCCGGATTGTCTTGTCGGCGTTCGTGAACGGCTGGACCACGGCGACACCGCCGGTGCGCTGGCTGTCGTCGAAGGTCTGCTCGGACCCGACGCGCTGCTGCGTGCGGGAGCGCTGCGAGACGAGCTCGAGGCTTCCGCGCAACGGCGGATCGGCTACGGACTGTTCCGGGCCGGGCTGACCAGACCAGCGCTGACCCCACCGGCGGCCGAACACGATCATGCTCGCCGATGCCGCAGCGCACGTCGCGCGCATCCGCGCCACGCGACCTCACGCTGATCTTTCCTCAATTCCTTTACACCCATAGGTGATTCACATGTCTGTAGATACCTCGTGCGCTCCGACCGCGAACAGCCCCCATATTTCCCAACTCGACGTCGCAGGCGAACTGCTGAACCTGCTGGGCGCGGTGACCACCGAGCCGCGCCCGAACATCCAATTGGACGCGCTGACACTGGCGGTCGCCGCCGACCTGCCGGTGCTGCTGTGGGGCGAGCCCGGAATCGGCAAGACCGCGGCCCTGACCCAGCTCGCCGCATCTCTGGATCTTCCACTGACCACCGTGATCGCGAGTGTCCATGAGCCGTCGGACTTTTCGGGCCTGCCCATCATCGGAGACGACCCGGCGACGCACGGCGTGCCGATGGCGCCGCCGGACTGGGCCGTCCGGCTGGTGCGGGCCGGTCGCGGGCTGCTGTTCCTGGACGAACTGTCGACCGCTCCGCCGGCCGTGCAGGCCGCCCTGCTCCGTCTGGTCCTGGAGCGGCGGATCGGTGCACTGCGCCTGCCCGACGGTGTCCGCATCGTCGCCGCCGCCAACCCGCGTTCCTCGGCGGCCGACGGCTGGGAGCTGAGTCCGCCGCTGGCCAACCGCTTCGTGCACCTGCAGTGGACGCACGATCACGATGTGGTGGTCCGGGGCCTCGGCGGCACTTGGCCGCGCGCGACCTTGCCCACGCTCGCCCCGGAAAAGGTCACGGAGGCAGTGGCTTTCGCCCGCCGCGCGGTGTGCGCGCTGCTCGCGGCGCGTCCCAAACTCGTCCATCAACTGCCCAGCACCGAAACTCGAAGGGATGGCGCCTGGCCGTCGCCGCGCAGCTGGGAGATGACCGTGCGGCTGATCGCCTTCGCCACCGCGGCCGGCTCCGGACGGGACGTGCTGTCCCTGCTGGTCCGGGGCGCCGTCGGTGACGGTCCCGGTTTCGAATTGCTGACCAGCATCGATCGGATGGACCTGCCCGATCCGGAGGTGCTGCTCGCCGATCCGGCCGCCGCCGAGCTGCCCGAGCGTGGCGATCTCCGTCAGGCCGTGCTCGACGGTGTGGTGGCGGCAGTCCGCTTGCGGCCGGAGCGATCCCGCTGGGACGCGGCGTGGGCGCTGCTGGTGAAGGCCGTGGAATCCGGTGCGCCGGACCTGGTGGTCGTCCCCGCGACGACCCTCGCCACCCTGCGCCGGGACGACTGGGACGTGCCCGCCTCGATCGAACGACTGGCCGGCATGGTGTCGGTGTCGCAGGGCGCGGATCGCGCCGCGGCCCGGGTCGCCGCGCAGGCGGGCCGATGACACCGGACATCGCGCGGCTCGACTTCGACAAGCTCTTCGCCGCCCGGCTGCTGGCCGCCCGGGCCCGACCGTATCTGGCGACCGCGCTGTTCGCGCTGCACCTGGTCGAGTCGCCGCGGGTGCCGACGATGGGTGTGGACCGGTACTGGCGGTGTTATGTGTCGCCGGCGTTCGTGAACTGCACGCCGGTGGCGGACCTGGCCTCGGTCCTGGTGCACGAGGTGTCGCATCTGCTGCGCGAACATCACAGGCGCAGTGACCGATTCGCCCGGGAGCACGACCTGACCGGCCCGGCGGAGCGACTGCGGATGAATATCGCCGCGGATGCCGAGATCAACGACGACGCGTTCGGCGACGGCCTGGTCCAGCCCGAGGGGGCGGTGCTGCCGTCGACGCTGGGGTTGGACTCCGGTGAGCTCATGGAGGACTACCTGCGTCAGTTCCGCCTCGGGCCGCGCACCGCGGACCTGGCCTGGCTGGATTGCGGCAGCGGCGCCGACGGCCTCGACCGGGAATGGGAACTGGGGCCGGACGGCGCGGACGGACTGAGCGAACAGGAACGCGACGCCGTCCGATTTCGCGTGGCGCAGGGCATCATCGGCCGTCCGGGGCACGCACCCGAGGGGTGGCGCCGGTGGGCGGAGGAGGCGGTGCACCCGCCGCAGCCGTGGCGAGATCTGCTGGGAGCGGCGATCCGCTCGGCAGCTTCCGCCCCCGGCGTCGGCGCGGACTACAGCTACGGACGGCCCGCGCGGCGCTCGGCCGGAGTGCCCGGCGTCGTCCTGCCGAGCCTGCGGCGCACCCCACCCCGCGTCACCGTGATCATCGATACCTCGGGGTCGGTCAGCGACGCCGAACTGGGCAGCGCGCTGCTCGAGACGGCAGCCATCGCCCGGACCGTGGGCGGCCGCCGCGACCTGGTCACCGTGCTGTCGTGCGATGCCGCGGCCCGGATCGCGGATCCCCTGTGCCGTGCCGAGGGCATCCCGCTGATCGGCGGCGGGGGAACGGATCTGCGCACCGGCTTCGCCAAAGCGCTACGCGCGCAACCTCGTCCGGATGTGGTCGTGGTGCTGACGGACGGTCGGACACCCTGGCCGGCCGCCCGCCCCGGGTGCCGCACGGTCGTGGGCTTGTTCCGCCGGGACCCCGCCTGGCGGGAAGACGATCCGGAGTACGTACCGGACCGCCCGCCCACCTGGGCAGGGGTCGTCGATATCGGGTGACGGCGCGGGCCGCCCCGGCCGGGATGGTTGACGGCGGTACGGGTGTGGCGCATGGTGGGCCGATGGGCGATGACGTGCGGGCCGGGTTGAAGTTCTCCAGTCTCGACAGTCCCTTGTTCGACGGGGCAGAGGCCACGAAGGGCGATTTGATCGACTACCTGGAGGCGATCGGGGAGCGGATGGTGCCGTCATTGCGGGAGCGTCCGCTGTCGGTGGTGCGGGTGCGGCCGGGGCAGGAGCCGTTCATGCAGAAGAACCTGCCCAAGTACACACCGGAGTGGGTGCGGCGGGTGACGCTGTGGGCGGGCAGCTCGAAGCGGGAGGTGTCCTACGCGCTGTGCGATGACGTGCGGACGTTGCTGTGGTTCGGGAATCAGCGCGCGGTGGAGTACCACGTGACACTGCTGTACGCGGAGGGTCTCGCCGACTATTCCGGCAGCCCAACGCATCTCGTGCTGGATATCGACCCGGCGCCGGATCAGCCCTTCGCCCAGGTGGTCGGGGCCGCGCAGCTCATTCGGGAAGCGCTGGCGGCGGACGGGCTGGCGGGCGCGGTGAAAACCAGTGGCTCCAAGGGCGTGCACATCTTCGTCCCGGTGGTGCCGGGCGTCGATCTCGAGGATGCCGCGGCGGCGACGCGGGCGATCGCCGCGCGTGCCGAACGTCTCGATCCGCAGCTCGCCACCACGGCGTTCATTCGAGAAGACCGGGGCGGCAAGGTCTTTCTCGATTCGACCCGCGCCGGCGGCGCGACGGTGGTGTCGGTCTACAGCCCGCGGATCCGTCCGGGCGCGACCGTCTCGTTCCCGGTCGCCTGGGCGGACCTGCCCGACATCGACCCGCACGACTTCACGATTCGCACGGCGGCCAAGATGCTCGGCGACCGCGATCCCTGGGCCGAGGCCATGCCCGAACCCCAGTCTCTCCCAGCCGATCTCATCGCCGAGGGGCACACCATCCCGGTGGCGCGGGTGCAGGCCATGCACGAGGGCAAGCGCCGCGCCCGCGCCCGCCGGGAGAACTGACTCAGGCCATGCACGCCGACGGCACCCACACCATGGTGGACACACCAGCAGTACGATCACCCGGCTCAAGCCGGCCTGGCCCATGATGGTGGCGGGCCCGAATTCGGCCAGCCCGACGATCGTCGCGGGACGATTCGGAATGGTGAGTTCGAGAGTCATGGATGAATCCGCATCTATTCGAGAAAAGGCACGCGGAAATAGGCGAGCGCCAGGTGCGTCGCCGAATATCGGAAAGAGTTGAGAGCGTCGGACGGGAGATCCGTAGACAAGCCCTCATGAATTGTCAAAAGCGCGTATTTACATGCGCTGGGCGCCATGTCACAAGTCGTCCGCCGCGTCGCCGATCGCATGATTCGGGCGGTTCGCCTACGCTGGTCGGCGTGATGAGAGCGGTGGGCGCGGTGGCGGGTATCGCCCTGATCGGGGCGGCGATCGCGGGCTGCGGCGGCTCGTCGAATCAGCAGGCGGCCCCGGCGACGACCACATCCAAGGCGGCGGTGATGCCGGCGCCGAACACCATCGGACTGTGCGGCGGGGTGGCCGATGCCGACGTCGGCCAGGCGACCGGGCTCAATGGGCTGCAGCGCGTGGCGGTGAATCCGCTGGGATGTGCGTGGCAGCGGCCCGCGGGCGGTGACTACGCGGTGGTATTCCACTGGTTCCGGGGCAGTCCGCTCGCGGACCGCCGGACTCAGATCACCGACGCGCGCCCGTCCGACGTTCAGGTGGCCGGGCAATCCGGCATCGAATGGCAGGGGCCGCAGTCGTGCGAGGTGGCACTTCCGTTCGGGGACAGCGATTTCATCGATTGGTCGGAGCGGGCCGCGATCACGGAGACCGCCAAGGAGCCCTGCAAGGGCCTGGAGCAGCTGGCGGCGTCCACTCTGACGAAGGCAGGGCAGGGGTAATGCGTACGGTTCGAACGCGAATCGCCTTGGCGGCCTTACTGATCGCCGCATTGGCGGGGTGCTCGCAGGGCCCGAAGGAATCACCCGTGCGCGCCGCCGACGCCCCGAACCTGCTAGCCGGCTGCGGCCCGCTGGAGGATCAGAAGATCGCGAGCAACCTGCACGTCTCGGGCATCAAGCAGCAGAGCGCCCCCACCATCTGCAACTGGACCGCCACCAGTCCGAACGGCGGTGCGGTCGACATCACCTACGCCTGGCTGGAGAACGACACCCTGAGCCGTGAGGTCCAGATCGCCGACCAATTCGGTTATCAGGTCGAGCGTTTGGTGATCAGGCACTTCGGCGGCATGTACTGGCGTGATCCGAAGGATCCGAGCACCTGCGCCGTGACCGCTTCCGACACCGGCACCGTCACCTGGTGGGTCCAGAACCGCGACCACGCGGCGCAACCGGACCCGTGCGCGGGCGCCATGACTCTCATGCAGGCCACCCTCTCGGTAGACGGTGTGTGACCGTCCCGAACCCGCTGCCGGATAAGAAGGGAGCGGCGGCGAGTATCGAGACACTCACCGCCGCAACGGGTTTCGCCAGCGCAAGCGGACCCGCCCGCTATACGGCAGGGGCGGGCGCCGCGCCCGCGGGCGCCGGGGTGGAGTCGGGCGCGGACAGGCGCTGGGCCAGGCCGATGCCGACCGCGATGGCGGCGGGTACACCGGTCAGCACCAGACCGGCCGCCGCACCCAGCGGAATGCCGATGGCGGCGCCCGCGAGGCCGCCCGCGATGCCGGTCGGCACCGACATGACCGTGACGCCGGCGATGGCGCCGCCCGCGGCGCCAATGGCGCAACCGGCCGCGCCGCCGATGAGGGTGCCGATCAGAGTGCCCATCGAGGTGGCCAGACCGAACTGGTTGACCGCCGCGGAGAACGCGGCATCCTGGTCAGCCTGGCTCACGACGTTCTTCGGCAACGGCAACGGCAACGGCACCGGCACCGGAGCGTGTAGGGCCGGGGCGGGGACGGCGGCGGCCAGGGGGTACGCGGTGATTTTCCTCATTTGTGAACCTTCGAAATTCTGGGTGGATGATTTCGAATTTCCACCCGCAAACGGGTGAGTGGAACGGATGACTCGGATACGGACTGTCGCCGGGGGCCATGGGTCGTCCTCACCTCCTTGCGGCCGGAGCGCACGAGGGCGCTGATCACGGGTGCACACGAGGAGTCGCCACGGTAGCAGGCCGGAGGGCGAGCACCCCTCTCGTCAGAGCTTCGGCACTGCACGACGTATCCCCAATGACAATGACGTTGGGAAGCCACTTCGGGTGACCCCTTAATCCGGGGAAACCTGTCCTAACCCTGGGCGTCTCTCGACGTCGTCGGATCAGTGGCCTGTGTTCGTACAGGAGCCTCGCCTAGCGAGGTGCTGATTGACGCCGCAAAGTCTGGCAGTAGAGGATTGATTCGTCAATTCGGACATACGTCCCAATGGGCGCTTCATTCGTCCGCTGGACGTTTACCGTTGGGCCATTGTTCGACGAGAAGCGCCGAAAACCGTGCAATGTTGCCCGTGGCCGCCGGAAATCCGGGGACGCCGAGTCAGGAGCACATATGACCGAACCCACAGTGTCGTCGAAACCGGAAGCGGTTGCGACGATGCATCTGTCGCAGTTGCTGAAGGCACCGGTGATCGCCGCGTCGGGAGAGACTATCGGCCGGGTGGACGACCTTATTGTGCGTCTGCCGGGTGGTGACGCCTATCCGCCGGTGACCGGTGTGGTCGTCGGGATGGGCGGGCGCGAGGTGTTCGTCTCCGCGGAGCGTATCCGGCAGTTCGAGGCCGATCGGATCGTCCTTTCGGTCAACAAGGTCGATCTGCGGTCCTTCGAGCGGCGTGCGGGTGAGGTGCTGCTGCGCGCCGACATCCTGGGTCACCGGCTGATCGATGTGGAGGCTGTCGAGCTGGTGCGCGCCTACGACGTCGAGCTCGACAGGGTCGGCGTGCCCGACGACTCGGGCTCGGGCTGGGTGCTCGCGCGACTGGACACTCGCCGCCCGGCGCGGCTGTTCGGGCTGATCAAGTCCACCGGCGGGCACGCCTCCCGGGACTGGAAGGCGTTCGAGCCGCTGATCGGCCATGAGCAGTCGCTGACCCTGCGGGTCAGCAGCCGGGTCCGCGGGCTGAAGCCCGCCGAGATCGCCGATCTGCTCGAGGATGCCGACAAGCACGAGCAGGACGAGATCCTGGATCAGGTGCACGACGATCCCGAGCTGGAGGCGGATGTCTTCGAGGAGCTCGACTCCGACAAGTCCAGCCGCCTGCTCAACGACATGTCCGATTCGGAAGTCGCGGCCCTGCTCGGGCGCATGCGCGCCGATGACGCGGCCGACTCCATCATTGAACTCAAGCAGTCGCGGCGCCGCCGGGTGCTGGACCTGATGCCGGCCGGGCAGCGCGTCAAGGTCGTGACGCTGATGGGTTTCAACCCGGACAGCGCGGGTGGCCTGATGAATGTCGACGTCGTCTCGTGTCCGCTGGACGCCACTGTGGCGCAGGCGCTTTCGGCGATCTCCGCCGCGCACGCGCTGCAGCCGGAGGCCCTGTTGAAGGTGCATGTGCTCGACTCCGACCGCCTGATGGGCGTGGTCTCGGTGATCGCGCTGCTGCAGGCCGACCCGGCGACGGCGGTCGCCGACATCATGGACGACGATCCGGTGCGGGTCTCGCCCGAGACCGATATCACCGACATCGCCTTGCTGATGGCCGATTACAACCTGTACGCGGTGCCTGTGGTGGACGACGCCGACCGGGTGCTCGGCGTGGTCACCGTCGACGATGTGCTCGAGGATGTCATTCCGGAGGACTGGCGGCGTCGTGAACCCGCGCCCCGGCCGGCCCGGCCGGTCGCCACCGGATCCAGCGACAGCCCGGACGGCGCGGCACAGCTATGACCGATGCCGAGGAAAACCGTTCCACCCCCAACGGATCCGGGCCGCAGCCCCCGGCGGGGAGCGGACGGCCCGCTGCCGCGGAGAAGCCCGCTACCATCGAGAAGCCCGCTGCTGTTGAGGATCCCGCCACCGTAGTGACGAATCGCCAGTCGGCCGTGCTGGATTCGGCGCACCTCGGCGATATCGAGGGCGCGCTCGGCAAGATCAAGATCGGTGACATCGAGCATTCGCGCACGTTCAAGACCCGGATGCTGACGCTGCTGGCCATTATCGGCCCCGGGCTGATCGTCATGGTCGGTGACAACGACGCCGGTGGTGTCGCCACCTATGCGCAGGCCGGGCAGAACTACGGCTACAGCCTGCTGTGGGTGCTGCTGCTGTTGATCCCGGTACTGATCGTCAACCAGGAGATGGTGGTTCGCCTGGGCGCGGTCACCGGCGTCGGGCATGCGCGGCTCATCAACGAGCGCTTCGGCCGCGGCTGGGGCTGGTTCTCGGTGGGCGATCTCTTCGTTCTGAACTTTCTCACCATCGTGACCGAATTCATCGGTGTCAGCCTGGCCGCGGAGTATTTCGGCATCTCGAAATACGTCGTGGTGCCGGTGGCGGCCGCGGCGCTGGTGGCGATCATGGCCACCGGCAGCTTCCGGCGGTGGGAACGGGCGATGTTCGTCTTCATCCTGGTCACCCTGCTGCAGATTCCGATGCTGTTGCTGTCGCATCCCGACTGGGGCCGCGCCGCAAAGGATTTCGTGGTGCCCGGTGTCGAGGGCAGCTGGACCTCCGACGCGGTGCTGCTGATCATCGCCATCGTCGGCACCACCGTCGCGCCGTGGCAGCTGTTCTTCCAGCAGTCCAATATCGTCGACAAGCGCATCACCCCGCGGTTCATCGGCTACGAGCGGGCCGACACCACCCTGGGCGCGTTCGTCGTGGTGATCGGTGCGGCCGCGCTCGTGATGACCGCCGACTACGCCGCGCGCGCCAATGACGCGGTCGGGAAGTTCACCGACGCGGGCGAGATCGCGCACCTGCTGGGCCAGGTCCACCACCTGCTGGGGTCGGTCTTCGCGATCGTGCTGCTGGACGCGTCGATCATCGGTGCGGCGGCGGTCACCCTGGCCACCAGCTACGCCTTCGGCGACGTGTTCGGCATCAAGCACTCGCTGCACCGCGGGTTCAAGGACGCCAGGCAGTTCTATCTGTCCTATATCGCGATGGTGGTGCTCGCCGCGGGCGTCGTGCTGATTCCGGGTGCGCCCCTGGGGCTGATCACCACCGCCGTGCAGGCCCTGGCCGGGCTACTGCTGCCCAGCGCCAGCGTGTTCCTGCTGCTGCTGTGCAACGACCCGCAGGTGCTCGGGCCGTGGGTGAATCGCACCTGGCTGAACATCGTGGCGGCGATCATCGTCGGCGTGCTGCTGTTGCTGTCGGGAATCCTCATGGCCACCACGCTGTTCCCGGACCTGGATGTGGTCGCCACGGCCGGATACCTGGCGGTGGCGCTGGTGCTCCTGGCCGTGATCGCGGTGGTGGCGCTGAGGTTCACGCAGCGCGGGGCGCCCGCGCCCACGCCGCGGCCCCGCTTCGAGGCGTCCGCGAAGGACACCTGGCGGATGCCGCCGCTGACGCTGCTGGAACCGGTGACCTGGTCGGCCGGTACCCGGCTGGGCATGATCGCCCTGCGCGCCTATCTGGTCGTCGGCGCGATTCTGCTGCTGGTCAAGGCGATTCAGCTGGGGCGGGGCTGACGGTCGCGGGGCACGGCCGAGCTCAGTGCTCGAGGAAAGTGGCGACGATGTTCCAGAACATGTTCGGGTCCACGCTGTTGAAATCCCAGCTCTCGGTGAGGCTGTGCGTGATGCTGACGATGCTCGGGATGTCGAAGTCGTGCCGGGTGGCGGTGCCCTTGGCCTCCACAGCGGTGACGACGTAGGCGGTGGCGGTTTCTGCGGTGTGGGGCACGAGGAAGCTCCAATCGAGGACCGGGACCGGATGGGGACACGCGGCCGTGGACAGCGTCGGCCACAACCACGCATCGGAAACGCCGTGGCGAGCCTCGCGGCGGGCACGTCGTGGCGTTTCCGTCCAGTTTCATTTCCGCCCGCGTCGCGCGGGAGTTCCGAAGACGCCAAACCGGGCCAGTACACGCCAACCTTGCTGTGTGGTTGCCGGAATACCGTACGGTAGGTGCGATTTCGGCCCGCACGCGGGGTCCTTCTTTCAGGAATCGTCGCGATCGCGCCAGCGATGTACGGCGCGCCGCAGGCTGGCCGGATCCGCGTATCCCAGGAATTCCGCCTGCTGAGCGCGTGGAAGGTGTTCGGCCCGTTGCAATCTGCGGCGCCGCGCCCGGTCCACCTCGCGGCGCCAGGTGGTTCCGGCCTCGGTCAGGCGGCGTTGTAGTGATCTTGGTGAGGTCAGCAGACGCCGCGCAACCAATTCCAGTGTCGCCATACCCTCGTCGAGGGCGCCGTCGAGGACGTCGCCGAGCCGTTCCAGCCAGGTGACGCCGGACTCGGGAGTGGCCGGCAGCGTGGCCGCGTAGGACAGCAGCACGGCCGTCAACTCGGGATCGGCCGACTTCATGGGTAGCGCCAGATCCGCGGCCCGCAGCGTCAGGGAGTCGACCAGGCTCCCGAAATCGATTGCGCGAGTGCCGAACAGCTCGGTGACGGCGGCGAGATCGACCGGCGCGGCCTGCCGGAAGGTCACCCGCGCGGGCACGATCGGATAGCGGGTGGCCGCCCGGCCCCGGCCCACGAGGAGCGCGAAAGCCGCCTGCACCAACAGTTCCCGCCCGCGGCAGTCCTCCACCCCGGACAGCACCTCGTAGCAGACCTCGTGTTCGGTGCGATGCGTGATCCGGAAGTTGTAACTCGTTGTCAGACTGCCGGTGTGGCGCACGCAGGCGTCCAGCGCCGCACCCAGGGTCTCCGCCGACAGGAACAGATACTCAAGCAGCCCGAATTCGCCGGTCGTACTGTCCTCCGGCACGCGCAGGGCGATATCCGGGTCACCGGTTTCCTGTTCGAGCAGCTCCCACACCCGCAGGCAGTACCGGGACGACACCCGGGTCCCCTCGCCGCCCTCGCGCCAGGCGGATATCCCGGCCAGCCGGGCGATCCGCTCCGGGTCGAGCCCCGCCCGGGCCGCCCGCTCCAGTGCGAACCGGGCCATCAGAATGCTGTCGTGAGAGTCGGATCGAGTAGTCACGGCCGCCCGTCACCACGCCGCCCGGCGGCGCGCGCTCGCCAGCTCCCGGCTCCAACTGGTTCCGGCCGCGGCCAGCCGCCGCTGCAGGGTGCGCGGGCTGGTATCCAGCCGCCGGGCCACGCCGTGGATGGACGCCGTGTCCAGCGACGGTAGTGAATCGAGCTCGGCGGCAAGCAGATCGGCCCAGGCGCGCGCGGGCGGGGTGGACAGGGTCGCAGCCGTGGCGGCCCGGCGTAGCACGGCCGCCAGCCCCGGATCGGCGGTGAACTGCCGCCGGTCCAGGTCCGCGTGGTGCAGCGTGAGCGTGTCGGCCTCGGCGCCGAAATCGACCGCGGCCGTGCCGAAGAACTCGGTATACGGTGCGTGGTGGCGCGGCGCGCGTTCCCGCAGGGTCACCGCGACCGGCGTGATCCGCGCCCGGGCACCGAGACGCGCGCGACCGGTTAGGAAGGCGAAGCTCGCCTGCGCCGCGACCTCCGCGCCCCGGCCTTCCCCGGCCGTCTCCGCCGCGAAGGTGACGTGCCGGTCGTCCTCGCCGACCACGGCCACGCGCCGCGTGGTCGACAGCGCGGATCCGAATTCCCCTGCGGCCCTGAACCCTTCGCCCACGGTCGACGCCGTGGCGAGCAGATAATCCATCATCCCCAGTTCCCCCATTCCGTACCGTTCGGCCGCCCGCAGTCCCACGTGCGGCAATTCCGCCCTGCGCTCGAACAACTCCCACAATCGCGGATAGCACTGCCCCGGAATACTTCCCGGCGGCCCGTCCAGCGCGCCGGCCCCGATTCCCGCCGCCCGCGCCAATTCCACCGGATCCAGCCCCGCCGCCCGGGCTCGCGTCAGCACGAACCGGGCCAGCAGCACACTGTCCGAGGCGGTCATGATCGCTGCTCCATTCGCCCGGCCACACCGCCTCGCCCACGCCACCCCGGGTCACCTCGCCGGAGTGGGTACCCCCTGGAACTTCGGCGAATCATGGCGTATCGCCGTCGTGTTCGGCGGCCCAGCCGGATTCGATATCTTCGAGGTGGCGTTTGCGGGCGCGGTCGACCTCGAGGCGCCAGGTGGTGCCGGATTCGGCGAGGCGGCGCTGGAGGGTGCGCGGGCTGGTGTAGAGGCGGCGCGCGACCTGGTCCAGCAGCGCGTCGGTGCCGTCGAGGACCTCGGCCAGCGCCGCCGCCACCCGGTCCGGCCACTCGGTGACGCGCGGCGGCGGGGGCGGCATGGTGGCGGCGTGGCGGCGCAATACCGCTGCCAGCAACGGGTCCGCCGTGATCTGGGCCAGCTCGAAGTCCGCGTTGCGGAAGGTGATCCGGTCGACCGGAGCGCCGAAATCCAGCCGCGCCGTGCCGAACTGCTCGGAGAAGGCGTCGAGGCGGCGGGGCGCGCGCTCGCGCAACCGGATGCGCACCGGATCCATCGGGCGGCCGGTCGTCTGGCGCATGCGCGAGATCAGGGAGGCCAGCGCCATCTGTACCGATAGGTCGCGGGCGCGGCCCTCGGTATTGACGGTGTAGATGTCGAAGGTGGACTCGGTCTCGGTCTGCGCGCCGGGCTCGACGCGGTAGTTGGTGGAGATCGCCCCCACGAACGGGCCCATCACGCCGAAACCCGCGCCGACGGTCTCGGCCGTCGAGATCAGATAGTCGATCAGCCCGAATTCCCCGAGCCGGTAACTGCCGGTGGCCCGCAGGGTGACCTCCGGGTCGTCCAGCTCGTACTCCAGCAGCTCCCACAGCCGCGGGAAGTAGTCACTGGACACCCGGGCATCGCCGTCCTCCAGCAGCCAGCCCGGCATGCCGGCCTCGCGGGCGAGGCGGGCCGGGTCCAGGCCCGCGGCCGCGGCGCGCGACAGGACGAAACGTGGCAGCAGCACGGAGTCGGAGGTGTGCATCAGCCAATGGTGCGGGGAATTCGCGGCCGGAAACCCGGAATTCGCCGAACTGTGAGACAGCCCGCTCGTCCCCGATTTCCTGTGGGTCCGGGCGAGCGGGTGTCGCTCCCTGGTCTTTCTGCGGGTCAGGCGCGCAGGAACGTGGCCGCTATGCCCCAGAACCGGCGGCGGTCGACCGCCTGGAAATCCCATGTCTGCGTGATGCTGTGCGTCGTGCTGACGATCCCGGGGATATCGAAGTCCTCACGGGTCGCCGTCCCCTTGGCCTCCAGGGCGGCGATGACGTAGGCGGTCGCGGATTCCACGGTGTGGGGCATGGGAGCTCCGGTCTGTCGTAGGGGCATGGGGCGGTGCGGTTTCAGCGGATGGTGTCGCTCAGTACTTCCTCGTAGCGGTACTCGGTGGGGATGGTCTCGCCGGCAGCGTGCGCCTGTTCCTCGCGATGGCGCAGGTCGACGCGGCGGATCTTGCCGGAAATCGTCTTCGGTAGCTCGGTGAACTCCAGCCGGCGGACACGCAGGTAGGGCGCCAGGTGATCGCGGGCGTATTCCAGGATGGCGCGGGCGGTTTCACGGTTCGGCTCCCATCCTGCCGCCAGTGCCACGTATGCCTTGGGCACCGCGAGCCGCGTGTCATCCGGCTGCGGCACCACGGCCGCCTCCACCACGGCCGGATGCTCGATGAGCACGCTCTCCAGCTCGAAGGGGGACACCTTGTAGTCGGAGGACTTGAAAACGTCGTCGGTGCGCCCGATATAGGTGATGTATCCGTCCGCGTCTCGCACGGCCACATCGCCGGTATGGTAGTAGCCGCCGTCCATGACCGCGGCATTACGCTCCGGATCGCCGAGGTAGCCGGTCATCAGATTGACCGGTGCCGCGGCCAGATCCAGGCAGATCTCGCCCTCCTCGGCGCGCTGCCCGGTGATCGGATCCACCAGCACCACCGGGACGCCCGGCGCGGGCCGCCCCATGGAGCCGGGCTTGAGCGGCTGCCCGGGCGTATTGCCCACCTGCAGGGTGGTTTCCGTCTGACCGAAGCCGTCGCGGATGACCAGGCCCCAGGCCTTCTCGACCTGTGCGATGACATCGGGGTTCAAGGGCTCACCCGCGCCGAGGATTTCGCGCAGCCCGGCCGGACGCTCGCCCAGATCGGCCTGGATCAGCATGCGCCACACCGTGGGTGGCGCGCAGAACGTGTTCACCCCGGCCCGGCGCAGCTGTGCCAGCAGGGCCGCGGCGTCGAAACGCGCGTAGTTGTAGACGAATACGGTCGCCTCGGCCAGCCACGGTGCGAAGAAGCAGCTCCAGGCATGCTTGGCCCAGCCGGGCGCGCTGATGGCCAGGTGCACGTCGCCGGGGCGGACGCCGATCCAGTACATGGTGCTCAAGTGACCGACCGGGTAGCTGATCTGGGAGTGCTGCACCATCTTCGGCTTGCTGGTGGTGCCCGAGGTGAAGTACACCAGCAGCGGATCGGTCACCTCGGTGACGGCCCGGAACGGCCCGGCCGATTCGACGGACGCCGCTTCGGCGTAGTCGTGCCAGCCAGACACCGGCTCGCCCACCACGATTCGCGTGTAGTCGCCCGGAACCTCGTCGAACTTGCCCGTATCGCCGTGATTGGCGATGACGAAACGCGCTCCGCCGCGCTCGATCCGGTCGCTCAGATCGGCCGGCCCCAGCGCCCCGGTGGTGGGCATGATGACCGCGCCCAGCTTGGCCACCGCCAGCATGGCCTCCCACAGCTCGGCCTGGTTGCCGAGCATGAGCACCACGCGGTCGCCCTTGCCGACGCCCAGCCCGGCCAGCCAGGTGGCCACCCGGTCCGAGCGCTCGGCCATCTCGGCGAAGCTGATCCGTTGTTCGGAGCCGTCCTCCTCGACGATCCACAGCGCGGGCCGGTCGTTGCCGCGGGCGATGTGGTCGAACCAGTCGGTGGCCCAGTTGAATTCGCCGGTCAGCCGTGGCCATTCGAACTCGCGCAGAGCCGCGTCGTAGTCCGTCGACACGGCCAGTAGTCCGTCGCGGGCGGCGCGGTAGGCCTCGGTGTTCGTCATGCGTTCTCCTCGGTCAGGCCGAGCAGTCGCGCGCCGATCTCGCGCATCTCGACCTTGCGGATCTTGCCGGTCACGGTCATCGGGAACTCGTCGACGACGTGCACATAGCGGGGGATCTTGTAGTGGGCGAGCTTGCCGGCGCAGTACTCACGCAGACTCTCGGCGGTCAAAGGCGGTGTACCCGGGCGCATCCGGATCCACGCCAGCAATTCCTCGCCATATTTGACGTCCGGCACGCCGATCACCTGGGCGTCGACGATGTCGGGATGGGTGTAGAGGAATTCCTCGATCTCGCGCGGGTAGATGTTCTCGCCGCCGCGGATGACCATGTCCTTGATGCGGCCGGTGATGGCCACGTAGCCCTCGTCGTCCATGGTGGCCAGGTCGCCGGTGTGCATCCAGCGCGCGGCGTCGATGGCCTCGGCGGTCTTCTCCGGTTCGCCCCAGTAGCCGAGCATCACCGAGTAGCCGCGGGTGCACAGTTCGCCGGCCGCGCCGCGCGGCACGGTCACCCCGGTCACCGGGTCCACGATCTTCACCTCGATGTGCGGCCCGGTGCGGCCGACCGTCGCGGTGCGCTGCACCAGCGAATCGTCGCCGCGGGTCTGGGTGGAGACCGGGCTGGTTTCCGTCATGCCGTAGCAGATGCTCACCTCGCGCATGCCCATGCGCTCGATGACCTGCTTCATCACCTCCACCGGGCACGGCGATCCGGCCATGATGCCGGTGCGCAGCGAGGACAGGTCGTAGGTGTCGAACTCCGGATCGGCCAGTTCGGCGATGAACATGGTCGGCACCCCGTACAGGGAGGTGCAGCGTTCGGCCGCAACGGCTTCCAGGGTGGCGCGCGGGTCGAAGGCCGGGGCCGGGATGATCATGGCCGCGCCGTGCGTGGTGGCGGCCAGATTCCCCATGACCATGCCGAAGCAGTGGTAGAACGGCACCGGAATGCAGATCCGGTCCTGCTCGGTGTAGCCGCACAGCTCGCCCACGAAATAGCCGTTGTTGAGGATATTGTGGTGGCTGAGGGTCGCGCCCTTGGGGAAACCCGTTGTGCCGGAAGTGTATTGGATATTGATCGGATCGTCGGTGGACAGCGCCGACTGCGCCGCGGCCAGCAGATCCGGATTCGCGGCCCGGCCGCTGGTGAACAGACTCTGCCATTCGAGGCTGTCCAGCAGCACCACCTGCTCGAGCGCCGGGCACTCCGGGCGCACCTCGGTGATCATGGCCGCGTAGTCGGAGGTCTTGAACGACGGTGCCGCGACCAGCATCCGAATTCCGGCCTGGCGCAGCACGTAGCGCAGTTCGTGCGCCCGATACGCCGGATTGATATTGACCAGGATCGCGCCGACCTTGGCGGTCGCGTACTGGATCAGCGTCCACTGCGGGCAGTTCGGCGCCCAGATGCCCACCCGGTCGCCCTTGCCGATGCCGGCCGCCAGCAGGCCCAGCGCCAGCGTGTCTACCTCGGCGTTGAATTCGCGGTAGGTCCAGCGGATACCGGTGGTGTAGTCGATGAGGGCCTCGCGGTCCGGATGCGCGGCCGCGGTCCGGTCCAGGTTGGCGCCGATGGTGTCGCCCAGCAGGGGAGCGTCCCAGACTCCGAAGGTGTAGCTCGTGCTCTCGCTCACACCAGTAGGATCTACGTCACACTCACCCTGGACTACCCCCGAAAGGGGCTGACCGATGACTTCGGCCACGGACGGGCTCCTGCGCCCCAGCGACGGTGACGCTCTGCGCGCTGAGCTGCGCACTCTCGCCTCCGCCAGCAAGCTTCCGGTCGTCTTCGGCGGCGAGGTGCACGCGGGCATGCTGGTGCTCAGCGAGTTCGTCGGCACCCGCACCAACGGCATGCGCGGCCTGGCCGTCGCACCCAGTTCCGGGCTGGGCGGCTCGGCGGTGGTGACGGGTAAGCCGCGCTCGGTGTCCGACTATCGCTCGGCCTCGACCATCACTCACCACTACGACGCCCCGGTGCTCGGTGAGGGTCTGCGCGCGGTGGTGGCGGTGCCGGTGGTGGTGAGGGGCGAGGCGCGGGCGGTGCTGTACGTCGCCAATCGGGACTCGGGGGTGATCGGTGACCGCATCGCCGACGAGATGGTGCAGGCCGGGCGCCGGCTCGCGACGGAACTGGCCATTCGCGACGAAGTGGATCGGCGGCTGCGCCTGTCCTTCGCGCGGGAGTCCACGACGAGCGCCCATGCCTTCGTCGCCGAAGCCAATTCCGTTGTCACCGAACAACTCCGGGATCTGCACGCGGAACTGCGCGGCATCACCCAGGTGGTCTCGGAGGCCTCGGCCCGCCGGCGCCTGCGCGAGGTGACCGAGAAGCTCGCGCGCCTGGTGTCGGGTGTCGCGGCCCCGGACGACGCGGTGAGCCTCGCGCCCCGGGAACTGGACGTGCTCGCCCACGTCGCGCTGGGCTGCACGAATCTGGAAGCGGCGCAGCGACTTTCGGTGCGCCCGGAGACGGTCAAGAGCTATCTGCGCAGCGCCATGACCAAACTCGGCGCGCACAACCGCCACGAGGCGGTCGTGCGCGCACGCCGCCTCGGGCTCCTCCCGTAACCGAATGTCGGAGGCAGCGGCCCGCGACCGGACTCAGTCCGACACGAGGTGGCGGATCGATTCACCGCCCTTGGCGTGATGTAGCCGCCCGAACTTGCTGTCGAGCAGGTGAGCCATGCTGTCGGCGGCTCCGGTGTAGGCGTCCTCGGCGGTGGCCGCGCGGTGGGTGGTCGCCACCGGTGGCTGGCCCTTGGGCCGCGCCTCGAGGCTGCACTTCTTGTCCTCGGAACCACCCTTGTGCCCGTTCACATCGGTGATGTGGGCCTCGACCCGGGTGAGGTGATCAGCGAATCGATCCAGAATCGAAGCGATGGTGTCCGTCGCTTCCTGGGCGATCGCGCCGCCGCCGATGTTCTTGTCGGCGAAGACCTGGATTTGCATGGCATCTCCAATCTCTCGGGTAGCAATCCCCGGAGTAACCGAGGGCTTGCTGACCCTTCCGACCATACCCACTCCGACTGAGAGTGGCGTGTGGAATAGATCGCGTGGCGGCGTACGGCTTTTCGTGGTCCGCGCTCAGCGGGTGGCCAGATCCAGGACGGTGAGGGCGAGGTCCGTGGCGGCCTCCGGGTGGCCGAGGGCGCGGGCGGCGGCCGACACGGCGGCGCGGGTCCCGGCATCGGTCAGGAGTTCGGTGAGGGCCGTGCGGAGGTTCGCGACGGTGGCATCGTCACCGACGAGAGCGCGAGCGGCATTGTGGTCGGCCAGGATTCGGGCATTGCGAATCTGCTCGCCGCCGACCGAATGCGGGTACGGAATCAGCACCGAGGGCTTGCCCAGTGTGGTGAGCTCGGCGAGAGTTCCTGCGCCGGAACGGGATACGACCACGTCGGTAAGTGCCAGCACATCGGGGAGCTCGGGGCCGACGAACTCCCGCACCAGGTAGCGGCCGCGCACGTCCTCCGGGAGGGTGGCGGCGTGGTCGCGAACCTGCTCGAAGGAGAGCCGTCCGCACTGGTGAATCACATTGGCGGAGTGGAGGAGTTCGGGCAGCAGCTGCCCGATCATCTCGTTGATCTGCACCGCGCCCTGCGCGCCGCCGGTGATGTAGACCGTCGGCAGGCCGGGGGTGTAGCCCTCCCAGTCGAGAGCCTTGACCGCCGCGGCCGGATCGCCGGTCGTGAGGGTCGGGCGAATCGGGTTGCCGGTGACCACGGCCCGGTCCCGGGCGCGCGCGGGCAGCATGGCGATCGACGCCTCGGAGCTGAGCGCGATGCGGTCGGCCATCCGGGCCAGCAGCAGGTTGGCCTTGCCGATGCCGGTGGTCTGCTCGTGGATCACCAGCGGCCGCCGGCGCAGCGCGGCGGCCATGCCGATCGGGGCGCACACGTAGCCGCCGGTGCACAGCACCGCGTCCGGGCGGAACCGGCGCACCACGCCCTGGGCGGTGAGGACGCTGACCGGCACGCGCAGGGCATCCCGCGCATTGTCCTTGTTGAGCATCTTGAGCGGATTGCGGTCGCGGCGTAGCTTGCCGGCCTTGATGGCGGTGAAGTCGATGTCGTTCTCCGCCGCGACCCGCTGCTCCAGACTGTCGGGCACGCCCACCCACAGCACCTCGGCCGCGGCCCCGCTCTCGGCCGCCAGATCCCGCAGCGCCCGCACGGCCGCCACCGCCGGATAGGTGTGGCCGCCCGTGCCGCCACCGGCGACGATCACGCGCACCCGGCCACGGTCGCCCAGTCGCTGCAGGATCGGGGCGCGGTCGGCGGCGGGATTCGGCATGGACGATCCTCCTGGTGTGGGTGGCGGGTGCGGGTGGCGCAGCGCCCAGGCTATCTCGGGCGGGGGCGGGCCGGCCGGTTCGGGAGGTACCGGTCGGTCGGACAAGATTGCGAGGTGTTGGCGAGACGGCGGCGGGCCTCTACCATGATTGTGACGCTGATCACGTTGTCGCAGTGAGAGTTCTGACGCGGTTCGTTCGACATATCGCAAACAGCAGCGCAATACCGGCACGTCGCCCCCGGCGACCGGAGTGCACAACCTCCAGCGAGAGGGCCCTGAATTGAAGCCCTTCACCCTGCCCGATTTCTATACCCCGCATCCCGCCCGGCTCAATCCCCATCTTGGGTACGCCCGCGCGCACTCCACCGCGTGGGCGCTGCGCATGGGCATGCTCGGCGAGCTCGGAGTCGACGGCAAACCCATCTGGGACGCCGAGAGATTGGACCGTATGGACTACGCGCTGCTGTGCGCGTACACCCATCCCGACTGCGACGCCGAGGCTTTGGCGCTGCTCACCGAGTGGTACATCTGGGTCTTCTATTTCGACGACTGGTTCCTGGCCGAGTACAAGTACACCGGCAACCGGGCCGAGGCCACCCGGTATCTCACGCGCCTGGAACTGTTCATGGCCGAACCCGGCTGTCCCGCACCGGAACCCGAGACGCCGTCGGAGGCCGGACTGGCCGACTGCTGGGCCCGGACGGTGCCGGTCATGTCCCCGGGCTGGCGGCAGCGCATGCGTCGGTCCACCCACAACCTCATGGTCGAATCCCTCTGGGAACTGGACAATATCGCCCGCGACCGGGTGGCCAATCCGGTCGAGTACATCGAGATGCGCCGCCGGGTGGGCGGCGCGCCCTGGTCGGCCAATCTGGTGGAGTTCGCCTGCGGCGCCGAGCTGCCCGGCCGTTTCGCCGCCGAGCGGCCGCTGCGGGTGCTGTGCGAAACCTTCTCCGACGCAGTGCATCTGCGCAACGATCTGTTCTCCTACGAGCGCGAGGTCCGGGTCGAGGGCGAGAACGCCAATATCGTGCTGGTGCTGGAACGGTTCCTGGGTCTGCCCACGCAGGCGGCCGCGGAGCTGACCAATGACATGCTGACCTCGCGGCTGAAGCAGTTCGAGGACACCGCGTCGGTCGACGTGCCACAGCTCTTCGTGGAACGCGCGGCCACCCCCGCCGAACAGCTGGCCGTCGCACGGTACACCGGGGGCCTGCAGGACTGGCAGTCCGGCGGGCACGAGTGGCATCTGCGGTCGAGCCGCTACATGAACAGCGGCGTCGACCGCGGTCCGACCGGGCTGGGCAGCGCGGCCGCCCGGCTCGCGCCGGGGTTGCGAATCCAGCTCCAGCAGCACGTTCCGCCGCCGCGAACACCCGGACCGCTGCCGGTGCGCGGGCTGGTGATGCCGTATCCGGTGTCGATGAATCCGCAGGTGGCGCTGGCTCGCGCGGACGGGCCGAGGTGGGCCGCGGCCGTCGGGCTGCTGGATCCGCGGGTCGGCTGGACGGCCGAGACCGTGGCCGCCGCCGATTTCGCGGGGCTGATGGCCATGCTCGATCCCGGGGCCGACGCGGCCGCGCTGCTGCTGCGCACCCGCTGGTGCACCTGGGGCACCTACGCCGACGACCTGGCCACCCGGGTGTTCCGGGCGGAACCGGTATCCGGCCGAGATCAGTTGCGGCGCTTGCCGCTTCAGCTCTCCGAAAGCCCGCCAGCACCGCTCACCGCACTCGAATACGGCTTGGCCGCGCTGTGGCGCGATACAGCGGCCGGCTGTGACGAGGCGGGGCGCGAGCGCTTGCGGGCGGCCCTGATCGAGCTGTTCGAGGGCTGGGAGTGTGTGCTGGAGAACGAGATTCGGCACCGTCTGCCCGATCCCGTCGACTATCTCGAGCAGCGACGTCTCACCTCGGGCGGGCCGCTGTTCTGCGCACTGGACGCCCTGTATTCGCTCGAAATTGCCGCAGACCCACGGATTTCGGAAATATCCGACTCCAGTATTGTTCGGCAGCTGCAGAATTCAGCCCACGACTACGCGGCCCTCGTCAACGATCTCTATTCGTATCAGAAGGAGATCGAATACGATGAGGAGATCTACAATCTCGTGTATCTCGCCCAGTCCTTCCTGGGCTGTTCCCGAGAGCATGCGGCCGATATCGTCGTCGATCTCGCCAATGAACGGTTGACGCAGTTCGAACTCGTCGCGCGCGAACGGCTGCCCGAATTCTTCGCCGACCACGAGCTGCCCGGCGAGGTGCGTGCGGCGCTGCTCGGCCATGTCGACCGGCTGCGTGATCACATGGCCGGAAATCTGCACTGGCACACCGGCACCGTCCGCTATTCCGAGCAGGCCCTGCGGGCCTCCCGTCCCAGGCCGGTCATCACCGGTCCGCTCGGCCCCTTCGTCAGCGTGCTCGCCGATCGGGCGGGCCGCCGCTGACCCGCTACGCTGCGGCCGCCTGGCGTGTGGCGGCTGTGGAGGATCGATGACACGAGGGGGCCGCGCTGCTGGGTTGCGCCTGCGCCTGCGCCTGCGCCCGGGGCGCGCTGTGCGCGGGCGCGCCCTCGGAGTTGGTGGCGGCCTTGGACCGGTTCGGCCGGGAACTGGGCATCGCCCTCCAGGTGGGCGAGGACCGGCACGTGCGCTGCGCCGCGGCCGTGCTCGCCGAGCGGCCCGTCGAGGATCCTCTGGCGCTGGCCGGATGCGCCGCGCAGCGATAAATCGAATTCGGACAAATGAATTCGACCGGACGGTTCATATTGCGCGGCAATATATTCTCGTGATCCAACCGTCAAGCACGCTTAACCCGTAGGCGGCGCACATAGCGGATCGCTTGCGCAGGTGATGCTGGTTTCCCTGCGCGCCGGGTCGCGCAATGCCGTGGGACTTAGGTAATCGATTCACCGGAATCCATTGCTCTAAAACTGCTGGGCTGTCACGATATCCCACACGCGGTGAACGGGTTCGGTGCGATTCGCCGTCGAATTTTCAACCAGGCGTGCAACTTTCACATTCGGATGCTTCCGGGCTGCGATACGCCTCATTTCGCCGTGCCTATTTCCCAGGAGTTCGAGCATGACTACGGGAGCTGTCGCCGCACCCGGGCGGCTGCTGGCGCTGGGCCGCGAATCCGCCAGGGAATTGGTCCAGGAATTGGTGGCCGGCGCAGCTGCCGCGATATCGCGAAGCTGTTGTGCCGCAGCCTGTATGCGGTCAGCGTCGAGGTGGTCCGCATGCTCGACGACGACCTGCTCGCCATCGCCCCGCTGGAACCCGAACCGCCGCTGCCGGCCCTCGAGCCGCCCCGCGACGCACCCGGGCGGTCCCTGCTGCCGCGCCGCCGCCGCAGCGCCAGCGGCATCAACGACATGCTCCCGCCGCGACCGCCGCAGCCCATGCTGCGCGGCGGTCAACGAACCCTCACCCCGAGGAAACCAGAGAGGACGCAATGAACACATCGAGCAATGCAGGTGCCCCCGGCAGCATGACCGACCGGGTGTCGACGCTGGTGAAGGTCCTGCGCTCGGAGGTGCCCGAATGCATCGCCGCGGGCGCCATCGACATGGCCACCGGGATGCTGCTGGCGGTGGAGACCGTCGACAACCATCCCCAGGAGGTCCTCGATCTGCTGGCCGCGGCCACCCTGGAGCTGTTCCAGGGCCGCAATGTGGTGATGATCGAGAACATCTGGAAGGAGCGGCGCGGAATCCGGTTGGAGCGCCACTACTTCCAGGAGGTCCTGGTCAACAGTGACAACCTCACCCACCTGTTCGTGCGTGCCGAGAGCCGCGAGGACGTGGTCGTGGTGGTGGTGTGCCGCAAGTCGGTCAATGTCGGCATGCTGTTCGCCCAGACCCGGCGGGTGCTCGAGGACGTCGGCAGGCTCTGACCGTGCGCGCGGCGGGTCGCCGGATCAGGGAATGCGGCCCACCGCGCCCAGCATGGACACCGCCTCGGGACGCGGATGCGGCCGGTACTCCTCGGGCCGCCAGAGGGTGACCGCGGTGATGCCGGGCGGGATCAGGGTGAATCCGTCGAAGAACTTGGCGAATTCGGCGCTGGAACGCAATTGGAACGGCACGCCGCTGCGGGCATTGGCCTCCGCGGAGCGGGCCAGGTCGTGCTCGTCGAGATAGTCGTTGGTGGCGTGCGACATGACCAGGTAGCTGCCGGGGGGCAGCGCGTCGGTGAGCTGCCGGACGAGGTCGTAGGGCCGTAGCTCGTCGGTCATGAAGTGCGCGACCGCGACCACCATGAGCGCGACCGGCTTGCTCAGGTCGATGGTGGCCAGCAGGTCGGGATGGGTCAGGATGTGCTGCGGGTCGCGGAGGTCGGCGTCCAGATACGCGGTCCGGCCCTCGGGGGAGCTGTTGAGCAGATCGCGGGCGTGCACCAGCACGATGGGGTCGTTGTCGACGTAGACGATGCGGGACTCGGGGGCGATGCCCTGCGCGATCTCGTGCACGTTCCCGGCGGTGGGCAGGCCGGTGCCGATGTCGAGGAACTGGCGGATGCCCGCCTCGCCGGTCAGATAGGCGACCGCCCGGCGCAGGAAGTTGCGGTTCTCCACCGCGGACAGCTGCACGGTCGGGAACGCCTCGGACACCGCGTCGGCGGACTCGCGATCGGCGGGGAAGTTGTCCTTGCCACCCAGCCAGTAGTCGTACCGGCGCGCCGGATGCGGTTTGGTGGTGTCGACGCGGTCCGCCGCTGATTCCGAGTTCAAAACGCTCACAATCCTTTTCGGCTACTGTCTGAATCTGTCAGCTCCAGTTGCGGATCGGTAGCGACTCTGTACCTTCGGAAACCGGAAGAGCCGTGCGCCCGCCCCCGCAGCATCGCCGGAAGGTTCGTCATGCAGTTGCGCTACAGCCCGTTCGATTTCGATGTCCATGCCGATCCGTACCCTTACTATGCCAGGTTGCGCAGCGAGGCCCCGGTCTACCGGAACGACACCGACGACTTCTGGGCCTTCTCGCGCCACGCCGACGTGCTCGCCGCACTCCGCGATTCGGACCGCTTCTCCAGCGTGAACGGCCTGCGCATGGAACCGGCCTTCTGGGGGCCGCAGGCCGAACGGTTCTTCTCCTTCGTCGCTATGGACCCGCCCAAGCACACCCGGCTGCGCGGCCTGGTGACACGCGCGTTCACCGCGCACCGGGTGCAGTCGCTGCAGCCGCGGCTGCGCGAGATCGCGATCGGCCTGCTGGAACCGCTGCTGGAGCGCGGCAGCTTCGATCTCATGGCCGAATTCGCCGGGCCCTTCCCGACCGAGGTGATCTCCGAACTGGTCGGCGTGCCCGAGAACGATCGGGAGATGCTGCGCAAGCTCGGCATGGAGATCATGTACACCGAGGAGGAGTCCACCGATCTGCGACCGGAGGCCATGCAGGCCATCGGCGCGCTGGTGGGCTACTACACCGAGCTCACCATCGAGCGCAGCAAGTCCCGGCAGGAGGATCTGCTCTCGGGTCTGCTCGATGCCGCCGACGGCGATGACCGGCTCACCCCCGAGGAGATCGTCGGCGTGCTGATCCTGCTGGTCGGGGCCGGCATCGAGACGAGCATGCTCACCTTCGGCAATGCCTGGCACGCCGCCTGGCTGCACCCCGACCAGCGCCGGCGGGCCCTCGACGGCCGCATCGACGACTGGATCGCCGAGGCCATGCGCTGGGACCCGGCCACCCAGACCCAGCTGCGCACCACCACCGAACCGGTCGAACTGCACGGCGTGTCGATTCCCGCCGACGCCCGCATCCTGCTCCTCACCGGCGCCGCCAACCGCGACCCGGAGGTCTTCGCCGATCCGGACACCTTCGACCTGGACCGCGACACCTCCGCCTCCCTGGTCTTCGGCAGCGGCCGCCACCACTGCCTCGGCTCCAACCTGGCGCTGCTGGAACTGCGCACGGCGCTGCAGGAAATCGCTTCGCGGGTAATCGATTTCGAGGTCGACCCGGCGGGGCTGCAGCGCATCCACGCCTCCAACAACCGCGGCTTCGCGAGCCTGCCGACCACGGTCACGCTGCGCTGAGCGCTATCTCCGTGCGGTGCCGCCGCCGGTCCGGTTCAGCGCAACGAGCCGGGCAGGCGGTCGGTCACCAGGCGGGTGTACGGGCGCAGGGTCAGGCACACCGAGAGCCAGCACGCGCCGATGAGCCAGCCGGCCAGGACGTCGGTGGGCCAGTGCACGCCCAGGTAGAGGCGGGACAGGCCGACCGCCACGGCGAACAGGGCGGCGACGGTGATCACCAGGATGCGGGTGACCCGGCGGGCCAGGACCGGCAGGAGGACCGCGACCAGGATGCCGGCCGCGACGGTCGAACCGAGGGCGTGCCCGGACGGGTAGGAGTGATTGGTCTCGGTGACCAGATGGTCGATCACCGGGGGCCGATCGCGGGCGATGAGAAGTTTGCCGAAGAAGACCAGCGCCCCCGCGCCGGCCGCCGCGACGGCGACGAGCACCGCCTGGTCCCAGTACTTCCGCCACGCCAGCAGCACGCACGCCAGGATCGAGTAGATCGCCACCGAGGTGGTGTCCCCGGCCGCGCTGACCGCCTTCGCGAGGCCGGTCCAGGTGGCGGTGCGCTGGTCGATGAACCACTGCAACCAGGGGGAATCCGGTCCGGCCGGGCCGTTGTACCAGACCACCACGCAGGTCATGACGAGAATCACGGCAGCCAGCGCCAGCGCGACCAATACGCCGGTGAGGGTGCGGCCGGGGAATCCGGTGGGCCGTTTCGTGGTGGACGCTTCCTTCTGCGCAGGGGGTGAGGACAGCATGCCACCGAGGTTGCCATGGCCTCGCTGAGAGAACGTTGAGAGCCCGGCCGGCGGGGCCGGGCCGCCCCGCGGCCGGATCGTCGGGCATGCTGGTGCCCGTGCGGGTGCTGGTGGTCGAGGATGAGGAGCGGCTGGCGCGGACGGTGCAGCGCGGGCTCGAGCTGGAGGGGTTCGTGGTACAGCTCGCCCACACCGGGACCGACGGGCTGTGGGCGGCGGTCGAGGACAGCTTCGATGTGATCGTGCTGGACATCATGCTGCCGGGGCTGAGCGGCTACGAGGTGCTGCGCCGGCTGCGCGCCCGGGACGTGACCACGCCGGTGCTCATGCTGACCGCCAAGGACGGCGACTACGAGCAGGCCGACGCGCTGGATCTCGGCGCGGACGACTACCTGACCAAGCCCTTCTCCTTCGTGGTGCTCATCGCCCGGCTGCGCGCGCTGCTGCGCCGGCGCGCACCGCAGCAGCCGGTGCTGCTGACGGCGGGCGATCTCGTGCTGGACCCGGCGCGGCGCACGGTGCGGCGCGGCGAGACCGCGCTGACGCTGACCCCGCGCGAATTCGGGCTGCTGGAATTCCTGTTGCGGCACAAGGGATTGGCGCTGACCAAGATCGAGATCCTGCGCAATGTGTGGGACGCCCACTACGACGGTCCCGAGAACGTGGTCGAGGTGTACATCGGCTACCTGCGCAAGAAGATCGATGCGCCGTTCGGCAGCACCAGCATCGAGACGCTACGGGGCGTCGGCTACCGGATGGTCGACCCCGACTGGTCCGGCGACGGGCAGGTCGATGACGAATTGGGCTCCGCCCCACGGTGATTCGCCGATCCTGACCGAACCGCCGTGCGCGGCCACGATTTCCGCGACGATCGCCAGGCCGAGCCCGGAGCCACCGGTGGCGCGGGCGCGGTCGGCCTCCAATCGCACGAAGCGGCCGAAGACGCGCTCGCGGTCGGCGGCGGGGATGCCGGGACCGTCGTCGTCCACCAGTACCCGGGCGGTGTCGCCGTCGCGCCGGACGGTCACCGCCACCGTGGTGCGGGCGTGCGCGGCGGCATTGTCGACGATATTGCGCAGTGCCCGAGCCAGTTTCGGTTGATCGCCCCGGATCCGCACCGGCTCGATCGCGGTCCGCACCGTGCGGCCGCCCCGCGCCCGCAGGGCCGCGGCCTGCTCGCCGGCCAGATCGTCGAGATCCACATCGCCGGTGCGCATGTCGAGCCCGCTCTCGTCGGCGGCGGCCAGGGTCAGCAGATCCTCGATGAGGTGCCGCATGCGCTCGGTCTCGGGCAGCAGTGTGCCGCCGATCAATTCGGCGTCCAGCACCTCGGGCCGGTCCCGGGCGAGCTCGAGGGCGGCGGTGACCGCGGCGAGCGGGCTGCGCAGTTCGTGTGAGGCGTCGCCGACGAAGCGCCGCTGGGCCGCGTGCCCGGCCTCGATGCGGGCGAGCATGTCGTTCATGGTCTCGGCCAGCCGGGCGATCTCGTCGCGCGCCACCGGCACCGGCACCCGCTCCGACAGTCCGGCCGCGCCGATGCCCGCCACCCGGCTGCGGATCTCCTCGACCGATCGCAGCGACCGCCCCACCAGCAGGTAGGTGGCCAGCGCGGCCGCCGCGACCACCATGGGCCCGCCCACCGCGACCAGGGCCGCGACCCGCTTCACCGCGTGCTCGGCCGATTCGCTGTCGCCCCCGACCAGCACGAGATACCGGCCGCCCGGTGCGGACAGGGTGCGGGCCGACACCCGCAGGTCCTCGTCGTACGCGGAGACCGGCCGGCGCGCGGTCTCTCGCGCGCCCACGGTCCCCGGGTCCAGCAGCGGTGCCGACAGCTTCGCGTTCGACTCCCGCGCGATCCGCCCCTGTGGGTCGATGACCTGCACCACTCCGATCTGCCCGGTCGCCTCGAACAGCGAATTCGGCAGCTCGGCCACCGAATTCCGGGTCAGCTCACTGGCGATGGTCTCGGCCCGCGTGCCGGCCGCCGTATCGATCTCCCGCAGCAGCGACCGATTCAGCAGTCCGAGCATGGCTCCCGCCGCCAGCAGCAGCACCGCTCCCACGGTCAGCGCGGCCGCGATGGCCGACCGAATCCGCAACCCCCAGTGCGAGGGCCGCAACCATTCCCGGATCCGATTCACGCTCCCATCATGGGTCACCCGCGCGCCGGGGCGTCCAAGAGGCCACGGTTGACCAGGCCGAGCACTTGATCGACCGCGAAATCGATATCGGCGCGGGTAGTGGGCAGGGACCCGTCCAGCAGCAGGGCGGCCAGGCCGTGGACCGCCGACCAGGCGGCGATGTCCGCACCGGGCCGCAGCTCCGGGTCGAGGAGTCCGGCGGCCTGCGTCTCGTCGAGGACCTGGCCGAGGATGCGGTGCGGGTCGTCGGCCGGTTCGTCCGCGGCATCGGACGCGGCGGGTGAGTGTGCGCCGAAGGCGGTGCGGAACAGGCCGGTGTGGGTGAGCGCGAAATCGATGTAGGCCGTGCCGACCGCGTGCAGGCGGCCGCGTGGATCGTCGGTGCGGGCGATGCGCCGGCGCATCTCGGCGGCGAGTGCGGCGCGGGCGCGGCCGGATACCTCGGCGAGCAGGGCCTCGCGATCGGCGAAGTGCCGGTAGGCGGCCGAATGCGACACCCCGGCGGTGCGGGCGACCTCGCGCAGGACCACTCGGTCGGGTCCGCCGTCGTCGGCCAGTGCGAGCCCGGCGTCGACGAGGGCCGCGCGCAGGGCGCCGTGGTGATAGGTGGTGCGGCGGTCGCGGGCGGCTGGACTCATAACGTCAGGATTGCACATTCGGCCGAGATGTTGACGACGGTCACTTGGGCTCACATACTCGTATATGTGACCAATGGAAACATTGTGGCCCGCCACCAGGCCTTCGAATGAAAAGTGCTGATATGAACGATATTTCCATCGATACCCCGTACGCCTCCGGCAACTCCCGGACGGATATCCAGAAGGCCCTGCTCGCGGCCGGGCACGACCTCGATCGGCTACGGCTCGCCGACCTGGCGCTGGTCGAGGACTTCCACACCATGGGCCGGATCGCCACGGGTGCATTGGCGGAACTGGCCGGTCTCACCCCGGCGTCCCGGGTGCTCGATGCCGGCAGCGGAATCGGCGGCACCGCACGGTATGTCGCGGAAACCTACGGATGCCGGGTCACCGCGGTGGATCTGACCGAGGACTACTGCGAGACGTCGCGCTGGCTCAATCGCCTGGTCGGACTGGACGATCGGATCTCCGTGCGGCAGGGCGACGTCACCGCGCTGCCCTTCGCCGACGGCGACTTCGACGTGGTCTTCAGCCAGCATGTGCAGATGAACATCGCCGACAAGGACGCGCTGTATCGGGAAGCGCGGCGGCTGCTGAATCCCGATGGCCTGCTGGCCATCTGGGACATCACCACCGCTTCCGGCGCCCGCCCCGACTTCCCCGTCCCGTGGGCCGACCGCTCCGAGCAGAGCCACCTGGTGACACCGGACGATCTGCGCGTCACCCTGGAGCGCTCCGGTTTCGCCCTCGACCACTGGGACGACCTCACCGACCCGGCGGGCACGATCATGCGGGCGGTGCTGGCCGCCCCGCCGAATCCCGTTGGACTGCAGGCCTTCGTCCCGAACTTCCCGGTGAAGATCGAGAACCTGACCCGGGCGCTCGCCGACGGCCGGCTGCGTGCCGTTCGCGCGGTCGCGCGCGCTCTGCCGTAGCGCGGGCGGATCGGGGAGCTCCGAGTGCGGGGTTTGCGCGGTTGGCCGCGGCGGAGCTCCCCCGATCATGAAAGTTACCGGGGGACCGGGATTCCCGCAGACCAGACGCCGCGGATCTGCGTCGTGGCCGTGATGTCGGCGAGCGGATCGGCGTCGAGCAGAACCAGGTCGGCGCGCAGACCCGGGGCGATGGCGCCGCGATCGGTCAATCCGAAGTGCTCGGCGGGCAGGGCGGTTGCCGCATCGAGGGCCTCGACGGGGGACAGTCCGGCGCTGACCAGCAGTTCCAGCTCGTGGTGCAGGCTCGCGCCGAAGGCCGGGTTCATGGGCACGCCGGGGGAGGAGTTGGCATCGGTGCCCGCCAGGATCGGGACGCCCGCGGCGCGTAGCGCACCGACATTGGTCAGGGCGTCGGCGAAGGCTCCGGGGACGCCGTGGGCGGCGGACATGCCCTCCATCATGGTCAGGGTCGGGACGACGACCTTGCCCTCGGCGGCCAGGCGGGCGATCACTGCCTGCGGCAGCGCGAAGCCCACGGGGATGTGGGTGATGATGTCGACGCCGGCATCGAGGGCCATGGTGTAGGCGGCCGGGTTGGTGGCGTGCGCGATGACCATCAGATCGCGGGCATGCGCCTCGGCCACAACGGCTTTGGCCGTGGTCGCGTCGGGGCCGCCGTCGCCGGGGGCCTCCAGTACCAGCTTGATGTAGTCGGAGCCGGTGGAATGACGCTGGGAGACAGCGGATTCGGCCTGGTCGGCGCTGCGGATGATGGCGGGTTCGCCGAGGAACCTGCCGTGCATGCCCTCCGGGCCGACGATGGCCATGCCCGCGCTGCGAATATCGCTGGTGCCGACGGTGTTCCGGAGGTCGGCCACCACCTCGGCGAGGCTGGCCATATCGAGCGCGGTGGTGACCCCGTGCGCGGCGAGCAGCCCGGGAGTCTGCGCATCGTGGATGTGGACGTGGGCGTCGATGAAGCCGGGCAGCAGGATCGCGCCGCCGGCGTCGAGGCGTTCGGCGCCGGTGTCGTCGGTGCCGATGCGGTCGCCGTCGATGACGATCGTGGTGGGTTCGGTGAGCGCGCGGCCGTCGAAGACGCGGACATTGTCGAGCGCCGTCCGGCCCGCTGAGCTTGAAGAGGTCACCGAACCAGCTTCCTCCCGTTTGCCCCGGGCGACACCGCGATTCGGGTCAGCGCCGGCGGGGCAGCAGGCGGCGGGAGACGTGCTCGGTCATGGCGTCCGCGATCGGCGGCACCGTCGGCGTGGGCCGGGTGGGTGGCGGCGGGGCCGAGCGGGCGTCGGCGGAGATGCGGATCAGCAGCGCCAGGATGATGTAGTTGGCCAGCAGCGACGAACCGCCGTAGGACATGAACGGGGTGGTGAGACCGGTCAGCGGGATCAGTTTGGTGACACCGCCGACCACCACGAACAGCTGCCAGCCGATCGAGAACGCCAGCCCGCCGCCGAGCAGCTTGCCGAAGGCGTCGCGGGTGGTGAGGGCGGCGCTGAAACCGCGGATGCACAGGATGAGGAACAGCGCCAGCACGGCAGCCAGGCCGATCAGGCCGAGCTCCTCGCCGATGGTGGAGATGATGAAGTCGGTACCGGCGAACGGCACGTCCTGCGGCCGCCCGCTGCCCAGCCCGGTCCCGGCCAGCCCGCCGGTGCCCATGCCGAACAGGCCCTGCGAGATCTGGTATCCGGTCGTGTAATAGGTGGCGAACGGGTCCCGCCACACCTCGACGCGGACCCGCACGTGCCCGTACAGCTGGTAGGCGATGACCGCGCCGACCGAGAACATGGCCAGGCCGATGAGCAGCCACGAGGCCCGCCCGGTGGCGATGTACATCATGGCCAGCACGGTGCCGAAGACCAGCAGCGAGAAGCCGAGGTTCTTCTCGTACACCAGCACCAGCACCGCGATGAAGGTGACCAGCAGCAGCGGGGCCAGATCCCGCAGGCGCGGGAAGGTCATACCCAGGAAGCGTTTTCCGGCGGTGGTGAACAGGTCCCGGTTGGCGACCAGGAAGGCGGCCACGAAGATGATCAGCAGCACCTTGGCGAACTCACCGGGCTGAATCGAGAACCCGCTGATCAGGATCCAGCTCTTGCCGCCGTTGACCTCGCTGAAGCGGGAGGGCAGCAGGGCGGGGATGAGCAGCGCGATCACCCCGGCCAGGCCGCAGGTGTAGCCGTAGCGGGCCGGTTTGGTGTGGTCGGGCACGAAGACCAGCACCAGCACGAACAGCAGCATGCCCAGGCCGGTCCAGATCAGCTGATGCGCCGAGTCCGAGGACGGTATCGGCTCGCCGGCGTTCTTGGCCTTCACCACCTCGGCGCGGTCCAGCCGGTCGATGAGCACCAGCCCGATGCCGTTGAGCAGCACCACGCACGGCAGCAGCACCGGGTCGGCGGCGGGCGCCCAGCGGCGCACGGCCAGATGTGTGACCAGCACGAAGACCGTGAAAACGCCGAGCGCACGGACACTCTGCCCGTCGAAGCCATTGCCGGTGGCCGAGGTCATGGCCAGGTAGGCGAAGGCGATCAGGGCCAGCGCGGCCACGCAGAGTAGCAACTCGGCATTGCGCGGAACTCGCCCTCTCGACCTTGCCGGGGGAGGGCTGTGCCGAAATGCGCTCACACCGAACAGTATCGCGTGCGGTAGCGGATGAGGAGCCAAAGCAGTAGTGCTTCGGCTATGGCGGTGAACACGGTGAGGAATTGGCTGAAGTAACTGGCCAGTACATTCACCACGGTCAGCGACAGAATGTTGGACCAGATGCCCAGCCGGACACCGATATCGGCGCGGCCGCGCATCCACGCCGCGGCCGCGACCGCGCAGCCGACGCCGACCAGCACTTCGGCGACCGCGGCGATGCCCAAGCCCACCAAGGCCTTCCAGCCGTGGTTCTGGGTGAGGTCGAGGAAGTGGTTGAGCGCGGCCCAGGGGGAGTGCCAGCCGGCCAGCACGATGACGGCCAGCACCAGCCGCAGCAGGGTCCAGACGGCGTGGCCGATCAGCACGGTGATGAGGACGGCCGCCAGCACCCGCTGCGGCAGGATCGTGTCCTCGGCGCGCCGGTAGGCCTGTCGCAGCCGGGCGAAGCGGGAGGGCCGGGCGGTCTCGTGGGTGGTGCGCAGGTAGGTGGCGAGGGCGTCGCACAGGGCCACGGTGTCGGGGGTGAAACCGCTGCGGTCGATGCGGTCGAGGCTGTTCAGCAGGTAGTTGCGCTGTTCCATGTCGATCGTGCCGCCCACGTCCATCCCGACCTGTTCGGTGACGTCGGCCAGCACCAGGGCGGGCGGGCGCACCCGGCTGCGCGCGGCATAGCGGGCGACCAGCACGATCAGCAGGAAGGCGAGGTAGATGATGGGCGCGGCCAGCGGGAAGAAATAGTCGTTGTCCGAGGTGATGAACTTCCCGACCTCGTCGATGAACAGGCCCAGCCCGGCCCCGGAGAGTGCAGCGGCGGTGGTCAGCGCCCCGTGCCCGGCGAACAGGAACATCACCAGAGAGGCGATGACGAGCAGTAATCCGCCGAAGAGCGCATGCGCGATGTGGTAGGTGCTGCCGCCGATCTTGGGATAGCCCGCGGCCATCAGATACAGCCGCGTGATCACCACGGTGAGTCCGAAACAGACCGCCATGATGGTCACCAGCCGGCCCGAGCCTGGCCGCCACCGCATTCTCGCCACACGTTCGCCGAACACGGTGTCCACCGTGGCACATGACCGGCGGCCGCGTCATCGAACCGAATCAGGTGATCATCGAACCGAATCAGGTTCCGCGAGCCTCATCCGGATCAGTAGGGGTGGGCGGTGGCGGAGAAGCGGGGGGAGAGCTGGTCCGCGAGGGGGCGGGGGAAGGACTGGTGGGCGGGGTCGCCGTCGGAGGTGTAGCGGGCGGTGGGGTTCGCCGCGAACCAGTCGAGCCAGTAGGTGGAGTCGAAGGGAACTGCGGTGCGGCCGGAGCGGATTCGGGGGAGGCCGGTCGGGTCGAGGGCGGCGGCGAACGGGGAGGGGGCGGGGTCGGCGCCGACGAGGAGGACGGCGTCGAAGGTGTACGGGGTGCCGTCCCAGGTGCCGGCGGTGGCGAGGGCGTGGTCGGCGGGGTAGACGCCCAGGGGGAGGGCCATGGAGTGGACGACGGTGCCGGGCGCGGCGGTCGCGATGGCGCGGACGTTCTGGACCAGTTCGCGCTGCACGTCGGTGGGGGACAGGTGCGCCAGGTTGGGGTGGGTGGCGGTGTGGGCGCCGATGTCGTAGCCGTGGCGGACCAGCCAGGCCAGGGCGCGGGGGTCGTCGCCGAACGGCTCGTTGTTGACGTAGAAGGTGGCGGTGGCGGCGAAATCCGGGTGGCGGGAATGGAATTGCTCGAGCAGGCCGACCGCGCAGTCGGGGGTGGGGTCGCCGGAATCGCTGAGGGTGAGCTGGGTTCGGGTGGAGTCGTCGAAGGTGAGGACCACCGGATGGGTGCCCGCGGGTAGGTCGATGACGCCCGCCAGATACTGGGCGATGGTGATCGGGCGGTAGCCGTCGGTGTAGAGGCGGTCCAGCTCGGCGGTGAATTTCGTTGGCGTCTGGTCGTATTCGCTGCCCGGCTCGGCCTCGATGCGGTGGTACATGAGGATCGGGATCCGACCCAGCTCATTGGCGGCCACCGTGGCCGGATCCGGCGGCCTCGAGGTCGGTGGGGGTGCGGTGACGGCCGCGGGGCGCGGCACGGTGGCGGTGGTTGCTCCGCAGGCGGTGGCGGTCGCGCACAGCAGCGCCGCCGCGACCATCCGCAGCGTCGTCGACGCCTTCATCGCCGCAACGCTACGCGGCGACAACGGTTTTGAGGTGATCTCGGCGAAAAACGGCCGATGCCTGCGTGCAGGCGCGATAGTGATGCCAACAGCTGTCAGTGGAAGTTGGTGTGTACGTTGCTCATGCGACTCCGGTCGATCCGCCGCCGGCGGTCCACCCTGCTCGCGATCGGCGCGGTCGTGGTTCTGGTGCTCGCCGCGCTGGTGTTCGTCTTCGGCCGCAGCCGCCCCTCGGCCGCGGGTGCCGACACCCGCCCGGCCCGCCTGGAGCTGGCCCCGACGGCCGCCGCGACCTCCTACCGTGATCCGGTGACGGTGCGCGGCACGGCGATCGGCGCGAAGCAGGTGTCGGTGGGCGACCGGTCCGTCCAGCCCGCCAAGGACGGATCCTTCGAGATCCAGCTGCCGCACGCACCGCTCGACACCACCGTCGTGGCCACCGGCGCCGCGGGCGACCGCGTCACCACCCCGCTGAAAGTGGAGGTGGCACTGCCGCGCATCCGGGCCGTCCATGTCACCGCCTACGCCTGGGCCTACGACCCCATGCGCGATGCCGTGCTCGACATGGCGCGCGAGGGCCGCATCGACACCGTCGAACTCGATATCAAGGACGAGGACGGGATGGTCGGCTACGACTCGCAGGTGCCGCTGGCGCGCGAATCCGGCGCCGCCACTACGATTTACGACGCGCCCGCCGCGCTGCAGCAACTGCACGACATGGGCATCAAGGTGGTCGGCCGCATCGTCGCCTTCCGCGACCCCACCCTGGCCGGCTGGGCCTGGCACAACGGCCACCCCGACTGGGTGATCCAGAATCCGTCCGGCCAGCCGTACTCCAGCGGCTACGGCGCGATCGCCTTCACCAACTTCGCCAGCCCCGAAATCCGGTCCTACAACCGGGATCTCGCGGTCGAGGCGGCTCGGCTCGGCTTCGACGGCGTCATGTACGACTACATCCGCCGCCCCGACGGCAACCTCGCCGGCATGCAGTTCCCGGGCCTGGCCGAATCGCCGTCGGACTCCATCGCCGACTTCCTGCGCGACTGCCGCGAACCCGTGCACGACGCCGGAGCCTCGCTGAGCGCGGCCGTCTTCGGCATCGCCGCCACCCGTCCCGACGAGATCGCCCAGGACATCCCGTCCATGGCCCGCTACGCCGACTTCCTGGCCCCGATGCTCTACCCGAGCCACTGGCACTCCGGCGAATACGAGGTCGCCAATCCGAATGCCCAGCCCTACGACATCATCTTCCGGTCCCTGCAGGACTTCCGCGCCCGCACCGCGGGCACCAATGCCCAGATCATCCCGTGGCTCCAGGATTTCAGCCTCGGCGTGGCCTACGGCGACGCGGAGGTGAAGGCGCAGATCGACGCCACCTACGCGGCGGGCTACAACGGCTTCTTCCTCTGGAACCCCGCGGTCAGCTACCACCCCGGCGCTCTCGCACCCAACTGATCTGCCTCGCAACGCTTCTCGTCGGGCCGGCCCCCGCCGATCGCGTCCGGGTCAGGCGGTGGTGGGGCGGTCCGCGAGCCCCAGGCGCAGGTGTTCGCTGTGGTAGATGGCCTCGTCCAGCAGTTGCGCGACGTGGTTGTCGTAGAGGCTGTAGACGATGCTGCGGCCGGTCCGGGTGCCCACGACCAGCCCGAGATTGCGCAGCAGGCGCAGCTGATGCGAGACCGCCGACTGCTCCATACCGATCGACGACGCCAGTTCGGTGACCGCGAGCGGGCCCTGGCGGAGTTCGCTGAGGATCAGTAGCCGGCTGGGGGTGGCCAGCGCCTGCAGGGTGGTCGCGACATGGGTGGCGGCCTCGGCGTCCAGCCGTGCCGTCGGCCGATCGCGGCCCTCGACGCCATGTCCCATAACACAGGAGGGTACCTCGAGGAACTCTATACACATGAAGACGTCTTCATGTGTTCTGGTATCGTCGCGGCGGTCAGGGGTAGCAATGGAGGTGAGTCGTGGTCGTGGCGACGCCGGTGCAGGCATCCGCGCAGCCGGAAGTGGCGGTCCGCCGGACCCGCCTGTTCGAGCTGGCCGAGATGCGATGGGCCGCAGTGGCCCTCGCACTGTTCCTGCTCGGGCTGGTCGTTCAGCTGGCCGGCGCGCCGAGCTGGCTGTGGTGGGGGCTGTACCTGGCCTGCTACGCCGCGGGCGGCTGGGAGCCGGGCTGGGCCGGGCTCCAGGCGCTGCGCGAGAAGACCCTCGACGTGGACCTGCTCATGGTGGTGGCGGCCCTCGGCGCGGCGGCCATCGGGCAGATCACCGACGGGGCCCTGCTGATCGTCATCTTCGCGACCTCCGGGGCGCTGGAGGCGCTGGCCACCGCGCGCACCGAGGATTCGGTGCGCGGCCTGCTCGACCTCGCGCCCGAGACCGCGACCCGGCTCACCGTCACCGGTGAGGAGACCGTGCGCGCCGCCGACCTGCACATCGGCGATGTGGTCCTGGTCCGCCCCGGCGAGCGAATCGCCGCCGACGCCACCGTGATCGACGGCGGCAGCGAAGTGGATCAGGCCACCATCACCGGCGAACCGCTGCCCGTGGACAAGACCGGCGGCGACGAGGTGTTCGCCGGCACCCTGAACGGCACCGGGGCACTGCGGATCCGGGTGGATCGCCGTGCCGAGGACTCGGTGGTGGCACGCATCGCCGTCCTCGTCGAACAGGCCGGGCACACCAAGGCACGCACCCAGCTGTTCATCGAGAAGGTGGAGCAGCGGTACTCCCTCGCCATGGTCACGGTGACCCTGGCGGTGTTCGCGATTCCCCTCGCCCTCGGCGACCCGCTGCAGCGAGCCCTGTTGCGCGCCATGACCTTCATGATCGTGGCCTCCCCGTGCGCGGTGGTGCTGGCCACCATGCCGCCCCTGCTGGCCGGTATCGCCAATGCCGGGCGGCACGGCGTGCTGGTCAAGTCGGCCGTGGTCATGGAACGGCTCGGCGTGACCACGCGGGTCGCCTTCGACAAGACCGGGACGCTGACCCGCGGCGCCCCGCACGTCGACGAAATCCGCAGTGTCGATCCGGAATTCAGCGAGCCGGAGGTGCTGCGGCTGGCGGCGGCCGCCGAACTCGACAGTGAACACCCGCTCGCGGCGGCCATCGTGCGCGCGGCCCGCGCGGCGGGGCAGCAACTGCCGGCCGTCGAAGGATTCGCCGCCGATCCCGGGCGCGGCGTCAGCGCCCGGATCGGGCAGCGTCGGATCGCGGTCGGTTCTCCGGCGGCCTTGCTGTCGAGCTCCACGCAGGGTGCGCCGGACACGGACCGGGCCGCCCGCACGGCCGTGGACGGATTGCAGGAGAAGGGATTTACCGCGGTCGTGGTCTCCTGTGATGCGCGTCCGATCGGAGTGCTGGCGATCACCGATCAGCTCCGCCCCGAGGCCGCCACCGCGATCGATCTCACGGCCCGAGTGACGGGGGCCGCCCCGATTCTGCTGACGGGAGACAACAGTCGCGCCGCGCATCGGCTCGCGGCTCGGGTGGGGCTCACCGACGCCCGCGCCGAATTGCTCCCGCACCAGAAGGTCGATGCCGTCCGAGCCCTGCAGTCGGCCGGTGACCGGGTCGTGGTGGTCGGCGACGGCATCAATGACGCACCCGCTCTCGCCGCAGCCGACACCGGAATCGCCATGGGCGGAGCGGGTTCCGACCTGACCCTGCAGACCGCCGATGCCGTCGTCGTGCGCGACGACCTCACCGCCATCCCCGCCGTCATCGCCCTGTCCCGGCGCGCCCGCCGCGTCGTGGTGGCCAATCTGGCGATCGCCGCGACCTTCATTGCGGTCCTGGTGATCTGGGACCTGGTCGGTACGCTGCCGTTGCCGCTGGGCGTCGCCGGTCACGAGGGTTCGACCGTGCTCGTCGGTCTCAATGGTCTGCGCCTGCTGCGCCGCGCGGCCTGGCAGCGGTCCGCCTCCTATCTGTCCAGCACGTAACTGCCCGGGGCGGCCTCGATCGGCTGGTGTCGGGCGTTACCGAGATGCGCCGGTGCGGGCACCAGCTCACCGGAGCGGTCACCCAGCCATTGCGCGAAATCCGGCCACCACGAACCCTGTTCGGTGGTGGCGGTGCGCTGCCACGCCTCGGGGTCGAGGCTGTTGTCGTCGGAAACGCGATAGCTGGACTTGTGATTGTCCGACGGGTTGACCAGGGCCGCGATGTGGCCATTGGTCGACAGCACGAAACGCACCTTGCCGCCCAGCATCTGGCTGCTGCGGTAGCAGTTGGTCCACGGGCAGAGGTGATCGGCCGAGCCCGCGACCACATAGGAATCGGCGGTGATCCGCTTCAGGTCGATCTCGGTGCCGAGCACGGTGACGCCGCCGGGCCGGGCGAGCTTGTTGCCCAGCGCGGTGTCGAGGAAGTCGCGATGCAGTTTCGCCGGCATCCGGGTGGTGTCGGCATTCCAGAACAAGATGTCGAAGGCCGGTGGCTTGCGGCCCTGCAGATAGTTGTTGACCCAGTAGTTCCAGACCAGGTCTCGCGGGCGCAGCCAGGCGAACACCGCGGCCAGCTGCTTGCCGTCCAGATAACCCTGTCGCCGCGACCGGGCGATCGCGGCGGCGGCGGCCTGCTCGTCCACCATCGCGCCGAACGCGTCCTCACGCGCCTGGTCGAACATGGTGACCAGCAGGTTGAGGCTGGCCAGCTGGTCGAAGCCCGCCGTCTCGGCCCGATAGGCCGCCGCCATCGCCGCGAGCAGCCCGCCCGAGCAGGCGGCGAGCACATGTGCCGTGCTGTGACCGGTGATCTCGTCGACGGCGTCGAACGCCCCGACGACGGCCTCGACGTAGGCGTCGAAGCCCCACTTGCTGTGCCGCGCATCGGGATTGCGCCAGGACACCACGAACACCTGCTGGCCCTGCCCCACCAGGTACTCGATGAGGCTGCGCCCCGGCGCCAGATCGAGCACGTAGAACTTGTTGATGGTCGGCGGGATGATCAACAGCGGTACCGCGCGCACGGTTTCGATCTGCGGCCGGTACTGGATCAGCTCGAACATCGGGGTCCGCAGCACCACCGCGCCCGGGGTGATGCCGAGGTCGGACCCGACGCGGAACGCGGACTGATCGACCATGGACGGGATGAACGGGGCATGGCTGAAGTCACTGATCAGCTGCTGCGCACCGGTGCGGAGATTATCGCCGCCGGTGTCGATGATCGCCTTCCAAGCCACCGGGCTGAGCAGCGGATTGTTGCTCGGTGCGAGCGCCTCGACGAGATTCGTGGTGAGGAATTTGATCCGCTCGGCATCCTGCCACTCGAGGGGCAGGTCCTGCACCAGGCCCTCGGCGGCGATCCCAGCGGCCAGATAGGCCTGTACCACGCGGCGCAACAACGGATTTCCCGTCCAGGCGGGATCGGCGAACCGCTTGTCCCGGCTGGACGGGGCGACCGTGGAGGAACCGGCCGCGATGCGGGTCAGCTCCGCGCCCAGGGTTGCCGCCCGGCTCGCGACGCGCCGGGGCCGCTGCGCCATCGCCAGCAGCAGGCTCAGTCCCGAGCGCCCCGGCAGGAACCGGCGGGCGATCCCGGTCGTGGCCTCGGTGAGGATCAGGTCCGGGGGTGCGGAGACATCCAGATCGGTCATGACAGTCCTTCTGGGAGAGACGGTTTCACGTTCGATGAGATGGGCGAAGGTCGACGATGACTCGCACCTGTCAATCGTCGGAGAGCCGCGCGGGCAAACCTATGTGCCCGGGAAACATGAAATGCCGCTAACGATGTGGTCGAGCACATTCATCCCGCATGGGGCGATGCGTACTCTGGTGCTCGGATCGTGCTCCGATACCCACGAGGACACCCAATGGCGAGTGAAAATGCCCGGGAGTACACGGTATCCGGCGACCGCCTGCGCGTTGTGGTCCGTCCCGGCGTCGGCGTCCCGCTGGTGCTGTGCAATGGGATCGGTGCAAGCCTCGAGCTGCTGCAGCCATTCGTCGACCAGCTCGATCCGGCGATTCCGGTGATCCGGTTCGACCCACCGGGTATCGGTCGCTCGCCATTGCCCCGGCGGCCCTATCTCCTGGCCACGCTGGCCCGGAGGGTCACCACACTGCTCACCCAACTCGGCTACGACACCTTCGATGTGCTCGGCATCTCCTGGGGTGGCGGCCTGGCCCAGCAGATCGCCCTGCAAAACCCCCGGCGCTGCCGGCGCGTGGTCCTGGTCAGCACCGCCACCGGCTGGATGATGGTCCCCGCGCACCCGAAGGTGCTGCGCAAGATGATCACTCCGCGCCGATACCGCGACGCCGAGTACGCCACCAGGATCGCCGCGGAACTCTATGGTGGCCGGCTGCGCACCGATCCGGATCGGGTGACCACCCTGCTGGCCGGACACTCGTCGGCGTCCTCCGCTCGCGGCTACCTGCTGCAGCTGCTGGCCGGCACCGGGTGGACCAGCCTCCCGTTCCTCGGTTTGATCCGCCAGCCGACGCTGATCCTGGCGGGCGACGACGATCCGATCATTCCGCTCGTGAACGCGAAGATCATGGCCCGGCTGATACCCGACGCGCGGTTGCACGTCTACCACGACGGCCATCTGGGTCTGGTCGTGATTTCCGATCAACTCGCCCCGGAGGTGAGCCGATTCCTCCGGGGCGATCGGCCGCTCGACCTGGAACGAATGGATGCCGTTCGCTGACCCTGCGCGCGGCGTGGCGCTGAGCAGGGGTACGGTGATCAGACGTCCGGGGATCTCGGATGGGTGAGCCGGGAAGTCTGGTCGGCGTCAGGACATGACGCCGGAACAGCGCAGGAGGCTCGACCGTGGCCGGCATTCCTCTCGAATTCGACCGCCGCCGCGAGGCATTGCGGACCAATCTGTGGTTCGTGCCGACCGTGGAAGTGCTCGCCGCCGTCGGGCTGTTCGTGATCACCTACCTGCTGGACCGGGCGGCATATCGCGGCGGGTTCACGTTTCCGTCCTGGGTCATCGGCGGCCCGCCCGACACCGCGCGGCAGGTGCTGACGGCCATCGCCGCCGCCATCATGACCGTGGTGGGTGTGGTCTTCTCCATCACCATCGTGGCGCTGACGCTGGCCTCCACCCAGTTCGGTCCGCGCATGCTGCGCACCTTCATTCGCGATCGGGGTACCCAGGTCACCCTCGGTACCTTCGTGGCGACCTTCGTCTACGCCATCGCCGCGCTGGTGTCCATCGGATCGGATTTCGTGCCGCACATCAGCACGACCGTCTCGATCGCGTCGCTGGTGCTCGATCTCGCCGTACTGATCTACTTCATCAATCACATCGCCATGGCGATCCAGCTGCCCAATGTCATCGCCGAGATCGCGGGTGAGGTGGCGGCCGGAATCGAGACGCAGCGCAACGACGCGCCCGCCACCCCGCATTGCGGGCCGACGGCGGCCGAACTGCTGGAACGGATGGCGGGCGAGGGCGGCGAGGTCCGGGTGACCGGCAGCGGATACCTGCGCTACATCCGCTACGAGCAGCTGGTGCGGCTCGCGACCGACGCGGACGCGGTGATTCACCTGCCCTACCGGCCCGGGCACTTCCTCACCGAGGGGCAGGTGGTGGCCGCCGTCTGGCCCGCGTCGGCGGCCGGGCGGATAGCGGAGAACTTCTCGCGCGGGCACATGGCCGGGCCCACCCGGTCGCTGGCCCAGGACATTTCCTTCGGCATAGACCAGCTGGTCGAAATCGCCGTGCGCGCGCTGTCCACCGCGGTGAACGACACCTTCACCGCCCTGACCTGTATCGACTGGCTCGGTGACTGCCTGTCGCGGATCGCGGTGTCGTGGGAGCCGAGCCCGGTCTACCGCGGCAAGAACGGTTATGTCCGCGTCATCGCGGCGCAGGCGAGTTACGAGCGGCTGGTGCAGCGGGCCTTCGAGAAGATTCGACAGTCCGCGCGCGGCATGCCCGCGGTCATGATCCGGCAGCTCGAAGCGCTGGCCCAGATCGCGGACCACACCACCGATCCCGAGCGGCGCAGCATCCTGCTGGAGCAGGCGGCGATGATCGTGCGGTCGGCGCGCGAGTCGGTGCCGGAGGACGCGGATCTCCAGGACGTGCTGCGACGGTACCGGGTGCTGGTCGGCGACGCGGAGCTGCCGCTGATTCAGGCCGTGTCAACGCCAGAATTGCCAGGCACGGCGTGAATCCTGTTCCTGCGGTAGGAGCGTCGCCGCGGGCGGCAGGCTGTCCGCGGGGTCCAGGACCAGCAGGGCGGTCATGGCCTGGGGGAGGTCCAGGCGGGTGCGGAGCCAGGGCCAGCCGCCGGTGAGGGTTTCGGTCAGATCGGCCGGGGGGAGGTCGAGGGCTGCCACTGCGGACAGGAGGGTGGATGGGGGCATGTCCCATTGGCGGGCGCAGGCGGTGACCAGGGTGGGGAGCTGATCAGTGGGGGTGAGGGCGAGGATGCGGCGCAGGGCGGGGACGGCATCGGGGGTGCGGGAGCGGGAGACCAGGGCGGAGACGACGAATTCGAGGTCCGCGGTCAGAGCGGCGGACAGGGTTTCAGTGGGGGATTCGGCCTCCAGTGGTTCCTCGGCCGGGGTGCGCAGCAGGGCCGAGAGTTCGGCGCGGGACCAGGTGCCGCGCTGCCTGCTCCATCCGAATGCTCTGCGCGGCAGGCGGAGTCCGTCTCGCTGCTGATCGTCGGTGGGCGCCGGGACGGCGAGGACGACCAGGGCCTCGATCGGTTCCGGAAGATCCAGGATCTTGCGCAGCGTGCGCCACGCGGGGCGGAGGGCGGCCACCAGTTCGGCCGGTTCGGAGCGGGTGAGGGTGAGGGCCTTCAGCAGGGCCGTGGCGTCGATCGCGGGGTAGCGGGTGGCCTCGGCCAGCAGCGTGGGCAGCAGGTCGGCGGGCGCGCAGGCCAGGATCTGCTCCAGCGCATAGCGATCGCGGCCATTGCACGAGACGTTCACCACCAGCTGGGCGACGATGCCCAGGTTGGTGTACATGGCCTGGCGCAGGATTCGGCTGCCGCCGGTGTGGGTGCCCGGATCGTCGACCTCGGCGCTGAGGGCCTCGTACACCAGGGCCCGGTCGCGGGAGCCGATCGCCTGCTCGCGCAGGGCGCGGTGACGCAGCAGATGGGCGGCGACGATGCGGCGATGCTCGACTTCGCCCGTGGCCCAGTCCCGCTGGAGGCGCGGCCAGACCGATTCGGCATCGGACGAGGTCAGCGGCGCGGTCCCGGATTCCAGGCGGTGCCAGGCGGAGGTGGCCAGCGCCGTGCTGAGATCGATGCCGAGCTGCCGGGCCACCTCGACGGTGCGGGTGCGGTCGCGGCCGTCGGTGAGGACGTGGTCGGTGAGAACCTGCTCGAAGGTGCGGCGGACGCTGGGACGGAGGTCGAGTCGCGCCAATGCCTGTGCGACGCCGGGTCTTCCGATGGCGAGACGGACGGCGCGCCCGGCCACCGCGTCGTCGCGGAGCCAGTCGGGGTTCAGCTCCGGGTCCGTGATCACCTCGGCCAGGTGGTCGTCGTCCAGCTCGGCGGGACCCAGGGCGCGCAGGTGCCGTCGATAGCACCAGTGGCCGATTTCGTCTGCGGTGGACAGGGATTCGGGCAGCGTGACACCGGCGCGCCGGTGCCCGATGATCTGCTGCCCGAGCAGGACGAACGGGTCCGATTCGTCGCCGGGATCGCCCGGTGTGACGATGCGGCGCGCGCCGGGCGGGGCGGGGCTGTCGCGGGTCACCGCGGTGATCGCGGCGGGGGCCGCGGACGGCGTGCTGGAGGTGCAGAAGGTCAAGTCCCGCAGGCTGTTCCGGGGCAGCAGGCCATAGAGTGCCCGCAGCATGGCCACGGCGTCCGTGCCGCTCTCGACGTGCAGTTCGATGGCGGGGCCGCGCCCGGCCAGATGCGCCAGGGTGTAGCCGAGCAGCGCGGGCAGCCAGTCCAGGTCGAGATAGGCGTCGGCCGCGGCGGTGACGGCGGGACTGTCCTCCACGGAATTCGGCAGCGGCGGCCAGTGGTCGGTGGGAAATTCGGCGTCGTCGAGCGAGGTGCGGAATCGTCCCGCGTCGTAGAGGCTCAAAGTCGTTGCGCCGTCGAGTGTTCCGCGACCACCCGCGACGAGGTGTGCCACACAGGTGCCCGGCCGGTCATTGGCGGGCGTCTTCAGCACCGCCACCGCGAGTCCCCGCATCACGGTGTACTCCAGCGCGAACGCCTCCGGCGACGCGGGCGAACCATCCCAACTGACCAGCGACCCCAGCTCCCGCGTGGTGGATCCCAGTGCGGCGGGCCAGTTTCCGGATCTGGCGACCACGCCGACCCCGGTCCCGGAGGACTCCAGCGTCACCATGGCCCAGCCGCACAGCAGCTGCGCGAAGCCCGTCATCGGTCCGCCCGTAGCCGGTCGATGCGGTCGAGCATGTGGATGACCGGGTCCACGGCCGCGAACGGCTTGAACACCGGATAGGTGTTGTCGGCCCGCTTGCCGCACCCGACCGCCGAGACCGGGAAGTAGCGGTTGTGCGGGAAATGGATGGACAGCGTGGCGTCGACGGCCGGAAACAGTTTGCGCACCAGGCTTCTGGTGGCGTCGGAGCGATAGTCGATCTGGCCGGGCTGATACAGGTTGCCCGCACCATTGAGGCTGTACGGCGTATCCGCCCAGTCCGGCGGCGGCGCGACCAGGCCGACCTCGGGCAGGTTGATCAGCGACAGCAGATCCGATTTCGCGATGATGGTCGAGGCGTGCAGGCGCGGCGGCTCGATGGGCAGATCCAGCGGATAGCTGTTGGCCGTGCGCCACAGCTTGGCGATCTGATCGATCATCATCTTGGTGCGGCCGACGGTCTGGGAGTGCTCGACATTGTTGTTCAGGCTCTCCTCGTTGGCCGGTCCCGCGTGCTCGCGCATGATGGCCAGGTACTGCTTGTTCAACGTGGACGGCACCACGAACCAGAGGAAGTCGGCGATGGCCAGGTGCGGGCTCACCTTGGCGGCGATCTCGGCGTCGGCCACATCCTCGCCCGCGACATCCACGAAGGCGAGATTCACCGTGCGGCGGGTGGACAGCGAGGTGAATTTGATCAGGATCGGGGTGCGGACCTGCCAGCCGCTCCAGGCGTGGGTCCGGTTCTGCTGCTGCGCCATCGGCGGTTGCGGCGGGCGTGGGGGTTGCGGCAGACCCGGCGGCTGCGGTGCGCCGAGCGGCCCGATGCCGTTCTCCTGTGGCTGCTGCGCGCCGACGTAGCCCCGCTTCTGGGTGTAGCCGATGGCCTGCCGGTTCATCAGCGTGTTCTCCAGCGCGGCCAGCATTTTCGTCGAACGGCGGGACGGCACGATGGACCATTCGCGGGCCAGCATCGGGTCGTTCATGACCGAATAGATCATCGACACGATGAGATGCGTCTTGGACGAGGCGGATTCGCCGACGAAGCCGATCACGGTGGTCGGATGGTCGAGGATCTCCTCGTCGATCTCACAGCCGTTAGGGCAGCGCCGATCCAGGCGCCGCGAATAGTCCCCGACGCGGGTCGCGAACCCGCCGTTGGGCTGGCGCAGCACCCAGATCCAGGAGCGGCGGGCGGTATCGAACTTGAACTCCGCCAGGCAGTTCAGGCAGACGATTCGCACGGGCACCCCTCAGAGCACGGTGTAGGTCAGCCACAGCAGCGTGGCCAGGAAGAAGGCCCCACCGACCGCGGACGCCACCCGCAGCCAGTGCCAGGAGCGGGATCCGGCGTACACGTACTGCTGCCAGGCCAGGCCGGCCCGTCGGTTGTTCATCGCAGTTCCTCACAGGTGGTGGGCGATCGACACGATCACCCAGGCGAGCAGCACGAAAACCAGCCAGCCCAGCACGATTCCGGCACCGGCCGCGCCGAGCAGCACGCCGCCGATGTAGCGGGGATCGTCGCGGGTCAGTCCCTCCAGCACGCGCTGGCGGTATTCCAGGGCCGGGCGGACGAAGATGCCCCACAGCCCGGTCTCGGGCAGGTCGACGCCGTGCCGTTCCTCCGGCGGCCGCACCGGCGGGCCCGGGGTCAGGACGCTGGTCTGCGCCCGCACCGGCACGGTGACCGGTTCCGGCCTGGCGCCCTTGACGGTTCGGGTCAGGCTGCGGGTCTCGGAGTGGACCGCATCGCGGAAGTAGTGCTGGAACTCGGCCGCGGATTGGAAACGCAGCGACGGATCCGGCGAAAGCGCCTGATCCAGCACCGATTTCAGCCGGCCGGGCAGCGGCGCCGGCGCGAACACCGCCTCCAGCACCTCGTTGCACACCACCGCGAACGAGTACACGTCACTGAGATGGGTGAACCTGCCGTGTTCGAGATACTCGGGCGCGGAATAGTTCTGTGTGCCCACCACCTGGTTGGTGCGGGTGAGCCGCAGCATGTTCTCCCGCATCTCGATGGCGATGCCGAAATCGGCCAGCTTCGCCGTGCCGTCGCGGCAGATCATGATGTTCTCGGGCTTGATGTCGCGGTGCACCACTTGCTTGGAGTGCGCGTACACCAGCCCGCTGAGCGCGTCGGTGAGAATCCGGGCCAGCGCCGGCAGCGACCAGTTCTCCTGGGTCCGCATGAACTGCCGCAGATTCTCGCCGTGAATGAACTCCATCACCAGAAACGGTGAGCGGCACCCGTTCTCGGCGAACACCCCCGAGTCGTGCAGCATCACCACATTGGTGCAGTTCATCTGCGCCGCGATCCGCGCCTCCCGCTCGAACCGCTGCCAGGCCACCTGCTCGTCCTGCGCCCGCACCGCGACACTGCCCGCGTCGAGCACCTTGACCGCAACCTGCCTGCGCAACTGCCGATCCCAGGCATCCCAGACCTCGGCCATCCCGCCCTTGCCGACCAGCTCCCGCAGCTCGTACCGGCCATTGATCAGCCTCACCGGCGTCCGACCTTCCCCGCGGAGCGGCCGCCTTCCCCGCGAACCACCCCGGACGACAACGAATCACCGCCCACTGTACGCGCGCCCACCCACCCCCCGCCCACCCATATTTCCAGCCGATTTGCACTCGAGGGGGTCCCCTGGTGTACCTTCTCCCAGTCGCCCGGGAAACCGCGCGGCAACCATCCGGGGCTATGGCGCAGCTGGTAGCGCACCACACTGGCAGTGTGGGGGTCAGGGGTTCGAGTCCCCTTAGCTCCACTTGAAGGTCAGGCCCGGCAATCGCCGGGCCCGACCTTTTTCTCTATTTCGGGGGATTTGTTGTCGGATAAGTCGTTGGCTCCGGTGTCACGGGTCCGGGTTGGAGAGGATGGCCAGGGCGGTCTCGCCCTGCGCACGATGTTGGCGTGGTAGCGCCCGCCAGGCGGAATGGTCGGGTACGAGTTGGGTTGCGAGCATGGAGATTCGGCGTCGATCGGAGCCGGCGAAGTCGTCACGTTCCGCGAACGGATCCTCGATGCAGGCCAGCAGCGCCGCGGCGTCGTAGAGGTGGCGATCCCGATCGCGGGAATCCGTCGTGTAGGCCGCAGCTTTGAGGATCAGGGCCCCGAATGGGCGCGGTACGGAAATGTTTGCGACTATCCCCGCCGCTATCTCGATGCGTGCGTTGATGGTTCGGCGCAGCGCTTGGGTGCCGCCTTCGACGCGGACCATTTCGCGACCACGGAGTCGTTCGACGACCTTGGGTGCCGGATGGTCGGCGATGAGGACGTCGACGTGCTCTTCTGACGAGACCCCTGCGACGAGATCGACGGTTGTCGTTCCGCGGACGAACCGGTGCGCGGTGTTGTTGCGTGGGTCGATGGACGGCAGCAGACGGTATCCGAGATTTTCGAGGGCGGTCGCCGAGGCTGCCGGGATGCCTCGCTGAGTTTCGATGTGTAACACGATGTCGACGTCGTTGGTCGGGCGAACGATGCCGAGTCCGTAGTGGATCGCGTGCAGTTGGGTCATGAGTCCCCCGACCAGAGTCCATTTGTCGCGTGGGAGCGCGTCGGCCAGTTCGGCGACATTGGGCCAGGGTGGAGGCCAGCCACCGGGCGGGGACGCGACCTCGAGTGTCGGTCGTGGTCGTTGGTCGCTCATCGATAGGCCTCCAGCATCTCGGTCAGAGCGCGTTGTCCTACTCCCCGGATGCGCGGATCGAGCGCGGTTGCGGCGTCGAGTGCCGCAACGACGGCGCTTGTGGAGACGAGCTTGCCGACCTGTTCGAAGTCGAAGTCGGTGACGCGCAGGGTGACGTTGCCGGACGGTGCTGCCCGGAGTCCAAGGGTTCGGATGATGTTGTCGAGTTGGTGCGTGGCGATGTAGCCATCGAGATGGTCTTCGTTGATGTCGACGATGCCGAGAGCACCCATGTCAGGGCATACGACGGCCGTGCGAAGTCGAGGTAGCGCGGCGCGGTGAGCCGTAAATACGCGCACATGCGCGCGGTCGCGCACCCGTACTGACAGTTCGCTTGGGTCTGTCAGCTTCCGAAGCGTGCTTCGGATCCGCGAGGTCTGCGTAGGCCCGAGCCAGTCGGCTCGTCCACCCGAGAGAACGGTGATCGCCCCCCATGCAGTGTGCTCCGCCCAAGCCCGGGTGCGACCTTGGCGCTGCGACATCAGATAACGATCCACCGAGTCGCGATCAAGCAGTCCGCGGGTGACTCGCGTCAGGCGTCCGGAATTCGTGAGGCGACGAGCATGTCGAACGGAAACACCAAGCGCTGCGGCTGCTGCTTCGAGGCTGACGAAGTCGCCCTCGTTCATGACAGATAATGTCCCATTCCGGACCTATTCTGTAAAGAGCCGACAGTTCCAAACGATCGAGTTAGATCCTGCGATGCGGGACTTCCACAGCCAAAGGCACTCATTCTCTTTTCACCAGCGCTCGACCTCACCGGCGAGGACCCCGATCAGAAAGCCCTGGCACGTCGCGATCCCATGCTTTCCCTGGGCTTGTTCAAAGAAGTCGAGTCCCGGTGGCTCAAAGGCCTCCCGCTGCACGACCCGCGAGTCAGTGCGCTGTTCGCATCACACGCCGACTTGCCTCCCTGATCGGGTGATCCAGACACGCCGCCTACGAAGGACTCGGCGACGGAATGGAAATCCAGCGGCATGCAGCCGCATCGGTGCCGGCGACTGCCGGCCCGAGCTACGCTGCAGCCACGGTGTACCGGCTGGTGGCCGGTACACTGGCCAGTGGCTTCGGTGATTGCCGAGGGCGTCCAAGGCCTCTCTGCGGATCTCACATCGCGGTGCCGCCCTAATCCCGCGAAAGGGCGAATGTGGCAACCTCCGCCAACGAAACGACCGACCAGCCTCCATCGGATGTCGACTCGGTAAGCGTCGAAACCGATGCGCCGGAAGAGGATTCAACCTTCGAGGTCGCAGTCGACCCAGCGGAGCGAGGTGATGCCGGGGATGATTCCGACTGGGAGGACAGCGAGTCCCCGGCGCTGCGACGGGCGCGCAAGGAAGCCGCGCTCACGGCCGGTGGGGATTCGACGCGCGCGTATCTGAAGCAGATCGGCCGTGTTCCCCTGCTGTCTGCGGAAGAAGAGGTGGATCTGGCGATCCGGATCGAGGTTGGACTGTATGCGGCGGAGAAGCTGCACGAGGAGCTCGAATCGGCGGCCGGTATCACCGCCGCGCGTCGCCGCGACCTGACCTGGGTCGTGCAGGACGGCGTCAAGGCCAAGAACCACTTGCTGGAGGCGAATCTGCGCCTGGTGGTATCGATCGCCAAGCGGTACACCGGACGCGGTATGGCCTTTCTCGACCTGATCCAGGAGGGCAATTTGGGCCTTGTTCGTGCGGTCGAAAAGTTCGATTACCGCAAGGGGTTCAAATTCTCGACCTATGCCACCTGGTGGATCCGGCAGGCGATCAGTCGCGCCATGGCCGACCAGTCCCGAACCATTCGCATCCCGGTGCACGTGGTGGAGATCATCAATAAGCTCGGACGCGCCCAGCGTGCGCTGTTGCAGCAATTGGGCCGCGAGGCCACGCCCGAAGAGCTCGCGGAGGAACTGGACATCACACCCGCGAAGGTCCTGGAGATCCGGCAGTACGCGCGTGAACCGATCTCACTGGATCAGACGATCGGCGACGAGGGTAGCAGCCAACTCGGCGACTTCATCGAGGACACCGAGGCTGTCGTCGCGATCGACGCCGTGTCGTTCACCCTGCTGCAGCGCCAATTGCAGTCGGTGCTCGACACGCTCAACCCGCGGGAAGCAGGCGTGATGCGCCTGCGCTACGGCTTGGATGATGGGCTGCCCCGGACCCTCGACGACATCGGGAAGGTCTACGGCGTCACGCGTGAACGAATTCGCCAGATCGAATCGAAGACCATGTCGAAGCTGCGCCATCCGTCACGCTCACAGGCCCTGCAGGACTACCTCGACTGACCGATCCGCCCACAGGCGCCGCGCTCGTCATAGCCGTCGCCTGGGACGAATGCCGAGTCTTGTCAGTGGGGTGTGGACCGAATGGTGAGGGGGCCGCCGCGTTCGGGGGAGGACATGAGCCAGTTGCTGGCGATGGCGAGCATGGCGGTGTTCGCGCTACGTAAATCGGTTTCCAGCCTGGCGACCAGATCGCGCAGATCGATACGGGCGGAACCTACTTGCAACAGCGTGGATTTGGTGTCCTCGATAACGCCGCGTAGCCGGTCGAGTCGCTGCAGCACATCCAACAGGTTCCGCACGACATCATCACCGAGGGTCAGAAACGCTGCCACCCCCGCATCGTCATCGGTGAGATCGCCGGCCCTCTCGTTCAGCGCCGCGTTCAGACATGCCCGGCGTGAGCCGGTAGCGTCGTCCTGCGCGCTCATCTCGCGCACCCCGGCCGCGGCCAGGTGGATAAGGAACGAAAACCGTTGTAGAGCAGCGTCATTGCGACGCTCCCGTCTGACCATGGACTGGCCGGCTGAAGGGTGATGGCACCGTCTGGACGGCGGTACGCGAGCGATCACCGCTATATCCACGCTATACCCTCTCCGCGCCCATCCAGCCCCCGCCTGTAAACCGGGCCCGAACGACGCTTGTCGCGCCGCGGAGCCGAGAGGCGTAGGCACATCGGCGGTCGCGGCGAATCGAACGGCTCATAGCGACGAATTGCGTCTATCGTTGATGCAGAGGGGTTTCACCGCTGCCGAACCTGTCCAGGCCCTTTCGGACCATCTTCCTCAGTGGTCGTCACGAAAGGCACGATCGGCGATGGGCGGCAGCTGGCATAGCACCGACGCCGTGATGGTGACCGTCGCAGAAGCGGCCATAGCCATCACGGGACTGGACTGGGTTCATGCTGTAGCGAGCCTGCCCAGCATCGACTCACCCGACATGCAAGCGTGGATCAACCGCCAGCACAACACGACCGACCAACCCGACCACACCGTCGTCACCCCCAACGACGTATACCCCGACAGGCTACGTCCACTGCCACACCGGCAGATCTGCGTCCCCCCAATCGAATACGCCACATTCACCGCTCTACTCACCGAGCGTGAACGCCACACAACCACCACTCGTACTGCGCGGGACATGCTCGGTTGATCACCCACCACATCGTTCAGGCCGTAACCGCCACTGCCCGAAGCCCGAACAGTGCACCCCAAGGTTTGCCAACGCAGCCTGCCGGGAGAAGATCTCGATACCTCTGCGCGAAGTCCGCTGGAGCGCAGGCGAAGTCGCCGAGAGTCGACGAGATCGGCGATCGATGCCTGCGAACCGGTGCTGCCCTGGTGTAGGTGACGGAATTCAAGTCCACAGATGCCGCGGACTCGTATGAGCTGTGCTTCATCGACGCGAGTGCCGCCGACCGGCTCGCCGACATCTCAACTGCCATTGGCCGCGGCTTGTCGGCGTGCCGCACACGCTAGAGCACGGTTGAACATGCTCATTTGCCGCCCTACGGAGGCCAAGAGCTCGATGGTCAATATGACCGTCGCTCCTGGGCCGGTTCGGTCCTGGCAGGTCGCCCAGCCGGCGCGAGCACGGACGGCGACACCGGGTCCGGCGGTGCAGCGCGAAGTCGGCGACACCCAGCACCCGCGGTGTCGGGTGAGTGGGATCGGGCAGCGCCCGGATCTGCCGCAGCAAGGTCATCCGGCTCACCCGCGCTGCCAGATGTCCGGTCAACCGGGCGCTGGCGCGGCCACCCAACGCCAGCGCGACCGCGCACAACACCCGCTGCAACAGGAGTGTCCGCCGACCGTAGCGGGCGGCCAGTTGCGGCACCTGCTCAGCGAAAGTCGGACTCCCGCAATCGAAGTTGTCGCAGAACAACCTGCAGACCCGCAACGCGATCACCACTTCCCGGCCGGTGATCGAGGTATCGGACATCCGCCGCCGATGGCGGCTGTGGACCCGTCGAGACGGTACCGAGCAACTCGGGCAATCAACTGGTTCGCCACCCGTGGCGACCTCGATGCACACCGGGGAGCCGACACCATGAACCGCACCGACCTCCAGCCCGTCCAGGTGTGGGAACAGAACCCCTCGACACACCAGGATCAGAACACCAGTTTGCAGTCAATCATAAAGCGCCCCAACACATCCTGAACCGGGTCAATCACCAAGTGTGTGCCAGATCCAGTTTTCGAAGAGCGCTGACAGCTCGACCGAATGAGCAGGACCTCCGAGCCCCGGAAGTAGGGGTTCGAGTCCTCTTGGCTCCACTCGAATTCGATACGACCGGACCTATGTTCCGTTTGCCACTTCCCGATCTTGGGTGTGTGTCAACGAATTCGGCGACCGCCGCCTTTTCCCTTGTCAGTGATGCCCGGGTGTCCCATGTAGGCCTTCGTAACCCAGAGGGTTCGGGTGGCGTCGTCGATCGCGTACCAGATACGTCCACCCGCGGTGACTTCGTACTGCCACTGCTCGAATTCCTCGTCGCCGAGCTTGACCGATTTCAGATCGGCTTTCAGGCGGTGCTGCCGCTGGGGCCTCGCGACGCTGCGGGGGTCGGCGGTGATGTCGACCCAGGCCCGGTCGAGCGCATCGATTGCGTTCCGCTGCATCTCCGTCCAGCCGCGCGCCGCCTGGGTACTGTGCAGCAGGATTCGTCACGGCTTGGGGCGCGGGGCTTCGTCGCCGCGCTTCAGTTTGCTCATCCGGTATTTCCAGGTCGCTGTACCTCACTGAAGTCGGCACGCTGGAACGGTCCGGTGAGCTGCGCGACCAGCGATGGATCGGTGTGGATCTCGGCAGTGTGCTTCCACGCGATCAGGTTCCGCATGAACGGCAGGTAGTAGCCGGTGTCCACACCGGCGAGCAGATCGTCGAGCAATTCCGTCACAGCTTCGCTGCGGTGCTCCGGCGGCAGCCAAACCAGCCAGGGCAGTTCGACAGCCAGCACCTCTTCCGCCATTACCCGGTTCGCCTTCGCTACCAAAGCGAGCGACCTGGCCGCGATGCGCAGCGCGCCATCCATCGCCCGATACCGTTCGTCGCGCATCAGCACGACGTTCTCCGCGTCCCGCCGCTCGAGCAGTACGTCGGCATCCTCCAGGAGTGGGAACACCGATGTCTGTTTCCTGATCAGCTCGCTGAAGGGTAGTGACCTCATGCATCCATGATAGCTGACACTGCTGAATTAGTTCAGCTCTTCGAGTGAAGGCTCGTCACCGCCTTGCGGGCACCCACCGCGCGAATCGCGACGTCCGGCCTGTCCACAAGCACGGCGCGGTTCGTATGCCGGTACGTCAGGTCCACCAATCGTGTCATTGCACGAACCGTTCCCGTTGGGGCCGGTACCGCGGACGCGGTATCGGCCCCAACGTCGTTTCCGGGTTGGGGGATGCGGAAGGTGGGGACCCCGATTTCGACACTCCCGCGCGGAAAGGTTCCATAACGATCGACGCGAAGGGTGAGCGTCGAGATCGGGGGCGATTCAAGTCGCCTGTAGGAACTGCTGACGGAAAATGGTGCCACAGCGTGCGGGCGCCCCACGGCGCGATTGCTTTACCCCTGGGGCGCTGGATGTCCTCGTGGTAGCGAGTGACCGGACTATCGCCGGTTGACCAAGCCGCTTTGATCTTGCCCGTCGTCATCGGCGTTCACAGGTACGTTCCACAGGTCGTGGCTGTTGCCATTCGGTCCTGGTTCCAAGGACTTCATCAGTTCACCCCCTTTCCAATCACCATGGCTTTCGGATCGTCGGTGGGGCCGTCGTCTGTGGGGATGGTGTACCTGGTGCCGGTGTCAGCGCAGATCACATCGGCGATCTTGACCAGGGCCGGTATGTCGTCGGGCTCGAAATGGTCGGCGCTCGGGGCGATCACCGTGTTCACGCGTTCGGTGTAGGCAAGATTCATCAGGCGATTGATCACAGCGCCCGGGCGCTTCGGGTCGCCAAAGTAGACGAGGACCACCGACCATCCGCGTTGCTTGGCGAGCGCGTGGATGCGTGCGTGGTCTTGTTGCCACCGCTCACCGGAGATGTCGGGGCGGAGGAATCCGATCACGTAGTTGGTCATGGTCGTGTCCCGGCGTATTCGCGGTACACAGGGCGGGTGATCGCGAGTCGGCCCCGATCGGTGCAGCGCCAGCGCGCAGGCCCTTGCAGGGTGCCCATCGCCAGCCCGGTGCGTGACAGTCGCAGCAACGCCCGGTGGATCGAGGTCTCGGGCAGCCCGGTCGCTCGGCAGAGCTGTCGCACGGTCAGCGCTTGGACAGGGTCCAGGACCGACAGTGCGCCAAGCACTTTCGCCTCCGGTTCGGTGAACGCCATCGCTCACCGTCCTCGACTGATCGGAATGTAGGTGCGTGGCGGCTCGGCCGCCAGCCGCGCCTGGATGTCGGCGACGGTCAGCCGGGTCGCGGGACGGTCACTGTCCTGGAGGATTCGGCCGGTCACGGCGGCGGCGAAGACGACTAGCGAGACGAGCGTGATGGCAAGAAGGATGTCCATGTCCGGCAGCTCCCGGTACTCGGCGGTCGTTGCAGCGCACCCAGATACCGCGAGCTCGTGGGGCGCAGAGCCCGCCCGGCATTGGGGCTGACTGCCAGTCCACTGCACGCCGGGCGATCGGCGGTAGACGCGCGGGAGGGGCGGGTGTGTGCACAGGGGGTGTGCGCGATCGCCGATTGATAGCGGTTCGGTGTCACCGGTGCCACACTGCGGTTTATGGGACGCCGTGCGAAACAACCGAATCGGCAGTTCGAGGAGCTGGTCGAAGAGGCCGGCGGGGTGCGCAAGGCACTCGCTCGCCGTATCGTCGACCGGGGTCGCGGTCTCGGGCTGAAGCTCAGCTACGACCACACTTCGATCGGGCGCTGGCTCTCGGGGGAGCAGCCACAGCCGCCGGTGCCGCAGCTGATCGCGGACACGCTGACCGAATTACTCGGGCGCACAATCACACCGGCCATGTGCGGGATGCCCAACCCCCGGGATGCGGCCGCAGATCTTGGCCTGGAGTTCTCACTGAGCCTCTCCGGCGCGGTCGAGGCATCGACCACGCTGTGGCGCAGCGACATCGAGCACCGACGATTTTTGCAGGACACCTCCTACGCGGTCGCGGTGTACCCGGCGGCGTCGATGCGGTGGCTGACGCTGCCCGGCCCCGAGCATCCGGTGTCGATCGGCTCGTCGCGACGGGTGGGGCAGATCGACGTCGATGCCGTTCAATCCATGGCGGCCGCGTTCCGGGATCTCGACAACAAGGTTGGTGGCGGCAAGGTCCGCTCGACGATCGTGCAGTACCTGCACAGCTCGGTCGCGCCGCTGCTGCGCGGCAGCTTCAACGAGCACATCGGCCGCCAATTGTTCGGCTCCACAGCCGAACTCGTACGCCTGGCTGGCTGGGCCGCCTACGACCAGGAAGATCACGGCCTCGCGCAGCGCTACCTGATCCAGGCACTTCGACTCGCCCGCGCCGCCAGCGACGGCGCACTCAGCGCAGAAATCATGGCCGCCATGAGCCACCAGGCCACCTACGTCGGTCGGCCCGGGGATGCCATCGACCTGGCCCGCGCCGCGCAGATCGCTGCCCGCACGGCAGGGCTCGCTGCCCTCGAGTCCGAATGCCACATGGTCGAAGCCCATGGACATGCCGCCCGTCAAGATGAAACGTCCTGCACCACAGCGCTCAACGCCGCGGAACGCGCATTCGACCGCGCCAGGCCCGGTGAACAACCGGTGTGGCTGGCATACTTCGACCAGTCCTACATGTCCGCGAAAACCGCCCATTGCTTCCGTGAGCTCGGAGACCACACGCGCACTGCGCAATTCGCGCAGCGCTCGTTGACGATGTCGGCGGGCTACCAACGCGGACGCGCATTCAACCTGAGCCTGCTCGCCTCCGCTCTGACAGTCACCGACCCGCGCGAGGCCGTGAGGGTCGGGCTCGGCGCGCTCGATATCGCCGTCGATCTCGCATCCCGCCGCAGTCTGTCCTATCTGCGGGACCTGCGTTATCGGTTGCGGCCGTTCAGCGACTTGACCGAGGTCGCCGAGTTCCGTCAGCAGATCCTCGAGCTCACTCGGCGAGGCTGAGCGCCCGATAGATCGCGACCACCGTTGCCGCGCCGACGATCTCGCCCCGGTCGATCATGGCCGCCGCCTCGGCCAGCGGGATCCAGCGCACGTCCTCGGCCTCATTGATGTCGGGTGCGGTGTCGGTCAGATCCGCCCCCCGGGCGAGGTAGATCTCCTGGGGCTGATCGAGGGTGCCGATCGAGGGCTGATAGGTCACCAGGTGCTCCATTGTCCGTGGCCGCCACCCGGTTTCCTCTTCCACTTCCCGAGCCGCCGCCACCGCGACATCCTCGGCGTGATCGACATAGCCGCCCGGCAGTTCCCACACCCATTGATCGATTATGAACCGGTGCCGGTACATCAACAGCGCCTCACGGTTCTCGTTGAGCACCAACGTCATCGCGCACCGCGGCATCCGCGCTACGTACTGAGTGAACCGGACACCGTCCGGGAGTTCGACGTCGACCGTCGAGAGCCGGATGTGCCGATTCTCGTCGACCAGGCGCTCCCCGAGGATGTTCCACTGCGTCGCACGCTTCACGATCCAGACCCTACGCGGTCAGCATCCTCTCGGAGGTCAGCTCCTCGTCTCTGCCACGCAGCACTGCTTCGGACGACCACTCACGACCGCAAGGCCCGTTGATCTTCGGACCTGCCGCGCCCGTGTGCGGTGTGGCTCGACGCTCGGCCCGGGATTCGGCAGGAGCTGTCGAAGGAGAGCGGATCGTGGAGGGGCGCGCAGCCCTGCCGTCTGCGGCGTGGTCATCGGTATCGGCGGGTGCTCGCGGGCCGCTAGAGGTTTCGTGTACGTGACCTCTTGCGGTCTGGGTACCCCCCGACTGCATGAGGTCACGTACGTCCGGGTGCCGCGATCAGCCGAAGGAGCCGGTGCTGGGCTTGGGGGTCGGAGTGGGGGTGGGGGTCGGGGTGTCGGCCACGGTTACTGCCTGGGTGGTGGTGGAACCGGCTACGCCGGTGCGGCCGGAGAAGGTGGCTGCGATGTTGTAGGTGCCCGCGGCACCCGGGGTCCAGACGATCGAGGCGGTGCCGTTCGCGGCGACGGGGATGTCACCGAGAACCTGGTCGCCCGCCTTGAACTGGATGGTGCCGCCCGCTGCCGCCGGGGAGACGGTCGCCTGCAGGGTGACGGCATTGTTGACCTGGGCGCCGCTCACCGGGGTGAGCGTGGTGGTCGATACGGCGTCGCTGGACACGGTGACGGCCGGGCCCTTGTCGGTGTAGTTGCCGGCGCCGAGGGAGCCGGTGTAACTCATTGAGGTCGGCAGCGGGGTGTCGCGGGCGCAGTTGACGCCCACGGTGTACTGCACCTCGAAGGTCTGGGACTTCGGTGAGATGTTCGGGTACACGGGGTATTTGACGATGCTGAAGGAGGCGCTGACCGAGTCCGGGGCCGAGGTGTCGAGCGTGACCTGGTCGCCGCCCATCTTGCCCGAGCCCGCGACCGGAGTCAGGCAGGCGGGGTGCGCGTCCTTGACCGAGTAGATGTACTCGACCGGGATGCCGGTCCGCTCGAACATCGTCGTGACGGTGATGGTTTCGCCGGCGATCGGGTTGGTGTCCGAGACCGTCCGGGTGAACTTGCTGTTCCCGTCGGTCCAGGTGACCGTTCCCGATGCGGCCGAGGCCGTGCCGGGGATCGCGGCGACCGCGAAACCGGCCGCCACCGCGAACGCGGCCATCGAACCGGCCGCCCGCCGCATACTGCTGTCCATCATTGTTTCTCCCACAGACATCGGGTGTCCCTCGACACGGTCGTCGAGGGGTTGCCGCACCCGAGTTGGGCAGCATTAGATCACGGTGAAATGGTCAGTGGACCAGTTTCTGAAATGATCGTAATTCAGTTTCGGTGAGTGCCGCGGCGGACCAGGTCGTCATGGACCGGTGGGCCCGGCCGCACGGTCAGCCCGCGTCTGCTGGCGAGCGCACTGTAGGCGTTGGGACACAGGATCTCGACTGATCCACTCCCAGTCGTATGGAAACTCCGGTGGACGCGACTCCTTGCCTGGAGTGCGGGGCCACGGCAAGGGCGCGGAGCGCGTGGGCGATGTTGTGCCAAACCACTATCGACCTGGCATATTCCCGAGACGAATCGCAGCTATCCAGGAGTAAGTAACCGCGCTCACTCATTTCGAGTACTGGTCCTGGGGAAGTGCTGATGCGCACTCGATTTCGCTGTCTCGTCGCGGCCGGGCTGGTCATGGCCGCCACCCTGCTCCTGGTGCCCGGGGCCGCCCGCACCGCACCGGAAAGACACATCGGCGTGCTCGGCGACGATTTTCTCTGGGGTGTGGCGGCCTCCGGATTCCAATCCGAAGGCCAGTCACCCGACAGCAATTGGACCCGTTACATCGAAGACAATCCGGGCTGGGACAGCCTCGGCGATTCCGTCGATTTCCATTCCCGGTTCCGGTCGGATATCGCCTTGGCCGAGAACCTCGGCGTCAAGGTGTTTCGGATCGGCGTGGAATGGGCACGGCTGGAACCCCAACCGGGAGTATGGGATCCGGCCGCCTTCGCCTTCTACGACGACGTGATCGACGCCATCGTGGCAGCCGGTATGCGCCCCATGCTGACGCTGGACCACTGGGTGTATCCGGGCTGGGAGGCAGACCGGGGCGGCTGGCGCAATCCCGGCATGGTGCCGGACTGGCTCACCAATATGCGGAAGGTGGTCGACCGCTACTCGGCTCGCAACCCGATCTGGGTGACGATAAACGAGCCGGTCGCCTACATCGTGCACGAGGTACGTCAGAACCGGACCGACGCCGATCAGATGCTGAACGAGGTGGCGCAGGCGCACAACAGCATCTACGACTACATCCATCAGGTGCAGCCGAACGCATTGGTGACCAGCAATGTCGGCTACGTTGCCGGGGCGGAGTCGCAGGTCAACGGACCTCTGCTGGAACGCATCGGCGACAGACTCGATTTCATCGGCATCGACTACTACTTCGGCTACCAACCACCGGACCTCGCCGCCGCGAACACGCCCGGCGGCTCGGCACCCGCCCCGGCGGGAATGTGGGATCTTCCGGTCCGGCCCGAGGGCATCTACTTTGCGCTGCAACACTATTCGCAACGGTTTCCCGGCAAGCCATTATGGATCGTGGAGAACGGCATGCCCACCGAGAACGGGCAACCCCGCGCAGACGGTTACACCCGCTCCGAGCATCTACGAGACACCGTCTACTGGCTGCAGCGCGCGAAGAGCGACGGCATGAACCTCATCGGCTTCAACTACTGGAGCCTGACCGATAACTACGAATGGGGCTCCTACACACCACGATTCGGCCTCTACACGGTGAACGTACGCACCGACCCGGCCCTGAACCGCGTACCCACCGACGCGGTCGACACGTACCACGACATCATCGCCCACAACGGCGTGGCGGCCGAGTACTTACCGGTCCGCGCCCCCGCCGACTGCGAGCTGGTCGATCCCCCAGCCAGCTGCAACACCCCGGTCACAGCACCCTGAGCACTACATGCATGACGTTCGAGATTCTGGCCGGCCAATCGGTTACCAGGGAAGCGGCTCGAAAGCTGATCCGCGATGCTCCAAGGGGCATTGGACAAACCGATCCCGGTGAGGCCGGAACCGCTTGTGCGGCACCGACCTCGTTGTCTTTTCCGGCCCAGCGGATGCCGAGTGTCTCGATCAGCGCTCGAGCCGGCGCAGGATTCAGGTGCGCTGCGCCTCGAGCACCAGGATTGGTAGCAGCAGGGCGCCATTCTCGTCGCGGTCGGGACGGAAGTTGTTCTGGGCAAACAGGTTCGACTGTTGCTCGGTGGGCACTGTCGCCTCCAGGCGATCGGCTCGCAGAGTGGTGATCGCCCACTTCGGCGGAGCGAACAGGGTGTGCAACTCCGGCTCGGGGATCGGGTACGGGGCGTACAGCTCGGTGTGTTCGGCGGGGGTGAAGCAGAACTGGATCAATCGGCCGCCTGGTTTGATTGCCCGAGCCAGCGCGCTCACGTGGGTTCGGCGCTGCGCCGGATCCAGGCAGTGCAGCAGCGCGCTGCTCACTACGGTGTCGAAACAGTTGTCGTAACCATCCAGGGTCGTCGCGTCGGCGACCTCGAATGTCACCGATACACCGCGCTCCGTGGCACGTTGGCGGGCCTGTTCGACGGCGGTGGGTGCGACGTCGAGGCCGGTTACCCGGTAGCCGAGGCAGGCGAGGTGGACGGCGGTGTCGCCGGGCCCGCAGCCGACGTCGAGGACTTCGCCCCGGATACGGCCGGCCCTCTCGAATGCCACGAGTAGCGGCTGCGGCCTTCCGATATCCCATGGCGGTCGCTGGACGATGACGCCCGGGAAGAGTTCCTCACCGCGGTACAACCGCTCGTAATCGACTGTCGCCGGGTCGATCCGCGGTGCTGCGTTGTCGTTGCTCATCTGATTCGGTCGCTTTCGGAAGTGGCGGTGAGGAACTCGCCCGGCGCTCGGCCGTGAGCGAGCAGCTGCCTGCGGAGAAACAGCAATTGGGTGTCGACGGCCTGCTCATGCGTGTCGAGGAACGGCGCGTAGTGTCCGCCAGGCACGTGGGCGATGTCCGCGTGCGGTGCCGACCTCGCCACCTCGACCGCGAGTTCGGCCGGCGGCTGCCCGCCGCTTTCTCCGAGCCGCCGGAAGTCGAAAGCGAGCACCGTGAACCCGTCGTTGTGGAATCGGCGCGCGAAGGGGTCGGTACCTGGTTCCTTCGTGACAGCTCCGCCTGCCGCCATGACCACGCAGGCGCCGTTGGTGCCGGGGTAGTGCCACGCGGCGCGCTCGACGTCGCCGCTGGCGAACCGCACCCGCACTCGTTCTGTCCTTATTTGCACCGCGACCTCCTACTTGCCATCTAATATGACTTCGATACTATATTAATTCCATAGCTTATGGTTTGCGTATTTTCGGAGGGGATCGGCCCCGGTCCCGATGGGAGAGCACCTCATGAACGCCGACACCAACCGTCGCCTGACCAACGCCGTCAACACCCTCATCGTCGGATTGCAAAGGCGCGGAATCGCTTTCGGTCCAATGCAGTTGCTCACGGTCCGGGGGCGACGCAGTGGGCAACTGCGGACCTTCCCGATCGCGGTGATCGCGCTCGACGGCGGACAGTACATCTTCCAGGCCTTCCCGAAGGCCGCATGGGTGGTGAACGCACGGGCCGCGGAGACCGTCGAGCTGGCTCGCGGCCGACGGTCCTCGACCGTCCGCCTGGTCGAGGTGCCGGTGGACGAACGACCGCCACTGCTGCGTCAGTTGGTGACCACCAGCCCGGCCAGCGTCGGCAATCGCTTCGTGACTACGGGTCTCGCCGAGACGTCCACTCCGGATGGAGTCGCGGCGGCGGCGCATCGGATCGCGGTGTTCCGCGTCGAGCCGATCTGATCGAATATCATACGGAATCCGTACAAACCGATCGGAAGTGGCGCGTATGAGTTCGACAGCGGATCAGGCAGGGGCTCGGCGCCGCAGGCAGCTCACGGTTGCCGTCAAGGATGCGCTGCGCGACTTGAACATTCAGCTGTCGCTGCTCAACCGCCGGTTCGGCGGCCGAATCGAACTCAGAGACGTCGACTGGACCTGCCTCGACCTCATCAATCGACACGGTCCGTTGACCCCGACCGAGTTGGCGCGCCGGGCCGGCCTGCATCCCGCGACGCTCACCGGAATTCTCGATCGGTTGCAGAAGGGCGGCTGGATCGTGCGCGAGCGCGACCCCGAATCGACGGACCGCCGTGCAGTCGCGCTGCGGGGCGTCCGCGAACGCAACGCCGAGTTGTTCCGGGTGTTCGCCGGAATGAACAACAGGATGGACGAACTGTGCGACCACTACTCCGAGGCCGAACTCGAGGTGATCGCCGACTTCCTCCGCAGAACCGGCTCCGCCGGGCACGAATCAGCCGAGGAATTGGCTGATAGCTGAGAGGAAATCAGATGGACGTGGCCATCAAGATCGCAAGATTGATCACCCCGCTCTCCGCGGGCCTCTACGCGGGATCCCTTCTGACGCTGCGCGTTATCGAGCTGTCCCTGCGAGATTTCGGCGGCTCGATCTACACCCGGGTCGAGCAGATCAATCTCATCGGCATACCCGCCCTCGCCGCAGCGACCGGCCCCGGACGTGCCGCTGCCGCGCACTGATACCCCCGGTTCTCACGATCACCACCGCAAGAACAGTGACCGACCCCAGTCGTTCGACGGATTCCGTTGACGCGGCCGGTTCTTAGCGTTGGGCGGGTTCACCGTTCTCGAGGGAAGGCAATGAGATGAACGCCCAAGCTGTACCGGACCGGGAGCTCACCGAGCGGCCGGACGGATATCTGGGACCGAACCTGTCGCCGGTGGGGCTCGAACATCGGGCGCAGTGGTTCGCGGATGGGGTTGTCGCGCTGATGGCGACGCTGCCGCCGAAGGATAACAACGGGGTCATCGTGGGCAGCGCTGCGGCGCTCGTGGTGGATGCGGGAATTACGCCGGCCATTTCGGCACGGATTCAGGCGCAGGCAGCCACATTGACCGATCGGCCGGTGCGGTACCTGGTGAATACGACCTATCACGGTGATCACACGTTCGGCAATGCCGCGTTCCCGGATGAGGTGGTGGTGATCTCGTCGCGGCTGAACAAGGAGAACATGTCCGATCTGGACAACGAGAAGCGGCAGCGGACCGGGAACATGTACGGTGCGGAGGCGGAGTTCGACGCGGTGACCCGTTGGCGCACACCGGATGTGGTGTTCGACGACTTCGCCGAGATCGATCTGGGCGGGCGCGTCGTGCAGCTGTGGCAGTTCGGGCCGGGCAACGGTCCGGGCGACACCGTGGTGTACGTCCCGGATACCCGCACCGCATGGACCGGCAACTACGTTTGTCATGCGGGCATCGCGCCGATGCTGCTGCAGGGCGGGCCGGAGCCCTATCTCGCCTCCCTGCGGAAGATGCGGAAAACACTGCCGGACATGGCGATCGTGGTGCCGGGGCACGGGCCGATGGGCAATGCGCTCGAGGCGGTCGACTGGTTGATCGGATACCTGGAGCAGCTCCGCGACGAGGTCGCCGTGGCGGTTGCCGCGGGAAAGACCCTGGAGCAGACGCAGGCGAAGGTCTCGAATCCGTGGGCGGAGACGCTGGAACCGAGTCTGATCGACGCGCTGGGTGATTACGCGATTCCGGTGGAGTTCGCTACCCAGGGCCTGCTCACGCTGTGCCGGAATCTGCACCGGCTCAATGTGCTGGCGACCTACCGGAGCGCGTCCCGTTCGGTGTGATCCGTGGATGAGGGCGGCCGATTCGGCGCCGCCCCCAGGCATCGACCCGGCTCCGCGACCTTTCCGCGGCGCACCCTCATGTAAGAAGTTAGGTATCGCATGACCACGCAACGCACCCGTTTGACTCTGAACCAGATCGAGGAAACCCTGCTGATCACACTGTGGGCCAAGGCCCTCGACAGCAGGCTGCGCGTCCCAATGCTCGGCGACACCCGCTCCGCGGAGATCGCGGATCGGATCGACTACGACTTCGACACCTTGAAGATCAAGGCCGCCCTGACCTACGAAACAGCGCTGCGCAGTAAGAAATTGGACGATGCCGTGCGGTCTTTCACCACCGCGCATCCCAACGCGGTGGTGCTCGACCTGGGCTGTGGACTGGATCCCCGAATGGTCCGTTGTCAGCCGACCGCCGGAATCGATTGGTATGATGTCGATTTCCCCGAGGTCGTCGCGATGCGTCCGCAATTCCTCCCGGAGCCTTCCCATCTCGTGGGCGCGGACGTCACCGCCGCGGACTGGCTCGCGGGAATACCGCGCGACCGGCCGGCCATGATCGTCGCCGAGGGGCTGATCCCCTTTTTGCCCGGCAGCTCGTTCCAAGTCCTGACCCATGCTCTCACAACGCATTTCGGCACCGGCGAGATAGCCCTCAACGGCTATACCCGTTTCGCCGCGTGGGCGATGAAATACCATCCCACCATCAAGGCGCTCGGCATCACCGCCGCCGCGGGTTTCGACGACCCCCGTGAACCGGAATCCTGGGGCGCCGGGCTGACCCTCATCGACGAGGACTTCCTCACTCGCGCACCCGAAGTAGCCGATTGGCCGCAACCCCTGCGGGGACTCACCCGGACCATGTCCCGCAGCACCGCCCTGTCCCGTCAGGGCGCACGCATCCTGCGCTACCGGTTCTGACTCGGACCGGCTCCCATTACAGCTGATGGACCAGTGCGGGTAGTTCGGCCCGCACTGCGACGCCGAGTTTCGGATAAGCCTTGTAGAGGTGGTAGCCGACGGTGCGGGGGCTGAGGAACAGCTGCGCGCCGATCTCGCGATTCGACAGTCCGTGCGCGGCCAGGCGGACCACCTGAAGTTCTTGTGGTGTAAGCAGATCCAGTATCGAGGCGGTGGCCGGTTGCTGGCCGGTGTCGCCGGTCGCGCGCAGCTCGGCCCGGGCTCGGCCGGCCCAGACGCTCGCGCCGATTCGATCGAAGGTCTCCAGTGCCGCACGCAGGCTCGTGCGCGCCTCGGTCTTGTGCCGGGCGCGCCGGAGCCACTCCCCGTACAGCAGTTGGGTGCGGGCCCCTTCGAAGGGTCGGCCGCCTTTCTCGTGTAGCCGCACCGCCGCGGCGTAGTGCTCGCCGGCCTCGTCGTCGGAGCTCGTCTGGGCCAGGCAGCGTGCGTAAACGCCTTGAATCCACGGTGATCGGCTGGCGTCTGCCCAGCGGCGGAAGCGTTCGAGAGCTTCGCCGATGCGCGCGGGCTGCCCGGTGCGCATCGCGGCCTCGACGCACAGCGGTGTGAAGAAGACGGCCATGTAGTGGCTGCCCATCGGGCCGCGGGAGGCGGATTCGATGCGGTCCAGCACTCGGTCGTAGCGACCCGCGCCCAGGTCGAGCAGCCCGAGCGCGGTGGTGGCCAGTAGCGCGGTGGCGAGTTCGCCGCGGTCGAGGGCGGCGGCGAGGGTGGGTTCGGCGAGTTCCCGGCAGCGCTGCTCGTCGCCGGTCTGTGCCGCACCCCAAGCGAGAATGCTACGCAGGCCGTCCATTTGGTGGTGTTGTCCGATGGAGTCGGCCAGTGTCAGCGCCTCCTCGGCGTGGACCGTGGCGTCGCGGAGGCGGCCGGTGGCGTACTCGGCGGAGGCGAGGTAGTGCAGGCGCATCGGCAGCAGCCGGAGTGTGGACTGCTCGCGGGCATCGGCGACGAGGGTCGTGAGCAGGTCGCGTGCCTCGTCGTCGAGGCCGGTCATCAGGCCCATCGCGGCGGCGTTCATACGCTCGTCCGGGCTGAAGCCCGCCGGGTGGGAATGTGCGTGCATCGCGCAGGCGTGCAGCCGGTGTAGCGCGGCTTCGTCGTCGCCACCCAGCATGCGGGCCATGCCGATCATTCCCTCGCTGATCGGGGTCCGGCCGGTGCGCTGTTGCAGCAGGGTCGCGGCCTCTTCGGTGAGTTCGGCATCGCCGACCAACACGCCATTGCGCATGGCGTCCACGAGCATCATGCTCACAAGGTCGGCCGGAGCCCGGCCGGCGGCGTCGATCAGGATGCGGGCGGCCTGGTGCCGGGAACCGAATTCCGATTCGACGATGGCGCGCAGGTAATCCAGGCGTGGTGCGTCGGTTTGGTGGACGGGTCCACGATACGCGCGGCGGACGAGTGTGGCGGTCCGCTGTAGATCGCCGCCGGTCGCCGCCGAGTGGGCGGCGCAGGTCAGGCGTCGCGCCGCGGTGTGCGGTTCGACGGTCAGTTCGGCCGCGCGTTCCATGGCTGCGGCGGCGAGCGCGTGGTCGGCCCGCTCGGAGGCCCGCAGTGCCGCGGTCTCGAGTGCCGTGGCGATCTCGTCGTCAGGGCCGGTCGAGGCCGCGGCGCGGTGCCACGCCGCGCGGTCGGCAGCCTCGGGAGAGTGGCTCGCGGTCAGCGCCTCGGCGAGCGCGCGGTGCGCGTCGAGCCTGCGGTGCATCGGTGCGGAGCCCAGTACGGCCGCGCGGGCCAGCGGATGCCGGAAGGCTATCCGATCGCCTTGGCGCACAAGCAGTCCCGAGTCCTCAATGGCTGCCAGTTCGGTGGGTCCCGCGTGGTGGGCGGCCGCGGCGGCCAAGATGATTTCGAGCCGGCCGGTCTCCTCGACGGCGGCGATCAGCAGCAGGCTGGTGGCCGCGTCGCCCAGTCGTGCGGCCCGCGCGCCGAACGCCGTCTGTACCCGGGTGGAGAGGGGCAGTGTGGCCAGGTCGTAGGAGCCGGCCGGTGCTTGGCCGGTGCGTTGTTCGGTGCTGAGCGCGGAGGGCAGTTCGACCAGGGCCAAGGGGTTGCCCTCGGTTTCGGCCAGGAGTCGGGCGCGCACCTGTGCGGCGAGTTCGGGATACCGCTCGTCCAGCAGCGCGGCCGAGGAGGCGGGATCGAGTCCGGTCAGTTCGCGAGTGGGGAGTGCGGTGAGTCCGGCCGGTTCCCGGGCTTCGCCGCGCACCGCGAACAGCAGCAGAACGCCTTCGTGGTGCAGGCGCCGGGCCGCGAAAGTCAGTGCCTCGGTGGAGGATCGGTCGAGCCACTGGGCGTCGTCGACGAGGCACAGCACAGGTCCGTCTTCGGCCAGTTCAGCCAGCATGGACAGCACGGCGAGGCCGACCAGGAAGCGATCGCCGGGTGCAGCCGGGGCCAGTCCGAAGGCGCTGCGCAGTGCCGCGGCCTGCGGTGCGGGCAGGGCGTCGAGCCGGTCCAGCACCGGATGCAGCAGCAGATGCAGGCCGGCGAAGGGGAGTTCGGCTTCCAATTCGATGCCTGCCACGCGAATCACACGCAATCCCTGGGCTTTCGCCGCGGTGTAGTCGAGCAGCGCGGTTTTGCCGATGCCGGCGGGCCCGCTCAGCACGTGCGCCCCGCTGCGGCCGGTACGTACGTCCGCAAGGAGTTGATCGATCAGCGCCTGTTCGTCGGCGCGCCCGCGCAGCACTCGGCAGACCCTACCTAAGCAAACTGATCGGTACCAGACAGGTCGATTGACTGAATACTCCGGTCCCGCACCACACATAGCGTTCCTACCAGGTCGAATCACACCTCGAGAAGGAACCCGCATGCATCCGAATTACTCGCTGAGCGAACGTGATCGGCGCTGGGCGCTGGCCCGCGAGCTGATGGACGACCAGGGCGTCGACGCCTTGGTGATCTACGGCGAGCACGAGACCGGCGGACCCGCACCGTTCGCCCCCGATGTCTACTTCACCAATGAGCGTCCCGGCGCGATCGTGGTCTTCCCGCGCGATGCCGACCCCATCTCGCTGGTGTGGTCGCCAATGCACATCGCCGACCACATCGAGGCCCGCCGCCGCGGCGAGGCCTGCTGGACCGAACCGCACAACATGCGGGTGGCCAAGCATGCCCAGGGCGTCGTCGACGTGTTGCAGGAGCAAGGGCTGGAGCGGTCGGCGGTCGGGGTGATCGGCCTGGAGCCGTATCCGCCGTTCCACTTCAACCCGATCATGCCGTACGGGCTGTGGACGGCGGTCCTTCAGCAGCTGCCGCAGGTGAACTTCAAGCCGATGTGGTTTCCGTTCCTGCTGCGCACCCTGACCCAGTCCGCGGAAGAGCTTGCGGTGCTGCGGCGTTCGGCCGAGATCGGCGAGGCGATGGCGCAGGCCATGCTGGACGTCGCCGCGCCCGGCGTGAGCGAGGCCGAGGTGTACGCGGCCGGCATGTCCACGTCGTTCCGGCTGGGCACGGTCGCGCCCGGCATGCTCATCCAGTCCGGTCCCGGCTTCGCCTGCTGGGGACCGCCGGTCTGGTCCTACCGCCCGCAGGAACCGCGGACCATCGAGGACGGCGACGTGATCCTGGCGGAAGTGTTCTGCCAGTACGGCATGCGCGAATCCCAGCATCAGGTGGCCATCGCCGTGGGTGAGGTGCATCCGGACATCGAGGTGGCGGCGAAGGTGGCGCGCGCCTCCTACGAAGCCGGTGTGGCTGCGCTGCGGCCGGGCAATACCTTCGGTCAGGTGGTCGACGCCATGAAGGCACCCCTCGACGCGGCGGGCGGCTGGAACGTGCATCCACTGGTGCACGGGATGAATCCCTATGGCACCGTGTGCGGTTTCGGCGGCGGGATGCGCGAACTGCCGGAGGCCGCCGAGTACGGCCTGCTGGCCGAGGTGCCGACCATCGGCAGCGATCTGCCACTGGCCGAAGGCATGGTGTTCGCCTTCGAACCCAACTGCGTCATCGGCGGGAGGCTCGCGAACATCGGCGGCACCGTCGTAGTCGGGGCAGACGGTGCGGTGGAACTGAATTCGCTCACCACCGATCTACTGCGGGCACAACCCTGACCGCCTGACCGCAGCGCTCGCCACGAGTGTGCTGTTCTTCCTGGCGATCTGAGCACCTGATGGTCCCGGCGGGGCCGAGGCTGCAGGGTTTGCGGCTTCGGCCCCGTTCTCGTTGTCGGGTTGGGGATTTCAGATGTGGTCGACCAGGCCTCTGGCACCCTCGGACAGGGCGCAGTGCGCACAGCAGAAGAACCTGCCGTCTGCCTCCACGCCGTGACCGATGATCTTGCAGTTGCAGTGCTCGCAGATGGGTGCCATTCGGTGGATCGCACATTCGAAGCAGTCGAAAACGTGCCGCACTCCCTGAGCTTCGACGACGATCGGCATCGCGTAATCATTACCGCAAACCTCGCATGCGCTCATGGATCGCACGCTACTCCGTGGGACCGGTTCGGCGTCTGCAGTTCCGGTTTATAGGCCCTTGACCAGCCGAGTTGTGGTGCCGAGGTGGCTGCCTCGGCTACGCCGGCAGGCCGGCCCGGCGGCGGGCCACGGCGGCCCAGTCCTTGTCACCGTCGCCGTGGGCGAGGGCGTCGAGGAAGGCGTCGCGCAGCACGCTGCCGAAGGGCAGCGGAACGTTCGCCGCGGCGCCGGCGGTCAGGGCCAGGTTGACGTCCTTGAGGCCGAGTGGCAGCCGGAAGCCGGCCGGTTCGTAGCGGCGGGCGGCGACAATTTCGCCGTAGCCGGAGTAGATCGGACCGGGAAACAGTGTGCCGCTGAACATTTCGACCAGGTCGGTGGGCCGGACACCGTGGGACTCCGCCAGACTGCACGCCTCGGCCATGGACTCGATGGCGCAGGCGATCAGGAAGTTGGCGCTGATCTTCGCGGCGTTGGCGTGGCTGGGGCGGGTGCCGAAAGGCCAGGTGTGCCGGCCCATCGCGGACAGCAACGGTGCCGCCTGCGCCAGCGCCGTGTCACCGCCGGCGGCGAGGATGTTCAGTTCGCCGGCGGCGGCTACCTGGGGCCGGCCGAGGACGGGCGCGGCGACGTACCCGATGCCGTGCTCGGCGTGCAGGGCTGCGGCCCGGTCGGCGAGCGCGATCGAGACCGTCGCCATGTTGACGTGCACGGCGGCCTTCGCGCCGGCCAGCAGCGCCGGGTCGAGCAGCAGCTGTTCGACGGCGTCGTCGTTGGCCAGCATGGAGACGACCGCCTCGGCGGCGAACACGTCAGCGAGGCTCCCGGCCGCGTCGGCGCCCTGGGCGACCAGCGCGGCGACCGGCTCGGGGGAGCGGTTCCAGACCCGGAGCCGATGGCCGGCCCGCAGCAGGCTGGCGGCCATGCCCTGTCCCATTGCGCCGAGCCCGATGAAACCAACTGTCATTCCGGTCATGCACACTCCTCGTTGTCGTCGTCGTCGTCGGCCGACCGGCCGAACGGCGGCCGTCTCCAGGTCGAAGGCCAGTGGGACCGGGCCGGACGGACCGAGCCCGATTCATCGTCCTCCCCTTGTCCGACATCGCCTCGTCCGACATCGCCGTTGTCTATCCCGCGGTGCGGTTTTCGCTGCTGAGCAGCCACGCCTGCTTCTCGAGTTGATCGATGACGGCATGGAGCAGGTCCGCGGTGGACGGATCTTCGGCATCTGTGTCGTCGTGCACGGCGCGCAGTGTCGCCACCACATCGCGAATCTGTGTGGTGACCAGGTCGACGATCACGGCGGTGTGCTGCTCGCCGGCCGGGAGTTCCGGCAGGAGGCTGGTCGACGCGACCGTCTGGGGTCGGCCGTCCGGCACCGCTTCGAGGGCGCGCATCCGTTCGGCGATGGTGTCACCGGCTTCGCGTGCGGCATCGACGATTTCGTCGAGCTGCAGGTGCAGGTCACGGAAGTTGTGACCGACGACGTTCCAATGCGCCTGCTTGCCGTTGAGGTGGAGGGCGGTGAGCTCGACGAGGACCTGCTGCAGATTGCCCGCCAGTCGTGACGACGCGCGAAATGCGATTGCCGATTCCATGTGGGTGGTCATGATGGTGCTCCTGAATGTGTTGGGGTGGTGGACTGTTCGGGATGGGCGCGGACACCCTGCTCGATGCGGTCGCCCAGGTTCTTGTCGACATTGCGCCAGTACTCGAAGGCGCGTCAGCGTCCAGCTCGGGTGGTCACCGCGGGCGATCGTCTCGAACAGGTCGCGGGTGTGGTAGTCGGTGTCGACCGCTGCCATGCGTTGCTCGGGGCGCCGTTTTGGTCATGGTCTTGCCTTTCTGGTGGTGGAGGGGGCGGTCATCGATCGTCGGGATCGAGTGCGAGGAAGACGGCGCCGGCGGCAGCGCCGGCAATCAGCTGAGCCGTGAGGTACACCCACAGCGTCGGCCAGGCGAACATCCCCATCAGCACCGCGCCGATCGCCAGTGGTGCGAACGGGCCGACGCTGCGGACGGCCGTGCCGACCGTGAACACCAGGAAGAATGTCCCGATCAGCTCGACGGCGTACTTCGCCGCGGTCCGGCGGGCAGCGGCCGCCCGGTGCGGTTCAGCTGCGCGGACAGCGGCGGCCTCTTCGAATGTGACCATGTCGCGACTCCTCGGTTTGCCTTCTGGGACTTCCAGAATCGCTGTCACCCGAGCTGGTGTCGTCGCTGCTGACCTCCATCGGTGCTCCCCGCCAGCACCACAGCGGGTATGGCGGCTACCTGCAATCGGCCCGGTTATGCTCGACGTCTATCGGCCATCCACGTCCGGCGCAGCCAAGGAAGGCGAGAGTTCAGTGACGACTCCGTTGCGGGTGCTGCTGGCCGATGACGATGTGCTGCTCCGGGAGGGTTTGGCGAGCCTGCTCACGCGTTCGGGTTTCGACATCGTGGCGCAGGCCGGAGACGCCTCGCACTTGCTGGAGCTGGTCCGGGACACACGGCCCGATCTGGTGGTGGTCGACATTCGAATGCCGCCGACCCACACCACCGAGGGGCTCGACGCGGCCCGCGCGATCCGCGACGAACTACCGGAAACCGGCATTCTCGTGCTGTCGGCCCACTCCGATGTCGAGCATGCGATGGAATTGCTGGCCAGCGGCCGGGGGATCGGCTACCTCCTCAAGAGCCGGGTCACCGATGTGGAGGATTTCATCGACACGCTCCAGCGGATTGCCAAGGGCGCGGCGGTCGTCGATCCGGTGCTGGTGACGGAGTTGGTGTCGGCCCGCCGGCGTAACGATCCGCTCGCAGCGCTCAGCGCACGCGAGCACGAGGTGCTGGCCCTGATGGCGCAGGGGCGTTCCAACGCCGGTATCGCCCGGCAGTTGTGGGTCACCGAAGGCACCGTCGAGAAGCACGTGCGCAGCATTCTGACCAAGCTGAATCTGGCCGAGACCCACGACGATCATCGCCGGGTGCTGGCGGTGATCACCTTCCTCGAATCGCGCTGACCCGAGCTGCTCCTCCGCCCCGCAGCAGTGCCGCCGTGCTGCGCAAACGCAGGCCAGGTGCAGCTGCCGGGAACGCCGGGATTGCTGCTGGCAGGAATCCGTCGATGGGCGCTGGCCGTGGCGACAAGCGCCCTCCGGAGCGCGACAGTAGGCAGCAAGACCCCTACGGAGATTCGGAGAGCGACATGAAGACAACAATTTTGGGCAGAAGCGGACTGCACGTTTCTCGAATTGCCTTCGGCACTTGGCAACTCGGCGGCGAGTGGGGCCGCTTCGACGAGGACGCCGCGATCAGTGCGATCCGGCGCGCCCGTGATCTCGGCGTCAACTTCTTCGACACCGCGCAGGCGTACGGCTTCGGTGCGTCCGAACGGATCCTGGGCCGGGCGCTGCGCCCCGAACTCACCTGCGCCCGTGACGAACTCGTGATCGCCACAAAGGGCGGGCTGCGCATGACCGATACCGGCCTGGTCCGCGATGCGAGCCCCGACTGGTTGCGCAGGGGAGTGGACGCCAGCCTGGCCGCGCTCGGCGTCGACCACATCGACCTCTATCAGGTGCATTGGCCGGATGCGGCCGTGCCGGCCGCCGAGACCGCGGGCGCGCTGGCCGACCTCGTCGCCGCGGGCAAGATCCGCCACGTCGGGGTCTCGAACTACAGCCCGGCGCAGATCGCGGAATTCTCCGCGGTGCTGCCGGTGGAGACGGTGCAACCGCCGTACCACCTGTTCCGGCGGGACATCGAGGACGATCTGCTGCCGTACTGCCGGGTTCAGGACATCGGCGTGCTGGTGTACGGGCCGTTGGCACATGGCCTGCTGACCGGAACGCTGCATCGTGACACGACGTTCGCCGATGACGACTGGCGCAGCACGAGCCCCGACTTCACCGGCGATGTCTACCGGCAGAATCTGACAGCCCTGTGGGAACTGGAGACATTTGCCGCCGACCGCAACATCACGGTCGGTCAATTGGCGATCGCCTGGACGCTGGCCAATCCCGCCGTGCACGTCGCGATCGTCGGCGCCCGGCATGCCCGCCATATCCAGGACAGCCTCGGCGCCGCGGACATCGTGCTCGACGATTCCGACCTGGACGAGATCGACAAGATCATGGCATGGGCCATGCCGATCGCCGGGCCGTCTCCGGAGAGTGTGTGAGCTGGTGGCCATCACCGGGGCCGGCAGGTTCAAATGCAGGGATGGATGTTCATCCACCAATCACTGGCTCTCCGTGTACATTCCGCCAGGTGTTGACTATTGGCCGGCTCGTCGCGGATCCCGCCCTGGGGCTGCGAGTCGTGACGACGGAACTCACCGAATCCTTGGCGACGGAGATCCACTGGCTGCACACGACGGAGCTCGCCGACCCGTCGCCCTATGTCCGGTCCGGCGAACTCGTGCTGACCAATGGCCTGTGGCTGTCACATGTTTCGGCGGACCGGTTCGTGGCGGCCGTCGCGCGGGCGGGTGCGGCCGGGTTGGTGTTCGGGCTCACGGCGCAAACCCCGTCGCTGCCCGAAGAGCTTGCCGCGCTGTGCCTTTCACGCGGTTTGCCGCTCATCGAGCTGTGTGTCGGGGTGCCGTTCGCCGCGCTCACCCGAGCGGCCGCCCGGATCCAGAACGAGGTGCTCCAGGCGGAACTGACTGCCACAGTCCATCGTGGCGACGCCCTCGCCACCGCTCTCTCGCGCGGCAGCGGTGCGGCGGGTGTACTCGAAATCCTGCGCGGTGAAACGGAATTGCCGCTGCTCGTGGTAGATCGCAAAGGTCGCCGCCTGGCCAGTATCGGCTGTGAGCCGACCGATGAGCAGGTGCGGATGGCCGCGGCCGCGCTCAATCGCACCCCGCCGCCGATCGAGGTCGATCTGCTCGGGCCCGGACCGGCGGTGCTGTATCTCGTGGAGGGTGCGATGGGGGAGATCGACGCCGGGCTCTATTGCCTGGAACCGGCCGCGACTCTCACCGCTGCCGATCGAGACGCGCTGGCCCAGGCGGCGCGCTTCCTGAGCTTGGAGGTCACCAAACAGCAGGCCGTACACGCCATCGAGGCGCGTTTCGCCACAGAGCTATTGGAGATGATCCTCTCCGGGCCGCGAAGCAGCGGTGAGGTGATTCGCCGCCTGCGCGCCTATGGCGTGCCACCGGACCGGCCGCTGGGAGTGCTCGTGTCCGCACCGGTCGCCGCCTCCGACGCCGATACCCTGCCCGGCGATATCGCCCACGCGGTCGGCGCGTTCTTCGCCACCCACGGCATACCCGTCTTCACCGCGGCGGGCAGCCGGGATGTGGTGTCCATCTGCCTGTGGGAGCGCTCGGCGGACGAGTTGGCGCGCTTCGCCCGCGATCTGGCCGCGGAGGTCGGCAGACGGGTCTCCGCCGAACGGGTCGTGATCGGCGTAGGAGATATCGCCACCGCCGGTGGACTGCGGGAATCGCTGGTGCGCGCCCGCGAGGTCTGCCAGATCTTGCGAGTGCAGCATGGCCCGGACACCGCTGTCTTCGCCGATATCGCGACCTTCCGGATGCTGCTCGGCCTGCTCGACGACCAGGTGCGGCAACGGTTCTCGGAGCAGGTGCTGGGCGTCATCCGTGACCACGACGCCCGCACCCACACCGACCTCGAGCACACCCTGCGCACCTTCCTCGCGCACGACGGCCAGTGGGCGGTCACGGCCGCTGCCCTGCACGTCCACGTCAACACCCTGCGCAATCGCATGGCACGCATCACCGAGCTGACCGGCCGCAATGTCAATCGCCTCGAGGACACCATCGACCTGTACCTGGCCCTGGTGGCCGAACCGCTGGGACCGGCCACCTACTGACCGGCCTCGCTCCGGATGCGCTCCCACGCCGCACACCCGCGTCGACGTGAGCGGTGTGCTACTGCGGGTAGACGGCTTCGTCCAAGTCGTAGGCGGGCAGGGGACGGGTCGGGGTGTGGGCGTCCTCCCGTGCCCAGGTCGCTACGTCGCGGCAGCGGCCGAAGGTGACGTCTCCGCGTTCCTGGGCGTAGGCGATCAGGTTGCGCAGGGCCAGCATCCGGCCCGGACGACCGGTCAGGAACGGATGCATGCACACGTTGAACAGGCAGCCGTAGTGACGCATGCCGTCGAGCTCGGCCCGCCACATCTGCTCGACCTTGACCGGCGACTCGATGACCGAGCCGATGCGCGGTGCGGGCAGGTACGCGTACTGCTCCCAGTCGTCCAACGACCAGTGCACGGGCAGTTCGATTACCGAGCCCTGTGGGGTGTCCACGTGGTACGGCCGGTCGTCGCCCATCAGCGAGGAGTCGTAGGCCAGGCCGTATTCCGCTATCAGGGAAAGGGTTTCGCGACTGGCGCTCCACATCGCGGCGCGATGCCCGGCGATCTCGATGCCCTGGGACGTGAATACCTGCAGGGCGCGTTCGAAATCGGCGCGCTCGGCGCCGGCCGGCAGCGAGGTGGGCGGCCGGTGGCTGTAGGAATGGTGCGCGACCTCGTGCCCGCGCTCGACGATCGACGCGGCCAGTCCCGGGCGTTGTTCGGCGACCCAACCGGGTACGAAGAACGTTGCGGGAACACCCATCTCGTCGAGCAGGTCGAGAATGCGCGGCACCCCCACATCCGGTCCGTAGGCCTGGTGTGACATCACCATGGGGTGCTCGGCGTAGTGCCGGCCCTCGGCGAGGATCGGCGTCTCGGCGTCCACGTCGAAGGTCAGCGTCGCCACCGCGGCCCCGCCGCGGGTCCAGGTCCGAGCACTCATTCGCCGGTGCGCTCGCGCCAGGCCGCGGCGCAGTCCAGGGTTGCCATGGGGTGCAGCATCTCATGATCGAACGAGGAGAGTTCAGCCCCGGCCTCGACCCGGCGCGGCAGATCCGGATTGGCCAGTGCGCCCGTACCCAGAGACAGGATGTCGGCGTGCCCGCCGGTCAGCACGTCGGCGGCCTGGGGCAGATTGTGCATGCCCCCATTCGCGATGACCGGGCGACCGGACACCTCCCGAGCCAGCTGGGTGACCGTCGTGCCGCTGGGGAGTTTCGCGGTCTCGAGGAAGTCCCGGCCCTCGCTGGCGATGTGCAGGTACGTCGCCTCGGTCAGGGCCGCGAAGATGGCGCGCGCGTCGGCCTCACCCTCCGGCCAGCGATAGGTGAAGTCGTTGACCTTGGTCTGCGACAGCCGGACTCCGATCGGGAAGTCGCCGAGGGCATCACGAATCGCACCCAGCACCCGCGCGGTGAGCCGGATGCGATTCTGCACCGGCCCGCCGTATTCGTCGGTGCGCTGGTTGGTGTAGTCGGTCAGGAACTGATCGAGCAGATAGCCGTTGGCCCCATGGATCTCGACGCCGTCGAAACCAGCCGCACGGGCGTTCTCCGCCGCCGCGACGAAACCGGCCACGACATCGTCGATGTCGTGCGCGGTCATCTCCCGGGGCGCGTTCCACGCTCCACCGACCCCGCCGTAATCGACCATCATCTGCCCGCGCGGCGCCACCGCGGACGGCCCGATGGTCTCGAAACCGTGCGCATTGCCCTGAGAAATGGCTCCGGCGTGCATCAGCTGCGCGACGATCGGAGTCCCGGCCGCGTGCACGGCGTCGACCACCGCGCGCCAGCCCGCGACGTGCTGTTCGGTGACCAGGCCGGGCTGGTTGAAGTAACCCTGGCTGTGGGCGGCGTCGGGATGGATGCCCTCGGTGATGATCAGGCCGAATCCGCCCAGCGCGTATTCGCGGTAATACGCGGTCATCTGCTCGGTGGGAGTGCCGTCGGGGGTGGCCGAGACCCGCGTCATCGGCGCCACCGCGAATCGGTTGCGTAGTTTCAGGGTGTCCAGCCCGAACGGCTCGAGTGCGGGGTGGGCGAGTTCGGTGGTGGTCATCGGTGGTTCTCCTCGCTGATCGGGGGAAGGACGGTCAGGGCCAGTGGCGTGGGTCGAGCGCCATTGATGGGGTTGTGGTCTTGCGGGCAGGCGGAAACCACCACCAGGCAGTCCATTTCGGCGCGGAAGGTGATGGCGTCCCCGGGCGCGGTGGCGGCCTCGAGCCAGGTCAGGCTCTCGTCCGCGGCGACCGGAATGCGCATGAACACATTGATCGGTTGCGGAATGAACGGCGGCGCACCGTATCCCAGCTCGGTCACTGCTCGGCGCAGATTGTCGGCGCAGTTGGCGTGTTCCGGATCCCCGTACGCCGCATAGCGTTCCGGGTCGCAGGCGGCGATCAGCATGTCGTGCACACCCGGCGAGGTGTCGTCGGCATACGTGAGGATCGGTCGCCGCCGGTTGGTCACGAATGACTCGCCGAGCGCGGGAAACAGTCGCGCGGTGTGGGTGCGCGTGTGAGAGGCGCTGTGGTGCTCGGTGAGGTCGTGGGCGTTGTAGGCGAACACATCACCCACCTGGCCGCCATCGACGTCGGTGATCCGCAACCTCTCACCGGCGCTCAGGGTCACCGCTCGGGCTCGCCTCGCCGGCACGGTAATCGGCTCCGGATGGCTCAACACTGTCATGGAGGTCAGTCAACCGAACGACAGGACGCTGTCGAAATGGACGATCACACAGCATCATTGGCATTCAGTGGATCTTCCTACATATCGAAGCGGAAATACTGCTGGGTAGCGTCCTGTCCATGACCACCGCCACCGCCTTGGGGCAGGCGCTCGCAGCGGGCGATACGACCTCGGCCCGACTGGCCGCAGCCGCCATAGACCGGGCCCGGCAATCGGATTCGACCGCGGTACTTGTCACCGTCACCGCCGAGCGCGCCGGATACCAGGCCGGGGCTGCCGATCGCCGCCGCCTGCGCGGCACCCGGCGCGGTCCGCTCGACGGAGTCCCGATCGCGTGGAAGGACGTCTTCGATATCCAGGGCACGGTCACGACCAGCGGTTCGGCCGGCCACCTGCACGACGAACCCGCCGCGGTGGACAGCCGCCTCGTCCGGCGCGCCCATGACAGCGGGCTGGTCACCATCGGCAAGACCAACCTCAGCGAGTTCGCCTTCTCCGGTCTCGGGATCAACCTCCACTTCGGCACCCCCGCCAATCCCTTCGACCCGGAGCTGGTCCCGGGCGGCTCCTCATCCGGATCTGCGGTGGCGGTCGCGCGCGAAATCGTCCCGCTGGCGGTCGGCACCGACACCTCGGGATCGGTACGGGTGCCCGCCGCCTACTGCGGAATCATCGGGTATCGCGCCAGCCCGGGCCGCTACGGTGCGAACGACTTCGCGCCCTTGTCCAGCACACTCGACAGCACCGGCATCCTCGCCACCAGCGTGAACGACATCATCGCCCTCGACCGGATTTTCGCGCCCATTCGACGCGGCGAGCGCACGCCGCTGCGGCGATTCGTCGTGCCCGGCGGCGAGTGGACAGAAGACGTCACGCCCGGGATCGCCGCCGATTTCGAGGCCGCTCTTGCCGAAATCCGCCGCGCCGGAGCTGATATTCGCAGGCGCGACATGGCATCGCTGAGTGCTGCACAGGAATTGATGGACGGCGCCGGCACCATCGTGGGCGCGGAGGCATACCGTCTGCACCGGCACCGTCTCGGCTCCAGCCTGCCGATCGAGCCCGCCACCCGGCGAAGGCTCGAAAGCAACTCCCACACAGCGGATTCCATCGCCCCGGTGTACGCCAGGATGAGCGCCTTGCGCGCGGAATTCGCCGCTGAACTCGACGGTGCGGCACTGCTGTGCCCTACCGTGCGTCACCCACCGCCGCGCCTGGCCGATCTCCGCGACCCGGCCGACTACGACAGCGCGAATGCCGCCACTCTGCGCACCACGATGGTCCTCAGCTACCTGGGCACCTGCGGAATTACGCTACCTGTCGGGACTTCGGTAGGCGGGCCGTGTGGGCTGCTGCTGTCGCTGCCGTCCGGGCGCGACGGCGACCTGCTGGCGCACGCCGCGTGGGCGCGGCGCATCTTCGTGAATGTGCAGACGTCGTGACGGCCGTGCGTGCCGGCCCCGGGTCGCGTCGCTGGCCGCTGACCCGCAACTCCGATGTCCATCGCCGGACAGGTGCCGAACGGTGCGTAGGCTGCAAGGTGACGATCGATCCAATTCGAGGACCCTGTCCGAGCCCGTCGGCTTGACGTGAACGCTGGGTGATGATGTGGAAACGGTCTGAGGTGCACGGCTGGCCAACCTTCACGCCAGGTGCGATATACGCGCGTCACCAGACCGACAAGCCCGTCTTCTCGACGCGTGCACATGTGCTGTCGTGGTCGATGCGCCCGACGACCCCGCCCCTGCCGTTGGGCGTCGCAGTGGCCGCGTTCTTCATTGCGGCGGAGTCGGTTCTCGTCCTCTGGCTCGGGCAGATCGCTCCCGGCAATGCCTTCGGTGTCGTCTATCTGCTCGGTGTTCTGGTGGTATCGACGGTGTGGGGACTCGGTCTGGCGGTGACGACATCGGTCGCCAGCGCCATCGCCTTCGGCTATTTCCAGAACCGGCCGGAGCAATCCAGCCCGACCGCAGCCCAGAACGGCGTCACCATCGCGGTCTTCCTCTGCGTGGCGCTGCTGGCCAATACCCTTGCGGCAGTGGCCAGATCGCATGCCGCGGAGGCGAATCGCCGCCGCCGGGCGGCCGACCTCGTCGCCGAGCAGCAAGCCGCGTTGCGGCGGGTCGCCACCCTGGTCGCGCGCGGTGCGACATCGTCGGAGGTGTTCTCCGCGGTGGCGCAGGAGTCGGCCAGGTGTCTGGGCGTGGTCAACGCGTCCCTGTTCCTCTACGCACCCGATGGCTCGGGCACGTTCGTCGCGGCACGTGACGAACCAGGGCTGCCCAGGATGCCGCTCGGCGAGCGGTTCACGCTCGAGGGCGAGAACATCGCGGCGATGGTGCTGCGCACCGGCGGCACCGCCCGGATGGACAGTCACGACCAGGCGACCGGCTCCGCCGCCGCGCGCATCCGTGAGCTGGGTCTGCGCTCGGGCGTCGGGGCGCCGATCGTCGTCGACGGCCACCTGTGGGGCGCGATCGTCGCCGGATCGTCGCGCCGCGAGCCCCTGCCGCCCGACACCGAGGAGCGCCTCGCCGAATTCGCGGACCTCGTCGCGACCGCGATCGCGAATACCGAGGCCCGGGCCGAACTCACCGCATCCCGCGCCCGCATCGTCGCCGCCGCCGACGAGGCACGGCGCCGGATCGAACGCGATCTGCACGACGGCGCGCAACAGCGCCTCGTCTCGCTGGGACTCGCGCTCCGCAGCGCCGAGGCATCGGTGCCACCCGAGCTGACCACACTCGAAGCGCAACTTTCCGACGTCGTGCAGGGCCTGGTCGGCGTCTCGGACGAACTCCGCGAGATCTGCCGCGGGATCCATCCGGCGATCCTGTCGAAGGGCGGACTCGGCCCGGCGCTGAAGGCGCTCGCCCGCCGCTGCACCGTTCCGGTGAACCTCGACCTGAACCTCGACACGCCCATGCCCGAATCCACCGAAACAGCCGCCTATTACATCGCGGCAGAGGCGCTGACGAACACAGCCAAACACGCGCAGGCTACCGAGGTGACCGTGCGCATCACCACCGCCGGTCACCAGCTCCAGCTTTCGATCCGAGACGACGGAATCGGCGGCGCCGACCCGGCCAAGGGCTCCGGGCTGGTCGGTCTGCGAGATCGCATCGAAGCCCTCGGCGGCCGGATGGATCTGACCAGCCATCCCGGCGAGGGGACGTCGCTGCGGGCCAGCATCCCGTTCGCGACCTCGGCTGCGATATCCGAGGAATAGCCTCGTCGTCACCCGATCGCCCGATCGCGCGCGGAAAACAGGTAGGTGGCGCGCTGAAAACAGGTATGTGGGTAGGTAGATCTCCCGTCGTCCGAGCGGCTGTTCCCGAAGAAGGTGGTGGAGGACAGGTCAGCCACTACCGCTCGGGAACATCATGGACGGACGGAATCAACAACGAGGTCACGACGCATTCTGGGTTCGGTCGGCGCTGAGTCAGCTGGAGTTTCTCGCATCCGGCAGATCGATCGAACCGGACTCGCGGGCGATGATCGAATTCGCGATCCGGTGGGCGCCGTTCGGCGGTGCGAGTGCGGGCGATCTGTTCGTGGCATTCGGTGTCGACCGGCGGCGGTTCATGACGCTGCTCGAGGAAGCGCTGTGGACCCGGCGATCCGACAACTCTGAGGAGCGGTGGTTCAAGCAGAGGTTGTGGGACTTGTTGACATCGGCGTGGCGTCCTCCTGGTCGCACCACGACCGGAGATGTTCGATGCTGACCCTCGCCGAGCAAGCCCGGTTCCTGGCTCAGGGCGATGTGCACTTGCGGATCTGGTTGAGCGGAACGGTGTTCGACTACCGGGCAACCTTGGATGCCGCGCAGAACTTGATTCGTGATTGTCGCCGAAAGTGTTGGTGTGCAATCGAATTGATCATGCAGGAGATCGAGGAATCGCTGCCGGAAACGCGCCTGCCGAATGAGCGATTGTTCCGCGATCCGCAACCTGTTGGGTGGTAACGGATTCAGGAGTCGGGCTGCTCGGCCGCCCATGTCGCGATCTGTAAGCGCGAGGTGAAACCGAGCTTGGTGAGGATGTGTTCGACGTGACCTTCCGCGGTGCGCTGTGAGATCACGAGCTGGGCGGCGATCGCCTTGTTGGACAAACCTCGGGCAACGAGTTCGGTGACCTGGCGCTCACGCTTCGTCAGGGTCGCGCCAGGACCCTGGGCGGGTGCGGCAGCGTTGGACTGCTCGCCGAGCGCAAAGGCCACAGCGGAATCGAATGTCATGGCGGCGCCTTCCTGGCGGGCCGCCTCGAACGCTCGCGCACCGAGAGCCTCCCGGCTGCTGCGCACGCAGTCATTGCGCTGAGCGAGCAGAACGGGAAACACGAATGCGGAGCTGCTGGCAACGCTTGCCAGCGAATCGGCGGCACCCATCAGCACAGCTGCGCGCCGATCAGGGTGTTGCCCGGCCGTGACCCAGGCCAGTGCCTCCATACAGGCCGCGGCAACGAGCGGATCTGCCGCCAGCCGGGCCAACCGAATGCTCTCCTCCAGCAAGTGCACAGCGCGGTCGGGCTCGCCCGCGCGCCATACGGTGTACCCCGCTGCCCACGACGCCCAGGATCGGAGCATTGTTTCGCCGGCGGATTCGGTGATTGCGAGCACCCGCTCGAAGCATCCGATGGCCCGCGACGTGTCACCCAGGATCGCGCAAGACCATCCGAGCGAGATCAGCGCATCCAACTGCCGGCTGAGCTCACCGAACGCTTCGTAGATATCGACGGCGCCGGCCACGAGGTCGTGCGCGTGGTCCACGTCGGCGTCGCCCATCACCTGGAGCTGATCTGCGATCAGATCATCTCGCCGGCCCGGCTGCAGCAAGATCCCCCGAAGTCACTGTTACCACCGGCTTTGACTTCGCTCGCCCGAATGAGCAGGACCTCCTCACCCGGGCCCCGGGGGTTCAAGTGTCGCGGATGTCGCACGCACGGTTCGATGATTCTGCCGCCGCGCAGGATTGTCTGGTCCCGTGCGGTTATGCCGTCTGGGGCAGCTGCGCGCGTCCGAGGGTGTTCGTCGCTGAGGCGCAGACCTGGCGGAGGGTGGTCTCGAGGCGGCGGGCTTCGAGGTGGCCGTGGGGTCCGGCCACCGAGAGTGCTGCGATGGCGCGGCCACGGCCATCGAAGACCGGCACAGCGATGCAGGACAGCCCGAGTCGGCTTTCCTGGTTGTCGTAGGCCACACCATTGCGCCTGATGGTGGTCAGTTCGCTGGCCAGCTGAGCTGGGTCGACGATAGTGTGCGGGGTGATTGCTTGCAGTGGGGAGGCAAAGACCTCGGTGGCGGTCTGGGAATGGTAGGCGAGCAGGACCTTGCCTACCGCGGTGCAGTGGGCCGGGAGTCGCCCACCGATGCGGGAGGGTGCCGGAATCGTGCGGTGGCCGTACAGCTTGGCGAGGTACACCACGTCGGTGCTGTGTAGCGCGGCCAAATGCACTGTATGCCGCGTTGTTTCGTAGAGATCGGTGAGGAAGGGCAGCAGCAGATCTCGGACGCGTTCGTGCTCGGGTGAGTACACCGCCTGACCCAGCTGATGCAATCGGGCACCGAGGCGGTAGCCAGTGCCCATGCGTTCGACAACACCGTTGCGTTCGAGCATCCCGAGCACGCGAAATGCGGTCGACTTGCTCAGTTGGGCGCGTCGTGCGAGCTCGCTGACGCCCAAGCCGCTGCTGGCCTGGTCGCCGAAGGCGACCAGCAAGCTGATGGCCTTGTCGACGGCGGCGCGGTCGTCGCGGACCGGTTCGGCAATTGACGTGGTCATGCTGGTTCCTCTTGCTCATGCTGTGGTGTCAACTTCAGTACACCGCTTCGGCACTTCTATGTGACAATCATGCAAACCTGCGAGCCGTTCGTCAACAGTGACGACCAGTCAATTATAAGTGACACCCAGAGCTGTTAGCTGGGGTTGCTGCTGCGATTGCCTTTGGCATGTTGTGTGAGACTGCCACGTCCGGCATGGCCGTCCGACACTCCGGACGGAAGTGGTATCCCCGTATCCGGGGCGTCGGTGCCGGACGTCGATGGCCGGGTTCCGACGATCCGCCCCGGTGACCGGGAGTCGGGCGTACCGGCTGTTGATACGTAGGGTGCATTTCGTGGCCTGTTCGTCAACAATGACGATATGCATATCAAAAGTGACGGGCGGCTCGATGAAAACGAGCTGGTGGCGCGCAACGTCCGCCGGTACCGGCTGGAGCGGGCAATGTCGCTGGGAGATCTGGCGCGTCGATCGGGACTGTCCAAACAGACCCTGTCGAAGATCGAACAGGGTGTAGGCAATCCGACCGTCGAGACGCTGTCGCAATTGGGGACCGCTTTGGATGTGCCGGCCCGGCGGTTGCTCACCGAATGGGGTACGCCCGTTTACGTGCAGCGGGCCGCCGATGGCGAGTGGACGGAGGGTGCCCACTGGTCGGAACGGCTGCTCGACGAGACCTACGGTTCGGGTCACGTCCGCACGCTGATGCTGCGCCTCGAACGCACCGGACCGGAACCCGTTGTCATCGAACCGCATGCTCCTGGCACGCTGCACCACGTCTACGTTGTGACAGGACGACTGCGTACGGGCCCGCTCAGCGAGCCTGTCGATCTGGCGGCGGGTGATTTCGTACGGTTCCCGGGTGATGTGCCGCATCGGCACGTCTGCCTGACCGAGCGGGTCGTCGCGCACGTGGTTACCACGGTGCCGCAGGTGCGTCAGTTCGGGCCGACTGTGATCCGGAGCGGCGGGACTCCGACGGTGACCGAGACTGCGAGCTGAGCTGTCAACCTGGGCGCGAAGGTGTTGTGCCGCAATCAGGTTCCGGGGACATGGTCGAGATCCATATCCACGGCGGTGACCCAGTTCGGCTCGGCGACCAGCAGGCTCAGCTCGTCGTCTGGCAGGTCCACGTCGACGACATGCCGAAATCCGACCGACTCGGCGGCGGCGATGGCGCTGTGGTCATCCGCGGATGCCGCGAAGACCAGACGACGGCTGTTGGGGTCGGCGGCCTCGACGGCCGCGAAGAGCGCGCCCAGCAGGTCGGCCAGCAGCGGTCCCGGTAGCGTGCCGGTGACGCGCGCTTCGACATCGTGGCTGTTGACGGGATAGGTATGGCGCAGGCGGCCGGATGCGCAGCGCTCGAGTTCGACCGTGACGCCGCCGTCGACGGGGCGGCGGACATCGAGCACAACCGTTGTCCGGGAACGGGATCGGAGATCGACGGTCCACGGTTCGGGGAGGACCGGCATGAAGATCGGCGGGACCGACATGATCAGGGCCCTTCCGTGGCGAGCCGCCGTATGGCGATCTTGTCGAGCTTGCCGGAGGCATTCCGCGGCACGGACGGTACGAGTTTGAGTCGGCGCGGCAACTTGTAGCGCGCTAGCTGTTCTGCCGCGTACTCGCGTACGTCCTCAATGGTGAGGCGGGCACCCTCTGCGAGGCTGGCGATCGCGACTACCGTTTCACCCCACTGCTCGTCGGGGGCGCCCACCACTGCAACGTCGACCAGCCCCGGCAGATCGGCAAGGGCGCGTTCGACTTCGGCGGGATAGACATTCTCACCGCCGGTGATGATCATGTCCTTCAAGCGGTCGACGATGAAGAGGTAGCCGTCCTGGTCGAGGTAACCGATATCGCCCGAATGGAACCAGCCTGCATCGTCGAAGGCCGCAGTAGTGGCGTCGGGATTGTTCCAATAACCGGGCGTGACATTGGGGCCACGGACCACCACCTCACCGGTGACGCCGGGCGCGACCTGCGTGTTCCGGTTCGGGTCGACAACCCGAACTTCGGTGTACGGCATGGGGATTCCTGCGGATCCGAGTTTGTCGAGGGTGCGCTCGACGGGCAGATGGGTGGCGAAAGGCGCGGTTTCGGTCAGCCCCCACGCCTGCTGGAGCCGAATGCCGTGCTGGGCAAAGCGTCGGATCAGTGTCGGTGCGACCGGTGCTCCGGCGACCACTACGGTGCGTAGGTGTGGCAGCTCGGTCTCGAAACAGCCGGGAACTCTTGCCAGGGCGGACAGCATTGCTGGAACCGCGAAGAACGAATTCACTTGATGCGAAACGAGATCGCCGAGGAAGGCGGCCGGATCGAAGCTGCGACGGACGATGAGGGTGCCGCCACGGACAATAGTGCGCAGTGCCAGCGCGTTGACTCCACCGATATGGAAGAGCGGAGCCACCGCGTGGGTGATGTCGCCACGTCGAGTGTCCAGGCGGCTGTCCACATTGACAGCGTTCCACCAGATGTTGCCGTGGGTGAGGACAACGCCTTTGGGGAGCCCCGTTGTCCCGGAGGTGAACATGAGGATGGCCGGATCGTCGAATCCTCGGGGGATGGCGGAGACAGCGGGCGTAGCCCCCGCGGCTTCGATGAGGGGTGCCCAAGGTTCCCAATAACCCGGCGCTTCGGCCTCGTTCGGCACCTGTGGGTCATCGTCGATGAGCAGAAAGTGGCGCAGCTCGGTGTACTCGCGCACGGCCTCCACTGCGGCGCGGTGCCCTGGCTCGCACACGATGGCCGAGGCTCCACTGCCGGACAGCACGGCCCGCAGCTCGGGTCCGGCCAGTCGGAAATTCACCGGAACGAAGATTGCCCCGAGCCGGAACGTGGCCAGCATCGTGACGAGGTAGCCAGAGCTGTTCAACCCCAGGTAGGCGACACGATCACCGGTAGTGATGCCGCGGGCTGCCAGCAGAACGGCCACGCGGGCGGCTTTGCAGTCGAGCTGGCTGTAGGTGAGATCGCCTCCGGCATAGCGGATCACCGTGCTGTCGGGCTGAAATCCGGCGAGCGCGCTGATTGCGGTGGCCGGGTTGATATTCACCGTTGTGGTTGGATGCGCCACGGTGCTCATCGGGTCTCCTTGTGCTCGTCGTCGAGCGAATTACAGGTGGTCACCGCCGGCGGCGGTGGCGAAGCCACGGACACCGATGCCGCCGTCGACCGAAATCGCTTGTCCGGTAATCGGTCCGCTCTGTTCCCGCGAAGCGAGCAGCACGTAGGACCCGGTGAAATCGCGAGGGTCGGTGCTGGAGTCGTGCAGCGGGATCGGCGGCGGGGGAGCGTCGGGGCTGCGCTTGGCGAACGACGCGGCCAGTGAACGTTCTTGCAGCGACAGCGATTCAGGGCCGCGCAGGTCGGTGTTCATGCCGCCGCAGGCGACGCCGTTCACGCGGACCTTGGGTGCGAGCTCATAGGCGAGTTCGCGCATCAACCCGAGGCAGGCGTGTTTGCTCGCGGTGTAGACCGGTCCGCCGCCGTTGACGTAGAAGGAGGCGTTCGACAGCGTCATCACGATGCTGCCCCGGGTTTTCACCAGTTCGCGCCAAGCTGCCTCGGCAGCGAGGAAGTATCCCTTCACATTGACCGAGAACAGCTCGTCGAAGGTGTCGGAGAGTTCCTTGCCGTTGAGGCGGGTGAGTTGGCGCTGGTAGTCCCAGATGCCGGCGTTCGCGACCAGCGTGTCGAGTTTGCCGAAGTGGGAGACGGTTTCGGCGACCGCAGCGTGCATCTGAGCGGAATCGCGCACGTCGGCCTCGAAGGCGAGCATGCGGGACTGGTCAGGACAGGCTCCTACGACTTCGTCCAGCTTGTTGCGGTCGCGTCCGAGAATGGCCACGTTCGCGCCTTCGGCGACAAATCGTTCGGCGACCGCCCGTCCGATCCCGGAGCCGCCGCCGGTGATCAGTGCTACGTAACCCTCCAGCCACCCGCTCATGACAGCTCCGCCAGGAAATCGCCGACCAGGCGCTCGAATTCGCGCGCACGCTCCAGTTGGACCCAGTGCCCGCAATTGCCGAAGATGTGCATCTGCACGTTGCGGATGTTCTTGAGCATGAGCTGGGCGCCGTCCAGGGTGATGGTGCGGTCGTCGCGGCCCCACAGCAGCAGCGTGGGTGCCTTGATCTTGTGCAGGTCGCGCCAGAGCGGGTCCATGCCGTGCCGTTTGGCGAAGGCAGCGTTGTAGCGGTGGTAGAACTCGATATGGCTCTCGTCGAGGGATGCCTCGTAGCGGGCCTTGACGACGTCCTCGCCGAACTGTTTGTGGTCGAAGACCATGGTGCGGATGAAGTTGGCCATCTTCTTCACGCTGGGCCCGCCGCCGTTGTAGTAGCGGAACATCTCTTTCTGGCCCTCGGTGGGCGTGGGGCCGAAGGGGAGCCATCCGCCGCCGGGTGCCATGAGCACCAGACCGGTGATCCGGTCCGGCTGGGTTTGCGCCATCGCAAGCGCCGCGGCCCCGCCGAGGCTGTTGCCCAGTAGATGGAAGCTGTCGATACCCAGCGTGTCGAGTGCCTGGAACAGGGCGTCGACAGTGAGCTCGGTGATGGAACGGGCATCGAGGTCGGCCTCGGTGGGCCGGTAGCTGCCGCCGAAGCCGGGCTGGTCAGGCAGGATCACCCGGAATCGCCGGGTAAGGGCGGCCAGGTTCTGGTGATAGTTGCTCACACCGGAGGCGCCGGGGCCGCCGCCGTGCAGCATGACCAGAACCGGGCCGCGCCCGGCTTCGGCCACGGCGATAGGGCCGAGGGTGGTGGCCACGGTGTGGTGCGTCAGCTGAATGTCGCGCTGTTGCAGGGCGAAATCGAGTTCGGACACGGACACGGTCGTCCCTTCGGTTGGTCAGAAGAAGGTCGAGATGTTCTTGGCCTGCAGGATGTTCTGATCCAGCAGGATGGCGCGGCGGGCGACCCGCAGCCGGTCGCCACTGCGGCGCAGCACATCGGTGCGCTGCCCGGCGAAGACGTTCTCTTCGCGTTCGAGGCGGTTGCGGTAGACCAGGAATGCCGATCGCACCAGCAGGTCGTCGGCCGTGAAGCCCGGTTGATCGGCCGGATCTGCATGGTGCACAACCACATTGGTGACGAGGTGGCGGGTGCGGGAGGGCGGGTCCTCGGCCCAGGCCATCCCGGAGTCGAAGCGCCGGATGCGCCAGGTGAGACTCTCCTTGGTCTCTTCGTAGTAGGCCGCCTCGCCGCGGGACGCGATCGACAGCGATTGCTGGCGGCGCAACCGGTTGGTGCGGGTCGGCATCCAGTAGTCCAGGTCGTCGTCGAGCAGGTCCAGCCAGTCGGTGAAGCGTCCGTCGTCGAGCAGTTCGGCCTCTTCGTAGTAGAACTGCTCGACCTCGAAGTGAATCTCGCGGTCGGCCTTCGAGCCGGCCGCTAACTGCGCTGTCGTGATGCTCACGGTCTCATTCCATCCCTTCTACGGGCAGCGCCACAGTGGTTGTGCCGCACGGCGGCACGTCAGCCGCGCAGCAGCTTGCGGAGGTCGGTCGAGGGGTCGGCGAGCCGGTCGCCGTCGACTGCGATGCCGCGGTCGATGAGGCGGCGAGCGGCGCGCACGGCGGTGGAGTTGTCGACGCCGACCGCTGCCACGACCCGGCCATCCCGCAGCCCGAAGGCCGAGAACGACGCCGAGCCGGGGGAGCCGCGCAGCACGATGTCCGCGGCGGCGGCCATCTCGCCCACCACCTCGACGTGCCGGTGATGCCGATCGGTCCAGAACCACGGCGCGGTGTCGGCGGGCGCAGCGGTACCGAGAATGGTTGCGGCAGCCCGCTGCCCGTCGTGCTGAGCGGCCTCCCAATGCTCGGTGCGGGGTAGCAGCACACCGTTGCGCTGAGTGCGGGCCGGATCGCCGACCGCGAGGACGGCCGGATTGGAGGTCATCTGGCGGTGGTCCACGATGATGCCCCGATCCACTTCCAGACCGGCCGCCGCGGCCAAACCGGTTTCCGGGACCATGCCGACGCCGAGGACGGCCACATCGAAGGTGCGGGGGAGATCTACGCCCGTGAGCCGCGCCTCGATGCCGAACACGGTGTCGCGCAACGACTCCACTCCAGCTTGGAGGGTGATGACGCCGCGGTGGGTATGCAGCATGTGCAGCCAGACGGCGAGCTCGGAGCCGACCGCGGTCGTCAGCGGCGGCCGGACCGGGTCGACCAAGACGACATCGGAGCCGAGATCGACTGCGGTGGAGGCGACTTCGGCACCGATGAGTCCGGCGCCGACGACCAGCACGCGCGCCCCGGGGACCAGGGCGGCTCGCAGCCGGTCGGCATCCTCAGCGGTGCGCAGCACGTGCACCCGTGAGCTGTCGCTGCCCGGGATCGGCGGCCGCGCGGCCCGGCCGCCGGTGGCCAGCACCACGCGATCGGTGGAAAGCGTTGTGCCGTCGGAGAGTTCGACACTGCCCAGGCCGGTGTGAAGCGCCGTGACGCTCGTTCGTGTGATCAGGCGAATCTTATTGTCGTCGTACCATCGCGGCGGCTGCAGCGCGATGTCAGCGAGCGTCTTGCGGCCTTCGAGGAACTCCTTCGACAGCGGTGGGCGGTCGTAGGGAAACTCCCCGGCGTCGACGAGAGTGACATCGCCGACGAAGCCACCCGCCCGCAGCGCGGCGGCGGTGCTGACGCCGGCGATTCCGCCGCCGACGATCACAACGTTTCCGACCATCACGGTGCCTCGTTCGGGAACAGGTAGACCTCGCCGTCGCGGACTTCCAGGCGATGCGGACGGGCGTTCTCCGTGGCCGGAAGGCACTGGACCTCACCGCTTTTCAGGCAGAACTTGCTCGAGTGCATCGGGCATTCGACGTATCCGCCCTCGACCCAGCCCTCGGCGAGCGAGGCGACCTCATGGGTACAGGTGTCGTTCAACGCGTAGACGCTGCCGTCGTCGTCGCGCAGCAGCGCGATGTCGTCGTCGGTGCCGGCGACGACCTTGTCGATCGCGATACCCTCGCCGACCGGGATGTCGTCGAGTGCCGCTACCCGGATTCCCGTGCTGCTCATCGTTTTTCCTTTTCATGCCAGGCCGGTGTGTTCATCAGATCGCGCCAGCGGCCGTAGAAGGCGCGCCCGGCGGCATCGCTGTAGAGCTCACTGGTGGTGCCGGGGTAGCGGCCGTCCTCACCCTCGGAACCCATGCCCATCTGGTAGTTCAGTGGCACCCGGTTGGTGATGAAGCCATTCGAGATGTGCTGCACCTCGCTCCAGTTCTCGCCGTCGTCCTGCTCGAAGATGCCGCTGGGGCCGAAGGTGCGCAGGTTGTACAGGCGTTGTGCCTCACGGACTTCCGGCGGCATCGACTTGTCCACCACGGTCCAGGCCCACACCTCCATGCGGTCGGGGCCCTTCGGGTGCCAGACCCGGATGGTGCCGATCACCGGCAGATACGAGAAATTGGGGAAGACGGTGGCGTGGCCGTCGGTGAGCGGTCCCTCGACGCGCGCGTCGCCGAGACGCTCGCGCAGCGCTTCGTAGTCGGTCCACTCGTGGACCTTCTGCGCGTTGAACCGATTCTTCGGATGCACCGGAAATCCCGCGCCGTGGCCATTGGGGTCCAGGTACTGTCGGCCACTGCGGTGCACGATCTCGTTCTTCGGATTCTTGCTGGGCGACAACACCATCAGTGCCGACGCGTGGCTCATGTTCACGTGGTACCAGTCGGTGGCGAACTGTTCGGCCGCCAGCTTCCAGTTGCCGTCCAGCACCCATTTGTGCACGCCACCGACGACCACCGTTCCCTCCGGGTCGTGGTCCAGCATGGCGTCCATGTACCAGGCCATGTCGCCGAGGTATTCGCGCAGCGAGAGGGGTTCCGGATTCCAGGTCCCGAAGATCAGCCCGCGATAGTTCTGCACGTGCGGCACCTCGACCAGGCCCCAGTCCGCGGTGTCGAACGAGGCCGGATAGCCGTCCTTGTTCGGGATCGAGACGAGCTTGCCGTCCAGGTCGTAGGCCCACCCGTGATAGGTGCAGGTGAAATTCCGGGTCGCCCCGACATCCGCCCGGCACACCCGCGCGCCGCGATGGCGGCAGGAGTTCAGGTAGGCCCGGATGTTCCGGTTCTTGTCCATGGTGACGATGACCGGGTCCTCGCCCATGTAGGTGGTGAAGAAATCCCCGGGCTTGTGGAATTGGTCGGTGTGCGCCAGGAACAGCCAGCTCGGGGCGAACACCCGTCGCAGCTCCTGGCGGTAGAGCTGCTCGTCGGTGAAGATGGCCCGGTCCAGCAGGCCGCCCTCGGAATCGACCAGCCCGGAGACATCGATAGTGCGGGCCAGCTCGACCGGCCGCCGCAGCGCGCCGCACGGGGTGGCGGTGGCGGTCTCGCAACCGGTCGCGGGTTCGATGGTGGAGGTCATGGTCTTCAGCGAACCCGGCGGAAACCGCTGACTCCACCGCATGTTCCGCAGGACGGCACGCCCCACGCGAGATCCGCGCGCTGTTCCGCAGGGCGGCACGCGGACTAGGGCGGCGGGGATCCGAACAGCGAGTGTGGCCACATGCTCGCTGCACAGGCCATCGCCCAGAGCGCCACCGACCCGTTGTCGGGTCTTGTCGTGCGCGATATCGCCATCCCGCTGCCGCCACCTGGTTGGACTCTGGTCCGGGTGGTGGCGGCCTCGTTGAACATGCACGACCTGTGGACGCTGCGTGGCGTCGGTCATCCGCCGGAACGACTGCCGATCGTATTGGGCTGCGATGCTGCGGGTTACGACGCCGACGGCAATGCAGTCATCGTCCATCCGGTGATCGCGGACCCGGACGCGGGTAGCGGGGACGAGACCCTGGATCCGAACCGCGCGTTGATGTCCGAACTCTACGACGGCACCTTCGCCGAATACCTGGCCGTGCCCAGTCGGAATCTGGTGCCCAAACCGACATGGTTGTCCTTCGATGAGGCGGCCTGTCTGCCGGTCGCGTGGACCACCGCGTACCGGATGTTGTTCACCAAGGCGGGAATTCGACCCGGCGATCGCGTGCTCGTCCAGGGGGCGGGTGGAGGAGTCGCCTCGGCGGCCATCAAACTCGCCGCCGCTGCCGGCGCCGTGGTGTACGCGACCAGCCGCAGCGAGAGCAAACGCGCCGAGGCGCTGGCATGGGGTGCCCACGCCGCCGTTCCCAGCGGTGAGCGGCTGCCCGAGAAGGTCGATGTGGTCATCGAAACCGTCGGCGCGGCGACGTGGGAACACTCCCTGAAGTCGCTGCGACCGGGTGGCGCCATCGTCGTCGCCGGAGCGACCAGTGGTGCCAACCCACCCGCCGATCTGACCCGCGTGTTCTATCTGCAGCAGCGAATTCTCGGTTCCACCGGCTGCACCCGCGCCGAGCTGGAGGGAATGCTGCGCATGATGGGATCCACCGGCGTGCGGCCCGTGATCGATCGAACATTGCCGCTCAGCGACATTCACAAGGGCTTCCAGTTGATGATCGACGGCGATCTCACCGGCAAGCTCGTGATCCATCCGCCCGGCGTCTCGCACTGACATCCGACCCAGCTCGAGGAATCGATATGACTGCAGCAGCCGTGGGACTGTCCCACTCACCGCTCATCGGTAAGAACGATCCAGCTCCGGACGTACTGGCCCGGGTGGACCAGGCCGTGTCCGCCGCGAAAGAATTCATTCGCGACTTCGACCCGGAGCTGGTCGTGTTGTACGCCCCCGACCACTACAACGGCTTCTTCTACAAGGAGATGCCGCCGTTCTGCCTGGCCACCGAGGCACACGCGGTCGGCGATTTCGACTCGGCGGCGGGTCAGCTCTCGGTTGACACGGGTGCGGCGAAATTGATCGCGAAGGGCGTGCTCGACCGCGGCGTCGATCTGACCATCTCGGCCCGGATGATCGTCGATCACGGGTTCGCGCAGCCGCTCGAAACCCTTTTCGGCGGCATCGACCGAGTACCGGTGGTTCCGGTGTTCGTCAACGGTGTCGCCACTCCGCTGGGACCGATGAGCCGAGTCCACGCACTGGGCACCGCGATCGGCCAGGCGGCCGGCGAATTGGATTTGCGCGTCCTGTATCTCGCCTCCGGCGGTCTCTCGCACGATCCGCCGGTGCCGGTGCTGGACGGCGCGCCGCCGCGGGTCGCCGACGCGCTGATCGAAGGCCACGCACCGACCCCCGAGCAACGTGCCAAGGGCGAACAACGGGTCGTGCAGGCCGGCCGCGACTATGTCGCCGGAACCAGCACGATGACCCCCATCAACCCGGAATGGGATAACCGGCTACTGGACTTGCTGGAGCAGAACCGCCTCGGCGAGTTCGCTTCCTGGCCGGTGGACTGGATGGGCGAGCAGGGCGGCGGTTCCGCTCATGAGGTGCGCACCTGGCTGGCCGCCTACGCCTCGCTCGCGGCGGGCGGTCCTTTCGATCTGAAATACCGCTTCTACGAAGCGATCCCGGCCTGGATCGCCGGGTTCTCCGTCACCACGGCGCTCCGGCAATGAGGTATCCGCACTACACCGACAACGGCCTGCGCAGTGCGCCCGCCGTGGTGTTCATCGGCTCGCTCGGCACCACGCTGACAATGTGGGACGCACAGATCGAAGAGCTCGGCAGGCGATATCGCACCATCGCGGTCGACCTGCCGGGGCACGGAGGCACTCCGGTGCCGCAAACACCGTGCACGGTGCCGGGGTTCGCAGCCCAGGTACTTCGGCTCATGGACGCGCTGGGTGTCACTCGGTTCTCGGTAGTAGGTTTGTCGTTCGGTGGGGCGGTCGTGCAGGCCCTTGCGGGAAGTCATCCCGATCGCATCGAATCGGTCGTAATCGCCTGTGCCGCACCACGCTACACGGCGGAGTTCTGGCATGACAGGGCCGAGGAGGTCCGAAAGCGTGGGCTGACCGGCGTGCTGCAGCGCACCGCGCTGCGCCGCTTCGCCCCCGGCTTCGACCTGCGGGAGCCGGAGGCCTACGCGGCATCGCTGCTGATGCTCGCGACCATGGACCCGCTGGGCTACGCGGCCTGTTGCGATGCACTCGCCACCCACGACGCCGGTGCGCTGTTGCCGCGTATCACCGCGCCGACGCTGATCCTGGCCGGAGAACTCGACCATGTCACCCCGCCCGCACTGGTGCGGGAGATGCACGCGCTCGTGTCCGATTCCGAACTCCGGCTCATCAGAGGCTGCGGGCACCTGGCGAACATCGAGAAGCCGCTGGAGTTCAACACCTTGGTCGACACCCACCTCGCGAATTCGATTGGGTCGCAGGAAGCCTCGTTCCGTCCAGCGGAACGCGCCACTGATCGGCACGACCGTGCCCGGGCATGATCGGCGTGGCAGCTATCAGAAGGATGTGATTTCACCTATGAGCGCAACCGGTATCGACGCGAACATCGTCGGGCAAGCTGCCGACCACCTCACGCGCGCGATCCGCGCACTGCGGCCGGTCGCACCGGTCCGCGATCTGCTCGGCGTGGGCGACATCGGCGTCGCCTACGCCGTACAGGAGGAGCTCACCCGGCGGCGGGAAGCCACGGGCGGCGTGGTCGTCGGCCGCAAGATCGGCCTGACTTCACCGGCGGTGCAGCAGCAACTCGGCGTCGACCAGCCCGATTTCGGGGTGCTCTTCGCCGACATGGATGTCTCGGGCGCCGGTGAAGTGCCCTCACGGCGGTTGCTGCAGCCCAAGGCCGAGGCCGAAGTCGCTTTCATTCTGAAAGAGGATCTGGCCGACGGTGACCTGGACGACGAGCAGATCAGCGCGGCAGTCGATTACGCCGTCGCGGCGCTCGAGATCGTCGACAGCCGCATCGCCGACTGGGACATCACCATCACCGACACGGTGGCCGACAACGCCTCGAGCGGCCTGTTCGTGCTTGCCGGCAAGCAACTCACCCTCGCCGACTTCGCCCCGCGCGAGGTGACAATGCGGATGTACGCCGACGATGTGCTGGTCTCGGAGGGGACCGGCGCCGCCTGCCTCGGTGACCCACTCAATGCCCTGGCCTGGTTGGCCCGCACGGCCAAGGCGTATGGAAATCCGTTGCGGGCCGGGCAGATCATCCTCTCGGGTGCGCTCGGCCCGATGGTGCCCGCGCCGCCGGGTACCCGTATCCGGGCCGAAATCGGTCCGCTCGGTTCGGTTTTCGCCACGTTCTCCCCCAAGGAGGGGCAATGAGCAACACCACCAAGACCAAGGTGGCCATCATCGGGTCGGGCAATATCGGCACCGACCTGATGATCAAGGTGCTGCGACTGTCGGACACTCTCGAGGTCGGCGCCATGGTCGGCATCGATCCGGAGTCCGACGGGCTGGCGCGTGCCCAGCGCTTGAAGGTGCCCACCACCTCGCAGGGTGTCGACGGACTGATCGCCCTGCCGAACTTCGACGATATCGACATCGTCTTCGACGCCACCTCGGCCAAGGCACACATCGCCAACGCCGCCAAGCTGGAACCCTTCGGCAAGAATCTCATCGACCTCACCCCGGCCGCGATCGGACCATTCGTGGTGCCGCCGGTCAATCTCGACGAGCACCTCGACGCCGGCGTGGCGAACGTCAACATGGTGACCTGCGGTGGGCAGGCCACGATCCCGATGGTCGCGGCAGTCTCCGCGGTCACCCCGGTGCACTACGCGGAGATCGTGGCCTCCATCGCCTCGAAGTCCGCGGGCCCCGGCACCCGCGCCAATATCGACGAATTCACCGAAACCACCTCGCATGCCATCGAATCCGTCGGTGGCGCGGCGCGGGGCAAGGCGATCATCATCCTGAATCCGGCCGAGCCGCCGTTGATCATGCGTGACACCGTCTTCTGCCTGATCGGCGACGCCGACCAGGACGCCATCCGCGCGTCCATCGCCGAGATGGCCGAACGGGTCGCGCAGTACGTGCCCGGCTACCGGCTGAAGCAGCAGGTGCAATTCACCGCGGTCGACCCGAGTGAGCCGGTCCACACCCTGGTTCCCGCAGGTGTGGGTCCGGTGACGACCAGGGTGTCGGTGTTCCTCGAGGTCGAGGGCGCGGCACACTACCTGCCCGCCTACGCGGGCAATCTGGACATCATGACCTCGGCGGCGCTGCGTGTCGCCGAATCCATCGCCCGCCGGAAAGACAGCGCCGCGCTGGGACTTACGACCGCCGGGGAGGCAGTGCGATGACCCGTCAGCTCTACATCCAGGACGTGACCCTGCGCGATGGGATGCACGCCATCCGTCACCGCATCGACCCGGCCGACGTCGGCCGCATCGTCGCGGCACTGGACGCCGCCGGCGTGGACGCCATCGAGGTTGCGCACGGCGATGGCTTGGCCGGGGGCTCGGTCAACTACGGTCCGGGCAGTCATACCGACTGGGAATGGCTCGAGGCCGCGGCCGCGAATATCACCAACGCCGTTCTCACCACCCTGCTGCTGCCCGGTATCGGCACCATCGTCGAACTCGAACGTGCCTACGAGCTCGGTGTCCGGTCGGTGCGTATCGCCACGCACTGCACCGAAGCCGACATCTCCGCTCAGCACATCACCAAAGCCCGTGAGCTGGGTATGGATGTCTCCGGATTCCTCATGATGAGTCACATGGCGCCGCCCGCCGATCTCGCGGCCCAGGCCAAACTCATGGAATCCTATGGCGCACAGTGCGTTTACGTCACCGACTCGGGCGGCCGCCTGACCATGGACGGTGTGCGCGACCGCGTCCGGGCCTACCGCGATGTGCTCGACCCGGCCACACAGATCGGCATCCACGCTCACGAGAATCTCTCGCTGTCGGTGGCAAACAGCGTGATCGCCGTCGAGGAGGGCGTCACCCGCGTCGACGCCTCCCTGGCGGGGCAGGGTGCAGGAGCGGGCAACTGCCCGATCGAACCGTTCATCGCGGTGGCGAATCTGCAAGAGTGGCAGCACAACTGCGATCTCTTCGCACTCCAGGACGCCGCCGACGATCTGGTCCGGCCCCTGCGCGACCGTCCGGTTCAAGTCGATCGAGAAACCCTCACCCTCGGCTACGCGGGCGTGTACTCCTCGTTCCTGCGCCACGCCGAGATCGCCGCGCAGCGCTACGGCATCGACGCCCGCACCCTGCTGCTCGAGGTCGGCCGCCGCCGTCTGGTCGGCGGGCAAGAGGACATGATCGTCGACATCGCCCTGGACCTGCTGCCGGAGCGGGACGCGGTCCCGGCCGGCTGACGCGGTCCGCTCGATATGGCGGTCAAGGTCGCGGCCGCCGATCCACGCGTCGCCGCGGTGGTGGCGTAGCCACCGCTGGCAGCCGGCCGCGCCGCATTGTCGAATACGCTGCCGGCACACGGGGTTCGGTTGTTGATCGCCGGATGCAGGAACAGCGCCGCCGTCGTATCCAACGACGGCGGCCTTCTGCGTTGGCGGTCCGGTGTGCCTCAGGCGCGCGGGGCCGTTCCGCCGGCCTGCGACAGCACGCTGCTGGGGGTGACGCCGAAGGCCTGCTTGAAACTACGGCTGAAGTGCGCGGTGTCATTGAAGCCCCACCGGAACGCGATATCGGTGACGGTCTTGTGGCCGCCGCCGCGGGCGAGTTCACGACGACATGCCTCGAGCCTGCGCTCCCGGATCCAGCGACCCACCGTGGTGCCGCTATCGGCGAAAAGCAGATGCAGAGTACGGACAGAGATGCCATGTGCCGTGGCGATCGACGACGCGCACAGCCCCGGGTCGCCCAGATTGTCCTCGATATGGTGACGGACCCTGACCATCAGTGCCGCCCTAGCCGTCGACGGTGGACGTTCGGACAGTGGGGTGAGGGCGGAATCGAGGGTGTCGAAGAAACTCTGGCAGGCGATCGCCAGAGCGGCATCACTGAGATTATCCAATTCCCTTGCTATGGAGCGTAATTGATCTCCAGCAATGGCCAACAGACCGGTCCCGGCCGCCGTCGAGACCGAGCTGTCGACCCGTGAGGCCGCCGCAGCCAGGCCGCGCGGCACGCGCTCGCGGGGAAGTAGCAGCGTCAGCTCGCGGTGTGGGTCCACGGCGTCGAAACCCTGGGCGAGCTCACCATCCCAAATCAGAAGCTGATCGGGGCCTACCAATAGTTCGCTGCCGGCGTACTGGCATGCGACCCGGCCGACCAGATTCATCGAGACACCGACGAGTTGGTCTCGGTCTTGATTGCTTCCGCTGCGTACGCGACGCCCAGCGAACCGACCACCGCGGAAGTCGGCGATCGTGAGGTCGCCCAACCGCCGATATCGCACCGCTGCTTCGAACTGCTCATCCGTAGGGAACGACAGCGCCCAGCTCAAATGCAGCTCGGCCATCTTGCTCGTCCAGGCGTCGAAAGCGCCGGTACGCGGCAACCCGTCGGTTGACCAGATCACTGCTTCGGTCACAAGGACCCACCTCCATTGGAGGGCACGCGGGGAAAACGTGCCAATCCATTACTCAGTCAAGCTCCGGTGGGTTGTGACGGGCAATGGTCCCGTTCCGTCGTGCGGAACAACGGGCGGTCCGGAATCAGTCCGTACCCGGCTTGCGCGCGGGTGCGCGAATCGGCAATCGGTCGTGCACTCACGATCAAGCATAGGTCCTGGAGAACCGTCAGAGTTGTCTACGTCACACGGGCAGGGGCGCCCCGAATCCGGGCCCACCTGCCATTCGATTCTCAGGCCGAGCCCGGCGATGCCGGAGCTTCGGCGCATATCGGAAGGAGCAGCCGTGAGCGATCGGCGTCCGGTTGTCGTCTACGGTGCCAGCGGTTCGACCGGCCGCTTGGTTGCCGAGTATCTGCGTGAGTACAGCATTCCGTTCGTGGCCGCCGGCCGGAACAAGGCGCGCATCCAGGAGGTCATGGACAAGGTCCCGGGTATCGAGACCGCCGACTATGAGATCGCGGAGGTCGACGGCTCGGTGGAGTCGCTGACCGAGCTGTTCGAAGGCCGCCAGGTGGTGTGCAACGTGGTGGGGCCATTCCTGCGTTATGCCCCGGTGGTGCTGGAGGCGGCCGCGCGGGCCGGTATCCACTACCTCGACACGGCGGGCGAGCAGTTGCACATGCTGCGCGTCCAGGAGGAGTTCGGGCCGCGATTCGCCGCCAACGGGCGCGCGGTCTCCACCGCGGTATCCATTCAGTACGCGCTGCACGACATCGCCGCCCGTATCTGCTTGGAGACCCCCGGCGTCGACACTCTCGAACTCGGCTCCTACGCGACCGCTATCCCGACCGTGGGTTCGACCCAGTCGATCTTCGATGTCATTCGGGCGCAGGCGCACTACCTCGAGGGCGGGCAGCTGAAGAAGTACGACGGCGTCGTCGTTCAAGACCTGGTCGTGCCCGGTACCGGCCTGGTGCTCAAGGGCACCAACTGGGGCGGCACGGCCATGCCGGTGTTCTTCCGCAACGATCGTCGCGTCCGCAACTGCCGGATGTATGTGGCAATGCAGAACCAGGACATCTGGAAGCGGGTCCTCGATGTCGAGCGCCTGTTCAAGGTGTCACTGCAGTGGCTGCCGGAGGAGACGCTCTACCCGGTGCTGGACCGTATGGCCGCCACGATGACCCCTGACAGCCCGCCGCGTGAGAACCGGCAGATTCAGCGCTCGGTCGACTGGTGTACCGCCCGTGGCAATATCGCCACCTCGCGTGTGGTCATCCACTCCAGCACCGGCTATCAGATGACGGGACTCGTTCAGGCCTACACCGCGATGCGACTGCTGGGTGACACCTACAACGGAAACGGATTCCGTTCTCCGGCAGAGCTTGTCGGTCACCGCGAGCTCATGGGTGCGCTCGAATCCTACGGCTTCGCACGCATCACCGAAGAAAGCGTCGCGTGACGATGACCGGCGCTGCCGAACCGGTATGGATCATCGGAGTGGGTATGACCCGATTCGGTGTGCGGCCGCAGGCATCGGTCAAAGACTTGACCCGCGAGGCCGTCACCGAGGCGATGTCCGATGCCGGACTCGAACTGGGCACGATAGAGGCTGCGTACTTCGGCAATACCTGCCAGGCGGTGCTCGAAGGCCAGATTGTGGTGCCCGGGCAGATGGCCTTGCGCAGCATGGGCTTTCAGGGCATTCCGATCGTGAATGTCGAAAATGCCTGTGCGACAGCCGCGAGCGCGTTGCACCAGGCGGTGATGCATGTACGGTCCGGTGCCGGTGACGTGGTGCTGGCTGTCGGCACCGAGAAGACGAACATCGACGACAAACGAAAGATGTTGAGTGTCTTCGAAGGTGGCGTCGACGTCCACGACTCCGAAGGTGTGCGGCAGATACTGCGCGAACTCGGCGGCGAGGTGCCGGCCGAGGGCGAGGCGCCGCGCAGCATGTTCATGGATATCTATGGGGCGCTCGCCCGTTCGCATATGAGCGCCTTCGGCACCACCAGGGAACAACTGGCGTTGATCGCGTCGAAGAACCACGGTCACGCCGAGCACAATCCACTCGCGCACTTCCGGGCGCCGATGTCCGTCGAGGCGATCCTGGCCGCACGCGTCGTGACCGAACCGCTGACGGTGCCGATGTGCGCGCCGATGACCGACGGCGCCGCCGCCGCGATTGTATGCAGCACGGCGGCCATGCGCCGCCTCGGAGCCACCCGGCCGATCAAGGTGCTGGCCGCCGTGACTCGAACCGGAACCGTTCGCGCGCTGTCGGATTGGGATCACGGCGTCAGCCGACTGGCTGCGCTACGTGCCTATGAGCAGGCGGGGGTCGGCCCGTACGAAGTGGACGTGGCCGAGGTGCACGACGCCTCCGCTTTCGGGGAATTGCTGCAGACCGAGATGCTCGGTCTTTGCGAGATCGGTACCGGCGGCAAGTTCGCCGAATCCGGCGCGACCAGGCTCGGCGGCCGACTGCCGGTAAATCCCTCCGGAGGGCTCGAGTCCAAGGGCCATCCGATGGGAGCCACCGGCCTGGCGCAGGTGTACGAGCTGGTGCAGCAGCTGCGCGGCGAGAGCGGCAAGCGTCAGGTCCCGGGCGCGCGTATCGCGCTCGCGGAGAACGGGGGCGGCATGTACGGCGGGGAGGAAGCCGTTGCCGCAATCACCATCCTGAGTGCGTGATTCACGCACGGCTAGTGGAAATAACGGAGTCACAATGGATTACAAGACCCTGAAGGTTCGTCGCGACGGCCGGGTGCTGTACGTCGATTTCGACAACGCGCCGCTGAACCTGATGACCATCGAGATGGTCGGCGAACTGTTCGACCTGGCCGGAAAGCTGATCTTCGACCCGACAACCGGGGTGGTCGTGTTCGGCAGTGCCAACCCGGAGTTCTTCATCGCGCATTTCGACCTGAACGACCTGTTCCGGGCGATGAGCGACCCGACCGTGCCGCAGAGCAAATACGACGACATCAATGTCGTGCAGGCGCTGACCACGATGTGGGAGGCGGTGCCGCAGGTCACCATCAGCCTGGTCGACGGCATCGTGCGTGGCGGGGGACTGGAGTTCCTGCTCGCCACCCATATGCGCTTCGCCACCCCGGAGAGCAAGTTCGGCCTCCCCGAGACCAGCGGTGGATTCCTGCCCACCGGCGGCGGCACCACCCGTCTGGCGCTCCAGCTGGGCCCGGCGCGAGCACGAGAGATCATCTTGTCCGCTCGTGACTTCGACGGCGCCGAGGCTGCGGCCTACGGGCTGGTCAACCGCGCCGTGCCGAGGGACGAAATCGTTTCCTACGTAGAGGATCTCGCGCAGCGGATCGCGGACCGTTCGACCGGATCGGTGGCCGCGGTCGACGAGGTGCTCAAGACCGTCTACGAGAGCGCCATCGACGCCCAGTTCGCCGGCTTCCGGGTCGAGAACGACGCAATGAAGACGCTGCTGACGAGTCCGGCCGTCCAGGCGTTCCTGCAGGGCCTGGCCGGGCTCCAGGACCCCGAGTCCGAACGCGACCTGCCGGCATCCATCGCGAAGTCGCTTGCCGCCGTGGCCAAGTAGAGGAGACAGGCTCATGACACAACAGCTCGGCAATGAAGTCCGCACATCGGTGCGGCCCGGCATCCCGCACGTGGAGCTTTCCGGCTTCGAGGTGCTCGGCGATGACGAGCGTGCCGTGCAGCAGGCGCTGCACGGATTCGCTCGCGAGGTGATGCGCCCGGTCGGCGTCGTGCTCGACAGAATGACCGCGCAGGACGTGGTCGCCCACGGCTCGCCGTTCTGGGAGTTCCTGCAGACCGCAGCGACATCCGGAATCGAATTCGACACCACGCTCGAAGGCGTGCCCCCGGCGATCATGGGTCGACTGCAGGCCATCGCGGTGGAGGAACTCGGCTGGGGCGATGCCGGTTTGGCCGTGACGCTCGGCGCCGGCGCCTTCCCGAAGATGATGGCCGCCCGCGCCGGCAACCAGGAGCTGGTCGATCTGTGCACGGGCAAGCTCGGCGCCTGGATCGGCACCCAGCCCGACCGCGGCTCCGACGGCTTGAGCCTGTATCCGAGCGAACGACACGCCAACGCCGCACAGGGCAACAAGGGCAATCTGACGGCGCGGGTCTCCGGCGGCGACATCGTGATCAACGGCCAGAGTTCGGCGTGGGTGACCAATGGCCCCGTCGCGCACGTCGGCTTGCTGACCATTGCCGCCGACTACGGTGAGGGCTTCTTCGACGAGGAGGGGCACCCTCGCGGCGTGGAAGTCATCGTCCCGCTGGACCTTCCTGGCGTCAGCCGCGGTCGGCCGCTGGAGAAGCTGGGCAAGCGCGCCCAGCCCCAGGGCGAGATCTTCTTCGATAACGTGAAAGTGCCGGTGCGATACGCGCTGTCGCTGGGTGACGACTATTGGCGCGGGCACGCCGGGACCTGGTCGTCGGCTGGTGTCGCGATGTCCCAGATCATGACCGGTCTGGCGCGTGCCGCCCTCGAGCACGCCGTCGAGTACACCCACCAGCGTCGCCAAGGTGGTGCGCTGCTGGCCGACCATCAGCTGGTGCAGTACCGGCTGGGCATCATGGCCCGCAACGTCGAGACCATGCGGGCAGTCGCACGCCGGGCCACCGACTACACCTTCCTGTCACCGCAGAAACACCCGTACTACACGGCCTCGGCGAAGGTCACCACGACCGAACTCGCCTTCGAGGTTGCCGACGAAGCATTGCAGCTGTTCGGCGGTTACGGCCTCACCAAGGAATACCCGATGGAGAAGCTGTTCCGCGACGCGCGCGCCGCGCGCATCGAGGATGGTGAAAACCATTTGCTGACAATGAAGTTCGGCTCTCTCAACTCGATGCTGCACCGCGCTGGAAAGCTACATCCGTAGCTCGCCGAGAAGGAAGTATTCATGGCAATCACCGATTTCTTCGATAGAGGCTGGCGCGCTCACCCGGAGGGTGTGGCGTTCATCGCCGGCGATCGCAGCTACACCTACGCCGAAATCGGCGAACTCTCCTGTCGAGTCGCGAACGCACTTCTCGCGCAGGAGCTTCCGCCGGAGACGAAGGGCGCTGTACTGTCCGGCAACGATCCGCTGGCCTGGGCGTGTGTGCTCGGGCTGTGGCGGGCCGGGCTGGCGTGGGTGCCGGTCAATCCGGCCAACCCGGCGGAGGAGACCCAACGGCTGTTGTCCGGTTTCGACTGCGAGGTGCTGTTCTGCCACGAACAGTTCTTGCCGCTGGTGGCCAAGCTGCGCCCAGAGCTCGAGCAGCTGCACACGGTGGTCTCGCTCGGTTCGGACGGCGAGACGGCGGCGTCGGCCGATGCGCGCCTGCTGGAGGGCTTTCTCGAGGGCGTGTCCAGCGCTCTCCCCGACTACATTCCAGCACCGGACGCCGTCGCGGGAATCATGCCGACCGGCGGCACGACCGGAGCTCCGAAGGGGGTGATGAACACCCACCGAAGCCTGACCGTCAGTGCCGTGCACCAGATGCTCGCCGCCCCTTATCCGGCGGATAAGCAGATCGTGAACCTCGTCGCCGCCCCGATGACGCACACGGCGGGTACCCTCACCCTGCCGTGCACCGCCCGGGGCGGAACCGTCGTCGTGATGACCAGGCCCGATCCGGTCGCACTGCTCGACCTGATCGAAAAGCACCGCGTCACCGAGCTTTTCCTGCCGCCGACGGTGATCTACCGGCTGCTCGAGGTACCGGGCGTCGAACAGCGGGACTTCTCCTCGCTCGAGTATCTGATGTACGGCTCGGCCCCGATGTCGACCGAGAAGCTGCGCCGCGCGATCGAGGTGTTCGGGCCGGTGCTGCATCAGGGATACGGCCAGACCGAGGCCCCGTCCGGCATCGCGTTCCTGCGCCCGGAAGATCACTTCCGCAACGGCGAAATCGCCGATGACACCAGGCTTTCGGCGGCCGGTCGGCCGGGCCCGATGGTGCGGGTGGAGATCCTCGACGCCGACGGGAAGATGCTGCCCACCGGAACACCCGGTGAGATCTGCGTGCGCGGTGACTTGGTCATGAAGGGCTACTACAAGGCCCCCGACAAGACCGCCGAAACCATCATCGACGGCTGGCTGCACACCGGCGACATCGGCTATCTCGACGACGAGGGCTTCCTGCACATCACCGACCGCAAGAAGGACATGATCATCTCGGGTGGCTTCAACGTCTACCCGAGCGAGGTCGAGCAGGTCGTATGGTCGCATCCGGCCGTGCAGGATTGCGCCGTGATCGGGGCGCCGCACCCGGATTGGGGCGAGGCGGTCACAGCCGTAGTGGAGCTGAACTCTGGCGCCGAGGTTGCCGAGGAGGAGCTCATCGCCTACTGCCGGGAACGCCTGGGCGGTATTCGCACGCCGAAGAGCGTGGTCTTCGTGGCCGAACTGCCCCGCAGTGCCAACGGCAAGGTCCTGAAAAAGGATGTACGCGAGCCGTTCTGGCGCGAGCACGCGCGGCAGATCTGACCAGCGGGCCGGTCGTGGCCCCACCCGGAATCGAGGACGGCAATGAACACAATGACAGCTGCGCGGTACCACTCCGACGCCAGGATTTTTGCGCTCGAGCAGGTCTCGATCCCGGAACCGGGTCGAGGCGAGGTTCTCGTGCGGGTCGAGGCGTGTGGGATCTGCATGTCGGACGTGCATCTGATCGAGGGCCTGCTGCCGCCCCCGATTCCGGACGTCACCCCGGGCCACGAGGCCGCCGGCACCATCGCTGCGATCGGGCCGGACGTGCCCGATCGCTGGAAAGATGGTGCGCGAGTGGTGCTCACACCCGGCAGGGCGTGTCGGCGCTGTGAGAACTGTGTACGTGGAATGGGCGCCGATGCCTGCACCGACCTTCAGGTCATGGGCGCCTATTACGACGGGGCCTGGGCGCAATACGTGGTCGTCGGATACGAACAGCTCGTCGCGGTGCCGGAAAGCATCCCGCTCGCGCAGGCGGCCATCCTCGCCGATGCGGTCACGACTCCCTATGCCGCGCTCGTGGACACCGCCGCGGTCGGCCCGTCGCGATCGGTTGGTATCTGGGGACTCGGTGGTCTCGGTACTCACGCTGTGCAGATCGCTCGGCTGGCCGGGGCCGCACCGATCATCGCCCTCGATCCGGTACCGGCCACTCGCGAGCGCGCCCTGCGCCTGGGCGCGGATATCGCATTGGACCCCACCGACCCCACGCACCTGGATGAAATACGGCGGGTGACAAAAGGTTCCGGGCTCGACATCGCGGCCGAATTCGTCGGCGTGAACGCCGTGCGGGCACAGGCCGTGGCCGCGCTGGGCCAGGGCGGTAAGGCGGTACTGGTCGGCTTGACGCCCGAGCCGATCACGCTGGCGGACCCGTTCACCTTCCAGCTGCGCATGCAGGAGGTCCGCGGGCACCTCGGCGGAGGACTACGGCACCTGGAGGAGCTGGTCGCGCTGGTCGAACTGGGACGACTGGACGTCTCGGGCTCGGTGACTGCCACCATGCCGCTGACCGACATCGCCGACGGCATCGCCCAACTGAATGCACGCCAGGGCAACCCGGTTCGCCTGGTCGTGTTGCCCCAGGCCTGAGAGGAATCATGCAGCGCTCTATCTACGACGACGATCACGACGTATTCCGCGATTCGGTGCGGGCGTTCATCAGTCGAAACCTGACACCGCGTCACGAGCAGATGCTGGCGGAGAAGACAGTGCCGCGCGATATCTGGAAGGAAGCCGGTGCACAGGGGCTGCTCGGTCTGAGCATCCCGGAGGAGTACGGAGGCGCGGGTGCCGACGACTTCCGATTCAATGCGATTGTCGCCGAAGAGGTCTCGGCCTTCAGCTTGGGCGTGGCCTCGTGCCTGAGTATTCACGCCGACGTCTGTCCGCCCTACTTCATCGAGCTCGGCACCGAGGAGCAGAAGCGACGATGGCTGCCCGGCATGGCCGCGGGCGAGCTCATTTGCGGCATCGCGATGACCGAACCCTCCGGCGGCACCGATCTGGCCGCGCTGAAGACCACCGCGGTCCGCGACGGTGACGGCTGGGTGATCAACGGTGCGAAGACCTTCATCACCAATGGTTTCCAAGCTGACCTGGTGATCGTCGCGACACGCACCACGCCCGGTGGCGGGTCCAAGGGCATCACCCTGTTCGTGATCGAGGACGGTACACCCGGGTTCACCCGCGGACGCAAGCTGGACAAGGTCGGCCAAGACGAAGCGGACACGGCCGAACTGTTCTTCGACGGGGTCCGGGTGCCCGACGCCAATCGGCTCGGTGAGATCGACCGCGGGTTCATCTCGATGATGCACTTGCTGCCGCAGGAACGGTTGGCGACCTCGGTAACCAACGTCGGGAGTGCTGCTCAAATCCTGAGCGAGACAATCGAATACGTCAAGCAGCGGCGGGCTTTCGGTCAACCGGTCGGTGCATTCCAATACAACAAGTTCACCATCGCCGAGCTGGTCACCCTGATGGACGTCACGACGGCGTTCCTCGACGACCGCATCATGGCGCATGTACGCGGGGAGCTCACCGCTATCGACGCCGCGAAGGTCAAATGGTGGTCAGCGGACGCTCAGAACCGGGTTCTCGACCGGTGCGTCCAGCTGCATGGCGGCTACGGATTCATGAACGAATACCGGGTCGCCCGCGCCTGGCGCGACGCACGGATCACCAAGATCTGGGCCGGCACCAACGAAATCATGAAAGAACTCATCGGCCGCGATCTCGGCCTCTAGGAGTAGAAATGTCGCAAATCACCTCCCCTGCTCTGATCAATCGTCAGTGGCGTCTGGTGAACCGTCCCGTCGGTGACGTCGAGCCGGACGACTTCGGATACCACGAGACCGACATTCCCACCATCGGTGATGGCGAAGTGCTCGTGCGCACACTGTATTTCGGATACGACGCGAGTCAGCGGATCTGGATCACCGACGACGGCGGCTATATGCCACCTGTTCAGATCGGCGAACCGATGCGCACGATGGGCATCGGGCAGGTCGTCGCGTCGAACGATTCCGCCTACGCGGTCGGTGATTTCGTCGAAGGATTCATGAGCTGGCAGGACTATGTGGTCGCACGCAGCGACGGGCCGATGCCGTTGCGAGTACTGCCGCTCGCCGACTATCCGCTGTCATGGAATCTCGGGGTCTTCGGCGTCGGCGGACTGACCGCATACTTCGGCGTCGTCGACGGCTTGAAGGTGAAGCCCGGTGACACTGTCGTGGTCTCGGCCGCCACCGGTGCCACCGGTTCCCTGGCAGGGGCGATCGCAAAGGTTCTCGGTGCCAAGAAGGTGATCGGTATCGCGGGTGGCCCGGACAAATGCCGCTGGGCGGTCGAGGAGGCAGGGTACGACGCGGCCATCGACTACAAGAACGACGACATCGCCGCCCGGCTGCAGGAATTGTGCCCGGACGGAGTCGATGCGTACTTCGACAATGTGGGCGGCGACATGCTGGATACGCTGCTGCTCCACATGGCCCCTCTCGGGAGGGTGCTGATCTGCGGTGCAATGTCGTCCGGCTATACGGATGTGGAGGTGCCGGGGCCGAAGAACTACATGCGGATCTGCACCCACCAGCTCACCGTCCAGGGGATCCTGCTCTTCTTTTACCGTGACCGCCTGGCCGAAGGCGCGGCCCAGCTTGCCGAATGGGTGGCCGAGGGTCGCCTGCACGTCGAGGAGAACATCGTCGAGGGATTCGACAATGCGCCTGCACTGCTGCCCACCATGTTCAGTGGCAAGAAGCCGGGAAAGCTCGTCCTCAAAGTAGCCGATCCCGCCTGAGACTCATTCGCAGTAAGGAATATTCGTGTCCACACCAGTAGCTGTCATCACCGGTGCCGCCAGCGGAATCGGGCTCGAACTCGCTCGCCGGTTGGCTCGGACCCACCGGGTGGCCCTGCTCGACATCGACGGTGCCGCCGCGGAACGGGCCGCCGCCGAGATCGGTGACGCGGCCGCCGCCGTCCCCTGCGACATCGTGCGATCCGATTCCGTCGCTGCGGCGGTCGCCGCCGTTATCGAACGATTCGGCCGGATCGATGTGGCCGTGTCCAATGCGGGCATCGGAACGGTCGGCGCGGCAAGGCATCTGGATCCCGATGTGCTCGCAGTCCAACTGGATGTCAACCTGACCGGCAACTGGCGATTCCTGCACGCCTGCCTGCCTCACCTTGCCGTCAGCCGCGGTTACGTACTCGGCGTGGCGTCGGCGGCCGCGATCATGAGCCCTCCGGGCGAGGCGTTCTACGGTGCGAGCAAGGCCGGCCTCGAGGCATTGCTGAACACCCTGCGAACCGAGGTCGCCCATCTCGGAATCGACGTCGGTATCGCCTATCTCATGTTCATCGACACCCCGATGGTGCGAGACGGGGATCGTGAGCACGCCGATCTGGCGCGGATGCGCCGGAAGCTTCCCGGTGCCGCGGCCAGGACCTACCCGGTGGCGATGGCGGCCGACCTGCTGGCGCGTGGCGTGAACGGCCGTGCCCGGCGCGTCTTCGTACCGCGCTCGCTGCGTATCCAACACGTGCTACGGGGCGTGCTGTGGTCACTCATCGATCGACCGTTCCGCCGCATCGCAGTTGAAGTGGATGCTCTGACCGAGGCCAAGGTGCGTGAAAGGGGCGCCTTCGCAGCAGGTTTCAGCCGAGGAGCGCTGGTCGCGCAGCAGCGCCGAGCGGACGGTGCCGCCACGGAGTAGAAAGATTCGTGTCGGCATCAGTAGCTGTCATCACCGAATCCGCCAGCGGGTTTGGGCTCGAACCCGCCCGCAGCGACTACGCGTTCCGAACTGTGCACACACGAAACCCACAGCGCTGCCGCCATATTGAATGGCGGCAGCGTTTGCGTGAATCGGCAACCTGATCTGCGCAGTGGGACAAGCGGAGCTCGGTACGACGCTGGAAGAGTTGTATGCATCACAAGGCAGGGGTGCCTGAGATCGGGCTCACCTGCCGACCGGTCCGCCCCCGCGGCCGGTGCGGCGTTCACGCCCTTCTCGGGAACCGAGCCCAGCGATGACGGCATACGGATCCAGCGGGGAGATACAAATGAAGAAGCTGTCCATGACCGACGCGTTCATGCTGGCGGTCGAGACCGCAACACAGCGGCTGGAGATGGCCTCGGTGTCGATTCTGTCGCCCAGCAACGGGACTGAGCAAATTACGCGGCAGCTGCTTCACGACCGGATCGACGAACGCATACATCTGGCGCCGATTTTGCGGCGCAAACTCGTGAATGTGCCATTCGGGCTGGACTTTCCGTATTGGGCTGATGAGCCGAGCCCTGATCTGAACCATCACGTGCGCGAGGTGAGGGCACCGAGTCCGGGCGACGACCGTGCGCTGGCCGAGCTGGTCACCGAGATCGTTTCCCAGCCCCTGGATCGCACGCGTCCACTGTGGGAGTTGTACCTGATCACCGGGCTGGAGGGAGGCCGCCGGGCCATCATGTTCAAACTGCACCACGCTGCGGTGGACGGTATCTCGGGCCTGCGCGCGCACTCCGTGCTCTTCGATCAGCCGCTTCCGACCCCTCTGCGGCACCCTGCGATGCCGGCCGGCGAGCTCGTGCCCTCCAATTGGGATTTGCTGACCAAAGGGTTGTCGAGCCTGCCCGACCAGGTACTTCGTGCAGTACGCGGCGGGGCTCGGTCGGTTCCCTACCTTGATCACCTCATGCCGTTCCGGGTCGTGCCAGGTGCGGGAACTCTCTCCGGCACCGTGCGCAGGGTGGCTCGGTTGAGCCGAATCGCAGCCGGGGGAGACGGTCTCGATACGCCGAAACTGCGTGTGCCGGGCACGAGGTGCGATCGTCCGCCGCTCGGTCAACGCCGATGGGCGTTCACCCGTGTGCCGCTCGACGAGGTCAAGCGGTTGAAGGCGCACTACGGGGTCACCGTGAACGACGTCATCGTGGCCACCACGGCGGGTGCCGTTCGCGACTGGTTCACCGAACTCGGCGAACTTCCCGACGAGCCGCTGGTCGCACTGGTACCGATGTCGGTGCGCTCCGCCGACGCCACCGAAGACGGCAACCACGTCCAAGTGATGCTGGTCGAGCTGCGAACCGATGAACTCGATCCTGAATCGATGCTGAGGCGTACACATCAGACGTTGCGTCTTGCAAAGGCCCGCCAACATGCGGTCCCGCTGTCGGCAATCGAGGGTGCCAACGATCTGGTGCTGCCTGCGCTGTTCCTGCGAGCCTCACGAGCGGCGTCCCGTCTCGCCGGCCTCACGGGGGCGACCGCCAATGCCGTGATCTCGAATGTGCCCGGGCCTTCGGGACCGGTCGCGGTTTTCGGTGAACGAGTCGAAGCCATCTATCCGGTGGGAGGTGTGGTCGAAGGGTTCGGATTCAGCGTCATCGTCTTCAGCTATGACGGAGAGCTGAATGTGGGATTCGTGGTCGACGCGAGCGCCGACGCCGACCCATGGCAGCTCGCGCATGCTTACGACCGCAGCCACCGGGAGCTGCTGAAACTGGTGCGGTAGGGCACCCGCGGCCCGGCGACTACGGTCGCCGGGCCAAATCTATTCACGGGCTGCGCATCCGAGCCCCTCGATTCATGGCAGGTCGGTGCAGTCTGACGGCGCTGGGGCACCGCTCAACAGCCGCATGATCCAGTCGCGCGCGTCGATCATCGCAGGCAGATCGGCGAGGCTATGGCTGAGACCGCTGCTCGGCAGCAGGGAGGGCACCGAATCGATCGCGGTCAGCTGCACCGTGGCACCGCGTGCACACCACTGCTGAGCGAGGCGGCGCACCGGCTCGAACGGCATGACGTCGTCCGAGGTGGAGTTCATCAGCAGCACCGGCATATCCGGTATTGCGCCGCCGAGCCGCTGCTCATCAACTATTCCGCCCAGGAGTGGTGAGTTGGCGATCCACTCACTGAAGCTCATTGCGTTGGAAGTGAATTCGTTCGATGGATGCCAGCCGAAGCGTAGTGTCGTTTCGGGGATACACATTCCGGCCGCCGCGCGCAGCATCGCCTGACCTGTATCGTTGAGCATTCTGTCGATCTCGGGACGGATCTGTGGGTAGTCGGCGTATACGCCGTTGAGGAAGTACCCGATCAGTCCGGTGGCGCCGCCCGCCCCGGCGAGGGGGCCGCTATCGATGGATCCGCCCGCGAAATTGGCGCGCAGGTCTGCGGGAACGCCGCCGGCGTAGGCGCCGACGATATTCAGCTCGGGGGCATATGCGCTGTGGAGCTCGGCCGCAGCAGCGGACGCCTGCCCACCCTGCGAATAGCCGAAGAGCACGATCGGTGTTCGCTCCGTGATCTCCGCGTCCGGCAGATTCCTTGCGGCCCGCGCGGAATCGAGCACCGCGTGGGCCTCGGCGAGCCGATTGACGTAATCGTGCACCCCTGGCATGCCCAATCCGTCATAGTCCGTCATGACGACTGCCGCTCCGAGCGCCAGTAGCGGGTACACGGTGGTCGCCTCGTATGCGGTCATGAAGTCGAAGGGCGGCTGGTAATGCGCGAGCTCGCCGAACAGCTTCGACGGAGCGCACTGGGGACCTTGGCCAACGGTGCCTGGTGCCACGACAATCAAAGGCCGAGGTCCCGGCCCGCGCCAGGATGCGATCGGTTCGAAATATGATCCTGTCACCGCGAGCGGATCGCCGTGAGTGTCATTGCTGCGATACATGATTCGTAGTGCGGTGGCCGCCTCGAGCCCGGTGTCACCGATCGCAGGCACTGCGGGTGTGAAGGGTTCGGAACGGATTATCTGTCCGGGCTCCGCTGGTAGTTGTGCCGGTGGATCGTAGAAATCGCCGCCCGGCCGGGCAGCTGCGGTGCTCGCGACCGATACCGCCATAACGGCCGCGGCCACGAAAGATGCCGCTATTCGCCTGCACAATCCCATGGTTGCTCGTCCTCTCCACGGCGTGCGCTGCCCGCACGCCACGAGAACCGATACGTCTCCACCCCGTGATGTGGCGCCGGTCACTCGCCGCGCCCACCACTTTCACCGCTGCGCTCACGACGCGCTTGACCGAGAGCGCAGCGTCACTTGCCGATCTGTGCACTGGGCGATCAACAACCAGCGAGTCGAATTTCAGTCGATGAAAATTCCTCTGCCGGACGGGAATTCACGATTGGCCGCTCCGCGGAGCGCGATCATGTCCGTCGTTCCGGGCCGGATGTGCTTCGATCGCTCGAAGTGGCTGCTAGCCGGCCACTTCGGAGTCCGCGGCTATCCGCGTCGTCAGTGAACCCAGCCGGTCCACGGTGACCGTGACGGAATCGCCGGGGGCCAAAGCCGGATGCGCATCGCGGCCCTTCCGGCCCCACAGCTCTGCGAGACATCCGCCGCCGCAGGTACCCGATCCGAGCACGTCTCCAGGTTTGACCCAGGTACCGGCGGCGACCTCGAGTTCGAGATCGAATGCGTGGCTGCCGGGTGCGATCGGTACGGGGTCGGCCGGGCCGATCACCGCGTAGGGGTTGGTGAAGTAGAACGCGGGGGCGTGGTACCACTCAGCGGGGATCGCCGCTCGGGGGTCGGTCAGCTTCATGACCCCTTCGAGATGGCTTTCGAACGTCATATAGTCGCGGACGGTTGGTGGCTGCGGGATTGGTGAGCGCAGTGTCACCTCCGAGACGGCGCGTACCTGGCGTGGATCGGCCAGGGCTCGGCGGCCTGCTTCGTGCAACCGCTCGCCGTCGTCGCCGAGTAGGTCGATCAATCGAAGTCCCGGTTCGAGGGCGAAGGCGTTGTTGTCTTCGAGTACGGCTACTCGCTCGCCGTCAGTGGGGTGTACATAGGTGATGTATCGCAATGTGGAACTCCTGTACCGATTTCCGTGATCAGGCGTGGCAGTGCAGGGGGCCTCCGTGGAATGCCACCGCATCGGCGAAGGCGGCTGCCGGATCGAGATCGGTGCCGTCGGCGTCGCAGTAGGCGCGATGGAGGTTGAGCACGATCCGTTCCGGGTCACCCCAGTGTCCGAATGCGCCGAGGTCGCAGTTGCGGGCTGACTCCAGCGGTGTCCAGCCCTTTGCGCGGCCCTCGCGGGCTGTGTCGAGGACGAAACGGTAGTACCGGTCGTGCGCGTCGAGAACCCCGCTGAGCTCAGTGCGTTCGATGATCGGACCGTGGCCGGGAACGACCACTGCCGGTTCGAACTCGGCAATCCAGGTCAAAACCCGACGGGCCCCTTCCATTGATCCCATGAATGCCAACGGAGTGACCTCGTTGAACAGCAGGTCACCGGCGAACAGAATGCGTTCATGCGGCAGCCAGGTGATCAGGTCGCCGCTGGTGTGTGCGTGATATCCGGGATGTTGGACGATGATCTCGCGGTCACCGGCGAACAGTGACAGCGGACCGTCTGCGATTACATCAGGGAGCCGATGGCGGTCGATCCCCCAGTGCGGCATGGGATTCCACACCGGTGGGGGAGCGGTCAGTACCGTGTCGGATGCTATGCCGTCCCGGGTCTCCCGGTGACCGATGATCCGCGCAGTGTCCGGGAGAAGAGCATTGCCATGGGTGTGATCGCCGTGGACGTGGGTGTTGATGGCCGCGCGAACGGGCGTTCCGGAGGTTGCGGTGTCGACGGCGTTCAGAAACGCGTGTGTGCGCTCGGCGGTGGCGCAGGTATCGACCAGCACGACACCATTGCCGCCCGCGATTGCGCCGGCGTTATTGATCCACCAGGAGCCGTCGGGTTGTATCCAGGCGTAGACACCGCGGCGCAGCTCGGTGAGTTGGCCGCCGGGCGTTCCGAATTGGGATGCGGTACTGGTGTTCCCTACTGCTGCAATGGATTTCGTTACGTCGCTCATGACAGCTCCGCTCGCAGCCAATCAAGAATCCAAGGCATCAGGTCACCGAGACGCTCTGCGGCGCAATGCGATGCGCCGGGGACAAGCCGTGCGATGGTATTCGGGCGGTCTTCCAGCACGGTCGTATCCGCCGTCGGCACATGCTGGTCGAGGTCGCCGTTGACCGACAACAGTGGGATCGGATCGGCTCCCCAATTGTCGAGCAGCCCCTGGGTGCGCAGGGAGAACGACGCCATGGTTTCGACGAGTTGCGCGGGGCTGGGGGCAACGTCCAGCCGAAGCGAATTGCCGAAGATTCCCGCCATACCGAACCGGAGGGCGGTGACGTTCTCGGCGGAGAACGCCGCTTCCACGAGGCCGCCGATGCTGACGGCCGCGTCCACACGTCGGGTGAGTGCGAGCTTGGTGGTCCAGTGCCCACCGAAGCTGAAGCCGATGGCTCCCACTTTTCGGCTCGCCGGGAAACGTTTGCGCAGCCAATCGATAACCCCGACCAGATACAGCTCGCCGTCGGGGCCGTTGGGTACCAGCGACTCGCCGGTGCCGGCCATATCGACGGTTGCGATCCGAGCGCGCACTGCCTGCGCGGCGCCGACGGCGGTGCGATGCAGTTCCACCTTCCAGGTGTCGACGCCGCTGAGGGCCAGCACGAGGGGTGCGTCGTCCGGGAGATCCGTGGGCTGGTACAGGTGTGTGGCCACCGGTACCGACGATGCCCGGAACGGCACATCGACGGAGTGGCGTTCGAACGCGACCGGAAGGTGCTCGGCCGCAGCGAGATAGGTGCGGAGCTGGTTGTCGTATGCACGTCGATGTGAATCATCGGCCAGGACAGGGAACTTCGCGACACCGTAGAGCAAGGCTGCCGACAGTGGATCGCTGTCCTGTTCGGCCTGCGTTGCGGCTGCGGACCATTCGTGTGCCCACCCTCCAGGGCCGTCCAGCCACATGTTGGTGATGCGGCCGCGTACCTGTTGAACCACCCCGGGCTGGACGCCCTGACTGATCCATTGAGCTGCGCGTTCATCGATCAACTCTTGCGCGTCGATGGGGAAGGTGAATGCCATGGTGAACCTCCGGACCTGCAGCCGCGGACGTCGTTCTCACAGCCATGCCCGAAGTATATGCACACAGAGTGCACGCATGCACTAATAGTGCAGATTATGCTTACGGAAGATCGACGACAGGAGAGCGAGTGAGCGAGCGGACCGATCCCACGGCCATGTCGGCGCGAGCCGTGGCAGAAGGACCCCCACCCGACCGTCGCGATCGGCGTCGCCAGGAGATTCGCGACCGGATCCTGTCTTCAGCATTGGAGCTATTCGCAGACCAGGGGTATGCCGCCACCACCGTCGACCAGATCGCTGCTCGCGCTGACCTGGCTCGCCGCACCGTGTACAACCATTTCGCGCGAAAGCAGGACATGCTCGCCGTGTGGGCCGCCGATCGCCGCGCCCTGGCTTCAGCATGGCTTGTCGATGGTGCGGACCGGGAGTCGGCGCGGGACCAATTGGCTTTGCAATTCGAAGCATTGGCGCATGCGAATGAGACCGACCCGCGCATGGCCAAGGTCCTCGCCATGGGCTGGCTCACCGAACTGGGCACCTTCGAAGGCCCCTTCCCGGTCTTCGAGTCGTTTGTGGTGACTATCCGGAACGGCCAAGCATCTGGCGAATTCGAGCCATCGCCCGAGGCCGAGATCGTCGCCGAGGTCCTGTCCGCCTGTTACACGGACACCCTTCAACGCTGGCTTCAAGCCGCTGAGCACAGCCGCATCCCGTTCCCCCTTGCTCCCGCTCTGCACGCCAAGCTCGGCTTGATCCTCGATGGTTTGGCCCGCAACGTGAACGCTCGCCCGTAATGCACTTCTTGCGCGGGACGCCCCTCGCCTCCGCGGCTACTACTCATGTGCGGTTCGAAGCCACGATCATGACGTCGCAGGTTCGAGCTGGCCTGACCATGCAACCCCCTCCAGCTACTTGTCGGTCTCCGACGGGTCGACCGGCGATATTCTTGGGGTGAGGTGTAGTCGATGAGCGACGTCGATCCGATTCCGACGCAACGCGACGTATCCGGTTCGGTCGTGGCGGAACTAGCGATGGCTGGGTTCGACGATGCCGAGGAGATCGGCCGTGGTGGTTTCGGTGTTGTCTATCGTTGCACCCAGGGTTCGCTGGACCGGGTCGTGGCGGTCAAGGTGCTCACCGCCGATCTCGACGAGGACAATCGGGCGCGCTTTCTCCGCGAACAGCGTGCGGCGGGCAGGCTGACCGGGCACCCCAATATCGTCAATGTCCTCGAGGCCGGTGCCACCGATAACGGTCGCCCCTTCATCGTCATGCCCTACTATCCCCAAGGCTCTCTCGACGCGCGGATCCGCCATCACGGACCGCTCCCGCTGCAGGAAGCGCTCCGGCTCGGGGTGCGGATGGCCGGGGCCTTGGAGGCTGCACACCGCCGCGGGGTGCTCCACCGTGACGTCAAGCCCGCGAACATCCTCTACAACGACTACGGCGATCCTGCGCTGACGGACTTCGGAATCGCCCATATTGCGGGCGGATTCGTTACTGCCACCGGGTTTCTGACCGGTACGCCGGCGTTCACTGCTCCCGAGGTGGTGGCCGGCGAGCCGCCGAGTCCCGCGACGGATATTTACGGTCTGGGTGCGACATTGTTCGCTGCGGTCACTGGTCATGCCGCGTTCGAACGACGCAGCGGTGAGCAGTTGGTGGCCCAATTCCTCAGAATTACCGCCGAGCCCGCTCCGGACCCGCGTGAGCACGGCATTCCCGAGGATGTGAGCACCATCATCGAATGTGCCATGTCCAGCGAGCCGGCGGGTCGCCCCTCAGCGGCGGAATTGGGTGAACAACTCCAGGCATCCCAATTTCGCCATGGTTTCCCCGTCGATGAGATGGGTCTGGCCACGAGGTCCGAAGCAGAACATGCGGCAGGACGCCCGAAGTCCTCCTCGGCAGGGCACGTGTCCCACCCCCATCCGCCGTCGGGGCCGGGCCGAATCGGTGGGCTTCCGCTGGAGCTGACCAGTTTCGTTGATCGGAGCGCAGAGCTGATCGAGGCGAAGAATTCGTTGTCTACCTCGCGATTGGTGACGTTGACCGGGATCGGTGGGGTAGGAAAGACCCGCCTGGCGGTGCGGGTTGCCGCCACCGTGCAACGCGATTTCCCCGACGGCGTGGCCTTTGTGGAGCTGGGCGATTTACGTGACGCGTCACTGTTGGCCGGTGTGGTGGCGGGTGCACTGGGATTGGGAGACCGCGCCGCGCGGCCGGTCGACGAAGCGCTCGTCGATTTCCTCGCGCCGCGGAAACTGTTGCTGGTATTGGACAATTGCGAGCAGTTGGTGGATAGGGTCGCGACGCTCGCTGAATCGCTGCTTCGCAGGTGTGCCGGCTTGCGGATTCTTGCGACGAGCCGTGAGCCGATCGGCCTCGGCGGTGAAGCGGTGCTGCCGATTCCCCCGCTGTCGATCCCTGACCCCGATCAGCTATCCAGTGGCCTGCCCCGAAACGACGCGATGACACTTTTTGCCGAACGTGGTCGCGCGGCTGTCGCGGGGTTCGAGCTCACCGAGGACAACAAGGTCACCGTCGCGCGAATCTGTCAGCGGCTGGATGGGTTGCCGTTGCCGATCGAGTTGGCGACGGCACGGCTGCGGGCGATGTCGCCCGAGCAGATCTTGCAGCGGTTGACCGACCGCTTCGCATTGCTGACCCGCGGCAGCAGGAACGCCCCGTCCCGGCAACAGACGCTGCGCATGTGTGTCGACTGGAGTTACGACCTGTGCACCCCGGCCGAACAACAGCTGTGGGTGCGGCTGTCGGTGTTCGCCGGAAGCTTCGAACTCGATGCGGCGCAATACGTTTGTGGCGATGGCCTCACGGCACAGGATTTCCTGGACACGGCAGCCTTCCTCGTCGACAAGTCGATCCTGACACGGCAGGAGGCAGATGTCGCGGTGCGGTTCAGAATGCTCGAGACCGTGCGTGCATACGGCCTCGAGAAGGCCCGAGCGTCGGGCGAATACGTTGAACTCTGCCGCCGCCACCGAGACTGGTACGAGAAGCTCGCGCTCGACGCGGAAGACGATTGGGTCAGTCCCCGGGAGCTCGAGTGGATTACCAGGTTCGGTCGGGAGCTTCCGAATCTACGGCAGGCGATGGAATTCTGCGTGTCCGACAGCCCCGAAATCGGAACCCGGATCGCCACGACTCTCTTCCCCTTCTGGCACTCTCACGGTTCGATCACCGAGGGCAGGCGCTGGCTGGACCGATTTCTGGCCTGCCAGTCGGACCAAGCTACCGTCGACCGCGCCGCTGCGCTCTGCCTCGGTGTCTATATGGCCGGAATGCAGGGCGACATTGATGCAATGGCCGCTCCGATGCGTGACGGGCACGCGCTCATCGACCGGACCACCGACCCCTTGGCCCACGCACATATCGACCTTGCCGACGGACTTCTCCATGTGTTCCGCGGGAATCCTTCCGACGCGAGTCCGCATCTCGAGAAAGCCGCCCAGGTATACGCCGAAAGGGACGTCCTCGCCTTCCTGCTCATGGCGTTGGGCGTCCTCGGGCTGACGTACTTGCTGCTCGACGACACGGAGAAGTCGATCGAATGCTACGAGCGCGCGCTTGCGATCACCGAGACGCGGGGAGAATCGGGGTTCCGGTCGTACATGCTGTGGGCGCAGGCGATTGTGGTGTGGCGGCAAGGTGATCACGCCCGAGCGATTCGACAACTCGGGCAGGCACTCGAGGCAGGACGTAAAGTCCAGGACCGCCTGAACGCGACCTTGTGCATGCAAGCTCTGGCATGGATTGCCGCCGACAGTAACGATGCTCAACGAGCGGTGGTTCTCACGGCAGCCGCGGAGCGGCTCAGCCAGTCGGTGGGGAGTCCGCCGGTGCTCTTCCCGGACCTGCTCGTCTACCAAGACGAGTGTGAACAGAAAGTCCGCCAGGCGATGAGTGAGCGAAGCTTCGCCGCGGCTCGCCGGAAAGGCGAAGGGCTCAGTTTCGACGCTGCTATCGACTACGCACTCGGCGAACACATCTCGACTACGCACGACCAATCTCCCGACCCTCCAGCGGACGACCCCGACTCTTGATCACCGCCGGCGCGGTCGCCGAACTACTCAACCGCACCGGTGTGCCGGACAGCGCGATGCACGCCGTAGCCGTCAGCTCCGTCATGGGACTTCATGAGGCTCACGAGTACCTCGTTCCTGCCGACATCGCATACTCCAGCAAGCAGATCAGCACCCTCTTGACAGATTCCCGGCTACGGGCGTCACACAGCATCACGGGAACATCCGTCGGCAGGTCGAGCGCCACGCGGACCTCGTCCTCGAGATAGACATCGGCGCGGTCGAAGCAGTTGACCGCAACGATGAACGGCATTTCACGGGACTCGAAATAGTCCACCGGCGCGAAGCAGTCCTCCAATCGCCGAGTATCGGCGAGGACGACAGCGCCGAGCGCACCCGTTGAGAGCTCGTCCCACATGAACCAGAACCGGTCCTGCCCTGGGGTTCCGAACAGATAGAGGACCACCTCCGAGCTGAGGGTGATGCGGCCGAAATCCAGCGCCACCGTGGTCGTCGTCTTGTTCTCGACGCCGGCGAGATCGTCGACGCCGACGCTGAGGTCGGTGATCAGCTCCTCGGTGCGGAGCGGCATGATCTCGCTGACGGCGCCGACCATGGTGGTCTTACCGGCGCCGAACCCGCCGGCGATAAGTAGTTTTGCCACTTGAACCGTCTGCAGCCCGGCTGCGCCGAACGAATCAGAGCTTGCGAACGCCATCGAGCACCGCCTGGAGGAGAAGGGAATCGGGGCGATTGCCTGCTGCCACAGGAGATCTCACGATGACATACCCCGAGTTGATCAGATCGCTGACGAGTACCTTCACCGCTGCGACCAACAGATTCAGATGAGCGGCGATCTCGGCGATGGACAACGGTCGGCCCTGACACATTTGCACGATGGCGCCGTACTCCCGCTCCAACGTGACCGCCGCTGTCCCCGACCCCACGGCGACCACCAATGTGAGCAGGTCGAGGTTGTGGATTCCGGAACCGGCTCGACCGCGAGTAACCGCGAACGGCCTGATCAAGGGACCGGGGTCGTCGTCGTCCTGCCAGAAATCGATGTCGTTGTCGTTCATGGGTGGTGTTGCGTCCGAAGGGAACTGCCAGCCGAGGGCACTCGTGAACCGGTCGAGAGTTGATCGCGAACCTGCCCCACGATCACGTTCAATTCGTAGGCGATCATGCCGAGATCGGCGCTCAGATCCGCGAGTAATGCGAGGCAGGTACCGAAGCCCGCGGATGTGACGACCAGGTAGCCCTGGTCGAGTTCGATCACGGTTTGCTGGAGCGCGCCCTTGCCGAATCGCATACCCACGCCACGGCCCAAGCTGTATAGCGCGGACCCCATCGCCGCCAGATGCTCGGTCTGCTCACGATCCAGTCCGCGAGATGCGGCGAGCGGAAGGCCGTCCGTGGAGAGAGCCACGGCGTTCTCGGCGCCTGGGACACGGTCGACCAGACCATCGAGCAGCCAGTCCAAACCGGGCGACGCCAGCCGAACAGGAGTTTCATTCTTCATCGTGGGGTTGCTCGTTTCATTCGGAGGAACTTGGAAAGGACGCGCGGCCCTGTCGTGTACCGCGCTGGAAGGAAGCCATCGCACCTCGTGCGGCATCTGGAGTCCGCCGAACGTCGTGGCTCGTCTGATCGACGTCGGCTTCCGGTCGGCGACCATCGACCCGTAGCTCGCGTTTCAGATGCTTCTGACGTTGCCGCCGAGGTAGCTGGGTGCGGCCCTCGGTTCCTGTAACTCCCACAGAGGGTTGGCTGTCGGCTGCGGACGAGTGGGCAAATCCGTTGTCGTCCACCATGGAAACGGTGGGACCGGAGACCTCCCAGGATGAGGTCGCCGGCAATATGTCGGCCCCGCCGCGGAACCCTGAAGGCTTGGTCGCGGGAGCGGGGCGGGCCCGGCTGCGTCCAATATCAGGGTCGGCGATGTCCGGAGACTGCACAAGCGCTGCGTCGCTGGGCGATTCCCGCAGCAACCCTTCGGGAATCAGCGTGATGGCTTTGATTCCACCGTAAGCGGACTCCTGCAGGCTGACGGTGAGGGATTGTCTGCGTGCGAGCCGGCCCACAACGAAGAGACCGAGGTTTCGTCTGCCCGCCAATGCCATCTCGTGGAAGTCGGGCGGATTCCGCAGGAGTTCGTTGAGTCGCTCACGTTCCTCGAACCGGATGCCGAGACCCTGATCTTCGATCTCGACAGCAACTCCGCGCCCAACGACGTTGCCGTACACCGAGACCGGTGCCTCCGGCGGGGAAAAGTCGGTCGCATTATCGATGAGCTCGGCAAGCAGATGGACAAGGTCCGCGACTGCCCGGCCCTCGACCCACACCTCCGGTACACGCACGGCACCGACGCGGGTCAGATGTTCGGTCTCCGAAACCGCACTGCGGACGATCTCTTCGAGTGAAACGGGCTTTCGCCATCGCCTGGCTGCTTCGCCGCCGCCCAGGATGAGGAGATTTTCGGCGTTTCGTCGAGCCCGTGTGGTCAGATGATCCAGGTCGAACAGGTATTGCAGCTGTTCGGGGTCGGTCTGTTTGGACTCGGCGGCATCCAGTACTTGAAGTTGCCTGCGCACCACCGCCTGGTTGCGATTGGCGATATCGAGAAAGACTCGGCCGAACCCCGATCGGGTCCGCGCTTCGCCGACAGCCGCCGCAAGAGCGGTGCGCTGTGCGCTGATGAATGCTGCCGCGACCTGCCCGATTTCGTCCGGCCTGGTGTCCAGAGCCGTTGTCTCGGCCTCGATATCGACATCCTCGCCATTGTGAATCCGCTGCATCAGAGATGGCAGCTCCTCCTCGGCGAGCTCGAGACTGCGTGAACGCAGATTCCGTAGCCTGGTGACGAGTCGATTCGCGAGAGTTGCAGCCACCCACAGGGCTGCCAATGTCATGGCAGCCAACGCGGCCCCGCCCACGATCGATCGCGTCAGCGAATCGGTAGCCGCCGTATCGGCAGCCTTGAAGGTGTACGCGCCGTAGTTTCGAAGCAATCCGAGCAATCCGTCGTCAACCGCTTTCTCCGCGGTCAACCAGTTTTGGTACGGCATCGACAAGGTGCCGTCCTCTGCCAGGGTTTCGCGACCGAGGGCTGCAAGTTGCCACTGACGGCTTCCGGACAGATCCCGATAGGACTTTGCTGTCTGCTCGGGCAGCTGCGCAACGACGGTCTTGGCCTGCTCTTCAAACGCGCCGTCGAGGGCGGCGATCCTGCGCTGCTGGGCCGGGTCCGGGTTGCCGTGGACTGCGGCAAAAGCTGCCAAACCGACTGCGCGGGAATGAAGGTCGGCGACCTGTAGCAACGCTGCCGCGACGTATTGCTGCGCGACACTCTCGTGATTGGGTGCGTTGCGAGCGGCGCTCTCCAGGACGCCGGCGGAGACAACCGCTACCAGCTGGGAATAGAAGCTGTCGATCTTCCCTGTGTCGGTACTTTTCGTGTCGACGGACTGTCTGACGAGCTGCAATTGCTGTGACAGGTCCTTGAAGGCGGCGCTGGATTTCGAGACTGAGCCGGCATCGATGTCCTGAAGCCCGGCGACTGCCCGACCCAGATCGGCGACCGATGTAGTTGTCTGGTTGCGTCGCACCGCCAGTTCCGCAGCGGCGGACTGTGATCCGGCCAGCGCCAGGAGACTGTCGGTCCGCTCGTCTTGGGCTGCACTGACAAATCCCAGGCTGGGGTCGGTGATCTTGCTTTGATACTGCGACCAATCGCGCGCCGATTGTGCTTGTCTTGCCAGCGACACCACGACCAAGCTGCCGGTAATCAGCAGGATGATGCTCGGGATCAGCGCGATTGCCAGCACCCTGCTCCGGATGCTCGTACGCGGTCGAAACCGCAGCAGGGCGCGATAGCGGGCCCAGCCCGTCGATCGGGTGACGGGCGCTTCTACGCCTTGCTGCATCGCGTGCTCCCTTTGCGGTGCAGTCGAATTCGCACCGAGAGTGAAGGATGTCCTGTGAAGATCGGATTGTTCAACGCTTTTCCTTGGTCGATTGGGTCGGCACTCGGTGACGCGCCGATATCCAGAGCCGAGCGGGATTCGATCAGCGTTCAGCAGGTGACCGGGTGACAGGAGAGGGTTGGCGAGCGACCATCGGAGCCGAACACGCCCTCGGCCAGACGATTTGACACGAGAGCGACAACCCCCGCGCCCAGATGTCGTATCAATCATTTTCTGCGGGCCACATCCCGCCGGGTCCCGCCCGAGCTGGCATCTCGAGCGGGACATTCGCCTGGTGTCATTTCCGTAAAAGTTGGTTCAGTAAGCGGAACCCTCGGCGCTATACTGCGCTGGTCACGGTCCGAGGAACAGTTGTTCGCACGGCAGGCGCGGCAGCAACCGACAGTCGTCGATGGTGGCGCGTATCAATTCGATTGTGAACCAATGCTTTCGCCTCCAATCGTGGATCAAGTTGCGTACTGCCGCCGCGGTGGCCCTGTAGTCGAAGACCACGTCGGCCAGCCAGATTCGCACGTGGACATCACCTTCGGGCGGGAACCATCCTTCGGCAGTCATGGCCGGTCACCATCTCCAGGCATTACTGTGTCAACCTTTCGGATGAGGCACTAGCAGTCCACCTACAGGGTGGCCAGTTCCCTCTGGACCAGAGCCTCATGCTGCTCGGCATCTTCACGGGCGCGTGCTGGGCTCCAACGGCCCCCGATGATGAAAAGGAACGGCAAGAAGAGAACCTGACAGGCGAAGCAGATCCACCACCACCGCTGCCATTGGCGAGGGCTGTCTTTTGCTGCTTGCTGCACCTCCGCACCATGTGCTGCGAGATACTGCGCATCAGCGGCGGGGATCGGCCTCGTCGCCAACTGTGTCAACCGGCTCACCGCCGCTTGCGGGTCGGAAGCCAGACCTGCCTTCATCAGGTCACCCACCGCGGCCGCGCCTGCCGCCGGATCAGCGGGGTTCTTTTGCAGCGAAGCCAGCGCCACGGGAGACACCGCAGTCGCGGTTGCGATTTGATCGTGGTACTTCGCGGCGAGAGCGGTGACCTGTGGACCCCGATCGACCAACACCGACGTAGCGGGCAACGCAGCGGCGAACACGATCAGTGCCACTGTGATGAAGGCGCGCAGCGTGCCACCCCATACAGCCAGACCGGTGGCTGTGGCCGCTGGGTTATGTCTCTCGACGGTCTCGGTAAAGCTCGCCATCCATGCGCAGTACGTCATTGCCACACCGATCGCGATGACGACGAACACCACCGCGAAGGTGTAGTAGGAGGTTGCGGGCTTGGTTGCCAACACCGCGAATATGCCGGTACCGATCATCGAGATAACGGTGCCGACGGCCATGAACGGCTTACGAACGCGCAACTTGTCGGACAAGGCGCCGGCGAGCACGAGTGCGATCACATTGGTGATCCAATACCAGTTGCCCAGCGCATTGGCACGCGCTTCGGAGTAGCCGAAGATGGTTGCGAAATACACGATCACGAAACTGACAAGTATGTAGTAGAACATCAAGAACAGACTGATGGCCAATGCAGAGCCCACGATATCGAACTTCAACATCTGGCGCCATCCACCCTTCAGCGCAGCTTCGGGATCGATTCCTGCTGCCCGGGCCTCAATGAGTAGCCGATCGTTCATACTCACCATCAATTGGTCACGCAGGCGGGGTGACAATTCCCGCAGCCCGATGAACGCGATGGCCGCCACGATGAGTCCGGCGACGCCACAGACATAGAACTGGAATTGCCACGAAGGGTGCGAATCGAGTGTGCTGCTGGAAACCTCGGTCACGATGAGGCTGCCCAGCACCGGTCCCAATGCCCAGAAGCCCATGGCTGACGCTCGACCGAGTTGCGGCGAGAAATCGCGGATGAGCGCGGGCGTTGCCACGAGCGTCACGCCCTCCACGACACCCAGCAACGCGAATATCACCATATACGCTGTCTTATTGGATGCATGCGGCAAGCCAACCAATACCAGCAGACCGCTCGAGAACAGTCCGGCCACCACAAGGTTGGCGCGTCCCCACCTGTCGGCCAACCCCGCGGCAACGGAGGCCAGCGCACCAGCTATCGTCGAGGAGATCGCGACCCACACGTACTGTGTGAAGCTCATGCCAAAGTCGCGCATGATGTTGATAGCGACTGCGCCCTGCACATATAACTCGTAATAAAGGACGACCGTTGCAATGACGGTGATACCGAGATATGCGTACCGACGCGGGCCGACTGGATAGTGCGCAAGCTGACGTTGCCACATCCAATTTCCATACGGTTTTGCAGGGGCAAGATCATTGGTCATACGATTCCCTAAATTAGCTGACGGTTCAGGGTGAGTCTCTGATGTGGCGCCAGTCACTCTCCGTGCCCAACACCTTTACAGTCGTGGTGCCGATATGCTTGATCGAGAGTGCAGTGTCGGTTGTCGATCCGTGCAATGGGCGGTAATTGGACCGCCTCGGTTCGATGGACAGTTATTGCAATGGCCGCAAGCGCATCAGCTACTTCTTGGAGACTCCGGACGGGTGGTACCACTTCCTTAGTCGGGGCGCGGTGGCTGTCCGGTCTGCCCGGCATCGGCTCAGCGACCGACGGCGGTCCGGGACTTTCGCAGGGCAGCCTCGACAGAGGCGGCCGCGCCGCACGGCTGCGTTCCCAAGGCGTGTGGCGATGTCAGCACGGGAGCACGATCGTTTCGGTCGCCAACTGCAGCGAGATCCCCCGGAATCGCTGTTACCACCGGTTTCGACTTTGCTCGACCAGGTGAGCAGGGCCCCAGAGCTGGAGGTCAGGGGCTCGATTCTCCTTAGCTCCACAGGGAAAATGATCAGGCTCGGCGAATGCCGGGCCTGATGTTGTTCAAGGCGGCTGCTATGTGCCCTGGTACTCAGCGAAATATCGCCGATCGGAGTGCGGCCAGCACTCTGCCGGTGTTGGGGCCGAAGCTGAGTAGGACGCTGTCGGACATGTCGATGATCCGGTGCGCGTGCCCGGCGGGGGTTTGTGCGATGCCGGGGAGTTTGAGCAATCCCGTTGTGCCACCGATCGAATCGAGCCCGTCGGTCATGACCAGGAGGATGTCCGGGCGGGCCGCGATCATGGCCTCGCCGGTGATGGTGACGAAGGGTTCGCCGAGTCCGGCCGCAGTTCCCGCGTCTTCCGCGCCGAGGCCGGTGATCAGCGCGTCGGCGCCGGAGCCCGGGCCGGCGAGCATGGTGAGCGCCGTGCCGCGCAGGTAGACGAATGCGATGCGCAACTTCGGATTCTCTGCGGGGAGAGCCGCAGTCGCGGTGGCGATTTCGGCGGTTGTGCGCTGTGCGAGTGCGACACCCTGGTCGTGGACACCCAGCGTATCGGCGATCGCCTGGATCTGTGGGCCGGTGCCGTTCAGCGTTCGTGCCGGGTCGAAGAAGACGATCGGCACCCCTGCGGCGCGCAGTTGCTCGAATACCGCGGGAGTGCCGGTGGTGGTGTCGGTCAGCAGTACGGTCGGGTGCAGGGCCAGGACGGCTTCCACGCTCATGGCCTCGCCGTCCGGGGTGACGTTGGGCAGGCCGGCGAGCGCGGGGATCTTGGCAGAGGTGCTGCGCCCGACGAGACGGCCGCCGAGGCCCAGCGCGTAGACGGTCTGTGCGAGGGTGCCGAACCTGTCGACGGCGATGATGCGACTCGAGTCCTGGATCGTCACGTCGGTGCCGTCGAAACTGTGAGCCGTGACCGGGAGCGTCGGGTGCGGGTCCGAGGCTATCGGTTGCGGGTTGGCGTCTCCCAGCGTAGCTGTGACATTGCTCTTGGTGGCGCTGTCGCCGGTATCGGTGGCCGAGCACGCCCCCAGCCCGAGTGAGACCACCAGTCCGAGTGTGAGTATTCCGAGCTTGCCGCAGCTGAACACGCACTCAGCGTATCGGCCGGCAGCTCATCCACCGCTACTCAATTCTCGTGTGACGGACGGTGCATGTTCCTTTCCCGCAACGGCTTTCAGGTGTTCAGGATGCATTAATGTGAGCGCTCGGCCGCCCCTGTCGTCTGCCGAAGTGCCCCTGACAGGACAGGTTCGGCGTGTGCGCATGGTGAAATCGAGGGGGCTGGGGTGAACGCGGCGTGAACCACGCCGAAATGGGCGACTGACCAGGTATTTTGCCCGATTTTCGAACCGATCGGTAGCCCTGTGATGAGCGCCGGATCGGTCGATGAACGGGGGATCCTTGGGTACAGTACGGCTTGACTCCGGGATGTCTCCGAGGAGTAACCCGGTGCATCGTGTGTGGGAATCGTGAGGGAAATCGGCGATGGTAATCGTGGCACGAACATGGCGTTGGCACTGGGCTTTTCGGCGAGTTAACGATAGCGGCATAATAGCTGGAGCGGGGAAGTACGGCGGGGCTGATGTATGAGGCCGAATCTGCCGGAGAGCGCGGCCGCGCGCTTGAGGGACCGACAGCAGTATCTGATCGATCGCTATCGCACGGAGTTGGAACACGCTGGGAGCGCGCTGGTTTCGGACAGTGCGGTCTGGGAGGAATGTGTCGTTCAGGCGCGTCAGATCATCGGTGAATGCGCCGAGTCGCTGGGAACCGGACAGGCGGGCCGAGTCGAGGTTCCGGTCGAGCGGTTCGTGAACATGGCCGAGCGGCGGGGTATCCGCGGAATCCGTCCGGACTGCTCGGTGCGCGCGGCCGTGATCATGTTCGAACTGGTGATGACGGAAGCGGTGGATGCGCTCGGTCCGGGCTCCGGGCAGCGGGATCAGATCGTCACGCTGGCAACGACTCTCAGCCGGAGCCTGTTCGCTCGGCTGGAGGCCGGGGCCAAGGGGTATGACGCCTTTCTGCTGGACCAGATCCGGATCGTGAACGATGCCGATCGGCGGAAGCTCGCGCGAGAGGTTCACGACCGGTTGGGGAACACGCTCAGCCTCGCCATGCATCAGCTGGAGATCGTTGCGGCGGGAGAACCCAAGGGCCGCAATGGAATTGCCGCTGCCGTGGACGTTCTTTCGGATGCGATCGCGGAATTGGGGGCCATCACCACAGGTTTGCGGGCGGAGGAGGGCGGAAACTCCCTGCGGGATGCTCTGACGGCATTCGTGCGCTCCGTCGGGCGGACGACTCCGATGGTCGAGATCCGGGTCAACGGGTCGCAGTCCTGGGTGTCCACGGAGGTCATGGACGAGACGTTCCTCATTCTGCGTGAGGCGCTGCGCAATGCCTTCGCCCATGCCCAGGCCACCCGTGTCACCGTCGAGGTCGATATCGCGCCCCACGAGGTCTGGGCACGGGTGGTGGACAACGGGATCGGATTCGACCCCTCGCAGCCGAGGCGGGCGAACGGGCTCCATTCGATGCGGGAGCGGGCCGAGTTGCTGTCCGGATCGGTCACTCTCGGTTCGTCTCCCGGCATCGGAACACGCGTCGCGGTGTGGATACCGCTGCCTATCGGCGTGGAGTGAGGGCCGCGATGATTACGGTGCTGGTCATCGACGATCACAACATGCTGCGCGGTGCGCTGTGCGAGATCCTCGACCGCGAAAGCGATATCACCGTCGTGGGCCAGGCGGCCGACGGCCGCGCCGGCGCGGAATACGCGGCGCGGCTGCACCCGAAGGTCGTGATCCTCGATGTCGAGATGCCCGGGAGCGACGTGGTGCAGAACCTCCTCACCCTGCGGGACGTGAGCCCCGAGTCGCGAGTGCTGATCGTGAGCATGCATCAGGACACGGCCCTGATCCGCGACCTCGTCGAGTACGGCATAGCCGGATATCTGCACAAGAGCGCCAAGCGGGAGACGCTGCTGTCGGCGATTCGTGCCGCGGACGCGGGCGGCGAGGTGGTCGTCTATGTGTCGTGGCAGGAGGACAAGGGATTCGGTGGGGGGAACCGGGATCCGCTGCCGGACCAGGCGCTCACCGACCGGGAACTCGAGGTCGTGGAACAGGTTGCCGGCGCGTTGAGCAACCGGCAGATCGCGAATGCCCTCGGGATCACCGAGGGCACCGTGAAGCGGCACTTGCGGAATATCTTCCGGAAGCTCGGCGCCGTGTCGCGACTGGACATGGTCAATCGCGCGACGGCGGCCAAGCTGATCTCTCCCTATCCGCCGGAGTGATCACACCGGCAGGCCGCTGATCAGCGCACCGAGATTGGCGGCCAGCTGGGTGATCATGAAGGCGCGGTATGGTCGCCGGCTCACCGGCCGGGGATCGCGATAGCGGGTGGTGAGCGTGTAACCCGCCACCAGGGCCGCGCCGAACATCATTGGGACGCAGGGGCATTCGAGGGTCGGAAGCCGGGAGGCGCCGACCGCGAGGCCGGTCGCCACCCCGAGGGCGGCCAGGGATACCCACCTGCGCAACGGCATCTCGCCGACCAGCAGGGTGAGCACCCGCCGCTGTGCCGCACGATCACCGGCGACATCGGAGAAGTCCTTGACCACCGCGCCGATCAATCCCATCCACAGTGACATCACCACCGCGAAGACCACCAGGTCGGGCGTGAGCTGGGCGCGGATGGCCACGCCTCCCGCCAGATAGGTGCACAATCCGCCGACCGTGACGATCGCGCTCGAGCCGGCCCAGGTGCGGCTGAGCTGGATGGGGGGCACGGAGTAGAGGTAGCCGAGCGCGAGGAACACCGAAACCAGGACGGCCATGGTGATTCCGACGTGCAGTGCGAGTACGAGCGCGGCGATCGCGGCCAGCTGCGTGACCGCCGCCGCGTCGCGTGGGTCCAGGTCGCCGCGGCCGATCGGCCGCCCGACTCCGTTGATCCGATCGTTCACGCCGTCGGCGATGCCGTTCATCAAATAGACGCACACCGTTGTGAGAAACCACGCCGCGACCGCCCAGGAGTAATCGATCCAGGCCGTGAGCGGTATCGAGGAGAACGGGGGCGCGGCGAGCGCCGACGCGGCGGCAAAACGTAGTGCGAACATGAATTGAACGAATGGTCGTGCTTCCGCGAAACAGAGGCGGAGAATTCGTGCTAGATTAACAATTCGATAGGCTTGGGTTTTCCAATGGTGTCCAGACGTCGTTCTGTCGATCGCCATGGTCGCAGTCTCGCAGACTGCCACCGCGCCTCGAATACCTCTTTGGATACATGCCCGAGTGCTCCCTTCGTGGCGTTCTCCACCGGCCGCCTTCGTGTTTATGGTTGATACCGGATCGTGATCAACCGTGAAGGGATGGGCATGGCAAAGGTTGCTGTGATCGGCGCCGGAATAGCAGGTATCTCGGCCGCTTATCATCTGCGTGGGCACGCCGATGTGACCGTATTCGAGAAGGAATCGAATGCCGGTGGGCATGCCAATTCGGTCGAGGTGACCGATGCCGGCCGGACCCTCGGGCTGGACACCGCATTCATCGTCTACAACGAGCCGCACTACCAGAAGATCACGAAGTTCTTCGCCGATCTCGGGGTCGCCGGTCAGGACCATCCGGGCCGATTCAGTTTCAACAATGCCGACACCGGTATCTGCTACGTGTCGGACGATTTCGAACTGGACGAGGCCGCGATTCGCGCCAAATACCCCGAAGATTTCGTGCAGCTGTGGGCCGAGGCCGAGCGCTTCTACGAGGAGTCGCCGAAGCACTTCATCCGGAAGCAGGCCGAGATGCCGCTCGGCGAGTATCTGACCAGCAACGGCTACAGCGACACCTTCCGGTACGGATTCGTGGTGCTGGTGGCGACCGCAGCCTGGTCGGTGCCCGCGGACCGGATCTGGGACATGCCCGCCGCGACCGTGATCGCCTTCTTCCTCGGCCACGGCCGGGAGGGCCTGGGCGGTCGCACCGCGCCCTGGCGGACGGTGACCGGCGGCAGCATCAACTATGTCCGTGCCGCGCTGGAACGCCTGGCCGAAGCCGGTCAGCAGGTGCGGCTGGGCACGAGCGCCGACCGGGTCGCCGAGGACGCGGAGGGCGTGATCGTCTCCACCGATGCCGGTACCGAGCGCTTCGACGAGGTGATCATCGCGGCGCACGCCGATGACGCGCTGGCCATGCTGGCCGAGCCGACGCCGGCGCAGCGGATGCTGGAGGCGATCCGCTACAACCACACCCGCGCCGCCCTGCACACCGACGCCGCGTGCATGCCGGTCGACCGCGAGAAGTGGCGCAGCTGGAATTACGCGCGCGCGGGCAGCAATGACGATATGAGCACCTGGGTCGTCTACTACCTCAACCAGTTGCACGACTTCACCAGTGCGACCGACTACTTCCTGACGCTGGACTATCCGTTCGAGGTCGCGCCGGAGAAGATGATCCGCGAATTCGACTATCGGCACCCGGTGTTCACCGTCGAGGCGCGGTCCTTGCAGTCCAAGATTCACACCATCAATGCCGGTGACTCCCGAGTGAAGTTCGCCGGTTCGTATTTCCACTCCCGGAAGATGGGCATCGACATCGTGGGCAGCCACGAGTCGGCCTTCGATTCCGGTGCGGCCGCCGCCGATGCGGTCGTTCGGAGCCTTTCCGTCGAGAACGCTCGCTGACCCGAATTACCTACAGTTTGTTGGAGTTTGATCATGACCGACAAGATTGACACCACCGATCTCACCGTCGAGCAGGTTCAGGACTGGCTGGCCGAAAAGATTGCTTTCAAATTGCAGGCAGAGCCGTCCGAGATTTCCTTCGACGACTTCTTCGATTCTTTCGGCCTGGATTCCACCGAGGCCCTGGTGCTGGGGAACGAACTGGAATCCTGGCTCGGTTTCGAACTGGAGACCACCGCGCTGTGGTACCACCCGACCATCGCCGAACTCGCCCGCTACATCGTCACCGAGAAGGACCGCCTCGCGGCGGCCTGACCGGACGCTCCAGCCAAGGAAAAGTGCAATGGACAATCGGATGAAGCTCGGCGATACGCCTATCGCCATCGTCGGCCTGGGCGCGCTGTTCCCGCGTTCCGCCGATCTCTCGGAATTCTGGTCGAATGTGGTCGAGGCCGCCGACTGCATCGAGGATGTGCCGGAATCGCATTGGCGGATCGAGGATTACTACGACCCGGATCCCAGTGCGCCGGACAAGACCTACGCCAAACGCGGCGGCTTCATTCCGACGATCGACTTCAACCCGCTCGAATTCGGCCTGCCGCCGAACCAGCTGGAGGTCACCGACGTCCTGCAGCTGCTGAGCCTGGTGGTGGCCAAGCAGACCCTCGCGGACGCGGGCGCTCTCGACTCGGCGTGGTACGACTCGAGCCGTACCGGCGTGATTCTCGGTATCACCGGCGCGAACTCGCTCACCCAGCCGCTGGCCACGCGCCTGCAGACGCCGGTCCTGAAGGAGGTCGTGCGCAGCTGCGGGCTCAGTGACCAGGATGCCGAGGAGATCGCGGCGAAGTTCGTGAAGGCCTTCGCGCCGTGGGAGGAGAACTCCTTCCCGGGCATGCTCGGCAATGTCGTCGCCGGCCGCATCGCCAACCGTTTCGACCTGGGTGGCACCAACTGCACGGTGGACGCCGCGTGTGCGAGTTCGCTCGCCGCCGTGCACATGGCGGTGGCCGAATTGGTGTCCGGCCGTGCCGATCTGATGATCAGCGGTGGCTGCGACGCCGAGAACACCATCCTGATGTACCTGTGCTTCAGCAAGACCCCGGCGTTGTCCAAGTCCGGCATGATCCGCCCGTTCGACGAGAATTCGGACGGCACCATGATCGGCGAGGGCATGGGCATGCTGGCCCTCAAGCGACTGGCCGACGCCGAACGCGACGGCGACCGCATCTACTCGGTGCTGCGCGGTATCGGCAGTTCCAGCGACGGGCGTTTCAAGAGCATTTACGCGCCGCGCAAGGAAGGCCAGATCGTCGCGCTGAAGCGCGCCTACGACGACGCCGGATTCGGGCCGGAGCAGATCGGCCTGCTGGAATGCCACGGCACCGGCACCGCGGTCGGCGATGTGACCGAATTGTCGGCGCTGCGTGAGGTTTTCACCGAGGCGAGCGACGACAAGCAGTTCTGCGCGGTCGGCAGCGTCAAATCGCAGATCGGCCACACCAAGGCGGCGGCCGGCGCGGCGGGTCTGATCAAGCTCTCGATGGCGTTGCACCAGAAGGTGCTGCCGCCGACGATCAATGTCGAGAAGCCCAAGGAGTCCGTCGATTTCCCGAACTCGCCGTTCTGGGTGAACACGTCGACCCGGCCGTGGGTGCTGGAGCCGAATCGCGACCGCCGCCGGGCGGCGAGCTCGTCGTTCGGATTCGGTGGCACCAATTTCCACTGCGTGCTCGAGGAATACGACCCGGCCGGGGCGGATGCCCGTGCGCTGCACCGTGATTACCGGGTGCACGTGTGGCAGGGCGCGGACGCCGAGGCGCTGCTGGCCGCGGTCGCGGAGCGGCCGGCGGGCGGCGACATGGACGCGCCGATCGAGGCCGCGCACGCCCGCCTGGCGGTGGTCGCCCGTGACGCCGCCGAGCTGGACGCGTTGCGGGACAAGGCGATCGAGCGGTTGCGTGCCGAGCCGGACGCCGAAGCCTTCGAGCTGCCGGGCGGCGCCTGGTACCGCCGCCGGGCCGCGGTGCCCGGCAAGGTCGCCGCGCTGTTCGCCGGTCAGGGCAGCCAGTACGTCGGCATGGGCGTGCGGACCGCGCTGGCCGTGCCGCCGGTGCGTGCCACCCTCGATGCCGCCAGCCGGATCTCGGAGCCCGCCGAGCCGCTGAGCCGGGTGATCTACCCGCCGCAGGCCTTCGATCCCGAGACGGCCGCGCGCCAGGAAGAGGCGTTGCGCCGCACGGACTTCGCGCAGCCCGCGATCGGCGCGCTGTCCTCCGGTCAGTACCGGTACCTGCTGGAGCTGGGTTTCGACGCGGAAGGCACCCTGGGGCACAGCTTCGGTGAGCTCACCGCCCTGTGGGCGGCCGGCGCCCTGGACGACGACACCTTCCACCGCCTGGCCCGGGCCCGTGGGCAGGCCATGGCCCAGCTGCCCGAAGGCGCGTCCGACCGGGGCACCATGGCGGCGCTCCGCTGCGGCGCCGAGCAGCTCACCGAGCTGCTGGCGGCCCACCCGGATGTGGTGATCTGCAACCTCAATGCCCCGGAGCAGACGGTCGTGGGCGGCGGTACCGACGCGGTGCGCGCCTTCGCCGAGGAGGCCGACCGGCTCGGTCTGGGTGCGAGCCTGCTGCCGGTGTCGGCGGCGTTCCACACCTCCTATGTCGCACACGGTGTTTCGGCCTTCCGCGCCGCGGTGGCCGAGGCGGTCTGCGCCGCTCCGTCGATTCCGGTGTTCGCGAACACCGCCGGCGCCGAGTATGGCACGGACCTCGACCGCAACCGATCGGTTCTGGTCGAGCAGCTGTCGCAGCCGGTCTCGTTCGCGCCTCGCGTGCTCGAGATGTACGAGGCCGGGTACCGGGTGTTCGTCGAATTCGGTCCCAAGTCAGTGCTTTCCGGACTGGTGCGCAAGATCCTGGCCGACCGCGACGACGTCGTGGTGCTGGCCGCGGATGCCGGCCCCGCCACGGACGGCGACCGCTCGCTCAAGCAGCTCGCGGCGCGCCTCGCGGTGCTCGGCCTGCCGCTCGCCGGATTCAACCGCTACAGCGTCACAGCCCCCGATGTAGTCGAAACCAAAGGAATGAGGATTCCCTTGAACGGCATCAACTACGTCTCCGAGGAGCGTCGCGGCGCTTATCGGGACGCACTCGAGAACGGCTATCAGGTGCCCCGGCCGGAGGCCGCTCCGGCGCCGGCCCCGGGGAACGGGAACGGGAACGGCAATGGCCACAGCACCCCGGCTCCGGCCGCGGCGCCGGTGGCGTCCGGGTCCGACACCATGGCCGGTGACCACCTCGCGCTGCACCGTGAGTACCTGAGCAGCCAGCTGCGGGTGGCCGAAAGGCTCAGCGGCATCCTGGAATACGACGCGCTGCAGGGCAACCTGACCGACCGCACGGTCGCCGGGCTCGCCTCGGTCAGCGACCACAGCGTCGCGATCGGCCAGGCGCACAGCCAGGCCAGCGAGGTGCTGCTGGGCTTCGCGTACCTGGAGGCCGGCATGGGCGGCGTCGCCCCGGCCGTGCGCCGTCCGGTCGAGCGCCTGCCGCGCCCCGAGCTGAACGTGGGCCAGTCCGCCCACACCCAGGCCATCGCCGCTCCGGCCCCCGCGCCCGCCCCGGTCGCGCAGCCGGTCGCCGTCGCCGCTCCCGCGGCCCCGGTCGCTGCCCCCACCGCTCCGGTCGCCCCCGTCGCTCCGGTCGCCGCTCCCGTGGCTCCGGCCCCGGTTGCCGCCCCCGTCGCCGCTGCGCCGGCCCCCGCACCGGCCGCCGCCCCCGCCGAGGTCGTCCAGCAGGCCCTGCTGGAGGTCGTGGCCGAGAAGACCGGTTACCCGACCGACATGCTCGACATGGACATGGATGTCGAGGCCGACCTCGGCATCGACTCCATCAAGCGAGTCGAGATCATGGGCGCGCTCCAGGAGCGCTTCCCCGACAGCCCGCAGGCCGGACCCGAGCAGATGGGTGAGCTGCGGACCCTGGGCGGCATCGTCACCTTCATCAGCGGCGCGCTCGCCGGTGCCAATGGGGCGGAGGCGGTTCTCCCAAAAGCTGACGGCGCGTCCCGGATTGGCCGGATGCAGGCGCGCCTTGTCGAGATTCCTTCTGTCCTCACTCTGGTCGGGGCGTACGCCGAACAGCCGGTGGCGCTGGTCGCCGGCGACGGTAGCGCCCTGACCGAGCCGATCTCCGCCGCCCTCGAGGCGGCGGGCTGGACCGTGCAGCGTGGCACGGAGGCGCCGGCCGATCGGGTGGATCTGGTGCTGTTCCTGGCTCCGGATGCCCCGGCCGGATGGTCGGAGTCCATCGTGACCCTCGAATCCGCACTGCTGACAGCGGCTTCCGTGCAGCGCCCGCTGGAACGGACCGCCGAACACGGGCGTGCGGCCTTCGTCACGGTCAGCCGGATCGATGGGCTCCTGGGCCTGTCCGGCGGCAGCGATGCCGCCGGACTCCTCGGCGGACTGCCGGGCCTGGTGAAAACCCTGGCGATCGAAGCACCTTCGCTGTTCTGCCGCGCTGTCGACCTGAGCCCGGAACTCACCGGCGAGCAGGCGGTGGCCCAGCTGATCGCGGAGATCGCCGATGCGGACACCGCGGCTGTCGAGGTCGGCGTGGCGGCGGACCTGAGCCGCCGCACGCTGGCCGCGACGATCGAGGACGGCACCGATCCACTGCTCCCGCAGGGTGATTCGGTCGCCGCCCCGACCGAGGCGGATCTGCTCGTGGTCACCGGTGGTGGCCGCGGCGTCACCGCGGCGTGCGCCATCGGCCTGGCCCGGCGCTACCGCAGCGGCCTGCTGCTGCTGGGCCGCAGTGAACTCGCGGACGAACCCGCCTGGGCCGCAGGCGTTCCCGACGGCGCTCTCAAGGGCGCCATCGTGGGCGAGCTGCGGGCGGCGGGCACCAAGCCGACGCCGCGCGACGTGGAGCGGGTCTACCGCGGGCTCATCGCGGGCCGGGAGATCCGGGAAACGCTGACGGCCATCCGGGCGACCGGCGCGACCGCGGAGTACCTGGCCGTGGACGTGACCGACGCCGCCGCGACCGCGGCCGCGCTGGCTCCGCACCGGGACCGGATCACCGGCCTGGTGCACGGGGCGGGCGTGCTCGCGGACAAGGCGATCGTCGATCAGCGCAGCGCTGACGTCGGTCCGGTGCTGGCGACCAAACTGGCCGGGTTGCGCTCGGTGCTGGACGCCCTCGGCGAGGACCGCCTGAACCATGTGGTGCTGTTCTCCTCGATCGCCGGATTCTTCGGCAACCGTGGGCAGTCCAGCTACGCCAGTGCGAACGAGGCGCTCAACCGCGTCGCGGCGGCCCTGCGCCGCCGTCTTCGGGCCGCCCGCGTCACCTCGGTGAACTGGGGCGCCTGGGCGGGCGGCATGGTGACTCCGGAGCTCGAGCGGATGTTCGCCGAACGCGGTGTGACCCTGATTCCGCTGCCGACGGGCGTGGACTTCTTCGCCGAGCAGTTCAGCACGGCCCGCTCCCACGATGTGGTGGTGGTGGTCGGGCCGAACCAGCCGCTGTCGGCGAAGCCGCCGCGTGAGATCGCAAGTGGGACAACGGTACTGCGGTTGCCGATGACCGGTCTGGCGGACGACGAGGTGCTGTCCGATCACGCCATCGGCGGGATCCCGGTGCTGCCGGCCACGGCGGCGGTGGGTGCGATCCTGGGTGCGGTGCAGCGTCTGCGCGGCATCCCGGCCACCCGGCTGACCGGCTTCTCCGTCCTGAAGGGTGTGGTGCTCGACGAGGATGCGCCGCAGCACCTGGACCTGGCGGTGACAGGAGAGCAGGTGCTGGTCACCGACTCGGCCGGCCGCCCGCGTTTCCGCGCGCAGGTTCCGGCGGAATCGGCCGGCGCCGCACCGGTGCTGGCCCTGCCCGATCTGAGCGTCGTCGAACCGGTCACGGCCTACACCGACGGCGTGCTGTTCCACGGACCGTCCCTGGCCGCGATCACCGGCACGGTGGCGGCGGCGGACGGGCGGTTGGTGGCGGTGTGCCGCCCGGTCGAGTCACGGCTCGGCGCAGGCGAATTCGCCGCGGGGCAGTACTCCCCGGAGTCGGCCGATCTGCTGCTGCAAGCGGCGCTGGTGCAGGTGCACCGGACCGTCGGGCTGAACAGCCTGCCGACGGCGATCGGTGCGGTCGAGGTGTACGACGCCCTGCCCGGGACGGGTGAATTCCTGGTGGTCGTGGATGCCCTCCAGATCAACGGTTCAGTGGCCAGAGGCACGGTCACCGCCTGCGCTCGCGACGGCCGCGTGCTGTTGCGCTTCGAGGCGGTGCAGTTGGTGGCGGACGCCGCTCTGGGCGCGAAATTCCATTCCTGACGGATCAATCGGATCGGACAGTGTGACATCCATGTCGGACACATACAGCGGTACGCCGATCGCCATCGTCGGCATCGGCTGCCTGCTCCCGGGCGCGAATACGCCCCAGCAGTTCTGGGACAACCTGCTCGCCGGCGCCGACCTGCGTCGGCCGGGCACCGCCGACACCTTCGGCGCGGACCCGGCGACGCCGGGCGCGTGGGGTGACGAGACCCACGGAATCACCTCCGTGCGTGGTGGTTTCGTGACCGAACCCGAAATGGACCACGACGGCCTGCGCATCGACGCGCAGACCATCGAGGGCCTCGGTGCGGTGGTCCAGTGGCCGCTGTATGCGATCCGGCAGGCGCTGGCCGATGCCGGGATCGCCGAGGACGATCCGGCGCTCGCCCGCACCGGACTCGTCCTCGGCAACTACTCCTTCCCGACGGAGCAGTCGGTCAGGCTGTGCCTGCCGATGTTCCGCGAGGGCGTCAGCAGGGGACTGCGGCTGGCCGGACTTCCCGTGCCGGACAGCGAGTCCCGAGCGTGGCAGCCGGACGCGCCGGTGCGGTCGCTCTGGCCGTCCGGGCTGCCCGCGACCGTCGTGAGCGACGCCCTCGGCCTGGGCGGTCCGCGCCTGGCGCTGGACGCCGCCTGCTCCTCCGCGCTGTACAGCATGAGCCTGGCCCGCGACTACCTCGCCACCGGCGCGGCCGACGTGGTCCTCGCCGGCGCGGTGTGCGCGCCGGATCCCTTGCTGATCCACCTGTCCTTCAGCGACCTGCACGCCTACCCGGGTAATGGCATCAGCCAGCCTTTCGACTCGGCCTCCACCGGCATCGTCACCGGCCAGGGCGCGGGCGTGCTGGTGCTCAAGCGGCTCGCCGACGCGGTGCGCGACGGCGACCGTATCCACGCGGTGGTGGAATCCATCGCCCTCGGCAACGACGGCGCCGGCGCGCATCCGCTGGTGCCCAACATCTCCGGGCAGCTCGCCACCTACCGGCAGGCGTACGGCGCGGGCGTGAACCCCGAGACCGTCGACTACATCGAATGCCACGCGACCGGCACCCCGGTCGGCGATCCGATCGAACTGCGCGGGCTCACCGAATTCTTCGGCGCGGACCAGGTGCCGTTGCTCGGGTCGGTGAAGGGCAATGTGGGCCACCTGCTCACCGTCGCCGGATTCACCAGTGTCCTCAAGGCGATCCTGGCCATGCGGCACGGCATCATTCCCGCCACGCCGACCACCACCGAGCCGATCCGGCCGGCCGGTGCGGAACGCGCGGCCGATCGGCTCGTGACCGCCAACCAGCCCTGGCCCGGCTCCGGAGAGCGGCCCCGCCGAGCGGGTGTGTCCGCCTTCGGATTCGGCGGCACCAACGCCCATCTCATCCTGACCGACGCGGTGGAAGCGGCTTCGGAAACCGCTGCGCCACAGCCGATCCAGCTGGCGATCAGCGGCCTCGGCGTTCGCGTGGGTGAAGTCGCGGGGGTGCCCGCACTGCGCCGCGCCCGTCGCGCGGGGCGCGCCGCGCTCGTGCAGCGCCCCGAAACACGGTGGTACGGAGCGGAATCGCTCGGCATTGCCGAGCTCGAGCCGGACTCGGACGCCGGCTACGTCGACACCGTCGAGGTGGACGTGCGCGGCTACCGCATGCCGCCCGCCGAACTCGCCCAGGCCAATCCGCAGCACCTGCTGCTGTTCGAGGCCGCGGACGAGGCGCTGGCCGAGGCCGGACTCGCCGCCGCGTCGGCCAAGGACCGCGCCGAGCGCCGCATCGGCGTGGTGATCGCCATGGAGATGGAGCCGCGCTCGCACGCGCATCGCGCCCGCTTCGACATCGGCGCCCACGTGCGGTCCGAATGTGCCCGCACCGGACTGGATCTCACCGCGGACGAGCTCGACCGGCTGGAGGCCGCGGTCCGCGCCGGCGTGCACGACCCGATCGGCGCCAACGAGGTGCTGAGCTACATCGGCAACGTGATGGCCGCGCGGATCGCCTCCGCGCACAACTTCACCGGTCCGGCCTTCACGGTGTCGGCCGACGCCACCGGCGGCGCCCGCGCGCTCGAGATCGCGGGCCTGCTGCTGCTCGACCCGAGCGTGGAGGCCGTACTCGTCGGCGGTGTCGAGCTGGCCGCCGGATACGAGAACACCCTCGTGCGAACGGCTCTGGCCGAAGGCGCCCGCCCGGTGCTGGGCGATGGCGCGGCGGCCGTGGTGCTCACCCGGGCGGCGGCGGACTCTCCGCTCACCATCGACGCGGTGGTGACCGATGCCGCCGGTCCGGAATCGCTGGCGGACAAGGTGCGCTCGGCGCTCACCGCCCACGACCTGACGCTGGACGACATCGGCTATCTGGAACTGGCCGCCGACCTGGATGCCGAGCGGCTCGGCGAGCTCGCCCGGCTCTACGGTGACCGCGGCAGCGAGGTCCCCGGCTGCGCGCTGGCCGGCCACCCGCCGCTGTTCGGCGACACCCAGCAGGCGAGCGTGCTGGTGGGCGTGGTCGCCGCGGCGCTGAGCCTGCGGCACCGCGAACTGCCGCCCGCCGCGGCCGGAATCGGCGAGACCGCCGACGCGACGGACGGATTCACCGATTCCGCGCTGCGGCTGCTCGACGGCCCTGTCCCGTGGCTCGGCCGCCGTGTCGAGGACCGCCTCGTCGCCGCGGTGCACGCGGTCGACGGCACCGCCGCGGCGCACATCATCCTGTCCGCCCCGCCCGCGCGCCCCGCGGTCGAAACCCTCGACTGGTCGGGATCCGTCGCGCCGCTGCTGGTGCCGCTGTCCGGCGACAGCGGCCGGGAACTGGCCACGGCCGCCCAGGCGTGCCTGGACGCGCTCGACGCCGGGACCACACCGCTGGACCTGGCCCGGCAGCAGGCGACGGCCGAACGTCGCGGGCGCTATGTCGCGGCCATCGTCGCCGCCGACGCCACGGCGCTGCGCCGCGAGCTGTCGGCGGCCGTGAAGCACCTGCCGGAAACGATTGCGGCGGAACGGGATTGGACGACACCCGCGGGCAGCTACTGCACGCCGCGCCCGGCCGGGGCCGAGGGCAAGATCGCGTTCGTCTATCCGGGCGCCTTCACCGCCTACCCCGGCGCGGGCCGCGAGTTGTTCACGCTCTTCCCGGGCCTGCTGTCCGAATTCGAACGCGATGCCCGCACGCCCTGGGCGGAGTACAAGCACGCGGCGCTGTTCCCGACCGCTCCGCTGGGTGTCGACCGGGCCGCGCTGATGCGGCACGAGGGCGAGCTCATCGAGTCGATCCCGACCATGCTCGCCCTCGGCACCAACGCCGCCGTGCTGGCGACCCGGATGCTGCGGGACGCCATGGGCATTCGCCCGCACGGCGGTTTCGGCTACAGCCTGGGGGAGAGCAGCATGCTCTTCGCCCTCGACGTGTGGGATGCCGCCGTTCGTGACGACACCCCGCTGACCCGGTCGCCGCTGTTCATCGACCAGCTGCGCGGACCCAAGCGCCTCATCCGTTCGGCGTGGGGGCTGCCGGATGCGACGCCCGACCGCGAAGTGTGGACCACCCAGGTGCTGCTCGCCGGCGCCGAGCAGGTGCGCGCGGCGATGCCGGGTCTGGACCGGGTTTACCTGACCCACATCAACACTCCGCGCGAAGTGGTGGTGGCGGGTTTCGCGGAGCAGGTCCGCGAGCTCATCGCCCGCCTGGACTGCAAGTCCGCCAAGGCTCCCGCGAACCACGTCATGCACTGCGCCGTGGTGGAATCCGAGTTCGCCGAGTTCGCGTCCCTCAACGACCACCCGCTGGGCGCGCCTGCCCCGGACCTGGAGTTGCTGTCGAACTTCGACTACGGCCTGGTCGACGTGTCGGACCGCGCGGTGATTTCCCGCCGCATCGCCGACACGCTGTGCACCACGGTCGATTTCGCCAGACTCACCGAAACCGCCTACGACCGCGGATTCCGCGTGTTCATCGAGGTCGGCCCGGGCGCGACGTGCACCCGCTGGATCGGGGACACCCTCGGGGACCGTCCGCACGTCGCCGTCTCGGTGGACCGCCGGGGCATGTCCACCGGACAGTCGGTGTGCGCGGCCCTGGCCCGGCTGGTGAGCCACGGGGTCGAGGTCCGGCTCGACCGCTTGTTCCCCGCCGAGTCCGCGCCGGCCCGGCCCGCGTTCCGCGCCGCGGTCACCTGCGGCGGCGAATCGCTGGTCGAGCGGGTCCGCGAGCGTGCGGAACCCGTTCTGGCCGAGGCGATTACGCGTCGCGCCTTCGAGGCCGAGGTCCAGATTCTGCTTCCGATCACCGTCGAACCGGATGCCATCGTCATCGAGGGAGAGCCGTTCGTGTTTCTACCGTCCCGTCGTCCCGCCGAGCTCGCCGTGGCACCCGCCGCCCCGGTGCCGCCGACGGCGATCCAGGTCCAGCCGACAACGATCCAGCCGCAGCCGGCCATTGTCGCCACGCATGTGGTCGCGGCACGCACCCGAGTCATCCAGCCCATGCGGCTCAGCGTCTCCGAGGCGCACGAATCCTTCCTGCGCGTGCAGAACGCCCTGGCACTGGCCAGTCTCGACGCACTCGAGGCGAGCCGCGGACCGGTGCCGCCGGCGCCTCCGGCCGTGCCGGATGCGCCCGTCCCGGCCGAGCCCGCCCGACCGGTGGTGTGGGATGAAGCGCAGCTGCTGGAGTTCGCCTCCGGCAAGGTCGTGAACGTTTTCGGTCCCGACTTCGCCGAGTACGACACCTACCCGGTCCGGGTGCGACTGCCCGAGCCGCCCTACCACTTCGTCACCCGCGTCACCGAGATCAACGGCACGCCGGGTGTTTACGAGCCCTCGTCGATCACCACGGAATACGACGTGCCGGTCGGCGCCTGGTACTCGGTGGACGGCCTGGTGCCCTGCGCGGTCACCATCGAGGCCGGCCAGTGCGACCTGCTGCTGATCAGCTACCTGGGCATCGACTTCCGGAACAAGGGCGAGCGCGTCTACCGCCTGCTCGACAGTGAACTGGTCTTCCACGGGGGTCTCCCGCGCGAGGGCCAGACGCTGCGCTACGAGATCAATATCGCGCGCTTCGTCTGGAACGGCGACAGCCTGCTGTTCTTCTTCAACTACCGCTGCTACGCCGACGGCGTGCTCATTCTCGAGCTGCTCAACGCCTGCGCGGGCTTCTTCTCCAGCGCGGAGCTGGAGAACTCCCTCGGCGTGGTGACCAGCGCGGCCGACCGCAAGCGGCGGGAAGCCATGAGCCGCACCTGGTTCAAGCCGCTGGTGCGCACCGACCGGACGTCGCTGTCGGGCGCCGATCTGGAACTGCTCGCCCAGGGCCGCCCCGCCGAGGTGTTCGGCCCGGCCTGGGACCAGACCGCCGACGGCTGCAATCGCTCACTGCGCCTGCCGGATTCGATGCTGCGCATGATCGACGAGATCACCGTGATCGACCGGCTCGGCGGCCCGTGCGGGATCGGCGAACTGAGCGCGGTCAAGTACCTGGACCCCGAGGGCTGGTACTTCAAGTGCCACTTCCCGGGTGACCCGGTGCTGGCCGGTTCCCTGGTCGCCGAGGGCGGCGTGCAGCTGCTGCAGGTCTACGCCATGTATCTGGGCATGCACCTGGTGGTCCCGGACGGCGAGTTCCAGTCCGTGCCGGGCCTGAAGACGCAGGTCAAGGTGCGCGGCCAGATCACGCCGCGCCAGCGCAGCCTGCGCTATCACGTCGAGATCACCAAGCTGTCCATGCTGCCGCGCCCGACCGTCATCGCCGACATCGTCGTCTACGACGGCGACAAGGCGATGATCAGCATGCAGAACTTCGGCGTGCAGGTCCGCGAGAAGCCCGGCACCCCGTACCGGCCCGAGACCGGTGGCATCCCGGCGTTCCTCGGCCGGCGCAACGCCCAGGGCGAGCCCGCGTTCATCAATGAGCTGCACCTGGCCCACGCCGCCAAGGGCGACCTGGCGACGGCCATGGGACCGGAATTCGAGATCTACGCCGACCGCAAGGCGCCCTACATCCCCAACGGGGACTTCCGCTTCGTGGACCGGATCATGCGATTCGGTGGTGTCCGTGGCCAATTGAAGTCCGGGGCCACCATGGAGACCGAGTACGACTGCCCGCCGGAAGCGTGGTACTTCCACGAGAACGCCTTCCCCGGCATGCCGAACTGCGTGTACATGGAGTCCTCGCTGCAGGCGGCCATCCTGCTCGGCTACTACCTGGGCGCCACCCTGGCCACGCCGGAGCAGGAGCTCAACATCCGCAACCTGGACGGCACCGCCGGTGTGGTCAAGCAGATCGACCTGCGCGGCAAGACGATTCGCCAGCACACGCGGATGACCTTCAACCAGGTCATGCCCGGCACGTCGCTGCAGAAGTTCAGCTACGAGCTGTTCGCGGACGGCGAGCTCTTCTACCGGGGCGAGTCCATGTTCGGCTATCACACCGCCGACGCACTGGCCAACCAGATCGGCCTGGACGGCGGCAAGTACGTGGCTCCCTGGCTGGATCAGCAGGACAGCCTGCCGCCCAGCGCGATTCGCACCCTCGCGGTGCGCGGCGCGGACGACTGGTTCTCGCGGCCGGGCCTGCGGCTGGCCGATGGCCATCTGCGCATGGTCGACACCGTGGACATCGTCGCCGGCGGCGGCAAGTACGAGCAGGGGTACCTGCGCGGCCACCGCGAAATCGACCACGACGACTGGTATTTCGAGTGCCACTTCTACCGCGACCCGGTCATGCCCGGTTCGCTGGGCGTCGAGGCGCTGATCCAGGCGCTGCAGGTCTACGCCATCGAAGCGGGACTCGGCGGGGAGTTCGACGACCCGGTCTTCGCCATGCCGGTCGGCGTGCCGATGACCTGGAAGTACCGCGGTCAGATTCTGCGGACCGAGGGTCCGATGACCTTCGACCTGCACATCAAGGAAATCCGGCGCGAGGACGGCCGGGCGCTGGTCATCGCCGACGCCAACGTCTGGAAGCCGGGCATGCGCATCTACGAGATCACTGACATCGCCGTTGAGGTGCACAACCGTCGAGAGGACGAACGATGAGCATCACCCTCGGAACCGACGACTTCGTCGAACCGATTGTCCACACCACCGTCGAAGGCTGCTACGACACCCTCACCGACCTCGAATCGTCCGTCTACGTGGTGCGCACGCCCGAGGGTGCCGGGCTGAGCGTGCACCGGCCGCTCGACGACGCGACCGTGGTCGCCGCGGTCGGCCCGCTGCTCCCGGAAAGCCTGGGCTCGCAGGCGTTCCGCGCCCACCACGGCGTGCGGTACGCCTACATGGGCGGCGCGATGGCCGGTGGCATCGCATCGGAGGACTACGTCATCGCGCTGGCCCGGGCCGGATACCTCGGCTCGTTCGGCGCGGCCGGACTGCTGCCGTCACGGGTGGAGGCCGCCCTGCAGCGATTCGCGGCCGAGATCCCGGGACTTCCCTACGCCGCCAACCTGATTCACAGCCCCAGCGAGGCCGAGCTGGAGCGCGCCGCGGTGGAGCTGTTCCTGCGCTACGGCGTCCGCTGTGTCGAGGCGTCGGCCTTCATGGACATCACCCCGAACATCGTGCGCTACCGGGTGGCCGGGCTCTCCCGCTCCGCCGGCGGCTGGGTGATCACCGGAAACCGGGTGATCGCCAAGGTTTCCCGCGCCGAGGTCGCCGAGAAGTTCATGCGCCCGGCGCCGGAGGCCATGGTCGCCGAGCTGGTCGCCGCCGGTCTGGTGACCGCCGAGCAGGCCGAGCTGGCCCGGCTGGTCCCGCTGGCCGACGACATCACCGCCGAGGCCGACTCCGGCGGCCACACCGACCGCCGTCCGCTGACCACCCTGTTCCCGTCGCTGGTGCGCCGCCGCGACCAGATCCGAAACGAACTGGGCCTGCCGCTGGACGTCCGGATCGGCGCCGCCGGCGGCATCGGCACCCCGATCGCCGCGGCCGCGGCCTTCGCGATGGGGGCCGACTACATCGTGACCGGCTCGGTGAACCAATCCTGCCTGGAGGCAGGCACGTCCAGCGAGGTCCGGCACCTGCTCGCCCAGTCCGGCGTCGCCGATGTCGACATGGCCCCCGCCGCCGACATGTTCGAGCTCGGCGTGGAGCTGCAGGTGCTGAAGAAGGGCACCATGTTCGCGATGCGCGCCAAGCGCCTCTACGAAATCTATTGCGCCTACCCGGGTCTGGATGCCCTGCCGCAGGCGGAGCTGGCCCGGCTCGAGGGTCAGATCCTGCGCCGCACCGTGGACGAGGTGTGGCAGGACGTGGTCGAGTACTTCACCCGCCGCGACCCCGACCAGCTGACCCGGGCCGCCGACGACCCGAAGCGGAAGATGGCGCTCATCTTCCGGTGGTACCTGGGCATGGCCTCGCGGTGGGCGGTCGTCGGCGAGGGCGATCGGACGCTGGACTACCAGATCTGGTGCGGCCCGGCGATGGGCAGCTTCAACGAATGGGTTCGCGGTTCCTACCTGGCGGCCGCCGAGAACCGTCGCGTCGCCGATGTCGCGCGGAACCTGATGCACGGCGCGGCCTTCACCTCCCGCGTGCACCAGCTGGCGCTGGCCGGGGTGCGGATGCCCCGCGGCTGCGGCGACTTCCGCCCCGCGCCGGCCGATCAGAGCGGGAACGAGCTGTGACTGCGGTAGCGAATATCGCGCCCGCCCAGCTGTATTCGGGCGCGGCGGCGCTGGACGCCGCGCTCGGGGATCCCACCGATCCGGAAAACGCGTGCGGATTCGCCGCCATGGTCACCCGGGCCGAGCGGGGCGCGTTTCCCGACGCGCTGACCGAGGCGGCCGGCCCGGCGCTGCGGATGTCCTACGTACCCGTGGCGGCGGGTGGCGATCTGGTGCGGTACGACGAGACGTTCGCGCTGGTGCGGGTGGCCGCCCGGCGCGACCTGACCGTCATGCCCGCCACCATGATCGACATCACGGCCACCTCGTGTGTCCTGCTGGCGGGCTCGGAAGCGCAGCGGCAGCGGGTCGTCGAGCTGCTGCGCGGCGGCGGTTCCATCGGATTCGCGTTCTCCGAGCCCGGCCACGGCAGTGACCTGCTCGCCAATACCTGCGCGCTGACACCGTCCGGGACCGGGTGGCGCCTGGACGGGTCGAAGTGGCTCACGGGCTTCGGGCGCCGGGCCGAGGCGGCCTTGGTGATCGGGCACACCGGCGGTCGTGGCCCGGCCGCGTTCAGCGCCGTCCTGCTCGAGAATCCGCTCGACCTGCCTTCCGCGGGACCGGATTCCGCCACCTCGATCCGGTTCCAGCGCGTCGCGGGCATGCGTGGCGCGCACTTCACCGAGTTCCACTTCGACCAGGTCCCCGTCGCCGCCGACGCGCTGGTCGGGCAGCTCGGGCGGGGCATGGAAACGGCCATGAAGGCCATGCAGATCGTGCGCGCCACCAGCACGGCCGCCAACCTGGCCGGCGCCGACAGCGCGCTGCGGCTCACCCTGGACTTCGCCCGCGGACACGTGGTCGCGAACCGTCCGGTCGATCACCACCCGGCCAACCGCCGGGAGCTGGGGACCGCGGCCGCCGCGCTGATCGCCTGTGACGCCGCCGCATTGGCGTGCGTGCGCGCGATGCACACGTTCCCGGAAGCGCAGAGCCTGTGGTCCGGGACGCTGAAGACGGTCCTCACCGGGCTGTCCGAGGAAGTCTTCGCGCGGTGCGCGGATGTTCTCGGCACCCGGAGCGTGCTGCGGGAAGGGCCGGCGGGAGCCTTCGACGTGCTGCGTGCCGACAATGCCGCGGTCCGGTACTTCGACACCAGCCCGACGGCGAATCTGCGCCTGGTCTCGATGCAGCTGAACTGCTTCGCGGACGCGAAGGAGATCGACCGCGACCCCGAATTACTGGCTGCCACCTACGATTTGGGCCGCGACCTGCCGCCACTGGAATTCGATCGGCTCGCGCTCAGCACCCGCGGCCGCGACGTGGTGACCGGTGAACTGGCCGGTGTCCTCGCGGAGGTCCGGGCGGGGCTGGATCCGGTCGTGCTCGACCGGGGCGTCCTGGAAGCCGATGCGGCGCTGCTGCTCGAGGAACTCGAACTGCTCGAGGCCGAGCTGCGTGCGGCCGCGGCCGACATTCGAAGGATCGCCGCGCAGCCGTCCGCACAGCGCGGTCCGGCACAGCTGGACCTGGCCGCCCGGATCGCGTATCTGCACGCGGCCGCGTCGTGTGTGCACCTGTGGTGGTTCAACCGGCACCGCTCGCTGTACGGCTGCCCACCCGGCGCGGTCGGCTGGCTGACCGCCGCTCTGTCGCTGCTGCGGGCCCGGGCTTCGGAGCGCACCGCCAGGCTCCCGATGCCGGTGGCGGACAACGCATTCCGCATCGTGTCGCGGTTGTGGCGGGAGCAGCGGCTGTTCTCCGCCGCGCCGATCCAGCTGGCCGGACCCCACTCAGACCCGGAAGACGAGAAAGGACGGATGCTGGCATGACCGTTCAGCACAATATCGCGCTCGCCGAGGGACTCGAACGTCATCTCGGCGATCCCCACGATCCGGCGACCCTGCTGTCGTTCCAGCGCATCCTGCGGTACGACGAGCTGGAGGAGTTCCCGCACGAACTGGTCGGCGAACTGCAGCGGCAGGCCGTGCACGAGTACTGCCTGCCCGCCGAATGGGGCGGGCGCGCAGGCGATGTCGAGACCGGCTTCCTGCTGCTGCGCCTGGTCGCGCGCCGCGACCCCACCACGGCCAGCGCGCTCATGCTGACCGACCTCGCCTTCATGCCGACCTGGATCGGCGGCAGCGACACCCAGCGCACCCGATTCGTCTCCATGATCAACAACGGCGCGAAGATGGCCTGGGGCCTGTCCGAACGGCACCACGGCAGCGATGTGCTGTCCAACGACATGCGCGCCGAGAAGACCGACGGCGGGTACCTGCTCACCGGTGAGAAGTGGCTCATCGGCATCGCGACGCTCGCCGACGTGGTCACCGTGCACGCGCGCACCGGCGCCCGTGGCGGGCCCGGCGACTGGTCGGTGTTCGCGCTCGAAAAGCGTTTGTGCCCCGCCGGATCCGTGCGCGAGGTGCCCAATGAGCGGCTGCACGGCCTGCGCGCGCTGGATCTGAGCGGAATCCAGCTCGACGAGGTGTTCGTCCCCGACAGCCACCGCATCGGCGCCGAAGGCCAGGGCCTGGAACTGGTCCTCAAGAGCGCACAGGTGGCCCGCACCGTGATCAGTGGCATCGCCCTCGGCGCTGCGGACACCGCGCTCCGGGTGACCTGCGACTTCATCGTCAGCCGGGAGATCTTCGGGCAGAAGGTCGCCCAGATTCCCTACACCCGCCGTCAGATGGCCGAGAGTTTCGCCGACCTGCTGCTCGCGGAGGCGGTCGCGACCGGCGGCGTACGCGGCCTGCAGGCCTGCCCGGAACAGGCGGGCATCTTCTCCGCCATCGTCAAGTACTTCGTGCCGACCTCCCTGGAACGCACGCTGTCGCAGCTGTCCCTGGTGCTCGGCGCCCGGCTGTACCTGCGTGAGCACCCGCACTACGGCATCTTCCAGAAGATGCTGCGCGACATCCTGGTCTCGGTGTTCGCCGACGGCAATACCGTCGTGAACCTGAAGAGCGTCGGCGCGCAGCTGGAGACGATCCTGACCCACGGCGCGACCGCGACACCGGAGCAGCGCGCGGCCGCCGAGGCCAAGGTCGCGCTCATGTACGACATCGACGCCAAACTCGACGAATGGGTTCCGGCGCAACAGCAATTGTTCTGCCGTGAAGGTGATCTCGTGCTGCTGGCGCTGCCGGCCGCGATCGAGCGGCTGCGGGCGCTGGCCGCGACCCGCGAGGGCGACCAGCGCGCCTGGTTCGAGCGATCGGCCGACCTGGCCGACCTGCTGCTGGGTGAGGTCGACCGGCTGGCCGCCGACCAGCGCGAGCTGCAGCAGCGACTGGGCCGCGCTTACGGGCCCTCCGCCGAGCTCTACCGCCTGGCCGAGCAGTACTGCGCCCTGCACGCCGCCGCGGCGATCATCCACCTGACCGTCAATTCCGGTGCGGTGCTGGCGGATCCGTTCCCCGACGGCGCGGTCCTGCTGCTCTGCCTGGAACGCGTCCGGCGCACCTTCCACCCGACCGAGACCTGCACGGACGCGGCCGAGATCGACCACGTCACCGAAGTCCTCCTGCGCCTGCACGGTGAACGAAAGCTGTTCTCGCACTGGCAGATCCAGGTTCAGGCATCCGGCGAGGCCGGAACCGACGAATGAACGGAACGAATACATGTACTCGATGACCTCCCGGCACGCCCTGACGTGCCCGCCCGAGCGGCTGTGGGACGTGCTGCTCGACTGCGCCTCCTACCCCGAATACATGACCGGCGTCAACGAGGTGGAGATCCTCGACGACGAAGGCGAGCGCCGCACCAGCAGCTGGGTGGTCGAGCTCAAGGGGTCGGAGATGGAGTGGGAGCAGGAGGATCTCATCGCCGCCGAGCAGCGCCGCATCGAATTCCGCCAGCTCGACGGTGACCTCGCGGAATACCGGGGCTACTGGCAGGTCCACCCGGAGGAGCTGGAGCTGAGCGTGGAGTTCGACATCGGGATGCCCCTGGTGGCGGAGATGATCCACCCCGCCATCGCCAAGGCGCTCGAAGGCTACGCCGGGTCCATCGTCGCCCGTGCCGGGCAGTAGGGGAAATGCGATGAGCGACATCAAGACCGGCGATGCCAAGACCACGTTCAAGCGGGTGAAGCGGCACTTCTCCCCGTCGATGGCGCTGGCCGGCAAGTTCACCGGCCAGGGCGCGGTCGAGGCCTCCGCCAGCGGCTGCCGGGTCACCCTCTCCGACGGTCGTCAGGCCCTCGACTTCGGCTCGTACGCGGTCGCGCTGCTCGGTCACCGCAATGCCGCGGTGGTCGAGGCCGTGCGCCGGCAGCTGGAGACCATGCCCACCTCGACCCGCTCGGTGCTCAACCCGCTGCCCGGGCAGGCCGCCGAGACGATCGTCGAACACCTCGGCGGCACCCTGCCGAAGGTGTACCTCGGCGGTAGCGGCGCGGACGCGGTCGAGGCGGCGGTGAAGCTCGCCCGCCTCGCGACCGGGCGGCAGACCGTGATCGCCGTGGAGGGTTCCTACCACGGCAAGACGCTCGGGGCGCTGGCGCTGACCCACCACGAGCGGTTCAAGGGCAACCTCGGCCCGCTGCTGATCGGATCGGTGCACATCGACCCGGCCGACCCGGGCGCCGTCGCGCGCGTGGTCGCCGAAACCGAGGTCGCCGCACTGATTTTCGAGCCCGTCCAGGGCGAGAACGGCGTCACCGCGCTCGACCCGGCAATCCTGGCGCAGTGGTGCGCCGACGCGAAAGCGGCCGGCGCCTTCGTGATCGCCGACGAGATCCAGGTCGGCCTGCGTCGCTGCGGGGAACGCTCCGTCGCCCTGGCCGCCGGTCTGCCGGTGGACGCGGTCCTGCTGGGCAAGGCGCTCGGCGGCGGTGTCGTCCCGGTCTCCGCGGTGGTGTGCTCCGAGCAGCTCTACGCCCCGCTGGCCGCCGATCCGGTGCTGCACACCGCCACCTTCTCCGGACATCCGTTGTGCACCGCGGCGATCGAGCCCGCGCTCGCCACCATCGAGGCGCACGTCGAGGACGGCGTCCGCATCAGTGCCGAAATGGCCGCCGGGCTGGCGGAGATCGCCGCCGACCACGCACAGGTCGTCACCGAGGTGCGGGGCAAGGGTCTGCTGTGGGGTATCGATTTCCACTCGTCGGAGTTCGTCGGCGAGGTGCAGGTGGGTCTGGCACAGCGCGGCCTGATCGTGTCGACCTGCCTGAGCCGCCCCGAGGTGCTGCGCCTCATTCCGCCCATCGTCGCCGGCTCCGAGGACATCGCCGAGGCGCTGTTCCTGCTGCGCGGATCGATCGAACAGGCGCGCGCCGCGGTCGCGTAGCCACCAGAACGGGAAGGCAAGGACATGACATCGCTCGACATCGAGGGCGACGCAACGCAGTTCGCCGAGGACACGGTGCTCGCGGACGACATCGAGGGCTTCACCCCGCGGGTTCCGGCGGCACGGATGAAGTCGGTACTGCTCACCGGCGCGACCGGCTTTCTCGGCGTGTTCCTGCTGCGTGAACTGCTCGCGGCCGACCTCACGGTGTACTGCCTGGTCCGGGCCGACTCGGTCGAGAAGGCCCGGGAGCGGCTGCACGCCAATCTCGCGTCCTACGACCTGACCGACCAGGTCGCCATGGAGCGCATCGAGCTCGTGCCCGGCGACATCACGCTGCCGCGGCTGGGGCTGTCCGAATCGGATTACCAGGACCTCGCCGGACGGGTCGACGCGATCTTCCACACCGCGGCCAAGGTCAACTTCCTGACGCCCTACAAGTGGCTGCGCAAGTCGACCGTCACCGGAATCCACGAGGTGCTGCGCTTCGCGTGCGCGGCTTCCGTTCCACTGCACCATGTCTCGACCACCGGTGTCTTCAGCGGTCAGACCGGGGACAATGTCACTCCGCGCGGTGAGCAGCATCCGACCGGGCCGGCCGAGGGAATGCCGCTGGGGTACACCAAGAGCAAGTGGGTCGCCGAGCAGCTGATCGAGCACGCGCGCGAGCGCGGCGTGCCGGTCACGGTGCATCGGCCCACCCAGGTGTGGGGCGATTCGCGGTCGGGGGCGTGCCAGCGCAACGACTTCGTGTGGCGCTTCGTCATCGGCTCCATCCAGGCGGGTGTCTACCCGCGCCGGTTCCGGCTGAAGATGAACCTCGTCCCGGTCGACTACGTGTGCGCGGCCATCGTGGCCGTGTCGCGGCAGGACGACGCGCTCGGCGGGATCTACCACGCCATCGGCCCGGAGGCCATCGACTCGGCCACCATCCAGGGCTTCATCGCCGCCGCCGGATACGACCTGAAAGAGGTCAGCATCATCAAGTGGCTGAAGGCGATCTCGGCCGACGTCGACAACGCCATGTTCCCCCTGATCCGCACCACGATGCTGATGGAGCAGGAAGAACAGCCACCGTTCACCGACGAGACCACGCGCGGCTTCCTGCGTGGGGCAGGATCGGAGGGCGCCGACATCACCTGCCCGCCGATCGACGCGGCGTTGTTCGCCACCTACACGGACTATTTCGTCCGCCGCGGGTTCCTGCCCGCACCGTAAGACACAGAGCAGCAGGAGAGTTCGATGACCACCGTATCGTTCGCCACTTACAGCAACCATTCCGCGACGCTCACCCGCCGCGAGCGTGTGATCGTGGCCCTGGCGGCACAGGGGATGTCGAACCGGGATATCGCCGAGCGACTGTTCATCTCCATCCGGACCGTCGAGAACCACCTGCAGCGCAGTTACCACAAGCTCGGCGTGCACAGCCGGCACGAGCTCGGCGCTGCCGCCGCGCGCGTGCGCGCCGCCGTATGAATGGGGAAAGGTGATGGCAGAGAACAGTTCGACACTGAGTGAGCTCCTGCGACCGATTCGATGGCGGCTGCGCGCGGCCGTCGTGGCCCAGGGTCTCGGCGCGGCCGCCGGGGTCGTGCCGTTCATCGCGATCGCGGAGCTCGGGCGCGTGCTGGTCGGTACCGGACCGGACCGCGCCCACGACGCATGGCGGTGGGTGGTGGTCGCCGTCGTCGCGTTGCTCGTCCGGACCATCCTGCTGCTCGCCGCGGGTGGCATCACCCACTTCGCGGACAACGAACTGCAGCTGCACATCCGGCGGCGGCTGGTGCGGCGGCTGGGGGAGGTGCCACTGGCGTGGTTCTCCGACCGCAACTCCGGGGCGGTGAAGAAGGTCGTCACCGACGACGTGGAGGCCATGCACCATCTGGTGGCGCACTCCATGCTCGAGATCACCTCCGCCACCGTGGTTCCGATCACCTCGCTGGCCTACCTGATCTGGGTCGACTGGCGGATGACGCTGGTGACGGTGCTGCCGCTGGTCATCGGTTTGGGGCTGTACTCCATCACCGCGGCCGCGATCGGCAAGAGCATGCCCGAGTACGGCCGGGCGATGGCCGAGATCAACAGCCGTGCGGTCGAATTCGTGCAGGGCATCGGCGTGGTCAAGATCTTCGGGCAGACCCGCCGGGCGCACGAGCGCTACTCCCGGGCCGCCGACGCCTTCACCACGTTCTTCACCGCCTGGGTGCGCTCGACGCTGACGTCGAAGACCGTGGCCGAGGTGGTGCTGTCGCCGGTGGTCGTGCTGACCGTGGTGCTCGGCGGGGGCGCGATATTCGTGACCCGCGGCTGGCTGGCGGCGGTCGACCTGCTGCCCTTCGCGCTGCTGGGCGTCGGCCTCACCGCCCCGATCCTGTCGCTGTTCTACGCCGGCTACGAACTGAGCATGGCGAAGACCGCGGCCGAGCAGGTGCGCGCGACGCTCGACGCGGACGTCCTGCCGGTGTCCGCGAGTCCGCGCATGCCGCAGGACAATACGGTCCGGCTCGAGGGCGTGCGGTGCTCGTACGACGGTGAGGTCGAGGTGCTCGCGGGTGTCGACCTGGAGCTCGCGGAAGGCACGGTGACCGCGCTGGTCGGGCCGTCCGGCGCGGGCAAGAGCACGCTCGCGACGCTGGTGCCGCGGTTCCGGGACGTGACCGCCGGCGCGGTCACCATCGGCGGCGTGGACGTGCGGGAGATCGCGCCCCAGGAGCTGTACCGGCGAGTGGCCTTCGTGTTCCAGGACGTCAAGCTGCTCCGCGACACCGTCGCGGCGAACATCGCACTGGCCCGGCCCGAGGCGACCCGGGACGAGATCATAGCCATGGCTCGCGCGGCCGCGATCCACGAGGAGATCGAGGCGCTCCCGCGCGGCTACGACTCGGTGGCCGGCATGGACGCCCGGCTGTCGGGCGGTCAGGCGCAACGGGTTTCGATCGCGCGGGCGCTGCTCGCGAACACCCCGATCGTCGTCCTGGACGAGGCCGCCGCCTACGCCGACCCGGAGTCCGAGGCCGCCGTACAGGATGCGCTGTCCCGCTTGACGGCCGGGAAGACGGTGCTGATGATCGCCCACCGGTTGTCCACGGTGACCGGGGCCGACCAGATCGTGGTCCTCGCCGACGGCGCCATCGCCGAGCAGGGCCGGCACGACGAATTGCTGGCCGCCGGTGGGCGGTACGCCCGCCTGTGGGCGGAGTACGAACGTATCGAGGAGAGGACCGGCGCATGATCCGGAAACTGCTGACGGTCGTCGGGCCCGAGCACCGCGGCGCCCTGCGGCACATGCTCGCCGCGCTCGTGATCGGCGCTGTCCTGCAGGGCATCGCCTTCGCCCTGCTGGTACCGATCCTGAAGACCCTCTTCGGATCCGACCCGGGCTCGGTGCTGTGGCCGTGGATCTACGTGTTGCTGGTCGTACTCGTGCTGTACGCCGTCGAGTACTACGTGAGCCTGCAACTCGGCGTCCGGGTGGGCGCCGCCCTGTCGAAGAGCCTGCACACCCGGCTGGGCGACACCGTCGCCTCGCTGCCGCTGGGCTGGTTCGGCGCCGACCGGGTGGGCATGCTCGGCCAGCTGGCCACCAAGAGCGTCATGGACATCATGGGCGTGCCCGCGCACCTGTTGCGCCCGCTGGTGAACACCGTCGTCACGCCGGCGACGGTGATCGTGGCGTTGTATGTCTTCGACTGGCGTCTCGCGGTTGCCGTGACCCTGACCGTCCCCGTGATCGTCCTCGTCTACCGCTGGAGTGTGACACTCAGCGGCCGGGCCGACGCCGCCCGGGCCGCCTCGCGCGCCGAGACCGGTGGCCGCGTCGTGGAATTCGCCCAATTGCAGCCCGTACTGCGGGTTTTCGGGCGCGGAGCCGGCGACGGGCTGCTGGAGGAGGCACTGCAGACCGATCACCGCACCGCGCGACGAGTGCTGGCGACCGCCGTTCCCGGTCTGGTCGGCCTGAGCCTCGCCGTCCAGGCGACCTTCACCATCGTGATCGCGCTCGGCGCCTACCTCGTACTCGACCGCGGCCTCGCGCCCGCCACCCTGGTGGCGGTTCTGGTGCTGGCGGCCCGATTCACCGAGCCCATCACCGAATTGGCGGTGCTGGGATCCACGCTGAAGTCCGCGGGCGGTGCGCTGGATCGCGTTCTGGCCCTGCTGGACGAGCCGGTACTGCCCGAGCCGCTCACACCGGCGACCGCCGCCGGCAACGAGATCCGGTTCGAGTCGGTCGAATTCGGCTACGGCGACACCCCGGTGCTGCGGGACGTGTCCTTCGTGATTCCCGAGGGCACCACCACCGCGCTGATCGGTCCCTCCGGCTCCGGCAAGACGACGGTCAGCCGCCTGATCGGGCGCTTCTGGGACGTGAATGCCGGCCGCGTCACGCTGGGCGGTGTCGATATCCGCACCCTCGCGGGCGTCGATCTGATGGCCCGGCTCTCGGTGGTGTTCCAGGACGTCTACCTGTTCGAGGACACCATCGAGGAGAACATTCGGCTCGGCCACCCGGGCGCCACCGACGCGCAGGTCCGGGCCGCCGCCGAGGCAGCGCGGGTCACCGAGATCGTCGATCGCCTGCCCGACGGCTGGGCGACGCGGGTCGGCGAGGGCGGCGCGAGCCTGTCGGGCGGTGAGCGGCAACGGGTTTCGATCGCCCGCGCGATCCTGAAGGACGCTCCCGTCGTCCTGCTCGACGAGGCGACGGCCGCCCTCGACGCCGAGAACGAGCGGGCGGTCCACGACGCGCTCGCCACTCTCACCGCCGACCGCACCGTCCTGGTCATCGCCCACCGCCTGCACACCGTCATGCACGCGGATCAGATCCTCTTCCTGGACAACGGCGAGATCGCCGAACGCGGTACCCACGACGAACTGCTCTCCGCCGGCGGCCGCTACGCCGGCTTCTGGGCGCAGCGCGACCGTGCCCGCAACTGGTCCCTGACCTGACACGTCACCATCGTTCATCTCGCGACCGCACCGTCGCGAGGAAGGAGCATGCCCTGATGAAGACCCTGAACGCGGTCGCCATCGCCGCCTCACTCACCCTGTGCGTCGGCGGTGGCACCGCCTCCGCCGACGCGCCCGCGGTTCCGGCCCGCCCGGGAACGACCGTCAGCACCGACGTCCTACCCGGCCTCCACTACACGGCGAGTGTCGTGGACCACTCCGTGGTGCTGCGCACCGATGCCGGTCGAATCACGGTGCGCGGCAATCAGTTCGAGATCCTCGACGCCGGCGACAACCTCGCCTTCGGTATGCCGCTGACCTACCGGCTGGATCAGCAGGACTGGCCGATCGCTGCCCGGATCGACGCCGACGGCCGCACCATCACCCTCACCCCCGGTACGGATCCCGCCCAGGCGGTCCCCGCCGCTCCGCAGACCCTGAAGACGGTCTTCTCCCAGGACGACCTCAACAGCGCCATCGGCCTGGCCAGCTCGCAGATCGGCCTGGCCACCGCGATCGGCGGAATGGTCGGCGCCGCAATCGGTCTGGTCGGCGGCTGCGTGGCCGGCATGGCCGTCGGCACCGCCCTCATGCCCCCGGCCTTCCTGGCCGGTGCCCCGGGCGGCTGCATCGCCGGCGCGGCCGTCGGCGCCGGCCTCGCCACGGCCGTCGGAACCCTCGCCCTCGGTGTGCCGGTAGCGGTCGTCACCGTGATCGAGGTCTACAACATGCTCACCAACAGCCAGAACTGATACACCGGTCGGGCCTCCCGCGCTGCACCTGCGCGGGAGGCCCGACTGCTTTCGTGAATCGTGATGTCGTGTCGGCGGATTGGTGCCCGATACCGGATTGCCTCCCGCGAGACCCCTTGGTCTCGCGGGAGGCAATCCGGCTGTCTCGCGTGAGCGGCGAGTTCGGGTCAGCTACGTCGAACCAGGTAGGGAGCGACGCTGCCGAGCTTTTCGCAGGTCTCCTCGAATTCACGTTCGGGGCTCGACTGCGCGATGATGCCCGCGCCGGCTCGGAGCCAGGCGACGCCCGCGGACTGGTAGACCGCGCGCAGGACGAGGGTCGCCTCGAGGGCGCCATCGGGTGAGAGGGTCACCACCGCACCGGAATACAGGCCGCGGGTGGAGCCGTCGATGCGGAAGATGGCATCGACACAGGGGCGCTTCGGGATGCCGGAGGCGGTGACCGACGGGAAGAGGACCTCGAGGGCGTCCCAGGGGGTGTGGTGGGAGGCGAGCCGGCCCTGGACGGTCGAGGCGAGGTGCTGGACGCTGCCGCGTTCGCGCACCGACATGAAGTCGGTGACCGCCAGGGTGCCCGGGTCGGCGACCCTGGCGACCTCGGCGCAGGAGGCACGCACCGAGACCGCGTGTTCGACAATCTCTTTCGGGTCGCTCTGCAGGTCGTCGCGAGCGGCGCGGTCGGCCGAGAGGCCCCGGCCGAAGGCGCGGGTCCCGGCGAGCGGTTCGGTGGTCACGGTGCCGTCGGTATCCACGGACAGCACCAGCTCGGGGCTGAAGCCCGCCGCCTCGAGGTCGCCGAGTTGCAGGAGGAACGATCGTGCCGGGGTGTTGTGCGCACGTCCGAGGCGGTACGTCTCCGCGATGTCGATCCGGAAGGGCAGATCGACCCGGCGCGAGAGAATGACCTTGTCGTAGTAGCCCGATCGGATCTCCTTGATCGCGGTCGCGACCCGGCGGCGATAGCCGGTCGGGTCGGCCGCGACATCCACCGCCGCGGCCTCCGGCAGGGGATCGACCGGCGCGGCGAGGATCTCGTCGATGTGATCGGCCTCCCCGGCGCCGGCGCCCCAGACCGTGACCGCCGACGCGGTGATGGTGACCTCGACGCGCGGAATGATCAGGTGCGCCAGCGTGATTCCGGGAGCGAGGTGATGCCGCGCGTCGAGGGCATGGGCACAGAACTCGAATCCGATCCAGCCATAGGCGGAGCTGGTGGCGGCGGTGGGATCATCGAGGCGGACGCGGTCGAGCGCCTGCTCGAGGGCGGTCACCGGGCGGCCTGTCCAGGACTCTTCGCTGGTGGTCCCGCGCGCGGTGATCCGCACCCGGTCGGTGTTCAGCTCGATCGTTGCCAGGGGGTCCGCGGCGAAAACCCAAGCGCCGGGGCGCTCGTAGACGACGTAGTCGCCGAAGAGTCCCGATCTCGCCAGCCGGCTGACAGCGGCCACCGGGTCGGCGACAGTGTCGGTGGCGGCAAACTCTGTTGTGGTCACGTGCCTTCTCCGTCGTTCTCTACTGTCCCCGCCGATTCGTGGCGGGTCACTGGTACATCAGGGCTTTGTCCCAGGATTCGTCCGGCCCGAACAGGTAGCGGGCCTTGAGGATGTCGCGCTCCGCGGTCAGTGCGTCGGCCGGGACGAGCGTGCCCGGCCGCAGCGGTGTGATCCGGTGCGGGATGCCGAGGGTCGCATCGATCGCGGCGCCCAATTCGCGTGCGGCGCAGTCGCGGACGTCGTCGGCCGCCTCGAATTCCAGCAGCAGCGCGTCCGGTGTCGCCCGGGCGCGCCAGAACATCACCTCGAATTCGCGGGGCAGGGCGAAGACCAGCTCCTCCAGCTGGTTCTGCGTCACCGTCCGACCGGCCACCGGGTAACCGAAGCCCGCGCGCCCCAGGACGCGCACGGTCGGCAGCACCAGCCCGCAGGTACAGGGGTCGTAGCTCACCTCCACGTCGTCGGCGAGGTTGTAGCGGAGCAGCGGCATGGCCTCGCGATAGAGCGGCGTCACGACCAGCTGGCCGCGGCCCGCGGCCGAAATCCGGCCCGTATCGGGGGAGTACACCTCGAAGATCGCCCGGTCGGCCCAGAGATGCAGGCGGCCGTCCTGGCATTCACCGGCGACGGTGCCGGTCTCGGTCGAGCCGTACTCCTCGACGATCTTCACCCCGCCCCAGATCTCGCTCAGCCGGCGCTTGCGCGCGGCGGTCATCGGCTCGGCGGCGACGAACATGGCACGCAGGGCAGGGAAGTCGGTGTCCGGGCGCAGGCCGGCCGCCCGGGCCGCCGCAGCGATCATCACGGCCTCGGTGGGGTTGCACCACGTCAGGGTGACGTCCAGGGCGGCGAGCAGCCGCACGATCCGCGCCAGCGGCAGCGCCAGCGAGCGCGCGTCCCCGGGGACGACCGTCGCGCCGCGCAGCCGGCCGGCGGCCTGCGCGAGGTGCCCGGTGATCACGAGCGCGTACGGCGTCCGGACCAGAAAGGTGTCCTCCGGGGTGATTCCCACCCATTTGCGGGCGTATCGCTCGGCGAGATCGATCCAGTCCTCGTCGGTGTAGTAGGACGCGGTGGGATGGCCCGAGGTGCCGCTGGATTCGTGATAGGTGGCCAGCTCCCGGCGGTCCACCGCGAGGAGCCCGAACGGATAGCAGTCCCGCAGATCCTGCTTGGTGGTCAGGGCGAGGGATTCGAAGTCCGCGGCCTCGACCGGCGCGCCACCGCCCGCGTATCGGTTGCCGTAGAACGGGGATCGAACTGCGCGTTCGAACAGCCGGGGCAGACTGGCGCGCTGTAGCTCCGCGAGTTCTTCGAAGCTCGACCAGTCGCCCGGCTCCGGGCGGCGGGTTGGCGCGGGCACGGCCGACACGTGTGTCATGAATACTCCTTCAGCGGAACGTATTCATGACTATCCCGGGCTCGGCGGGCCTTGCCAGAGGCAAGGCTACTCAAACTTCGGCCGGGGCTACTCAAATTTGCGAGAAGTTGTCCATCGCAAGCAAATTGAGTACCGACTACTCATGAGATCGGGGCCGCGAAATGGTCGTATAGTCGCCATGCGGACCCAAGACCTGTATCTGGCGGGCATCGGAAGCGAAGTGCCGGAACTGATTCCGACGTCGTCGGCGGTCGCGGCGGGCTGGTACGACGAGTCGGCGCTGGCGGCCTCCGGCCTCGAGTCGATCGCGGTCAGCGCGAGCACTCCGGCGCCCGAACTCGCCATCGCGGCAGCCCGGAAGGCGCTCTCGGCCAGTGGGCACGAGCCCGCCGACGTCGGTGCGCTGATGCACACCTACACCCACCACCAGGGTCCCGACGGCTGGTCGGCGGCGCACTACGTCCTGAACAACACCGTCGATCGCCCCGTCCCGGCCCTGGAGATCAAGCAGGGCTGCCTCGGCATGCTCGCCGGCCTGGAGGCCGCCGCGAATCGCCTGGTGGCCAACCCCTCTCACGACGCCGTGCTGATCACCACCGGCGACAACTTCTCCACGCCGCTGGTCGACCGCTGGCGGGCCTCGAAGCTGTTCGTGCTGGCGGACGCCGGCTCGGCCGCGGTGGTCTCGCGCCGCGGTGGTTTCGCGAAGGTGCTCGCGGTCGGCTCGCTCTCGGACTCCTCGATGGAGGTGCTGCACCGCGCCGGTGAGGAGCTCTTCCCGCCCGGCGTCACCCGCGGTGTCGGCTTGAACTTCGACGACCGTGCCCTGAAGGTGCGCGAGCAGTGGGCCGCGGGCCAGGCCCCGCCTATCCGCAACTTCGGGCTGCGGGTCGCCGAGATCGCCCAGCGCACGCTGGACGAGGCCGGGATCGGAATGGACAAGATCACGAAGGTCTGCCATCTCGGCTTCGCCCGCGACTCGCTCGAGGCGATGTTCCTGCTGCCGCTGGAAATCGATGAGCAGCAGGAGGTCTGGGACTTCGTCCGGACCATCGGCCACACCGGTACCGCCGACCTGTTCCTGGGGCTCGAGCACGTGTGGCGGACCGGCCAGGTCGGACCCGGCGACCATGTGCTCATGATCGCGACGGCGGTCGGCATGGAAGCCGGCGCGGCGGTCGTCGAGATCCTGACTCCGGCGCCGGCCGCGTAGGGGACCGTGATGCTGACCGGATGCACCTCGTGGCCGGCGGACACCGCCGAGCGATACCGACGACTGGGAATCTGGCGCGGTGAGCCGCTCGACGCGCTGATGACGCACGCCGCCCATCGCGAAACCGACGCTGTCGCAATGGTATACGGCGATCGCCGATACACTTACGGCGAACTGGAGGAGTGGATCTTCCGGCTGGCGTCCGGTTTCGCCCGGCAGGGCGTGGCCGCCGGCGACCGGGTGCTCGTGCAACTCCCGAATGTGCCGGAGTTCGTGGCGATCGTCTTCGCGCTGATGAAAATGGGCGCCAAGCCGGTCTTCTCGCTGATCGCCCACCGGCATACGGAGATCACCCACCTCGTGCGGCTGTCCGGCGCGACCCACTACGTGTTCCCGGATGTGCACCGCACCTTCGACCATCGTGAGCTCGCCCTCCGCATCCGGAGCGAGAACCCCTCGCTGCGAGGGCTCTTCGTGGCCGGAGAGGCCGTCGACGGTCTGGTGGCGGTGGACGCGCTCGGCGTCGACGAGAACTGGACGCCGCCGCCGGCCGACCCCTCGGACATCGCCTTCTTCCTGCTCTCCGGAGGCACCACGGCCCTGCCGAAACTGGTGCCACGGACCCACGACGATTACGCGTACCAGCTGGCGCAGACGACCGCGCTGTGTGGAATCACCAGCCACGACACGTATCTGGCGGCGCTGCCCATCGAGTTCAATTTCGCCTGGGGGTGCCCCGGCGTCGTCGGCACGCTGGCGACGGGCGGCACCGTGGTCCTGTCGGACACCCCGAATCCCATGGCCTGCATGCCGCTCGTCGAGCGCGAAGGGGTGACCTTCACCTCGCTGGTGCCGTCCGTGCTGGCGCTGTGGATCGAGGTCGCCGAGTGGACGACCGCGAATCTGAGCAGCCTGCGCCTGGTGCAGGTCGGCGGCGCGAAGCTGTCCCGGGAACTGGCCGCGCGGGTGATGCCCGCACTGGACTGCGATCTGCAGCAGGTGTTCGGCATGGCGGAGGGCCTGCTGTGCTTCACGCGCGCCGACGACCCGCTCGAGGTGAAGCTGACCACGCAGGGGCGACCGGTTTCCTACGCGGACGAGATCCGGATCGTCGACGGAGTCGAGCCGGTACCGCTGGGTAGCGTCGGTGAGCTGATCACGCGCGGCCCGTACACGATTCGCGGCTACTACTCCGCGCCCGAGCACAACGAACGAGCGTTCACCACGGACGGTTTCTACCGCACCGGCGATCTCGCCCGGCTGACACCGCGTGGTGATCTGGTGATCGAGGGCCGGATCAAGGACGTGGTCATCCGAGGCGGCGACAAGATCAACGCCGGCGAGGTCGAGGAGCATCTGCTCACGCACGCGGCGGTCGCGGCGGCCGCCGTCGTCGGCCTGCCCGACGAGCTGTTCGGCGAACGCATCTGCGCGTTCATCGTGCCGTCCGGGCCCGCGCCGACGACCGCGGAGCTGCGGCAGGCGATGCACGCGCGCGGGGTCGCCGACTACAAGCTGCCCGACGAAGTGCGGGTGGTCGGGGAACTGCCGCTGACCCCGCTGGGCAAGGTCGACAAGAAGGCGCTGGCGCGCACAGTGGAAGGAGTGCCGTCATGACGAACGGTGCGGTTCAAGGTGTTTCGGCGATCCCCGGCGAGAGCGAACTTCGCGCGCTGCTGGCCGTCCCCCTGGAGTTGGCGGACCCCGCCGAACTCGACGCGGACGCGAATCTCGTGCTGCTGGGGCTGAGTTCACTCGAGATCATGCGAATGGTGGGGCGCTGGAACAAGGCCGGCATTCCCGCGGACTTCGAGGCGCTGATCGACGTCCCGACGCTGCGGGCCTGGGTGACGTACTTTACCGGGCTGGAGACGAGCCGATGAGCGAGCGCGCGGTCCTGATCGAAGGCGGCTGCGTCTACCCGGCCGACTCCGGCGACACCGTCATCCCGCGGGGCTCGGTCCTCGTGGTGGGGGAGCGGATCACCGCCGTCGGCTCCGTCGAGGGAGTCCGCGGCGCTGTCGCCACCCTCGACGCGGCTGTCCGTGACGCGCTGGAAGTCGTCGACGCCGGCGCGATGATGGTGCTGCCCGGCCTGGTCAACGGGCACTGGCACGACATGTTCGCGATGGGATTCCCGCTGCGCGGCGCCCTGCGCCCCGCCGCCGATCGAGCCGATGAGGTCGGCTTCTTCGGCGGTGGCGGTGACATGCACACCATCTCGCGCACCTTCGACTCCTTCGACGGACTCATCGCCGGGCTGACACCCGACGAGGCCTACGCCATCGCCCAGTACTCCATGTGGACGCAGCTGCGCGGCGGCGTCACCACGATCGGCGACGTCGGTTCGCTCAATCGACCGCACGACATGGTCAGGGCCGCACGGGATCTCGGCATCCGCTTCAGCGCGACCACCTGGGCGGGCGACGCCGTCTGCCCGCCCGGCGGCGACCGGTACGAGCGCACGCGGGACACCGAGACGGTGCTGTCCGCGGTCGAAGACCTGCTGCGGCAGTGCGACTCCGATACGACGGGCCGCATCAGATGCCGCCCGAGCATCGCGTACGTGACCAATATGACCGACGAGCTCGGCTTCGGCTTCGCCGATCTCGTCAAGGGTCACAACGTGGGCTTCGCAACCCACGTCGGTGCGGTACGCAACGAGCCCGAGGTGCTCCGCACGTTCTACGGTACGACCGGTGTGCGGCGGCTGCACGACCTCGGCCTGCTGACCGACAAGCTGATGGCGGCGCACTGCGCCTTCGTCGACGAGGAAGAGCAGCGCCTGCTGCTCGAGGCGGGCGTCCATATCAGTCACTCGCCCGGAAAGTACGGTCCCGCAGGCGAATCCACGATCACCGAGACGGGTGTGGTGCCCGCGCTGCGGCGCGCGGGTCTGGACGTCTCACTGTCCACCGACGGAGCCTCGCTTCCGAACGCCGGCATGGCCGAGACGATGCGCGCGGCCTGGCTCACCTACAACGAGATGGCCGCGAGCCAGATCGAGGTACTGCCCACGGACGCGCTGGCCATGGCGACCCGCATTGCCGCGAAGGGCCTGCAGTGGTCCGGTGAGATCGGCAGTCTGGAGCCGGGCAAACAGGCGGACCTGGTGCTCGTGCGCGCGGACGACTGGCGCTATCTGCTCAATCCCCGGCCGTTGGAAAGCTTCCTGTGGCTCGGTGGTTCTGCCGACGTGGACACGGTGATGGTTGCCGGGCGGACCTTGATCGCGGGCGGGGAGCCGGTCGGCATCTCCTTCGCCGAGCTGCGCGACCGCTACCTCGACGCGCTGGGCTCCTTCACCACGCGTTGCCTGCGCGTCCCCGGCGACGTGGTCGACGGCATCCTGAGCGGGGTCGCGCGATGAAGGTAGCGCTGGTGACGGGAGCGGCCGGCGGAATCGGCGCGGCGATCGTCCGCGAACTGGCCTTCGCCGGAATCGCGGTCGCCATGGTCGACCGGGATCGAGACGCGTTGGAACGGGTGGCATCCGGGCCGGGACTCGCGGATTGCCGGACGCTGTCGCTGGTCGCGGACGTCAGCTGTGCCGAGCAGGCCGAGGGCGCGGTGCTCCAGGCCTGCACTGCGCTCGGAGGTATCGACTATCTCGTCAATGCGGCCGGGGTCCTCCAGTCCGGCTGGATTGCCGACATGTCCGACGAGGACTGGCACTACACCATGGCGGTGAACGTCGGCGGTGTCTTTCATATGAGCCGCGCCGTCGCGCGGCAGATGGTGGGCCGGTCGAGTGGCGCGATCGTCACCGTGTCGTCCAACGCCGGATCGACCCCACGCATGGGCATGGCCGCCTATGCGGCCTCGAAAGCCGCCGCGACCATGTTCACCCGCTGTCTCGGGCTGGAGCTCGCGAAGCACGGGATCCGCTGCAACGTAGTGGCTCCCGGATCCACCGACACCCCGATGCTGACCGCGTTGTGGAACCACGAGCAGGCTTCACGGGTTGCGGTGGACGGCGTCCCGGAGGCCTTCCGAATCGGGATTCCCCTGGGCCGCATCGCACAGCCCGATGACATCGCCGCGGCCGTCCGCTTCCTGCTGTCCGACGCCGCCGCCCACATCACCCTGCAGGAGCTCGTCGTCGACGGCGGCGCGACCCTGGGTGTCTGACCGAAGAGGACTGTCTCCGTGGCGATTTCGCCTATTGCCCCCTATCCCATGCCGACCGAGTCGGAGCTGCCAGGCAACCTCGTCGACTGGGCGATCGAGCCGCACCGGGCCGTCCTGCTCGTCCACGACATGCAGCACTACTTCCTGCAGCCGTTCGCGGACGGCTGCGAGCCGCGGAGCGCACTCATGCGAAACGCGCGACGGCTGCGGGAACACTGTGAGCAGCTGGACATTCCGATCATCTATACGGCGCAACCGGGCAGCATGACCCCTGAGCAGCGGGGTCTGCTGCTGGACTTCTGGGGTCCGGGCATGTCCGCACGGCCCGAGGATCGAGGCATTCCAGCGGAGATCGCCCCCGCTCTCGGCGATCCCGTCCTCACTAAGTGGCGGGCCAGCGCGTTCCACAGCACGAATCTGCTCGAGCGGATGCACTACCTGGAACGCGACCAACTGTTGATCTGCGGTGTCTACGCCCACGTCGGCGTGCTGCTGACCGCCGCCGACGCCTTCGCCAACAACGTGCAGGCCTTCGTGATCGCCGACGCGGTCGCCGACTTCACGCCCGAACACCACAGGATGGCGACGGAATACGTGGCCACCCGCTGTGGCCGCGTGGTGCTGACCTCGCAGGTGGCCGCGGAACTCGCAGCGTACGAGACGAGAGTGCCTTGACCGCTCGGAACCAGCAGCGGATCGCCGAGTTGGGCTGCGGCGGAAAGCCTTTCGCGCTGCTGTATCGCCCGGAGACCGGACCCGGGAATCGTATCGAGGTGCTGCTGGGCGATATGCACGAGGTAGCGGGCACCGCTCAGCTGCCCGATGCCGACACTGGCAGCGCGGACTGCCACCAGCTGCTGGCGCTGTTGCCGTATCGAGTGGTCGGCGAACGTGGCTTCGCTCACCCGCCGGACGCGGAGCCGGTGTCGTACCTGAAGGTCACCGAGAGTTTCGAGCTCGAGCCGGACGCGTTCCGGAGGGGTCTCGCCGATCACCGGATCGATGTGGGCGAGGGCGAATTCGACATCAGCGACGACGAATATGCCGCCCTGGTCGCACGCGTCGTCGCCGAGGAGATCGGCCACGGCGCGGGAGCCAACTTCGTGCTGCGGCGAACCTGGCGGGCCGAGGTCGACAACTGGGACGTGGCGTCCGGATTGGCATTGTTCGCGCGCCTGCTCACCGGCGAGCGCAGTGCGTATTGGACGTTCCTCGTCTACACCGGCGAGCGGATGCTCATCGGCGCCAGCCCGGAACGCCATGTCAGCCTCGATCGCGGCGCCGTCGCCATGACACCCATCAGCGGCACGTACCGCTATCCGGCCGGCGGGCCGACCCCCGCGGGCGTCCTGGATTTCCTTGCCGACGGCAAGGAGGCCAATGAGCTGTACATGGTCCTCGACGAAGAGTTGAAGATGATGTGCCGAATCTGCGACGAGCCCTACGTGGAGGGCCCGGAGCTGCAGGAGATGGCTCACCTCGCCCACACCCGCTACCTCATCACCGGGCGCAGCGATCGAGACTATCGAGAGGTGCTGCGGGAGACCCTGCTCGCGCCCACGGTCACCGGCAGCCCGCTGGAGAACGCGTGCCGGGTGATCGCGCGCTTCGAACCGGACGGCCGCGGCTATTACGCCGGGGTGGTGGCACTTGTCGGCCGCGACGACAGCGGCACGCGGCGAATGGATTCGGCGATTCTGATCCGGACCGCCGACATCGACTCCGCGGGAGCCATGCGAATCGGCGTGGGCGCCACGATCGTTCGTGATTCGGATCCCGCGGCGGAGGCGCTGGAGACGCGGGCCAAAGCCGCGGGGTTGCTGAACGCCCTGCGCCGCGACACCGCGCCTCCGGCGTATGCGGGCATCGGTGACCATGTCGCCGTTCGTGAGGCATTGCGTGCGCGAAACAGCCCGCTCGCACCGCTGTGGCTGGATCCGTTGCCACCCGCACCCGAGTATGGCGGTCGCACCGCGGTGATCATCGATGGCGAGGATGCCTTCACCGCGATGGGCGCGCGGATGCTGCGCGCGCTCGGATTCACCATCACCGTGCGCAGATTCGATGCGCCGCTCGATGTTTCGCGATTCGACCTGGCCGTCGTCGGCCCCGGGCCCGGAGATCCTCGCGACGTGCGGGATCCGAAGATCGCGAGGCTGCGCGAGCTCACCGAGGAACTGCTCGCCGCCCGGAGACCGTTCTTCTCGGTGTGCCTGGGCCATCAGGTGCTGAGTACGGTGCTGGGGCTGCCGATTCGGCGCAGAGCGGTGTCGAATCAAGGTGTCCTGAGGGTGATCGACCTGTTCGGCGTCGCCGAGCCGGTGTACTTCTACAACGCCTTCGAAGCGCACAGCGACAGTGCGGTTTTCGAGGCTCGAGGTAACGGCGGCCGCGTGCTGGTGGCGCGCGACCCGCACACCGGCGAGGTGCACGGGCTGCGTGGCGACGGTTTCGCCTCGCTGCAGTTCCATCCGGCGTCGGTGATGTCCCGCAACGGGAGCCGGATCGTGTCGAGGCTGGTGTCCGAACTGTTAACGACTGCTGAACTGTCCGCCTAGGGCGTTGCTTAGTTGGGTGAGTGCTCACTAAACTAAGGACCATGAGCTCACCGGTAAGGGCGCGCATGTCGAAGAGCGCGCGACGCGAACAGGTATTGGCTGCCGCCATAGCCGAATTCGCTGCCGGTGGCTATGCGGCGACGTCAACGGAGTCGATCGCCCAGCGCGCCGGAATTTCGCAGGCCTACCTTTTCCGATTGTTCCCGACCAAGAAAGCGATCTTCCTCGCCGCGGCGAATCAAGCATTCGACACGGTGGAGAACGCTTTTCGTGCGGCGGCCGCCCGGAGCGTCGCAACCGATGAAGCCGATCGTATGGACGCGATGGCGGACGCCTACATCGATCTGCTGGGCGATCGCCAGTCACTGACCTTTCAACTGCAGATATACGCGGCGTCGGCTCTCGACGAGGAGATCCGGACCCTGGCGCGTGAACGCTTCCATCGGCTCTACCAGGCGGTGCGGGAGCTGTCCGGCAGCGATGCCGGCGGGGCGTTCAATTTCATGGCTCAGGGCATGCTGCTGAATGTCACGAGTGTGCTGGAACTGGAACTGTTGAACCCGGAGGCGGGCGAGTAGCGTCCGGGTTGCTGGCGGTTTCTTAGCGCAGTCGATTTACGAACTACGCCATAATTCTTCATAAGGAACCACCATGTCGAATACCGACTCTCGTCGTGTGTTGTGGACCTTTATTGTCAGTGGAATCGCCATTTTCATGGTCTCATTGGACAATCTGGTCGTCTTCAACGCGCTTCCTACCATTCGGACGGAACTGCACACCGGCCTGGACGGCCTGCAGTGGATCATCAATTCCTACACGCTGACCGAAGCGGTGCTGCTGCTGGCCGGCGCATCACTGGGTGATCGATTCGGTCGCAAGCGCACCTTCGTGGTCGGCCTGGCCATCTTCACCGCGGCGTCCGCGGCCTGCGCCCTGTCCTCGTCGATCGGCCTGCTGATCGCCGCCCGCGCGGTGCAGGGCGTGGGTGCGGCCATCGTCATCCCGCTGACCTTGACGCTGCTCGCCCAGGCCGTCCCACCGGCCAAGCGCGGTGCGGCCATCGGGATGTGGAGTGCCATGAGCGGTCTGGCGGTCGGCCTCGGCCCGGTGGTCGGCGGTGCGATCACGAATTACGCCTCGTGGCAATGGATCTTCTGGATCAACGTGCCGATCGGTGTGGTTCTCGTTCCGCTCGCCATCGCCCTGGTCGGGGAGAGCTTCGGCACGAGTGCCCGGCTGGACCTGGTGGGTAATGCACTGATCGCGCTGGGCCTGCTCGGCATCGTGTTCGGTCTGATCCGCGGCAATGATCATGGATGGACCAGTGCCGGTGTGCTCGGCTCGCTGATCGGTGGCGCGCTGCTGCTCGCGGTGTTCGTCGCGTGGATCAACCGGGTCTCCGAGCCGATGGTGCCGCCGGTGATCTTCACCAGCCGCGGTTTCACATTGACCGCGCTGGCGGCGCTCGGGATGTCGGTCGGCATGTTCGGCGCGGTGTTCTTCCTGGTGCAGTTCCTGCAGTCGGCCCAGCACTATTCGGCGCTGTCGGCCGGCGTGCACACCCTGGCGTGGACGGCCATGCCGACCTTCACGGCCCCGATCGCAGGCATCCTGATCGACAAGATCGGCGGAAAGCCGGTGCTGGTCGTGGGTTTGGTGCTCCAGGCCATCGGCCTGGGATGGTTGGCCGCGGTCACCACCCCCGACGTCTCCTACGCGGTGCTCGTGCCCTCCTTCGTGATCAGTGGCGCGGGGATGGGCCTGTTCTTCCCGCCGATCGCACGACTCGCGCTGGAATATGTTGCGCCGCAATTCGAAGGCGTCGCTTCGGGCGTGTCCAGTGCCATCCGGTACTTCGGGACGGTGCTCGGTATCGCGGTGCTGGGAGCGGTGTTCGCCGCCCACGGCAGCTACGCCAACCCGCGGACCTTCACCGACGGCTATGTGCCCGCGCTCTGGTGGGCGTGCGCCTTCCTGACGGTGAGCGCGGTCGTCGCGATCCTGCTTCCGCATCGGCACGAGCGGTCCGGCGGCGGGGCGGCCGCAGCGGCGGAGACCGCCACGGATGCGCCCGAAACGGTAACGGCTCGTTGATCTTTCCTGCTCGAAAGGGGTGTAGCAGTGTTCGAAAGACTGGGTTACTTCATCCACCGCCGGCGACTGATCGTGCTGGCCGTCACGGCGGTGCTGGCCGTACTGTCCGGAATCTACGGGCTCGGGGTGTTCGGCGACATGGTGCCGAACGGCTTCGAGGCACGCGGCTCCGACAGCCGCACAGCGGCCGAACTGGCCGACAAGTCCTTCGCACAGCGCAGTCCCGACGCGGTGATCATCTACCGCAGCGCGGATCGCACCGTCGACGACCCGGCGTTCCGGAAGTCGGTCGAGGATGTGCTCGACGGCCTGCCGAGCACGGCGGTCACCGGATCGGTCGACTATTGGCGTAGCGGTCTGGACGAACTCGTCAGTCATGACCGGCACGCGACCTACACGCTGCTGAATTTCGTCGGTGGCGACGACAATGCCAAGCAGGACAGCTATCTGAAGATCAAGGACAAGCTGTCGGCGGCGGGCCTGCAGACCTTCCGGGGCGGTAACACACCCGCGGGATACGAAGCCGGTGATCAGGTCGGCAAGGATCTCGGCATGGCCGAGGGACTGTCGTTCCCGGTGCTGTTCATCTTCCTGGTGATCGTGTTCGGTGGATTCGTCGCAGCCGGCCTGCCGCTCGCGGTCGGAGGTCTCTCGATCCTCGGCTCGATGGCCGTCCTGCGGGTGTTCGCCCGCTTCACCGACATCTCCGTCTTCGCAATGAGTCTGGTGACCATCCTCGGCCTGGCCGTCGCCATCGACTACGGCCTGTTCATCGTGAGCCGCTACCGCGAAGAGATGGAACAGGGCCATACGGGTGGCGACGCGCTGGCTCGCACCCTCGCCACCGCCGGCCGCACGGTCGCCGTCTCCGGTATCACCGTCGCGGTCGCGCTCGCCTCGATGAGCTTCTTCCCGTTCGTGTTCCTGAAGTCGATGGCCTACGGCGGTGTCGCGGCCGTGCTGCTGTCGATGTTCTTCTCGCTCGTGGCGCTGCCCGCGGCCCTGTCGCTGCTGGGACACCGCATCAACGCGCTGTCGCTGTGGAAGCAGCGTTCGGTGATCCCGAGCGCCACCGGATTCTGGTACCGGCTGGCCCAGGGCGTCATGCGCAGGCCGGTGCTCGTCGCGACGGCCGCCATCGCGCTGCTGCTGGTGCTGGCGTCGCCCGTGCTGCGCATCGAATTCGGTGTGAACGACGCGCGGCAGCTGCCGGACTCGGCGCAGGGCCGCCAAGTGTTCAGCATGCTGGAGAAGGACTTCCCGCGCGGTGCGGCGAAGACGATCGACGCGGTCGTGGTGCTGCCCGCGGGCGTGGACACACCGAACGAGCAAGCGGCACTGGCGGATTACGCACGCCGGCTGGCCGGCGTGTCCGGCGCGGGCCGGGCGGAGATCACCGGCGCCCAGGGCACGGTCGCGCGGGTATCGGTGGCCTACGACGGCGTGGCGGTGTCCAAGCCCAGCCGCGAGCTGCTGCACCGGCTGCGTGATCAGCCGAACCCCCCGGGCGCGTCGGTGTACTTCGGTGGCGAGACCGCGACCTACGACGACACCCTGAACCGGCTCGGCGACGCACTGCCCGCCATGCTGATCTACATCGCCGTCGCCACCTACCTGCTGCTGTTCCTGGCCTTCGGCTCGGTGCTGTTGCCGCTGAAGGCGATCGTGATGAACCTGCTGTCGCTGTCGGCGACCTTCGGCGTGCTGGTCTGGATCTTCCAGGACGGGCACTTCGCCGATCTGCTCGGTTTCCAGCCCACCGGCAATATCGAACCGAACATGCCGATCATGTTGTTCGCCTTGATCTTCGGACTGTCCATGGACTACGAGGTCTTCCTGCTCTCGCGGGTGCGCGAACAGTACGACACGCTCGGCGACCCGACCGCCGCGGTGGCCACCGGCGTGCAGCGCACCGGCCGGCTCATCACCAGCGCCGCGTTGCTGATGTGCGTGCCGTTGGCGGCGATGGCCTCCAGCCAGGTCCTCACCATGATCCTGTTCGGCGTAGGCATGGTCGTCGCAATCGTGTTGGACGCCACGGTGGTTCGTATCCTGCTCGTCCCGGCCATCTTGCGACTGCTCGGCCACCTCGGCTGGTGGGCCCCGGCCCCCCTGCGTCGCCTCTACGACCGATTCGGAATCCGCGAGTCGGACGGCGACATCGAGATCGAGCAGCCCGCAGGCGATACGGAACCAGCGGTCTCCGGAATCCCGTCGTAATCAGAGAAAAAACAAGAGAAAGAAGAGGCCCGTCATGCCCGCTCTGCCCTGGACCAAAGGAACTCACAAGCCCGCTGCCGGTGATCAACTCCACGTGCTCACCTCACGGCTGCCGCTTCGGAGCTACGCCGACGTGCCCCGATTTCTGTACTGGACCATGAGGATCCGCAGCCAGTTGCAGTCGGCGCCCGGCTGCATCGGGTTCGCGCTGGACGCCAAGCTGATCACCAAAACCTTCTGGACGCTGTCCGCATGGTCGGACAAGGAGGCCATGGACAGCTTCGCGCACAGCGGCACTCACGCGAAAATGCTCGCCGATATGAAGGGCCGGATCGGCAACCCGAGCTTCGTGGATTCGACGGCGACCACGCAGGACATCCCGCTGTCCTGGCCGGATGCCCGGGCTCGAATCCAGAAGTTGCTGCCCTGAGGGCTGCCGAGCAGTAGATCTAGGAGTGGTTGTGGGTCAAAAGATTCGTTTGATCAGTGAATTTCCCTTCTCGGCCGGACTGCTCCATGACGCGATGGTCAGTCCCGAGTACTGGCGGGCGCGGGTGGCGGAGTTGGACGGGCCGCTTGCCGAGCTGTCGATTCGGCACGACTCGGACGACATGATCGCCACCGTGTCCAAACCCCTTGCTCCGGACCGCATCCCGCCCCGGCTGTCGAAGGCGTGGCCGGCCGGCATGCGCCTGGACTACTCCGAGCGTTGGTCGCCGTTCGCCGACGGGGCGGCCCGGGCGGTGGTCCGGGGCACCATTTCCGCGATCGGTTCGATGTCCGGCGTTTTCGAATTGCGTGACAGCGCGGACGGCTGCGTGTGCGAATACGTGGTGACGGTCGAATCCGGAATCCCGATGGCGGGGAGGCTGATCGCCGGGGCTTTCGCCAAGGGGGTCATCGAGGACTCGGGCGCGGTGGACGCGTTCACCGAGCGCTGGCTGAAATCGCGCGGTGCGGAGGTTTTCGGTGGCGCGTGACGTGTTCGCGACCTGGACCCGGCGCATGCGGGCCGGGGCGCCGGGACAACCCACGCTGGTGTGCTTTCCACCCGGCGGCGGGGCAGCCGGTGGCTATCGGGCACTCGCGAACCACATCGCCGACGGAATCGCGGTCTACGCCATCCAGTACCCGGGCCGCCGCGATCGCATCAGCGAAGCACCGATCGCCTCATTGACCGAGCTGGCCGATCACGTCGCCGAGGCACTGGAACCGCTCGACGGTGAGCTGGCCTTCTTCGGCCACAGCATGGGTGCCACAGTGGCTTTCGAGACGGCCCTGCGTCTCGAGGCGCACGGCCGCCGCCTGAGAAGGTTGTTCGTCTCCGGCCGGACTGCTCCCTCCGAGCCGCCGCCGGACACGACGATCGAGACGGACGACGCCACCTTGATCGCCGAAATGGAGCGTTTGGCGAACGACCCTCGGTCGGTGGCCGTCCTGCGCACCGACGCCGCGCTTGCCGCTGCCGTGCTTCCTTCGGTCCGGAACGACTATCACGCGATCGAGCGCTACGTTCACATCCCCGGCGAACCGCTGCGTTGTCCGATCGTCGGTCTCACCGGTGCCGACGATCCCGTGGTCACACCCGCCCAGCTCGAACGATGGCGTATGCACACCATCGGGGCGTTCGAGTTGCACATCTTCCCCGGTTCACACTTCTACCTCGACGCCCGGCCTGCGGAGATCGCACATGTGATCAACGGCTGTATCTGAGATCCGCTCTCGGGTCTCTGTATTCGTGAGAGGCAGTAGCGACTCGGAGGAGGTGCCGTGACCGGTCCCCGACTGACGGCCGACGAACGTCGGCAGCAGATCGCGATCGCGGCGGTCGACGTGTTCGCTGCCCACGGATATGCCGCGACCTCCACAGACGCGATCGCTCGCAGCGTGGGTGTCTCGCAGCCGTACGTGGTCCGCCTGTTCGCCAGCAAGACAGGGATCTTCGTGGCGGCAGCCGAGTACGTGTTCGACCGTATCGAACGGCAGCTGTCCGACCTGCTGCGCCAGGCCGGCGCGCCATCTGAGCCGGGTTCGTTCGCGAACTGTCGCGGACTGCTGGAGGACGAGACCATCTCACGATTCCTGGTCCAGCTCTACAGCTGTGCCTGCGTCGACGATGAGATACAGCGGGTGGCAAGCGATGGCTTCTCGCGGGTATGCGCATTGCTGCTCGATCTGCTCGGCGGCGATGTCTCCAAAGTGAACGCGCTGCTGGGCGAGATGTTGGTACGGACCATTGGTGTGCAGGCCCGGGTGCCATGAGGTTCTCCTCGCTACCTCTTTCGAGGTATGCGGTTACCTCCAAAGTGGACTCCAGTCCTTACGTCCGCGCCCATAGCCTGAGAGCGAGTCTTGTTGCGAACGACAAAGGTTGGGCATGGCCGAGGACATTGGATCGATCGGCCCATTGCGCGGACGCGCGCTGAATCGGTTGCGGGCACTACTCCCGCCGGAGGCCGAAACCCGGGTGGCCTGATCGATTGTTCTCGATCCAGACCCCGTAGTCACTGAAAGGAAACCGGTCCGATGTCGGTTGAAAGCCAAACGCGTTCCAGTGGAGCAGTCGCGCCGACCCTGTCACGGACGACCTGTCGAATTGCCGGAATTCTGTTACTGGTCATGCCATCAGTGGAATTCGGCGGATACTTCCTCACCCTGGTCGATACCGGCAAGGTGCCGCAGACCACATTCCAGCAGAGCTTCGACCGCGCCGGCCACGCACACGCGGCCGTGTTGTTGATTCTGTCGCTCGTCTCCCTGCTGCTCGCCGATTCGCTGCGGCTGACCGGCTGGTTCGGCTGGGTCACCCGGCTGGCGATTCCGGCCGCCGCGGTGCTGATTTCGGCCGGGTTCTTCCTCTCGGCTCTCGGGAGCGGCCGGACTCAGCCGAACCCCCTGGTCATCGTGCTGTGGCTGGGAGTCATCAGCCTGACCACCGGATTGATAAGTCTCGGCGTAGCTCTGCTGCGTCGCTGATCGTCTCGCGTTTCACGTCTTCGACGTTTCCTGCCTGGAGTAGTCAATGTTCACGCGCATCGCCATCGTCAACCGTGGAGAGGCGGCCCGCCGCCTGATCCACGCGGTCCGGGAATTCAATGCCCAGCATCGCGATCGGGAGCCGCTGCTCACCATCGCGCTACACACCGATGGTGAGCGGCAGGCGGGGTTCGTTCGCGACGCGGATGAGGCGTACTGCCTGGGGCCGGCCTCGGCCCGGCCGTATCTGGACCTGGCGGTGCTGGAGCGGGCGCTGACCGAATCCGGGGCCGACGCGGCGTGGGTCGGTTGGGGTTTCGTGGCCGAGGACCCGGCCTTCGCCGAGCTGTGTGACCGCCTCGGGATCACATTCATCGGCCCGAGCGCTACGGCCATGCGGGCACTGGGGGACAAGATCGGCGCCAAGCTGCTGGCCGAACAGGTCGGTGTGCCGGTGGCGGCCTGGAGCCGCGGGCCGGTCGAGTCGCTCGACGACGCATTGGGCGCGGCCGAAGCGATCGGATACCCCCTGATGCTCAAGGCGACCGCCGGTGGTGGTGGCCGGGGCATCCGGATTGTCACGACTCCTCAGGAGTTGCGTGAGGCCTACGCGCGGACCAGCGAAGAGGCGGCGCGTTCGTTCGGCAACGGGACCGTCTTTCTGGAGCGGCTGGTTTCCGGTGCCCGGCACATCGAAGTACAGGTGATCGCCGACTCGCACGGCACCGCCTGGGCGCTGGGTGTGCGCGACTGCACCGTGCAACGGCGCAACCAGAAGATCATCGAGGAGTCCGCCTCCCCATTGCTGAGTGCGGAACAGATTGCGACAGTGAAGGATTCGGCCGAGCGGCTGGCCCTGGCGGTCGAGTACTGCGGGGCCGCCACCGTGGAATTCCTGTACCAGCCGCAGGAACTGCTGTTCGCCTTCCTGGAGGTCAACACGCGGCTGCAGGTGGAGCATCCGGTCACCGAGGTCACGACCGGAATCGACCTGGTGAAAGCGCAATTGGAAGTGGCGGCCGGATTGCCGCTGCGCGGTGACAAGCCGGTCGAGCGCGGCCACGCGATCGAGGCCCGCTTGAACGCGGAGGACGCCGACCGCGATTTCGCCCCGGCGCCGGGTCGGATCGAGTTGCTGCGCTGGCCCGTCGGGCCGGGCATCCGCATCGACACCGGCGTTGTCGAAGGCGACGAGATCCCCTCGGATTTCGACTCGATGATTGCGAAGATCATCGCGTACGGCCGGGATCGGGACGAGGCCCTTGCCCGCCTGCGCCGGGCGGTCGCCGAGACGACGGTCGTCATCGAAGGCGGCGCCACCAACAAGGGCCTGCTGATGTCACTGCTGGAGTCCGCCGAGGTGGTGAACGCCACCGCCGACACCCGCTGGGTGGACCGGGCCCGTGCCGCAGGTGAGCTGCACGCGGCCCAGCGCACCGGGATCGCACTCGCCGCCGCCGCCATCGCCGGATACGAGGAGGACGAGGCAGCACGCCGGATCCGCCTGTGGGAGACCGGCCGCGGGGGCCGCCCGCAGGTGCTCGACGAACCGCTGCGCGCTGTCGAGGTGAAGCTGGCAGGCCGGGGCCATCGGGTGATCGCGGCCAGGACCGGTGCGAACAGCTTCCGCATCGGTATCGGCGACGACACCGGCTTCGATGTCGACCTCACGCGGATCGACACGTACTCCAGCCGGCTCGGTGTCGGCGATCGGACCTATCGCGTCGTGACGGCGACACACGGCACCGTGCAGGTCGTCGAGGTCGATGGCGTGGCACACCGGGTCAGTCGCGACGAAGGGGGCGCCGTGCGCGCGCCCGCGCCCGCTCTGGTCGTCGCCACGCCGGTCGCCGAGGGCGCCGAGGTCGGCGCGGGCGCACCGGTTCTCGTGCTCGAGAGCATGAAGATGGAAACGGTGCTCCCGGCGCCGTTCGACGCACGAGTCCGCAAGCTGCTGGTGGCGGTGGGCAGTCAGGTGTCCACCGGAACGCTGCTGGCACAACTGGAGGTGCTGGACGAGAACGCCACCGAGGAACCGCAGGAACCCGTCGATCTGATGCTGCCGGAGCTCGACGAGCCGTCCACAGCGATACGGGCCGCGCGGGCGCTGCGCGAAGTATCCGGTGTAATCCTCGGTTTCGACCACGCCGACGATGCCGAATCGGCGGTGACGCGATATCTGCGAGACCGGAGCGGCCTCGTCGCCGAGGCGGGAGCGCCGTGGGCGGCCGAGGCCGAGCTGATCGAATCATTCTGCGACATAGCGGAACTGTGCGACCCGCGCCCGGAAGACGACACCCACCGCTCGCGGCGTGAGCAGCTCCACATCTATCTGCAGAGCCTGGACGCGAACCGCGGTCGGCTGACGGCGGGCTTCCGGCAGGTTCTGACCAGCGCACTGCACCGCTACGGGGTCGACGGTTTGGAGCGCACCCCGGCGCTGGAAGCGGCTGTCTACCGAATTGTGCTGGCTACCAAGCGATTCGATGAATCCAGCCACGCGATGCAAGATCTGCTGAAGGTGTGGCTCAGCGAGCCCCGCCAGCACGACGACAGTATCCGGCCCGCACTGGAGCGAATGATCCGTGTCGGGGCGGCGCGCACGCCGGTGCTCGCCGATCTTGCTCGCAGTGTCGAATTCCGGTGGTACCTGCACCCCGAGGCCGAGGCGGCGAAGGCCGGGGCGCTGGCCGGGGTGCCCGACGAACTGCGCATTCTCGCCGGCCTGCCGCACCTCCCGGAACGCACGCGGCGCATCATGGCCATCGCGGACATCGCCGAGTCGCTGGATCACCTGGTGGCGGCACGACTCCAGCGAGACATCCACCTCCCGGTCGACCCGCTGCTCGAGGTGCTGTGCCGCCGTCGCTACGCCGAGCAGAACCTGGGCGACGTGCGCGCGGTGACCATCGCGGGGCGGGCCTTCGCGATCTGCGACTACGAGCTCGAGCTCCGGCCGGGCAACACCGTGCCCACGACCTGCGTGGCGACCATGGGGCGGATGAGCGATCTGCGGGACGGGCCGTCGGGCGCCCTCACGACCGCACTGCGCGGCTTGCTGGAAGGCGCGCCCACCGACCACGTCCGGGTGGTCGATCTGCTGCTGTCCTGGCCGGCCGCACCCGGTTCCGCCGACGAACGGGCCCGCGGACTGCTGGACGCGCTGCAGAACGCCGGACTGACCTCGGATATGCGCCGCATCACGGTGGCGCTGGCGCCGCCACACGACGGCCCGCTGGAACAGTTCACCTTCCGCACCCGCGCCGGTGGACTGGTGGAAGATACCGTGATTCGCGGGGTGCACCCGCTGGTGGGCCGCCGGCTGCATCTGTGGCGGTTGCGCAACTTCCACCTCGACCGGTTGCCGGCGCCATCGGACATGATCGTGTATCACGCGGTCGCCAAGGAGAATTCGTCCGACGAACGTCTGGTCGCCCTCGCTCAGGTGCGCCGGTTCGCGCCGGTTCGTGACGGCGCCGGCGCCATCGTCACCGTGCGCGGTGCGGAAACGGTGCTCAATGCGTGCGCCGAAGTGGTGGCGCGGGCCCGCCGAGACCTGGATCCGGCCGGGACGCGGCTGGCGCTGAACCACGTGTGGCTCGATATCCGTCCGGTGATCGATGTCGATACCGCCGTGCTGGCCGACTGGCTGCACGCCACTGCACCGCAGATCATCCGGGCCGGTATCCAGGAAGTGGTGGTGCACGGCCGAGTCCGTCAGCCCGACGGTGCCTACGACTTCCAGGTGACGCGGTTCCGGTACGACCTGACCGGCGGCACCGAGGTCACCGTTGATGCCCCGCCCGCGGAACCGCTGGCGCCGCTGCGTGATTACGACCAGAAGGTGCTGCGGGTCCGGCGTCGCGGTGCCGTCTATCCCTACGAGCTGATCGACCTGGTGCGTGGCCCGAACGGAAGCTTCACCGAGCTGGATCTTCCGCCACAGGGCGGCGACCTGATCGAGGTCGACCGTCCGCGTGGCCTCAATGAGGCCGGAATCGTCGTCGGTATCGTCAGCACGCCGACCCCGCTGCATCCGGACGGGGTGCGCCGGATCGTGCTGTTCGGTGACCCGTACCGCGAGCTGGGTGCGCTCGGTGAGCCCGAATGCACTCGTATCGATGCCGCGCTCGTGCTGGCAGAGCGCGAACGGATTCCGCTCGAATGGTATTCGCTGTCCTCGGGTGCGCGAATCTCGATGGACTCCGGCACCGAGAACATGGACTGGGTGGCTCGGGTACTGCGCCGCATCGTGCAGTTCACCCAGCACGGCGGCGAGATCAACATCGTGGTCGCGGGGATCAATGTCGGTGCCCAGCCGTACTGGAACGCCGAGGCCACGATGCTGATGCACACCCGCGGCATCCTGGTGATGACTCCGGCCAGTGCCATGGTGCTCACCGGCAAGCAGTCGCTGGACTTCTCCGGCGGGGTCTCGGCGGAGGACAACTTCGGCATCGGCGGGTACGCCCGGGTCATGGGCGCCAACGGCCAGGCGCAGTACTTCGCTCCGGATCTCGGTGCCGCGCACGAGATTCTGATGAGCCACTACGAACACACCTACGTCGCCCCCGGGGATCCCGGTCCGCGCCGGGCAGCGAGCATCGACCCGGTGAATCGCGATATCACGGAGTTCCCGCACCACCATCTCGACAGCGAATTCACCACCATCGGGCAGATATTCGCGTCGGACACCAATCCCGACCGCAAAAAGCCGTTCTCGATCCGGGCCGTGCTCCGGGCGGTTTCGGACCAGGACTACCCGCTCTCGGAGCGCTGGGCGGACATGGCCGAGGCCGAGACCGCGGTTGTCACCGATGCCCGCATCGACGGGTGGTCGGTGTGCCTGATCGGAATCGAATCAGCTCCGGTTGCCCGGCACGGCTTCCCGCCCGCCGATGGCCCCGAATCCTTCACCGCCGGAACTCTTTTCCCGCTGTCGTCGAAAAAGGTGGCGCGGGCGATCAACGCCGCCAGCGGCAACCGCCCGGTAGTGGTGCTGGCGAACCTGTCGGGCTTCGACGGATCGCCCGAGTCGATGCGGCGGCTCCAATTGGAGTACGGCGCTGAAATAGGCCGCGCCATAGTCAATTTCGATGGACGGATCGTCTTCTGCGTGATTTCGCGCTATCACGGCGGAGCCTTCGTGGTGTTCTCCAAGGCGCTCAATCCGAACATGACGGTGCTGGCCGTCGAGGGCTCCTTCGCATCCGTGATCGGCGGTGCCCCTGCCGCGGCGGTGGTGTTCGCCCGCACCGTCGACGCTCGGACCGCAGCCGATCCGCGTATCCGCCGTCTCCAGGAGGAAATAGCCATGACGGAAGACCCCGGCAAGCGGGCCGAGCTGGTCACCGAGTTGGCGGACGAACGTGTCACGGTACGGGCCGAGCACCTGTCCGCCCTCGGGACCGAATTCGATGGCGTGCACAGCATCCAGCGGGCGGTCGAGGTCGGCTCGGTCGACGCGGTCGTCTCCGTTCCCGAACTCCGCGCACGCATCGCGGCCGCCATAGCCGCCGTCTGGTGAGCGTCTTCCCATGACAGAAATGAAACCGATCATCTCCAGCGTGTCCGACACCGCACGGTGGGTCGCGGTGTACCGGGCGATCGAGTCGGCGCGCCCGGACGCACTGTTCCGTGATCCGCTGGCGGGCATGCTCGCAGGTGACGTCGGGCCCGTCATCGCGGCCGAGACGACCCGTGTGATGGGCGATCACGGGTGGCCGATCGTCGCCCGTACCAAGCTGATCGACGACATGATCGGCTCGGCGATCAACGGCGGTTGCGACCGGGTGATCAACCTGGCGGCAGGCCTGGACACCAGGCCCTACCGGCTCGATCTGCCCGCAGACCTGACGTGGATCGAAGCCGATCTGCCGGCGCTGCTGGAGGAGAAGAAGCGGCTGCTCGACCGGTACACGCCGCGTTGCCGGCTGATCAGGCGCGCCGTCGACCTCTCCGATTCGGTGGCGCGGCGGGCGTTTCTGAACAACGCCCTCGCCGGGGCCGCCCGCGCATTCGTGATCACCGAGGGACTGGTCATGTACCTGCGGCCCGACGAGGTCCGGCAACTGGCAGTGGACTTCCGGCGCGAGGAGATCGCCTGGTGGGCGGTCGACATCGTGTCGGTCGTGATTGCCGAGCGTTTGGAACGTAGTGGTGACGGCCTGCTGAAGAACGCGCCCTTCACCTTCACACCGGCGAATGGGGTCGCGTTCTTCGAGGACGAAGGATGGGAAGTGCTCGATATCGAGTCGATCCTGCTGGCAGCGAGCCGGTTTCGGCGGCTCTCACCGATGTATCGCTTCTTTTCCCGTCTGCCGCAACCGAATCCACGCAAGCCGGGCACGGTCATCCCGTGGAGCGCCGTGCTCCGGCTGACCCACTGAGCCGCTGGCCGAGCTTCAGGCGTTTCGCGGAGATCGTGGGGCTCAAGAAGCCATGAACGTACCCAGCCCCGAGAACACGTTGATGGCTAGGCCGTCGGCGGTGGCGGCAGCGACGATCCGGCCTGCTCCGGTGAACACCGACACCGATACCGGGGCGCAGTCGCAGGGCTGCTGCGCAATTGCTCGAATTGGCAGGCCGGTCACACCCGTTTTTCCGGTCGTCAGGTTCGCCCAGTGGATCTGGACGGCCGGGTCGATGCTGCCACCGTCGAACTGTGGTGGGGTGGCGACACCGAAGGTGGTGACTCCGCGTTGCTCGCCGACGGTCGCCGTCAAGGCGATCGTGAATTGCTTCGGAACTCCCATTGATTGGGATACTTCCATCAATGGAAGCTGGAAGATGGTCGTCTCCGCGGCGTGAGCGACGGCGTGCTGCCCCAGAACCAGCGCGCTTGCGATTGCACCCGCGAAACCCAGCCTGCCGACCGCGCCGGCAACCCCGCGAATCACGTTCTTCGTCACTAGCCCTCCTCACAGTTGATTCCTGCTGATTCCTGCGTGCATCGAGATCGGCGACGTGCTGACGACTGCCCTGAACGAGCACCCTGCCAGTAAAACAACCCGAGATCCGATATTCACGGCATCGCCCCGCGCGTCGCCGCGGGGCAACCCGGTGGCGGCACACTGCCGCCGAACGCGAGCTAGGAATTTGCTCGACAACGGGACACAATACTTGCAGGGATGACTGTTCCAGAGCGATCTGTCGTTTTCGACAGACCCACCTCGTCTGCACTGATTGGGGCGGAACCGACATGCACCGAGACGGTGAGCGACCCAAACGGCTCAGTGTTTCCGCGCTGGCGGCGGTAGCCAATCCGTCGTACTCGCGCATCGATACGTGGAATCTGCTCGACGACGCGTGCCGTCAGCTGGCCGATGTCGACCGTGCCGGTCAGGACACCACACACGAAGTCGCCGTGGTGCGACGTCTCCTCGATCGTCTCGGCGCCTACGAGCGGTACTGGCTGTATCCGGGAGCGGAGCGACTGGCGGCGTTTCACAGATATGTCGCCGACCTTGCCACGGCGCGGCTCACCGAGGAGGTGTCCCTGGCCGTGCGCCTGCTCTCCGAGTACGGCGACCGCACAGCTCTGTTCGACACCGCCGCGCCACTGGCCGATCAGGAACTCGTGGCTCGGACCAAACAGCAGCAGTTCTATACCGTCGTGCTCGGCGACGATTCCCCGCCCGAGGCTCCCGAGAGCCTGGCGGAGAGCCTGCGGGCGCTTCGCGACCCGTCCGACGATGTGCAGTTCGAGCTGCTCGTCGTCACGAGCATCGAGGACGCCATCACCGCTGTCGCGTTGAACGGCGAGATTCAGGCGGCGATCATCCGGCATGACCTGCCGCTGCGTTCCCGCGACCGGGTGCCGTTGATGAACACACTGCTCGGCGCCAACGAGGACGTGGTCGTGACCGACCGCACCCACGACTGGGTCGAATGTGGTGAGTGGATCAGGAAGCTGCGGCCTCATATCGACCTGTACCTGCTGACCGACGAGTCGATCGCCGCGGAGACCGAGGGCGAGCTGGACGTCTACGACCGCACGTTCTATCGGCTCAACGATGTCACCGACCTGTACAGCACAGTGCTCGCCGGCATCCGGAACCGGTTCGCCACACCGTTTTTCGATGCGCTGCGGGCCTATGCGGCCGCACCGGTCGGCCAGTTCCACGCCCTTCCCGTTGCGCGCGGCGCCAGCATCTTCAACTCCAAGTCGCTGCAGGACATGGGCGAGTTCTACGGCCGCAACATCTTCATGGCGGAGACGTCGTCCACCTCCGGCGGGCTGGACTCGCTGCTCGACCCGCACGGCACGATCCGGGCGGCCATGGACAAAGCCGCCGCGACGTGGTGTGCCGATCAGACGTACTTCGTCACCAACGGAACATCCACCGCGAACAAGATCGTCGTGCAGGCCCTGACCCGGCCAGGTGACATCGTTCTGATCGACCGCAATTGCCACAAGTCGCACCATTACGGCCTGGTGCTCGCCGGCGCATACCCGATGTACCTGGACGCCTACCCGCTCGCGCCGTTCGCGATCTACGGAGCGGTGTCCCTGCACACCATCAAGAAGGCGTTGCTGGACCTCGAGGCTGCCGGGCAGCTGGACCGAGTGCGCATGCTGCTGCTCACCAACTGCACCTTCGATGGCATCGTCTACAACCCCCGGCGGGTGATGGAGGAGGTCCTGGCGATCAAGCCGGACATCTGCTTCCTGTGGGACGAAGCGTGGTACGCGTTCGCGACCGCGGTGCCGTGGGCCCGGCAGCGGACCGCGATGGTCGCCGCAGAGCAACTCGAATCGACATTGTCCTCACCCGGTTACGCCCAAGAGTACCGCCGGTGGAAGGCGTCGATGGAGGGCGTGGACCGTGCCGAGTGGGCCGACCGCCGGCTGCTTCCCGACCCCGGGCGCGCGCGGGTGCGCGTATACGCGACGCATTCCACCCACAAGTCGCTGTCGGCGCTTCGGCAGGCGTCGATGATCCATATCCGCGACCAGGATTTCGCAGCTCTCGTCCGCGAGACGTTCACCGAGGCGTTTCTGACCCACACCTCGACGTCGCCGAACCAGCAACTGCTGGCGTCGTTGGATCTGGCGCGCCGGCAGGTCGACATCGAGGGCTTTCAGCTGGTCCGGAACGTCTACGACATGGCGCTGGTCTTCCGGCACCGGGTCCGCAAGGACCGGCTGATCGGCAAGTGGTTCCGCATCCTGGACGAGGCCGACCTGGTGCCCGAGGAGTTCCGGGCCTCCGAGGTCAGCTCGTACCGGCAGGTCAGGCAGGGTGGGCTGGCGGAATGGAACGAGGCGTGGCGGTCCGATCAGTTCGTGCTCGACGCGACGCGGGTCACCCTGTTCATCGGCAAGACCGGCATGAACGGATACGAGTTCCGCGGGAAGGTCCTGATGGACCGATTCGGCATCCAGATCAACAAGACCTCGATCAACAGTGTGCTGTTGATCTTCACGATCGGCGTCACCTGGTCGAGCGTGCAGTACCTGCTCGACGTGCTGCGGCGGATCGCCACCGACTTCGAGCGCAGCGAGAGCGCGGCCGGCAAGGCCGATCGCGCCCTGCACCTGCGCCGGGTCGAGGCGATCACCGAGGATCTGCCCGCGCTACCCGACTTCAGCGAGTTCGACACCGCCTTCCGTCCCGACGGCGCCAGCTCGTTCGGCGACATGCGATCGGCCTTCTACGCGGGATACGAGGAGTCCGACCGCGAACACGTCCTGCTCGGCGAGGCCGGGCGCCGGATCGCCCAGGGAAAGACCCTGGTGTCGACGACTTTCGTCGTCCCCTACCCGCCCGGCTTCCCGGTGCTGGTCCCGGGTCAGGTGATCTCGCGGGAGATCCTCTATTTCCTGGCCGAGCTCGACGTCAAGGAAATCCACGGCTACAACCCCGACCTCGGGTTGTCGGTCTTCACCGATGCCGCGCTCGCGCGGCTCACGGCCCGGCGCCTGGGTGTCGCCACGGTCAACGGTGTGCCGACTGTGACGAGGCAAGATCAGTCCTCCGGGGCGTCGGTATAGCGCTGGAGGTAGAGCGCTTCGCCGAGCTTCTCGAGGAGGTCTAGCTCAGTCTGCAGGTAGTCGACATGCTGCTCTTCGTCCTCGAGGATCTGCTCGAAGAGGCGAGCCGAGGTCGCGTCGCCTCGCGAGCGCATCAGCTCGATGCCCGGGCGCAGCCGGTCGACGGCGTCGATTTCGATCTGCAGATCGGCCTGTAGCTGTTCAGCAACGGTCTGTCCGATACGTAGCAGGCCGAGTTTCTGATAGTTGGGAAGCCCATCGAGAAACAGGATGCGATCGGTGAGGATTTCCGCGTGCCGCATCTCGTCGATCGACTCGTGACGGGTGTGCTGGGCCAGTTTCGGGAAGCCCCAGTGCTCCTGCATCTTGGCATGCAGAAAGTACTGGTTGATCGCGGTGAGTTCGGCCGTCAGCTGGTCATTGAGCAGTGCAATGATGTCCTTGTCGCCCTTCATGGGCGTGATCGTGGCACAGATCACACGCAGTGGCGAGGTGCGAGCGCGCGTGTCGGATCAGGCCGCTGAGGACTCGGTGCCGGACGACGCCTGAGCCTGGCTGAAAACCTCCGCCAGTCGCCTCGTGCAATTACCGCAGCCCGGCCGCCAGCCGCAAGCGCGTTTCACCTCTCGGACGGAGTGGGCGCCGCGCGAAACGCAGTCGTGCACATCGTCTTCGGAGACGGCGTTGCAGATGCAGACATACACGGGCGGGCCTCGCTGGCGGGAGTGATTTTTCGAAGAGACCGTCCATGGAGGTAAGCCTCCCCTAATTTATAGCACCGTATGCGGGAATCGGGAAGGCCGCGCTCGCGCGGCTCGCCGCTCGGCACCTGGGTACCGCTGCCCGGGCCGACAATGGTCGTATGACCGGCAGTGTCCAACTGCGCGTGTACGCCGAGCTGAACGACTTCCTGCACCAGGACGTCCGGTACACGGCGCAGCCTCGGCCGATCCGTCCCCATCAGACCGTGAAAGACGTCGTCGAGGCTGCCGGTATCCCGCACACCGAGGTCGACCTGATCCTGGTGAACGGCGAATCCGTCGGCTTCGGCCACCACCTGCAGCCGGGCGATCGGCTCGTCGCCTACCCGATGTTCGAGACGCTGGATATCGGCCCGCTGACCCGGGTACGCCCCAATCCGCTGCGTGATCCGCGTTTCGTCGTCGACGTCAATCTCGGCGGGCTCGGACCGCTGCTGCGGCTGATGGGACTCGATGCTCGCTGTGAGTGGGACGCCGACGATGCCACTCTCGCCGCGACGGCCGCCGCGGAGAATCGCATCCTGCTCACCCGCGACCGCGGACTTCTGAAGCGGCGCAACGTGACCCACGGCGTCTTCGTCCGCTCGAACCGCCCATTCGAACAGCTGGTGGAGGTGATCCGCCGCCTCGACCTGGCCGATCGGCTGGCCCCCTTCACCCGTTGCCTGCGCTGCGGCGGTCTGCTCACCGACGTGCCCAAGCAGGACATCATCGATCGGCTCCAACCCCTCACCCGCCGCTATTACGACACCTTCCGCCAGTGCCCGGAGTGCGGCCGGATCTATTGGGAGGGTTCGCATCAGCCCCGCCTGAACAACCTCGTCGCCCGAATCCGCGCCGCGATCGGGTCGGCGTAACGGGCCGAGAAAAAAATTGCCACCGATGTGCCCGCATGTATTGACTACGGGCAAAGGTGGAGGAGACTTGTGTATACACCGAAACACCGGAGAACGCCGCAATGGCGATGGAGACGTCCGTCAAAATGAGCGGTGGAGCCCACAGGATTCGGCCAGGCCCCCGGCAAGTCGATTGGAAAATCGAGTGGTCAGCGACGACTGAGACTCGAGATTTCGATAGAGACTACCGGGGACTGATCTGTTCGGGGGCAAACGTACGACGGCGCGGCGACCAACCAGGGTCGCCGCGCCGTCGTTTCTCCGGTGCAAGCCGAGCCCCGATTTACCTCATGAGACTCAGCAGGCCGAGGTCGGGGACGAGCGCGCCGTCCTGGCCGAGTGCGAGGAAGTCCGCCTCGACCGCCGAGAGCGGGAGCTTCCCCGCGCGCACTGCGCGGTAGCGCACGAACGACCAGAGGAAGACATCGAGGTTGTCGAAGCGGGTGTTGGCCTCGAGCACCTCCTCCTCGTGGAACCACACGGCCACCTGACCATTGGTCAAAACGACGTACAGGTTTCCGCCACCGTCCGCGCCGATCGAGTACACGTCGTCGTCGGTGAGCTCGGTGGTGTAGTCCGAATCGCGGATACCGCAATCGTTTCCGGCGAAGTCGAAGCCGTACGACCAGAAGAAGATGTCCAAGAACTGCGGCATCCGGCCAGACCGCACTCGACGATCGAACGCCTCCAGCGCAGCGGCATCGCCCGGCGCGAGATGCGCGAGAAGCGGTGCCACCGTACGGGTTTCCTCCGGCACCTGAACCGTCGGGGCGTCGGAGAACCAGCGGTCCAGATCGCCGCCGAGATCACGTTCGGTGTAGCCGGTGAGGTCGGCAAGAGTGAGAGCCACGCCGGGATTCTAGAAGCCTCGAAACAGCGGTGGCGGTGGCGGATGTCCGACTGCCCCTCGAGGCGGCGTGCCCATTCCGCCACTTGTTCGTGATCGTGTCGTATGGAATGTCGGGGTGGGGTATACCTGCGGTATACGGGATTTCAGATCTCAGCGTACAGGGGGCTTGCCGATGCCCGGTCAGATCGATCTGCACACCGACGTGCCGCATTCGGCTCGTATGTACGACTACTTCCTCGGTGGCAAGGACAATTACGAGGCGGATCGTGATGCCGCCGAAAAAGCGTTGCAGGAGTTTCCCGCGGTTCGGGTAACCGCGCGCACGAATCGTGAGTTCATGCGGCATGCCACGCGCTATCTCGCGGGGCAGGGGATTACGCAGTTCCTCGACATCGGCACGGGTATCCCGACGGAGCCGAATCTGCATCAGGTTGCGCAGGAACTGGCGCCGGACGCCCGGGTCGTCTACGTCGACAACGATCCGCTCGTATTCGCACACGCACGAGCACTGCTGGTGAGTTCGCCGGAGGGCCGCATCGCCTACGTCCAGGCCGACGCCGCGCGCCCGCTCGATATCCTCGCAGCCCCGGAACTGCGGGAAACACTGGATCTTTCGCGGCCGGTGGCCGTCTCCCTGATGGCACTGCTCCATTTCGTTCCCGGCGACGTCCACGAGATCGTCAAGACCCTCATGGAGCCCCTGGCACCGGGTTCCTACCTCGCGATCTCGCATGTGACAACGGACTTCGACGACGGCGACTCGGACCCCGACGGCATGGCCCGCCTGCTACAGGTCTACATCGACCGCGGAATTCCCGTCCGTCCCCGCACCCGCGCCGAGGTCGAGCGCTTGTTCGACGGCCTGGAACTGGTGCCCCCCGGCGTAGAGGTGATCCACCGCTGGCGCAGCGAGGGCATCGACCACCCACCCGGCCACGACAAGGTCGTGTCGCTTTACGGCGGCGTGGGCAAGAAGATCTAGGCTGTCCCCGTATTTTGCTGTCTGTGGTTCTTCTTCGAGGTCGAACGACTGGAAGGGGCTCACTGTGGCACAAGAGAGGGTCGGCCGGGTATTCGCCGCGATCGCGGTGGGTGTATTGATGTCCGCTCCGCTTGCGGGGGTGGCGAGCGCCGCGGTCCCGTCGCATCAGCAACCGCCGCCGCCCGGATCGGCAGGGATGTGGCCCAACGAAGGTCGCGATTGGCGCGGTGATGACGGTCCGCGAGATCGTGACCGGCATTGTGATCGGAATGGTTACTGGCACGACAGTGACAATGATCAGTGGGGTCGCCGCGATGACCGTTGTGAATCCTGGTAACCACGAAATCTGACCCGGGTCGGCACCGCACGGTTCGTGCGCTGGTATCACGCGAATGACCCCCGGTCGCAGACCCGGGGGTCATTCGCTCTTTGTATTTCGCGCTCTAATTGGCTTGCGCCGCAACTGATATGGGAATATCGGCCGCGTCGGGCCGCGATCAGCGCACCGGTTCGGTGCAGCTGGTGGGTGGGTCGGCGATGGAGCAGGGGAGTGGGGGACGGGTCGGGTAGTAGTCGGCGCGGCGCGCACCCGAGGTGATCATGTGATGCTCCTTCTCCTGGGAAGTCGGTGGCGCTTGCCCCCGTGATCCGGCCGCATGACTGGACAGTAGGCTGGCGAGGGCAATATCGGTGCAAACGAAACCCGTTCGGCGGGCGGGAGGTCGGACGCATGGCGCGAACACGCGACGCCGAACAGTCGGGTGCGGCGCGGCGCGGCCAGATCCTGGCCGCCGCGATGACGCTGTTCGCCGAGAACGGGTACCGCGGCACCTCGCTGGCGGCGGTCGCCGCCGCGGCGGGCATCACGCGGTCCGGGGTGTTGCACCATTTCTCCAGTAAGGAGGCGCTGCTGTCGGCGGTGCTGGCCGAACGCGATCAGCAGGCGTTCGACGCGGTCGAGGTCGATCGCGAGTACCAGGGTCCGGCGGTACTGCGCGCTCTCGAGATCGTGGATGATCTGGCCGAGCGCAATCGGGCCGATCCGGAGCTCACCCGGTTGAGCCATCTGGCCCTCTTCGGCTCCGCCGACGCCCCGGATGTGGCGCACGAGTGGTCGAATCAGCGCATCCGGACCTACCGCGACAACCTGGCCCGGGTGATCGAGCAGAGCGCCGCCGCCGGTGATATCCGCGCCGACGTCGATACCGAGGCCGCCGCGCTGCTGCTGGTGGGCGCACTCACCGGCCTGACCGAACTCTGGCTGCGCGACGACTCGCTGGACATGGTGGGCGCGGTCCGGATGCTCACCGGCCTGCTGCGCCGGGATCTGGCGCCGGACCAGGACTGACCTTCTCACTGCCCAGGTCCCACCGGGCGATCCAGGTCGGCATTGGCGACCGGGCCACCGGCGAACCGTTCCCGCAGGAACTGCTGCGCCGTGGCCTGCCGCTTCGACGCCTCCAAGCCGTGCTCGCCGATCGGGTCGCGCACGGTGACGACGGTCGTGCTGCCGCGCCGCCAGGCCGCAACCAGATCGTCGGCCTGGGCGACCGGCACGACTTCGTCCGAGTCCGATTGGTAGTCGAGGATGGGCATCGTCGGTGCGCCGCCGCCGAGCGAATTCCGTTGCAGCGCTTCGGTCAGCCGAGTGTCGTCGTGGTACCCGTCGGCGGTGGCCGCGGCCAACCGCCAGAACGGGTAGCGAATCAGCAGTTCGATGACGCACACGTCGGCGGCGGCCGCGGTGTCCGCCCGCCCCCGCTCGTTGAGCAGCTCGTCGATGCGAGCGCCGGGGAACTCGCGCTGATACGACACCAGCACGCCGACCAGAAAGCCCGAGAACACCCCGCCGTCAACGTTTTTCATGACCGCCGGCAGATTCGCGGGCACCCCGCCGAGGGCGGCTCCGGTGAAGGTCAGCTCGGGTTCGTAGGCGGGCTGTAGTTCCGCCGCCCAGCCGGTGGCCGCCGCTCCGCCGGAGTAACCGTCCAGCGCCCAGCGGGTATCCGGTCCGAGCCCGGCGGGCGTGAATGCCCCGGCGGCCCGGACCCCGTCCAGGATGGCGTGCCCGGACTGCGGGCCGGTGAGGAAGGCCGACTTCGGCCCCTCGAAATCGGGTACCGCCACCGCCCAGCCCTCGGACAGCATGGCGGCGATCTGATCCCCGGATTGCAAAGTGCCCGTGGCTATTCCGTACGAGGGCGCGCACCGGGTGCCGGTGGAGTCCTCCGGAATCTGTTCGGATACGGCGGGCCGGGAGCCCGGACCGGTCCAGGGCGCGGTCGGCACCAGCAGCGTGGTGAGGCCCAGCTCCGGGTTTCCCAGCGAATCATTGGTGCGATACGACACCTGCCAGGCGCGCACCGAGACCGGCAGCTTGGTGCCGATCTCCCGCCCCGCCACCACCTGGCCGTTGCGCAGAGAGCCGATATCGGGTGGCGGGGTGTAGAACGGATCCTGTTCCGGCACAACGGAAACGGTGACGGCGGGGGGCTCCTCGGCGGATACCGGCACGGCGGCGGACATCGGCACGGTGGCGGCCGCCGCGGTGACGGTCAGTGTGGCAGCCACCGTAAGACGCGAAAACATGAAATGCACTCTCTCGGTTGATTGTCGAATCGTCGTCGGCCCGCCGCCCCACCGGCCGTCCCGGGTTTCAGCTACCGGATCCGCTGCTGCTGCCGGACCCGCCGCTGCTGCTGCCCGACCCGATCGACGGCGGCATGCGGAGCACGGCGTCGGGCACGCCGGTACCGTTCGGATCGAGCACGCCGCCCTGGTGGGCGTACATGCTCTCGCCGGGTGCGGCATTCACCGTCGAGATGTAACGCCACACGCCGTCGGCCAGCGCGGCGCCACCGGCGACGAGCGTCCCCAGCAGCCCGCCCGCGCCCGCGAAGGTGCCGATGGCGGCGGGTGCGGTTGCCAGGCACGCGGGCCCGACCACCAGGCACGAGCCCAGACCGATGACCGCCCCGACCGCCGCGCCCAGGAGCGCGCCCGCGATCGATCCCAGCGGCACCTTGGCCATATTGGCGGCGAAGTCGTTGACCGCCAGCTGTTCCTCCATGGGGGAGGCGACCGGTTTCAGCCCGGTGTCCGGTGTCAGGGTGAGAGCGCGCCCGGAGTCCATGACCTGGTATCGCATCGGGTGCAGCACGCCGTCGAGCAGAAATCGGGTCGGCAGACTGAGGACGGATTGCCCGTCCAGGGTGTGGATTTCGACTCCCTGCCCGTCGGCGGTGGCGGTGAACAGTGCGTGATCGAGCACGGCCAGCACGGAGTCGCCGACCACCCGGGCGGCGACGGTGGGCTCGGCAGCGGGCTCGGCGGCGGGTTCGGCGAGGGCGGTGCCGGTCCCGGCGGCGACCGCGCACACGGTCAGGGACGCGACGGAAAGCGTTGCGCGAAGGTTCATCTCGGAGTTCCTCGGTGCTTCCCGGTTCAGTTGCCCTCGGCCGGCGCGGCCGGAACGCCTGGCCTGCCCTGGAGGTCCTTGGCGTAAATGCTCTGTCCCGGAGCCGCATTGAGCGCGGTGACGTACTGGTAGACGGCGTAGGCGGCCGCGGGTCCGCCGCCGATGACCAATCCGGCCAGGCCGCCGACGCCGCCGACCAGACTCACGATCGGCAACACCGCGATGACGCAGCCCAGGCTCAGGACCAGGCAGGACGCGCCCGCCACGGTGAATCCGACGCCCAGGCCGATGGCTGCGCCGATGGCGGTGCCGATCAGGCTGCCCACCGAGGTGCCGATGCTGACGGAGTTGATCATGTCGTTCATGGCCAGCTGGTTCTCCAGCGGCGAGGCGACCGGGGTCAGCGGCGCCGCGATCGGGCGGTCGACGGCCGCCGCGTCGGGCGTCAGGCGCAGCGTGCGGCCGTCGTCGGACACCTGCTGGCGAATCGAGAGCCGCTGCCCGTCGATGGTGTAGGCCAGCGGCAGCGAGTCCAGCACGGTGCCCGCGTCGTCGCGAATGCCGATGGCATCCGCGGCGGCCGGGGCGAAGGTGCCGTGGTCCAGGCTGACCACCACGGTGCCGTCGGTCAGGCCGGCGTGGTAGCCGACCGGTGAAACGGATTGTTCGGGAGCCGCGTTCGCGGTGGCCGCGGTCACGGCCACACCGGCGACTGCACAGGCGGCGATCAGGCCCGCGCGACGATTCTGCATGGGAATACCTCAATTGTTCGTACTGCCTTATCGCCGGTGAGCGTACCGACTGATGAGTCAGTCTGCTATAAAATCGCCAAACGAAAATCAGGCACATTCCGTGTGGAAAGGATTCCGACAATGCATCGACGCTATGAGGTACCCGGCACATGACCCCGAAGCTGCCCGCCGAATTCCTGTGGGGCGCGGCCACCTCACCGCATCAAACCGAGGGAAACAACATCGGCAGCGATTGGTGGGCCCTCGAAAACGCCGAACACCCGGTCATTCCTGAGCGCAGCGGGGACGCCGTCGACAGCTATCACCGCTACCCCGCGGACATGGCCCTGCTCGCGGGAGCGGGCTTGAACGCCTACCGGTTCGGCGTCGAGTGGGCGCGTATCGAACCCGAGCGGGGACAGGTCTCGCTCGCGGCGCTCGCCCACTACCGCCGCATGATCGACACCGCGCTCGACTGCGGTCTCACACCGGTCGTCACGCTGCACCACTTCACCGGCCCGCGCTGGTTCGCCGAACTGGGCGGCTGGACGAACCCGCACGCGGTCGGGCATTTCGCGCGGTTCGTGAGCACCGTGGCGCCGATCCTGGGCGATGTGCCCTGGGTGTGCACGATCAACGAGCCGAACATGGTCGCCACCATGGCGGGCGTGCAGCGCGCGGTTCCGGACGCGGAAGCCGTGCGGGCCTTCGCTTCCGGTGCGCTGCCCGACCCGGACCCGGGCGCCGCCCGCATCCTGATCGCGGCCCACCACATCGCCACCGAGATCGTGAAGGCCGAGACCGACGCCGCGGTCGGGTGGAGTGTCGCGCAGCAGGCGTTCGTCGCCGCTCCGGGCTGCGAAGAGCAACTGGCACAGGCGAATCGGCTGTGGGAGGACCCGTACCTGGAGGCCGCCCGCGACGACGATTTCATCGGCACCCAGGCGTACACCAGCCGGGTGGTGGGACCCGGCGGTCCCATCCCGCACGCCGAGGATCCCGGCAACACCCTCACCGGCTGGGCCTATCGGCCGGACGCACTGGCTATCGCGGTGCGTCATGCCTGGCGGGTCACCGGCGGCACTCCGGTGCTGGTCACCGAGAACGGCATTGCCACTGCCGACGACACCCGGCGCATCGCCTACACCACCGAGGCACTCGACCACCTGCGGCTGGCCATGGCCGACGGCGTCGCGGTGCGCGGTTACCTGCACTGGTCGGCGCTGGACAATTACGAATGGGGGCACTGGCGGCCGACTTTCGGGCTCATCGCGGTGGACCGCAAGACCTTCGCCCGCACACCCAAACCCAGCCTGGCCTGGCTGGGCTCGGTCGCCCGCGAGAACGTACTGCCTGTCGCCGCCTGTCAGGAGAAGCAACCGTGCTGATCTACAAACTGGGCCGTCGCTACATGCTCCGAACCTTCATCGCCATGCGCGCCTCGCAGTTCGCCGAGCTGCCGGCGCCCACCGGCCGGGTGGTGTTCTTCGGCGACAGCGCCGCGCAGGCCGATGCGGTGTACATCGATCTGTGGCCCGCCCTCGCCGACGCCAATGGCGCGCTCCGGCAGGAATTCACGCGTGACGGGCTGCATCTGTCGGGTGCCGGGTATGCCGCCTGGATCGAGGTGCTCCGGCCGCATATCGCCGCTCTCCGTCTCGAACGCTGAGCCCCTCCCGCAACAGGCCGCTGGCCGGAACGGAATCCGTTCCGGCCAGCGGCGTTTCGAGGGAGGTCAGCCCGCCTGTTCGGGCGAGGCGGGTTCGGGCGCGATCGCCCCGATGCTCACCTGCTCGATGGCGCGAGGCAGCAGCAGTGCGAACAGCAGCCCGGCGAGGGCGATCGCGGCCGCGATCAGGAATCCGATCTTCAGTCCCGCTTCGGTGTAGACGACCGCGCCATTGAGCATCCGCGTGATCATCGGCGGCAGCTTGGCGACATGGGAACCGTTCATCATGGAGAACGCGATGATCGGCGCGATCGCCGGAATCACGGTCTGGCACACGCTGACCAGCGCTGCCGTCGACGCCTGGATACCGGGCGGCACCGCCGCGATCAGCAGATTCGGCGTCGCCGCGTACGCCAGGCCGGTGCCGAGGCCGACGAGCCCGGCGAAGAGCAGCAGCAGGTCCTTACTGTCGTGGGAATACGCCGTGAGGGCGGAACCCATTGCGGTCGACAGCATTCCGAGCGCCAGCAGCAGACCGGGCCGGATCAGCCGGCGGCCGGCGAGAACACCGACCGCGATACCGCCGACCACGCTCAGCAGTCCGATCGGCGCCAGATATTCGGCGACGCCCTTCGGGGTCACGCCGAAGCCGTAGCCCAGCCCGAGCATGGCCGGGGTCCGGATCAGCATCGGCAGCACCATGGCGTACAAACCCGTTGCGGCATAGACGCATCCGGCGGCGAGGGCGGTGAGCAGCACCGGGCGACGACGCCACAGCCTGATGTCGACCATCGCGTCCCCGGTCCGGGCCGCGGTCGCGAGCCAGGCGACGATCAGCACGGCGCCGACGCCGAGGCAGGCGAGCGTGGACGGCGTGACCCAACCCCACGCCGGTCCCTGCGACACCCCGATGAGCACGATCACCAGTCCGAGACCGAGCAGCGCCGCGCCGCGCACGCCCACCCGGACCGGCAGCCGCACAGTCGATTCCCGCGTGGTGACCGCCACCGCCACCCCCGCGAACGCGGTGACCAGGAAGAAGAACCCGAAGACGGTGCGATACCCGTGATCGTCGAGCAGTCGTTCGGTCAGATACGGCGCGGGAATGGCGGCCAGTCCCACCGCCGAGGTCACGATGGACACCGCCAGCGCAATAATCTTGGGCGGGAACATATCCCGGACCAGCGAGTAGCTCAGGAACAGGCAGGGCACCAGCAGTCCGAACAGGCAGCGCCCGGCCAGGAGGATCGCGAAGCTGGGCGCCAGCGCGGACATCAACGCACCGGCCGCCGACAATGCCAGACAGCTCAGCAGGATTCGGCGCTTGCCGTGCAGATCGGCCAGCTTGCCCAGCAGGGGCGCCGTGGCGGCGCCGACCAGCAGGAACGACGTCATCACCCAGCCGGCCTGGGTGGTATGGAAGTGCGCCGTGATGGCGGGTTCCGCCATCGGCACCAGCGGGTAACTGAGGGCGAGCGTCTCGACGACGGCGACCAGCGCGGCCAGCGAGCAGACCGCGCGCCAATTCCAGCCGGGTTGCGGTATCCCCGGTGGTTCGACCTGCTGGGCGGGTTCGGTGCCGTCGAAGGAGGCAGAGGAGGTCACGACAGGGAGTCCTTTCGAGGGATTGTGAGTGGAGAAGGGTGAAGCCGTTGCCCTGAAAGGGTTTTCGGTGTTCGGAGGGGTTCCCCGCGTCCTCAGCGGACGCTCTTGATCGGCAGCACCGCGAACGCGCCGAGGGCGGAGACGATGGCCGCGGTCGGATAGACCGCGCCGTAGCTGCCGGACAGGTGCACGATCGCGGCCGCGATGGCCGGGGCCAGCACGCTGGGCAGGGTGGTGGCGATATTGAGAATGCCCAGGTCCTTGGCGAAGTCGTCCTTGGCGGGCAGCACCTCGGAGACCAGCGCGATATCGACCGCGGTGAAAATGCCGAAGCCGATGGTCGTCACCGCGCCGGAGGCGAACAGTCCGGCCACCGTCGGGGCGGCGAGCGGAATGAGCGTCGAGGCCGCGACGATCAGCCCACCCACCAGCACCAGGGGTTTGCGGCGGCCGATGCGATCGGAGTACGGCCCCGCCACCACGATGGCCACCAGGAATCCGGGCAGGCCCACCACGCCGACCAGCGGCACCACCTTGGCGGCTTCGCCGGTGCTGAGCCCGATGTAGCCCTGCGCGAGATACAGCTGATAAGTGAGCACCATGAAATAGCCGCCGAAAATGAACAGGCGTCCGAGGAAGGCCCAGCCGAAATCGGGATGTTCGCGAGGATCGACCCACAGGGCGGTGAGGAAGTCCCGCACCGAGAATCCGGGTCGCGGGATGCCGCGATTGTCAGCCTCCGGATTCACCGCGAGAAAGGCCACGACGATCACCAGGATCACGCCGGTCGCGCTGAAGTACCCCAGCGGAATTCGGTCGGCGAACAGCGAGGCGAGGACCGGTCCGACAATGGCCGAGGCGATCGATCCCAATCCGGACAGCGTGGAATACCGGCCGCGCAACGGGATCGGAATCCGGTCGGGAAGGATGGCCGACAGTGGTCCCGCCAGGGCGTTGAAACCGAATTGGATGGTCATGGCGGCCACCACCAGCCAGGCGATGGTGGTCGACAGTCCCGCGGTGATCAGCCCGGCCGCACCGATCAGCGCGCCGAGCAGAATCCACGGGGAGCGGGCCCCCGCCCGGGTGCGGGTGCGATCGGACAGCACCCCGATCAGCGGCTGGGCGACCATGGCGGCCACCGCGCCGGCCGCCTGTACCAGTGCCAGATTGCCGACCTTGGCATCGGCGTCGACGGCCTGAACCTGAAGTGCCAGATAGTATCCCGACACCGCGAAGCCCAATGCGGAGCTCGCGCTGGCGAAGGGCACCGAGGCCAGCAATCGTTTCAGCGCGCGGTCGGCCGGGGGAGCGCCGTCGGGGGTGCGCATCGCGGCGGCGGGAGCGAGCTTTTCGTCCATCTGGTGCTCGCGCTAATCGCCGGAAGGGCATGGTGTTTCGACCCGAGCGGCGAGCGCGTCATCGGCCAGCCGCCACATCTCCTCGACCTGACTGCGGAAGGTGTCGCGGGTGAACTCTGGCAGCGCGAAGACCAGGGGTTCGTTACGCAGGATCCCGTCGACTGCCGCCCGGGCGACGTCGTGCGGTTCGATCGCCAGCGGAATCACTCCGGTGCCGAACGGTTCCCGCGCCCGCCGCCCGAAACTGTCGGGCCGATTGCGCTGTGCGTCGAGGATGCGGGTCGCCGCCTGTCCCGGGCACAGCAGGGTGACGCCGATGCCGTCATCGGCCAGCTCGCTCCGCAGTCCGAGGGTGACGCCGACGACCGCGTGCTTGGTGGCGCTGTACAGCGCGCTGGTGGCGGTGTCCGGCAGGAACGCGTGCGTGGACGCGGTATTCATGACGTGCCGCCACCCGGTGGCCCGGCTCATGCGGGGGAGAAAGGCGTGCAGGCAGTTCAGCATCCCCTCCACATTCACCGACGACAGCCACCGCCAGTCGCCGATCGTCGCGTCGGCGACCGGCCCGAACAGCAGCACCCCCGCGTTGTTGCACAGCAATTCGACCGATCCGAACTCCGCATAGCTCGCCGCCGCCAGCTCCGCCACCGACCCCGGATCCGCCACATCGACCCCGTAGCCGAGCGCCCGTACCCCACTCTCGCGCAGCTCCGCCGCGGCCCGCCGGACACCGATCTCGTCGATGTCGGCCAGCACGACCGACATTCCGCGCGCGCCGAGCTCCGCCGCGAGCGCGGCTCCTATCCCGCCGGCCGCGCCGGTGACCACGGCGGTCCGGCCGCTGAACAGATCTGATTCAGACATGAGGTTCCTTCCTGGGTTTTCGCTCGTCTCCGCCATCCGAAGCAAGCAGACTGACTCATAAGTCGGTCAGCTTAGCCTGTTGCACCGATCACGTCGAGAGCGCAAGGGTAGGCCGCCCGACGGTGCCATCGCGCTGACAGCGCTTTGCCAGGATGGTCCCGCAAACTGCGGGGCATGACGGCGACCGCTGCACCGCCGTGGTCGACACCTTCCGCACCGCCGACGGCTGCATCGCCGAGCCTCGGGACTGCGCGAGGAGGTCCCCGAGATCACCGTCAGTGGTCGTCCGGTTATATGAAAGCCGTTCCACCGCACCGACGTCCGTACCAACTGAAGGAGTCAACCATGTCGCATACCGCGCACCGCGTCGCCCCGATCGCCGTCTTAGCCTCCGTCGCAGCCGGATTGGTCGTCACCGCGCCACAGGCCGCGGCGCACACCATCACCGCGGTCACCGTCGCCCCCGGCGTGGGTGGCGGCTACGGCACCGGCTGCAGCTACCAGGTGTCCGCCACCGTGGACGAGGACGCCTACCGAATCACCTTCATGGACAACGACTATCCGATCCGCAGCAACCAGAACCTCCAGGTCTCCGGCAACACCGCCTCGCTGGCCTGGACACCCTCCACCACCGGCACCCACGTCATCACGGCCCTGTTCACCACCGGTGACCAGGCGCCCGCCACGACGACCGTGCAGGTCGGCGGCGCCGGGGTCAACCTGGGCAGCACCTGCTTCGCACAGTAGGCCGCCGTTGGGCTGAACCGCTCTTCTCGACGATCGCTCTTGTTCCGGATCCCGTCGCGCCACAAGCTATGTGAGGGAGAACGCGCTGAACCTGGTGTGTGCGCGAGGCAGGGAGGTAGGCCGATGGTTGCGGTTTCGGCGGCGGAGGAGCTCCGCGTGCAGGTCGAGGCGACCGACAATGTCCGGCTGCCGCAATCGATACTGCGGCACGCGGTTTCCGCGGGACTGGAACCGCGACAGCTCACCCGGGACTCGGGAGTACCCACCTGGTCGCTGAGCGACGGCGAGGAGTATCGCGTCCCCAGTGCCGGATACCTGCGCACCTGGGAGGTGGTCGAGCACGGGCTCGGTAACCCGGACGCGGCGCTCGATATCGCCGAGCGGTACGTCCTGGGCCAAGTGGGTTTGTACGACTATCTCTTCAGCACCGCGCCGACGCTGGGGGCCGGGCTGGAAATGTGCGGAACGTACCTGGGGGCCATCACCACGAACTTCCGTATGGAGCCGGGCCTCGAGACCGAGGAGGAGGTCACCTTCGAGATCGGCATGATCAATGGCGAGGGCCGGGGCCGTGAGCTGGCCGCGCAGTGGGGCCTGGCCGCGATCTTCACGCGCAGCAGGCTGGTCATGGACGGTCCGGTGAGCCCGGTCCGTATCGCGTTCCACCAGCGGGCGCCGCGCAACCACGACCGGCTGGTCGAGTTGTTCGCCACCGACGCCATCGATTTCGGCGCACCCGCGGACAGCATCACGGTCAGCACCGCCGATCTGGCCCGCCCGCTGCGCACCGCGGACCCGCGGCTGGCCGAGATCCTGCAGCGGTACGCGGCCACCACCCAGCCCGTGGCGCCGCCGCGCGCCACCACCTGGACCGACCATCTGGGCCTGGTCATTTCGGCTGCCCTGGAGCAGGATTCGGTCACCATCGACCAGGTCGCCGCCCGCCTGTTCCTGAGCCGCCGCTCACTGCAGCGGCGCCTGGCCGAGCACGGCACGACCTGGCGCACCGAGCTCGAGCGCGCCCGGCGCCGACGGTACGAGCAGGCCGCGGTGGACGGCCCGCTCACCCGGTCGGAACAGACGGAATTACTCGGTTACAAGGATCTTCGGTCGGCCCGCCGCGCGGTGGAACGGTGGCAGGACTGACGCACTCTCGTCCGGATTGGCACGTTTTTGCCTTGTGATTGGCGCAATCAACCCTCGTCCACGGACCGGTCGTCCCATGAAACTGACGATGCGGGGGAGCCGAATCGAGTGGGTTGATGTCGAGCGAGGGACGTGTGGGACAGATAACGCTCCTTGGTGGAGTGGGCATTTCGGCCGACGGGCAGGTGAAACGGGTCGGTGGTCCGCGGGTGCGCACGCTGCTGGCACTGCTCGCCCTGCAGCCCGGCCGGGCCACGACCTGTGACGCGCTGATCGGCGCCATCTGGGGCGACAGCCTGCCGGCCGATCCGGCGAATGCCCTGCAGACACTGGTGAAACGGCTGCGCGCGGTGCTGCCGGAGCACGCGGCGGTGGAATCGGACGGCGGCGCGTATCGGCTGCGCGTCGCGGCCGACGACATCGACATGCACCGCTTCACGCGCCTGGCCGAGGAGGGCATCGGCCGGTTGGCGGCCGGTGAGGTCGCCGCCGCCGCCCGGACCCTCGATGTCGCGTTCGGCCTGTGGCGCGGTGCGGCCTTCGCGGACCTGGCCGATCATCCGGAACTGTACTGGCACGCGGACCGGCTGAACCAGCTGCGCCTGCACGCGGTCGAGGCCCGTGCCGACGCCTACATCGCACTGGGCCGGGCACGGGAGCTGGTCGCCTCCCTCGAGGCGGAACTCCGCGACGAGCCGTTGCGAGAGTCCTTGGCGGTGCGGGTGATTCATGCGCTGACCGCCGCCGGCCGGTCCGGCCGGGCCCGGGAGGTCTTCGACGCCACCCGTACGCAGCTGCGCCGCGAGCTCGGCGTGCCGCCGTCCCGCGAGCTGGTCCTCGCCCTCGACCGCGGCGAGGGCCCCGCAGCCGCTCCCGCGCCTGCCCTGCCGGTCCGCCTGACCAGCCTGATCGGCCGCGAACCCGACCTGAACCGCCTTGCGACCTTGCTGCCCTCGACCCGGCTGCTGACCCTGACCGGTCCCGGCGGGATCGGCAAGACCAGCCTCGCCCTGGAGGCCGCCACCCGCCTGGCCCCCCACTGGCCGGACGGCTGCCGCCTGGTCGAGCTGGCCGCGATCGGCGACGCCGCCACCGCGGGCGAGCACCTGCTGGCCGGGCTCGGGCTGCGCGCCGAGCCGAATTCGTTGCACGCCTGCCCGATTCACCGCCCGGCCGTCGGCGCGAAGCTGCTGCTCGTCCTCGACAACTGCGAGCACGTGCTCGATATCGCGGAGCTGGTCGCGGACGCGCTCAGCCGCTGCCCCGACCTGACGGTGCTGGCCACCAGCCGCGAGCCCCTCGGCATCAATGGCGAAACCCTGTTCCCGGTCCGGCCTTTGGCGTCGCCGCCACCCGGATCGGCCCCCGCGCAGGCCCTCGGCTCCGCCGCGGTACACCTGTTCCTCGACCGGGCCCGCGCGGTCCGATCCGGCTTCACCCTGACCGACGAGAACTACGAGACGATCGCCGCCATCTGCCGCCGCCTGGACGGCATCCCGCTGGCCCTGGAACTGGCCGCCGCCCGCGTCCACACCATGACCCCCGCCCAGATCCTGCGCCGCCTCGACGACCGTTTCCGCCTGCTGGCCGGCACACGCTCCGCCGTGGAACGGCACCGCTCCCTCTACACCGCCATCGAATGGAGCTGGGACACCCTTGCCGCCCCGGAACGTCGCCTGGCCCAACGCCTCTGGCTGTTCCCGGATGGCGCGACCCTCGAAACCCTCCAGGAGGTCGGCCCCGGCGACATCCTGGGCCCGCTGAGCCGCCTGGTGAACAAATCCCTGGTCGAGTTCGACGGCCGCCGCTACCGGATGCTGGAAACCATCCGGGCTTTCGTCGGTTCCACCGTCTGCTCCGAGCAGAGCGTCGCGTAGTCACCGGGATCGGGTGCGCCGGTACCGCATTCGATCAAGCAGTCGCGGGTGAATCCTTCTTCTCCGAAACGGCGGTGGTGGGCAGGGTGAAAACGGCTGCGATGCAGAGGATGCCGATGGCGAAGCAGGCGAGGGTGTACCAGAGGTTGCCGATGGGGTCGCCGTTGCGGGTGACTCCGCCGGTGGCGTCGAGGAAGTCGGGGAGGGCGGTGGCCCACAGGACGGCCATGACGAGCAGGTAGACCACGCTGTAGGCGCGGACGAACCGGTTGTCGTAGCCGGGGTCGGCCGATCCGGGCTGTCGTCGGCGCGTCCACTGGCGGTACATCAGCACGATCGCCGCCAGGATGAGAACGATCAGTTCGAGCGCGTAGATGATGCCGCGGACGGTCGTGCTGCCGGCTCCGAGCACGGTGGCGGGCAGCGGGAGGATGAAGGTTCCGAGTGAGGCCAGCAGGCCGATCACGATGGTGCGCCAGACCAGTTGGAAGCCGGTGAAGCGCTCGCCGCCGTCGACGCGGCGCCCGACGAACCAGTACACGCAGAACGCCAGCGACATCGGCCACAGCGCGGCGAAGACCACCACGCTCGACAGCGGTACCGAATCGAACATGGGCTGGTTGAGCGGGTTCGAGGTCGACCACTCCCACCAGCGCAGCTGCGGCCCGATCTGATCGAAGATCTCGTAGAACGCGTGGTGCACGAATCCGACGCAGGCCGCCCCGGCGATCGCACCGTAGGTCCGGAAGACCCCCAGCATGCGCACGATCTCGTACGCGAGCGTCGCCATGAACGGATAGATCGCCACGATGTAGAGCGGCAACCGCCCCCACAGGAAATCCACCGTGAAGACGTTGTGCGCGAACATCGTGTCCACATGCCCCGAAATACCGAACGCCGCGGGGAAATACAACGGTGGCTCGATGATGAACAGGTACGCGGTCGCGCCGAACCACAGCACCAGGTTGGTGGGATCGCCGTGGCGGCGCAGCCGCACGATGGCCCACACCAGCGCGAGCACCGAGCCGAGGATCACGGTCAGCTCGAGAACGGGCAGCGTCCAGTTCTCCAGTGCCAGCGGGTTTCTCACCTCGACCAGCCCGCCCGCCGTATCGCAGGAGAAGCCGAGCGATCGGGCGAGCTGGTCGAAGGTGGGTGCGCAGTGGCCGGCCATCAGTTCGCCTCCGCCCCGGTCGCCTCCGCGGTGTACCAGCGCGTGACGTCATACCCGTTGCGGTAGCGCTCGAACCACACATCGGCCAGCGCCGGTGTGTTCTCGTGTGCCGGATCATGGTTGGGCAGCTGGCTGCGGATGATGCCGCGCAGCGCGGTGAGCTGCTCGCCCAGCGGCAGGTCGTCGAAGGCGCGCGGCCCCGGGCCCGCGTAGGGCAGCGCGAAGCGCGGCACCAGCTTGCCCAGCAACTGCTGGTAGCGGTAGGTCGCGAACATCGACATGGCGTCGATCTTCCGATCCTCCAGTGGCACATGCTTGTTGAATCCGGCGCAGGCGATGCGCACGACCCGCAGCACATGCCGGAAGATGGACGGCGCCACCCGCATGCGGTAGAGATCGCTGCCCACCAGCGAATCGAAGATGATGAGCGCGGAACTTCGGTGCTCGACCTCCTCGACGAAATGCCAGATGAACAGCGACGCGACCCGGTCGTCCCCGGGCCGGAACAGCGTCGCCTCGTTGTCCAGCATGAGCTTGAAGACCGAGGTGAAGGTGGCTTCCAGATCGGCGGTGTAGGCCAGCCGGTACTCGAGTGGTGTCTCGGCGGTGAGCCGGTCGAATTCGCCGACCACCTCGTCAAGGGTCTCCTGCAATCCCGGATAGGCGCGGATCAATCCGCGCACATGCTGCCGGTGCGCGGTCGAATGCTGCCCCTCCTGCCGCATGAAGGCGTCGGCCTCCTCGGCGACGGCGGCGTCGGTGAATCGCGGCTTGGCCTGCGTGATCATCTGCACGATCATCTTCTCGAAACCGATGGCCAGGAACGACACCGCGTTGGCCATGCTGGAGAAGGCCGGGTTCTCGGGATTCCAGAGGAACGGCACGTCGTGTTCCTCGAACGCGAACGTCAGCTTCCGCACAATCAAATCCGTCATGTCGGGCGATACCTCGTCTTCTGGCGGTGGATGGGTCCGGTGGCCCGGTCGAGCGCTCCGATGCCGCTGTGAACATACAAACATACACAGGCGCGTACAAGTGTATGATTGGAAAACCCAGCTCAGACCGTATGCCGTACTGGACGGGACGATCCCGCGTGTTACGGTCGGGCCGTGGCACGAAGGCGCGGGTGGGGCGGGAGTCCGCCGGAGAACGACGAGGAGGCATCCCGTCGAATCGTCGCCGCCGCAGTCGAATTGATCGCGCGCACCGGTGCGGAGATCAGCATCGCGGACGTCGCGGAATCGCTCGGGGTGATCCGCCAGACCGTGTACCGGTACTTCCCCAGCGCGGACGCGCTCATGCGGGCCTCGGCCATCGCCTCGGTGGACGACTTCCTGGACCGGCTGGCCGCGCAGGTCAGCGGCATGACCGATCCGGTCGAGGCCATGACCGAGGGCGTCGTCTACACCCTCGCCGAGGTGCGCCGGACGCCGCACCTGGGCATCCTGCTGGCCGCCACCTACTCCAATGCCGACCCCGCCGGCATCACCTCCGCGGAGGCGCAGGCCTTCGGCATGACCATGATCAAACGCTTCGACGTGGACTGGCGGCACTACGGCTACGACGACGAATCCCTGCGCGAGCTGGTGGAATTCCTGCTGCGCACCATGCAGTCGTTCTTCATCTCGCCGGGCAATCCGCCGCGCGAAGACGCGGAGTTGCGGCGGTATCTGCGCCGCTGGATGGGGTCGGCGATCATCGCCCAGGCGAGCACCGTGTCGGGTGCGCCGAACGGGCGGTCGTGATCACGCCAGGTTATTCACTAGGCTAATTGGTTGTGTCGGATTCACGCTCGATGGAGGTTTCCCGCTCCGGTGCAACGCTTTTCGTGCTCGCACTGAGTGCGTTGCTGGCGTTGGTGCTGGTGTTCACGACGGTCGATCCCTGGCTGGAGAAGGCGGGAATTCTCGCGGGCGGGCTCGATGTGCACATCTACCGTGAGGGTGCCTGGCGTTTGCTGCACGGGCATTCGCTGTATCGGGACGAGACCGTCGGCGGGCTGCTCTACACCTACACGCCGTTCTCGGCCATGGCGTTCATCCCGGGGCTCGCCGTGCCCGCGGCCTGGATCACCGCTGCGTTCCTGCTGGTGAATCTCGGTGTGCTGTATACCTGTGTCCTGCTGTGCTGGCGGATGCTCGGCTACCGGATGAACGCACGCGTGGCGAGTATCGGTGCGCTGCTGGCGATTACGTGCGTCTTCCTCGAACCGGTGCGCACCACGCTGTTCTACGGGCAGATCAACCTGGTGCTCATGCTGCTGGTGCTGTGGGACTTCGCACGGCCCGAGGGCGGGCGGCTGCGTGGCCTCGGCGTCGGGGTGGCCGCCGGGATCAAGCTGGTGCCGGCCTTCTTCATCGTGCAGTATCTGGTGCTGCGCCAATGGCGTTCGGCCACGACGGCGTCGGTGACGCTGGCGGCGACGGTCGCCCTGGCCTGGCTCGTCTCACCCGGTGAATCCCGCGAGTACTGGTTCTCGACCTTCTTCCACTCCGAGCGCATCGCGCCCGACACCGAGCCGGCCAACCAGTCGGTCCGGGGAGTGCTCGCGCACCTTACCGGGGGCGGCGCGCCCGTCTGGTTGTGGCTGATCCTCGGGGGTGTGGTGGCGGGTGTGGGCCTGACGCTCGTCGCCGTGCTGGACCGCTGCGGCGAGCGGTTGCTCGCGGTCACGCTGGGCGGGATGACGGCCTGCGCGGTGTCGCCGTTCTCGTGGGGACACCACTGGGTGTGGTTCGTCCCGCTGCTGGTCCATCTCGTGCACCGGGCGCAGACCCGGCCGCCGTGGTGGCTCGCGGCGGCGCTGCTGTTCGTGGCCACCGGGGCATGGACGTACCAGTGGACTCCGGATTTCGCCTCGGTCGGCGTCTTCGTCCTGCCCAAACCCTGGCACACCGAGCCGATTCTGGAGAACGCCCACGTGATCGTGTACGGGTTCGCCCTGCTGTACGGCCTGTCGGTGGCGCGCCGCGCCGAGGTCGAGCGGCCCGGGGCATCGGTCGCGGATCCGATCCGCGTCGGCTGACATACACGAGATTCGCGGCGGGCCATGGTCGCTGATCGAATACTCCGATTTATTCATCGTGATTTGCCGTGACGATGCGGTACCGGAGAGGGATAGCCTAGGAAATTCATAGCAAACACGCTGTCAGCGGTGAAAGGTGCGGTCCGGCGGCGAATTTTGTTCCTTTCCAAGGCATTTCCCGGACTATTCCGGCAGGAATGGATTTGATTGCCATCCGTCCAGTCTCCGGCAACGAATAGGTGATCAGCACCGTTGGCGGTTCAGGTACGAACCGACTGGTAACGGTTATTTGTTCAGAATTTTCCACAAAGGAGGAAAGGCCCATGATTCCGCACTTCATCGGCGACTTCATCGACGCTGTGAACACCCTCATCGCGAAGTGGTTCCTCCCGTAGAGCCGCCGGTCCGGGGCGGTCCGCCGCCCCGGACCCCGATCTCACCCGTGCTACCGTGCCCCGGAACAGGAGGGCGCACATGGTGAAAAATGTTGTGGCACAGGTTGTGGGCGGGGTCAATGCCGGTATCGTGGCGCTGACCAAGCTCCCGGTGATCGGCCCGCTCATGGGCCGCGGATTCGTCGTCATCACCTACACGGGCCGCCGCTCGGGCAAGACTTTCTCCACGCCGGTCAACTACTGGCGTTCGGGCGACGAACTCGTCATCGGCGTCGGCATGCCGGACAAGAAGAGCTGGTGGCGCAACTTCCAGGGCGAGGGCGGGCCGATCTCGTTGCACCTGAACGGCGTCGACCGCACGGGCCACGCGGTGACCCAGCGCGACGACGGCCGGGTCTCGGTGCGGGTCACCCTCGACGACAAGGCCTGAGCGCCACCGCGGCCGGGCCGCGGCCCATTTCGGCAATACAGTGGCTGCATGAACATCTGCGTGTTTCTGTCGGCCGCCGACCTCGACGAGCGCTACACCGGGCCCGCCCGCGAGTTCGCGGAGTTGATCGGGAAGGGCGGGCACACGCTGGTGTGGGGCGGGTCCGAAGCCGGGTTGATGAAGGTCGTTGCCGACGGGGTGCAGAACAGCGGCGGCAGGCTGGTCGGGGTGTCGGCGGAGTTCCTGCGCGGCAAGGCGCGTGCCAACGCCGACGAGATGATCATCGCCCCCGATCTGGCCGCGCGGAAGGCGAAGCTGCTCGAGCTCGCCGACTGCGTGGTCATCATGGTCGGCGGCACCGGGACCCTCGACGAGGCCACCGAGATCCTCGAGATGAAAAAGCATAGGATGCACCGGAAGCCGGTGGTCCTGCTGAACACCGCCGGGTTCTACGACGGGCTGATGCAGCAGTTCGAGCGCATGGAGGCGGAGGGCTTCCTGCCGCTGCCGCTGGCCGACCTCGTGTACTTCGCCGCCGACGGTGCGCACGCGATGGCCTATCTCGAGAACGCGGTACGACGCGGCTGAGCGTCTCCCCGGGCGGATTCGCGTTGCCGCGCCGCGGGGTCCGTGCCAGCCTGGTTGCAGTGGGACATCTGCCCGGGCATATCGATGTGCGTCCGGCCGGGTGCTCGAGGAGGCAGCCGTGAAGGACCGGGCAGGACTCGGGGAGCGCTCGGCGCTGCGCGTCACCGTCGATTTCACCGACGCGGCCCATCGGTCGCTGGGGGTGGGCTGGTCGGTGGACGCGGCGGCCTACCGGCGGTTCGAATCAGCGCGAATCTTCCTGGTGGCGCTCGGTTCCCGGCCCTGCCGGACCTATCTGGGGCTGGTCGACGGGCAGGATCGGACCTCGATCCAGCTGCCCGAGGCGCTCCCCGCCGGCGCGTACGCCATCGATATCGACGCCTACGGCAGTGCCAGCTGGGGCGACGGCCGGCTGGACGCCCGCGGGCGCAGCCCGGTCTTCACCGTCGAGCCCGAGGCGGCCGAATCCGCCGACGCCGATTAGCGCGTCAGTTGTATTTCGTTGCGGTGTAATCGTTTTCGCTGGTATCTGGGGTTTCTGGAGTGGGCTTGATGGCCTCTGCGCCAGTCTGCGGCGGCGAGGGTGATATGCCGATACCACGGGCCACCCTGGCCGTTCTCCACCCGCCCAGCGGTGCCCCAATACTGACGCTGGACGCCGGCCGATTTCGTTCCCTTCTTGAGGAATCCGGTCTCGTCGACCACCAGGACACGATCCGGGCCCGCGAGCGCCTTGGCCACATACGAACGCAACCGATCACGCAGCTCATCGGCATCCCAGTGGGACCGGTTCAAGAAGTGCTGCAACCCACCCGTCTCCACCACACCCGCGGCCTCGGGCAACGGCCAGGAGTTCTTCCGCTCCACCGGCGCCAGCATCCCGGTCAGATAGAGCCTGACCCCTATGCCGAAACATCCTCAGCGACAACATCATCCGGCAGGACAAGAAGCCTGTCTGAATCAATACGGCTGCAGCACAACGAGATACAACTGTCATGCTGGCCCTGGATATACGCCGCGCACTGTCCTCGCCGTCAAACATGCTGAGTGATCATCATGGGCGATTACCACCGAACGAGCCCCGAACCAACGCAGATCGGTCCGGGGCTCGTTCGGTAGCTCGTCACATCGTCGAGGCGGGGAGCCTTCTCCAGCCTATGAAGTCAGCCCGAGAATCTTTCTCACGTCCCTGCCGGCTCGGATGCCCGATTCGATCGCGCCATCGATGAAAGAGCTCCAGAACGACGCAATTTCGCCGCTTGCGAAGGCAATTCGTCCTTCCGGTTTGCTCAGCGTCCGATGGGGTGCCAAACGGGAAAGCTGCCCAGGCCAGAGGATCGGCCAGCCGCCACGCGTGAACTCATCGTCTGCGCCCCAGCTGCCGCTGTGAACCTCGAGAACCTCGACGTTCGGCAGCAGTGCACGGATGGCTGCACCGACTTCTTCGGGGTCGTCGGGATCGTGCATTGCGGAGCTGCAATAGAACAAGGCGACCTGCTCATCTTGCGATCGATGATGGCTTGTCCAGAGCAGGGCAAGGGGGTCGCCGGGCCGGGAATTGACGTAGATCCGACGAGTCTCGCCTTTCAGCACTGCAACGCCCTTCGATCCCCTCGGCGACTGCAACCCTGCGCGTGCAGCGTCGAGTCGTCCCGGCGAGAGAGCCGGCGAGAATTCCAGGTAGGGCCAAACGCCGGCCGGTGTTGCGACCACCGCGGCTCCCGCAGAGACCACCTCACCGGTAGCCAGTGTCACTTCGACCCCGGTGTCACTGGAGGTGATGCCCTTGACCGGTGCGGCCAGGCGGACCTCCGCCCCACCGTCGGCGAGAATCGCGTCGAGCAGACTCGTCATGCCGTGCTTCAGCTTGTAGCTCGCCAAAGCCAGCCACAAAGCGTCGTACCCGTGACCGACCAACGCCCACCATCGCAGCAGTGCGGAGTAGCTGCCCTTTTCCGCCACTTCGCCCGACAGCGTCGACAACAATGCGCTCAGGTGCGCGGCGTCGTCGGGAGCCAGATCCAGCTGGTCGATCCGATCCCGTACCGTCAGCTGATCGACTTCGGCCACCGCGTCGGCGGCGAACAGCGGGTCGTACGGTCGGGGGAAGACTCGCCAGGAATCCTCGAAAAACCGCTCCAGCAGCGCCTTTTCGCGCTCCGCGTGTGCTTCGGCGGTGGTCCATTCCAGTCCGTCACCATGGGCGGAGAGGACCCAGTCGGCGGGTGCGGCATTGGCGTCCACAACGTCGCCGGTGAGGTCGTATCGCATGATCTCGGTCCAGGTGTGCGGTTGAGACCAGTGCACGAACGTCCCGCCGAGGTCGATCGTCTCGCCGTCGGACAGTTGCGAAGTCCAGATCCGCCCGCCGACCCGATCTCGGCCCTCGAGCACCAGCGTGCGCAGACCGCGGATCGCGCACTCTCTCGCCGCCGTGGCGCCGGCGAATCCGGCGCCGATCACCACCACGTCATAGGCCGCCGAAGGCGTTTGCCCGGTCATCGCAGAATCTCGCGAACGTCGCGGGCGGCGCGCAACCCTGACTCGATGGCCCCATCGATGAACGAGGTCCAGTGCGAGGCAATGTCGCCTGTCGCGAACACCACCCTGCCCTCCTGTTTGGAGAAGTTCTCGTAGGGCTCCCACCGGGTCAGCTGGCCGGGCTTCAACATCGGCCAGCCGCCGAGCGAGAACTCATCGGTAGGACCGAAAAGGCTGGCATGCAATTCGCCGAGTTCGACATGCGGCAACAGTTTGGTGAGTTCCACCTCGATCTCCACAGGGTCTTCCGGGTCTTTCATCGACGGACCGCAGTAGAACACCACGACCTGCTCATCCTCGGAGATCCGCTTCCCGGTCCACAAGAGGTTGATCGGATCGCCCGGACGGCCGTTGATGAATATGTTCCGCGGCTCGCCCTTGAGCACAACGACACCCTTCGATCCGCGCGGTGTCTGCATTCCGGCGCGTGCGGCTTCGAGTCGTTCGGGCGAAAGTGTCGGGGAGAACTGGAGATTCGGCCAAATCCCGCTCGGGGTAGCCACCACCGCGACGCGGCCCTTGACCACCTCACCGGTGGCCAGCGTCACCTGCACACCGGTTTCGTCGGAGGCGACCCCCTTGACCGGCGAGGACAACCTCACCTCCGTCCCGCTGTCGGACAGGATCGCATCGAGCAGCGGCAGGGTGCCGTGCTTCAGCTTGTAGCCGGACAGCGCCGACCACAGTCCTTCGTAGGTGTGACCGGTCAGCGCCCACCACCGCAACAGGGAGAGGTAACTGGTCTCCTCGGCAGTGTTCGACGACATCGCCGACAAGACGGCACTCAAGTGAGCGTCGTCATCCGCCGCCAAGTCGAGTTGATCGAGGCGATCGCGGACCGTCATATGGTCGAGAGCGGCTACCTCGTCGCGGGCGAACAGCGGGTCGTACGGCCGCGGAAAGACCGTCCACGACTGCTCGAAGAAGCGCTCCATCAAATGCTTCTCGATTTCGGCGTGCTGCTCGGCCGTGCGCCAGTCGAGACCGCCGCCCGCGGGGGACAGCACCCAGTCCGCCGGTGTCTCGATCGAGTCGACGAGGTCGCCGGTCAGTCCGTATCGAGTGACCTCGGCCCAGAACTGGGGCTGAGTCCAGTGCACAAACGTGCCACCGATGTCGAGGGGTTCGCCGTCGTCGGTCTGAATGGTCCAGGTTCGCCCGCCGATCCGATCGCGCGCCTCCAGGATCACTGTTCGCAGCCCACGGTTGGCCAACTCGCGCGCGACGATCGCACCCGCGAACCCAGCGCCGATGATCACCGCGTCGTACGTGTCCTCGTACAGCCCTTCATTGGAATGCATCAGATGTCACTCTCACTCTTGTTCTGTGGCAATCGAATCGACCGATTGCCGATCCTGCGGGCGCTCCGTGAATCGGTGGGATCACGAGGAACCCGATCAAATCGCGACGAATATCTCGGCTGGAATTCTTGTATCGATACTCCAGCGGCCGGCTGAATATATCCGGAAAACTATTTGTTTTCGTGAGTTTCGTCGAGATAATGCTGCTCTGCACCCCCGACTGCGTCAACAGAAATGGCGGAGCTACTAGCCCTTCGGGCTAAGTCCGTGATTCTTTTGAAGCGCAGCCAGGTCGGTGGCTGGGGGCACCGCGCCGGGCGTTCGGCGTGCCTTGCCGAGCCTGGAGGGGTGTGGCACCTGTTTCTCCAGCGACTTCTGCGCAGCCTCGGGAAGGCCCGCCATCATCGGGGTTTCATATAGTCCGGGCGAGGTGGTGGCGACGCGGGGGAGGCCGCTTTGTCGATGTTCATTTGCTCTCTCCCTCAGCGCGCGAACGGCTTTGGGCGACGGCAACCGCTGCCGCAGTCGAGATGATCTTCCTGCGAGGGCGGCCAACCGCCTGCCCTCGGTCACGCTCCATGTCGTCGATTGCCTGCCATCCGGCCCAGTCGATCGCTTCGGGTCGACGCTCGGTGACCAGGGCTGCGAGGGCTTGCCGGTCGTGGGATGGAGAGGGTAGAAGGCGGGCGGCCAAATCTTCGACGAGCATGTCGACGGTCTCGTTCGCGCAATGCCGGTTCGTGCCGATGCCGCCTGAAGGCCCGCGTTTCAGCCAGCCCGTCGTGTAGACCCCGGGCAAGAGAACCCCGTTTTCGCCGAGCACCCGACCGTGGATGTTCGGGAGCGCGCCGGACTGGGTGAGGGGCGGGAGGCCAGGCAGCGCAATTCCGCGGTATCCGATCGAGCGAAGGACGAGTCCGGTGGCGATGGTCTCGGTGCGGTCCGTCGGTGCGGCGGCGAGTCGGCCGTTCTCGTCCTCGGTGAGTTTGTTGTGCACGATGTGTAGAGCCTCGACCCGATCGCGACCCAGTACCTCGGTGGGGGAGGCGAGATAGCGCAGGACAATTCGCTTGTCGCCGGTGCGTGCGGTGTGCGCCGCGTACTCCTCGACGACCTGTACTTTGAGCACGGTCGCGGGATCCGCATGGTCGTCCAGCAGGGCGCGACTGCGGTCGTCGAGGACAAGCTCGGCGGGATCGACCACGATGTCGACCCCCGGGATATGGCCCAGGGCCAGGAGCTCCGGATTCGTGTACGCGGCCTGGGCCGGACCGCGGCGGCCGAGTACCACGACTTCTCGAATGGCGCTGTGGCGCAAGGCTTCCAGTGCGTAGTCCGCGATATCGGTGGCGGCCAGCTCGCTCGGGTCGGTGACCAGAATTCGAGCGATGTCGAGCGCGACGTTGCCATTGCCGATGATGACGGCTCGTTCGCAGGACAGATCGACCTTCAGATGCGCGTAATCGGGGTGGCCGTTGTACCAGGCGACGAACGCGGTGGCCCCATGGCATCCTGGCAGGCTTTCGCCGGGAACTCCGAGGTTCCGATCCCCGCTCGCGCCGTTTGCGTAGATCACCGCGTGGTGGTGCGCCATCAATTCTTCGTGGGTCAGGTGTGTTCCGATGTCGACATTGAGGTGCAGGCGCACAGCCTGCTTGTTCACCGATCGGAAGGTGTCCGTCACCCTTTTGGTGCCCTGGTGATCGGGAGCCACGCCGGCCCGGATCAGTCCCCACGGTGTCGGCAGGCGATCGAACATCTCCACCTCGACCGCGTCCCCGAGCCGCGCTGTCAAGGCGTTGGCGGCATAGCACGCCGAGGCGCCGGCACCGACGATCGCAATCCGGGTGGTCTCGGACTCGCCGGAAATACTGCCGCGCGAATTGCCTTCCTGCGGATCGAATTCCGGCGCCCCGAATGCATCCCAGTCGGACTCCAACGGAAAGCGCTGGAAGTAGTCCGCGTTGATCTGCTCGTATCGAGCGCTACGGGCGGTCAATTCGTCGACCGGCACGATCGCGTCGACCGGGCACGCGTCGGCGCAGGCCCCGCAGTCGATACAGGTATCGGGGTCGATGTAGAGCATCTCCGCGGCCGCGAAGGACGGATCGTCCGGCCTCGGGCGGATGCAATCCACCGGGCAGACCTCCACGCAGGTGGCGTCGTTGCAACACGGTTGAGTAATGACGTAAGGCAATTTCAGTCCTCAGGTTGACCGACCTGGACCGGGGCCGTGTCCGGCCGAGCGGTCCAGGCTCGAGTTGGGCCGGCGAAGGATTCCTCACCTGGGGCGCGGCTTCCCCAGGTGAGGAACGCCTGAACGCCGACTTTTGCAGGGGCCCAGCGAACAGGTGCGGGCGATGCTGCCACGCACCCGCGGCGTCGGCAATGCCCGGTAATCCTGTTGGGCTAGCGGCGGTTTCGGTCGTGGCGGAGGGTGCATAACCCGATCGGCTAATCGGCGGCGGCAATCCTTGACCACGTCGAGTTCTGCGCCGCAGCATCGTGGCGAAACCACCCACAGACGTCAAGGGAGCAGCGTTGCGATTCGGATACGTGACTGAGGCAACCATGTTCGGCGAGGCCGACACTGCCCGCAGATACCATGAAACAGTCGAGCAGATGCTGCTTGCCGAGGAATTGGGCTTCGACTCGGTCGGGGCTTCGGATCAGCACTTCTTTTCCCCGTCAGCGCTTATTTCCGCGCCGGATCTCCTCCATGCGGTGGTGGCCAAGAATACGCGCCACATCACGATCCGCACGACGACGGCGACATTGCCGCTCTACCACCCGCTGCAGGTGGCCGAGCGAATCGGGACGCTGGATATTCTGTCCAACGGGCGGATCGAATTCGGTACCGGTCGCGGTAATTCGATGCTCGCGTTCGAAGCGTTCGGAGTTCCGCTCGCGGAAGCCTATGAGCGCTACGCCGAATCTCTGGCCATCATCACCGGAGCCTGGGCCGCCGAAGGAGAATTCTCCTACGACGGCAAGTTCTACAAGATTCCGCCCCGGACGCTGTGCCCCAAACCCGTCCAGCAGCCGCATCCGCCGATCTTCTACGCGGCCATCAGTCCGGAGTCGCACCAGAATGCCGGCCGACTGGGACTGGGTCTCATGACCGGTCCGACCGGCGTCTCCTTCGAGAAGTTCGCCGAACGGATCGCGCTGTATCGCGACGCCGCGGCGAATCCGGAACCGGTCGGCCCGTACCAGGGAAACAGCCGGGTCGTGCTCGGACTGCGCGGCTACTGCGGCATCACGAACGAGCGGGCGCGCGAGGTCGCCGGGCCGCCGTTCATCGACTGGATTCGCGACGCGGACACCATGTATCAGGCCAAGCTCAGCCGGGAGAAGCCCGACATGGACCCGGTCAGCGCGCGCGCTGGTCGATACGAATACGACAAACTCCGCGCCAACGGCGTGATCATCTCCGGCGATCCCGACCACTGGATCGAAATGGTGCGGCTGTACGAATCGCTCGGCGTGGACGAGATCAATATCAACCACGCCGGCATTCCGCACAACGAAATCGTGCGCTCGATGAAGATGCTGGGCAATTACGTCTTCCCGGAGTTCCGGCGGCCGAACCCCGGCAAGTCCGCCGCTGTATCTCGAGTGCAGCAGCCGGACTACTCCGTCAGCGACGTGTGAGAAATCAGCGAGGATCAAAGTGTCAGTCCAGCCCATTACCAGCCGATCATTCGGTGAACAGCTAGTCGGTGCAACGCTCGAGGACTTCTGGCATCCCGTCGCTCACAGCAGCGAAGTCGGGGACCAGCCCACACCTTTCACGCTGCTCGGTGAGCGCCTGGTCCTGCTTCGCGATGCCGAAGGGGTCGTGGCATTCCAGGACCTGTGCATTCATCGCGGTGTGGCCCTTTCCCTTGGCAGCGCCGAGGGCGGCGTCCTGACCTGCGCCTACCACGGCTGGAAATACGACCGCACCGGTGCCTGCGTCCATATTCCTCAGCTCGGTGAGGGCGGGGCGATCCCGCGGAAAGCGAGGATCCGCAAGTACCAGGCGGTCGAAAAGTACGGACTGGTCTGGGTTGCGCTCGGAGGTCCGATTCGGGATATTCCGCGCTGGCCGGACGACATGTGGGAAGATCCGAACTTCCATGGCCATGCCGTGCTGCCGAAAGAATGGCGGGCGAATGCCGGACGAGCCACCGAGAATGCCGCCGATCTGTCGCACCTGAATTTCGTGCATCGGGATTACATTCCGCTGCAGGATGGACCGGTCATCCACCAACACGTGGTCGAACCCACCGATTACGGCCTGCGGTCGATGTACCGCGACGGCCAGGTGTCCTGGGAATGGCAGATTCATGCTCCGTTCACGGTCATCGCCAAGAAGTCCGGAATGGCCCCGGCGAATGGTTCGGGCGCCGTGAGCGGTGAATTCGAGAACAATGTCATGTGCTGGGCGGCATTCCACTCACCGGTCGACGAGAAGCTCACCCGCATCTTCTACGCCTCGTGCCGGAACTACTCGCTCGACGTCCCTGACGCCGAGTTCGACGGTGAGCTCATCCAGCTCGTATTCGATCAGGACCAGGTCATCGTGGAGAGCCAGCGTCCCGAGCACATCCCCGTCGAGTTGCGCGAGGAGCTCCACTTGAAGGTGCCGGATGCGATCGCGCTCGGGTATCGCCAACTACTGAGCAAACTCAGCCGGGTCGGCCCGTATCTGCCCTGACCCCTGTCGCAGGAACCAATGAGGAACACAGTGAGCCAATTGACCACCATCCGCCCCGCGGGCTGGGCACGCGCCAGCGGGTACTCGTACGCGATCGTCGACTCGCCCCGACGCCAGATCCATATCGCGGGCCAGCTGCCGTGGGATCCCGAGACCCAGAAATGTGTACCCGGCGATTTCGCAGATCAATGGGATCAGGCGCTCGCCAACGTGGCCGCCGTAGTCGAGGCGGCCGGCGCGACCGGGACCGACATCTGTGAGCTGGTCATCTACATAACCAGCATGGAGGAGTACCTGGACTGCCGAGATCGTCTGGGCGCGCCGTGGCTTCGCCATGTGGGCAAGCATTTTCCGGCGACCACGATCGTCGAGGTGTCGCGGCTCATCGATCCGCAGGCCAAGCTCGAGGTCAGAGGAACGGCGGTCGCGCAATGACGTCGGCCCTACCCGAGGTATGTCGCGCCGATGTCCTCCTCGAAACCGGTGTTCGGTTGAGCTACCACCGTTACGGCGCCGGCGAACCCTTGGTGCTGCTGCCGGGAACAGGCACCGACGGCCGGTTCTGGGACCTGCAGTTACCCGCGTATGCCGGTGAATACGACGTGATCGTGGTGGACAATCGAGGGTCGGGCTACTCGGATGTCCCGGCTGCCGACGCCGACGGTTACAGCACCGAGATCATGGCCGACGACATTGCCGGTCTGATTCGCGCGCTCGACCTCGGTCCCACGCATGTGTCCGGGCATTCCCTCGGCGCGAGCATCGGCCAGCAGCTCGCCATCCGGCATCCCGAGGTCGTCCACAGCCTGCAGCTGCATGCGACGAAGGCGCGCAATGACGAATGGCTGCGCCGGGCTTTCGGTTACACCAGCAAGTTCGCTCTCGACCACGGTGACGCCCGGGCGGCTTTCCGCATCACGATGATGTGGATGCTCAGTGCGGACTATCTCGAGACGCGCGAACCCGCTGCGGTCGCCGAGATGGTCACCAGGTGCTACGTCCAGAATCCCAACGCCGAGCGCAATACCGCGGGGATGCGTGGGCACATGATCGCCAACGCGAACCACGACTCGTTGTCGAAGCTGTCGCTGATCCAGGCGCCGACCCTAGTCACCGCCGGAGCGGACGACGTCATGATCCCGCCGCGCTACTCCGAACTGGTGGCCCGCCGGATCGACAAAGCCGAATTCCGGGTGTTCACCGGCTCCCGCTCCAGCCATGCATTCCCGTGGGAGATGGCTGCCGAGTTCACCACGGCCACCCTCGAATTCCTGCGCGCGCACCCGATCGGTGGCGACGGCAATGACTGACGTCGTGGAAGTTCCTGGTGTCGAGGACTTGGCCGGGCGGGCGCGACTGTGGCTCGTCGACTCCGACGGTGATCCAAAACCCATTGGATGGCAATGCAATTCGTGCGGACAGGTGCGTCTGCCCAGCCGCCACCTCATCTGCCGCCGGTGCACGAGCGAATCGGCGTCCACGATCGAACTCACCGGAGCAGCGACGATCTACAGCAAAACCGTGGTGCATCGCGGATTTCCCGGAACCCTGGTCCCGTACACGGTCGCGGTAGTCGATCTGTCCGAAGGCATTCGACTGCGCACCGTGCTCGTCGGTGACGGCGCCGACCGGGCGGCGATCGGCGATGTCGTGCAATTGGTGCCGATGCCGGGCGCGGAGAGCCTCGACCAGGCGGGTTTCGCCGTCTCGCTGCACCCGGCACGCGATGGGGTGACACGGTGACCGCCTTCGTTCTCGGTGTCGGAATGACCCGATTCACGAAATGGAACGGCATCGTCGCCGAGACGCTCGGTGGCCGGGCGATTTTGGCCGCCCTCACCGACGCCGACCTCGAGCGGGTGGAGGTGGAAGCCGCCTTCTTCGGCTCGGTGCAGGGCGGGGTGGGAATCGGGCAGCGCGTGCTGGCCGGCCTGGAGATGACCGGGATTCCGATCACCAATGTCGAAGCGGCTTGTGCCAGTGGCGGATCCGCGCTGCGCGAGGCGGTGATGTGGATTGAGGCCGGTGCCATCGATGTGGCCCTCGTCGTCGGTATCGACATCCTGACCTCGGCGAGCGCGGGCCCGATCGAGCCCGCGCATCGCGACCCACTGAAGGTGGCCGTGCCGATTCCTGGCATCTATGCCCTCACTGCGGCCCGATACCTCCACGAATGTGATGTCACGGTTGCCGATCTGGCTGCGGTGGCGGTCAAGAACCGTGCCAATGGCGCGCTGAACAAGTTCGCTCACTTCCGCACGCCGGTAACGGTGGACGAGGTCTTGGCCTCGCCGATGATCGCTGAGCCGTTGACACGACTGCAATGCTGCCCCAATGTCGACGGCGCCGCGGCGGCGGTCGTCGTCAGCGAGTCGGCGGTGCGCCGGTTGGGCCGGCAACGGGCGGTCCGGATCGCCGGTGGTGCGCTGACGTCGGGCGGGATCGCGGATCGGGCAGGCGCGCGTCGCGGGACGACCAAACGGACAGCAAACCTGGCGTACGCGGAGGCCGGCATCGGGCCGGAGGATCTGAGCCTGTGCGAGGTGCACGAGCCGTTCACGATCTCCGAACCCCTGCACGCCGAGAGCCTGGGACTGTGCGACGCCGGCCACGGCGGCCGCTATATCAGTGGTGGATATGCGGATATCGACGGCAAAGGCGTCGCGATCAACCCCAGCGGAGGTCTGATCGCGCGCGGACATCCACTCGGAGCGACGGGATTGGCGCAGGTCCACGAGATCGTCACCCAGCTTCGGGGCGAGGCCAAGGACCGGCAGGTTCCGGGCGCGCGCGTCGGTCTGGCACACATCTTCGGCGGCTCCTTCCCGGAGATCGAGGGTGACGCGTGCAGCGTCCACATATTCACACGGTGAGGTGAGAGATTTGAACGACCCGACCCATTCCCACGTGCTGGGCGCTCCGGTCAGCGGCAACAACATGTTTCGCAACGTGCCCGAGCGGTTCCTGCCGCCGGCCGAATGCGCAGCCACCTACTACTTCCCAATCCCGTGGATGCACACGGTAATTCACGCCGCCCAGCTGAACGCGGGATTCGAATTGCTGGGCCGCCGGCTCGCGGATACCCCGGAAGCGGCGAACCGAATCGGGATCTACGACGAGACCCGCGGAATCGAACTGACCTTCGGGCAGATCTGGGAGAACGCCAATCGGCTCGCGAACAGCTTGCGGGCGTTGGGGTTACAGCCTGGCGACCGCGTGCTCTATCGCTTCGGTGAGGTGGGCGATGCGGCGGTCACCAAGCTCGCAATCCTGATCGCCGGGGGAATCGCGATTCCCTCGGGTCTGCAGGACGGTCCCGCCGAGCTCGCCTATGTCCTCGCCGATGCCGAGGTATCGATCGTCGTCGCCCAGGACGCTCGCCTGAATGTCGTCGACGAGGCGGTGGCGCAACAGGGTTCGAGCGCCGTGCGGGCGGTCGTCGTGTCGCCGGCCGCCCCGGCGGGATCACCGCATCTTTCGTTCGGTGAGCTGGTCGCGACCGGCAGCCCGGACGTGGACATCGCCGCGACTGCGCCACTGGACGCAGCGAGTATCTACTACACGGGCGGCACGACGGGGCGGCCGAAGGGCGTCATCTATACGCACTTCCACGAGACTCATCAGCCGACGGATATGGCGATCTGGTCGACGAGGCGGCCGCGCGGCGACGATGTCTGGATGACGCACGCGCCCCTCGGACACGCGTTCGGCAATATGGAGAAGATCAACTATCCGCTGCGGGCGCTGATCCCCACGGTCTACAAAGACCGGCCGACCGGCGCGGACTGTCTCGAACTGCTGGTCCGCCACCGCGTCACCTACTTCGCGGGCATCGCTGCCATGTATGCCCGAATCCTAGACGCCATGGGGGATTCGACACCGGAGCTGAGCCTGCGCCTGGCCAAGGCGGGCGGTGAAGGCCTCACCCTGGAGCTGTGCGACCGATGGCTGCAGGTGTGTCCGGCTGCGCCCCTGGCGAATTCGTACGGGTGTGTGACAACCCAGAGCACGCTCATCACGTCGCTGATCGCGGGACGGAAGGTGGGTCCGGCGGCGTCGATCGGATTGCCGATCCCGGGTATCGAGGTCGCGGTAGTCACCCCCGACGGCGAGTTGCTGCCCGAATCCCCTGGGCTGACAGGGCGTCTCGCGTTTCGCGGACCGGTCGGTCCGACCTATTGGACCAATCTCAACCCGGACCTGCCTGCGCTGATGAAGGCCGACCAACAGGACGGCTGGCACCTCAGCGACGACGAGGTCGCCATCGACGACGACGGCTGGTTCTACTTCCTGTCCCGCGTGCACGACATGATGCGCATCAGCGGGCGCAACGTTGCCGCCGTCGAAGTCGAGGAAGTGCTGAAACTGCACCCGGCCGTCGAGGATGTCGCCGTCATCGCTCTGCCGATGCCGGATCACACGGCAGTCATCAAGGCCTTCATCTGCCTGCGCCCCGAATACCCCGACGACGGCGACGCCCTCCGGGAAAGCATCAGAGAGTTCGCGAAATCCAAGATGTCGCTGTACAAGGCGCCGCGAATCATCGTATTCGTCCCGGAACTGCCGCGTGACCATCTGGGCAAGTTGCGCCGAAAGGCGTTGAGCGCCACCCCGATCACCTGAACAACCAGGAGACCTTCATGAGTACATCCCTCACTTTGCACGAGAGCGTGAGCCGTCCGGCGCGCGAGTTTCTCGCCACCGCACAGCACAACCACCTCATCGACGGGCAGTCGACGCCGTCCCAGGACGGATCGACCTTCGACACGATCGACCCGTCCACTGAGACGGTGCTGGGCAAGGTTGCCTACGGCACCGCCGCCGACGTCGATTTTGCGGTTCAGGCCGCGCGCCGTGCCTTCGAGATCGGCTCGCCGTGGCGCCGCATGGCCGCGGCGGAGCGCGGTGTCCTGCTGGGCCGGCTCGCAGACCTGGTGGAGTCGCACGCAGACGAGCTCGCGGATCTCGAAGCGCTGGACAACGGGAAGCCGCGACGGTTCGCCCGCCAGATCGACGTTCCCGGCGCAATTGCCAACCTGCGCTACCACATCGGCTCCCCGGCCAGAATTCAAGGACGCACCGTACCGGTGCGTGGCAAAGACGTCTTCTGCTACACAACCCGTGAGCCCATCGGTGTCTGCGGGCAGATCGTCCCGTGGAATTTTCCGCTCGTCATGGCGGTCTGGAAGATCGCGCCCGCACTCGCCGCCGGCTGCACCGTCGTGCTCAAGCCCGCCGAGCAGACTCCGCTGACCGCGCTGCGGCTCGGGCAGCTCGCGCTCGAGGCGGGAATTCCGCCCGGTGTGTTCAATGTCGTTGCCGGAGACGGCGAAACAGGCAAGGCGCTGGTCGCGCATCCGGGGGTGGACAAGATCTCCTTCACCGGATCGACGGCGGTAGGCCGGGCCATCGCCGAGCGCGCGGGTCGCGACCTCAAGTCGGTGACCCTCGAACTGGGCGGCAAGTCACCGCTGATCGTCATGCCGGATGCCGATCTGGACGCCGTCGTCAAGCGTGCGTTCGCGGGGATCTACTTCAACTCGGGACAGGTGTGCTCGGCCTCGTCGAGGCTGCTCGCCCACGAGAGCGTCTTCGAGCAGGTCGTCGCCGGAATCGCCGAGAAGGCTCGGACGAGCGTCGTAGGCAGTGCTTTCGACGACGACGCTTACCTGGGCCCGCTGGTGAGCCACGAGCAGCACACCCGGGTGGCGGGTTACATCGAAAGCGGAAGGAAATCCGCTGAGTTGGTCGCAGGAGGAACGATCGATGCGGGCCGGGCCGGCTACTTCGTCGATCCGACCCTCTTCACCACGACCGACGACACCGCCGAGATCGTCCGTGAGGAGATTTTCGGACCCGTTCTCGTCGCCCAGCCGTTCGAATCCATCGAAGAGGTGGCGCACCGGGCGAACAACACCGAATACGGCCTGGCGGCAGGCGTTTTCACCCGAGACCTGGCGACCGCCCACAAATTCGCGGCGCTGCTGCGGGCCGGATCGGTCTACGTGAACTGCTGGGGTCTGGGCGATCCGGCTGCGCCGTTCGGCGGGTTCGGAGCCTCGGGCATCGGCCGCGAGCACGGCGAGGAAGGTCTGGCCGCCTATCTCGAACCGAAGTCCACCTTCATCCAATTCAGCTGAGAGGAGACCGGATTCGCCGGGTGCGGAGATCTCTGATGCGGATGAGGGATCTCTGTGGCCGCGTATACCGGCACCCGAATATCAGACCGGGTAGGCACGCGGCCGCAATTATTGGTCGATATTTCCCGACAATCACATAGCGTCTTCGTCACCGTAGTAGGGGCCTCTGGCGGAGCTATCGATCCGATCAGAGCGCTCATTCGAGCGCCATTCTCCCCGAAGTGAGAGTAATACCGTGAGCGTACCCCCTGTTTCCAACAATGTGGATGGCATCCCCGGCGAGGCGAATTTCGAGACGACGGCAGCGAGACCCGCGGAAGCTCCGCCGGGGCTGCGTGGACGACTCGGGGTTCCAGGCCTGGTCGCGGCTGTTGTTGCTTTTGCTTCCCCATTGGCCGGCGTTGCCGGTTACCTGGCCTTCGTAATAGCGAGCGGCAATGGACTCGGCGCCCCGGTCACGGTCGCCATCGTCGGTACTCTGGTGCTGATTTTCTCGGTGGGGTACGTCAAGATGGCCGAGTTGGTGCCGAATCCAGGCGGATTCTATGCCTATGTGACTGCCGCCCTCGGCAAAGCGGCCGGCCTGGGAACGGGTCTACTGACCACGGTCGGTTATCTCGTCGGCAGCTTCGGTTTCTATATTTTCGGTGGAATCGTTGCCAGTAGTACTGTCCGGACTGCGTTGCACGGCCCGGATATTCCATGGTGGGTGTATATGGCCGGCTTCATTCTGGTCGTCTCGACCTTGGCCTACCGCGGCATCGATTCGTCGGTCCGAGCCCTGTCCACGGTGATGGTGTTCGAGGTGGGAATCGTCCTGGTGTTCGATCTCGTCGTCACCTTCCGCGGCGGTCCGACCGGTCGGCCACTGGATTCGTTCACCTGGCACTCGCTTGCTTCTGGTTCGGTACCGATGGCCGCGCTCTTCGGGGTGCTGCTGTTCACCGGCTTCGAAGTGACGACGCTGTTCCGTGAGGAAGTGAAGGAGCCCGTGAAGACCATTCGCCGCGGCACCTACATCTCGGTTTCCCTCATTACGCTGCTGTTCGCTTTCTCGGCCTGGTGTCTGATCACGGCGTACGGTACTGACAAGGTCGTCGGCGAGGCGCAGCAGGACCCCACCGGCATTTTCGCGACCGCGGTGCAGAGTTACCTCGGGTCGACCATGATGACGGTGACCAGCGTGTTGCTTGTCACCAGCGTCTTCGCTTCCCAACTGTCGCTCAGCAATTCGGTCTGCCGCTACCTGTACTCGATGGGCAAGGACGGTGTTCTCGCACCGGCCCTGGGCCGTGCGCACGATGAGCGGCACTCACCGCACCGGGCTGCTGTGGTACTGGCAATGCTCCATCTCGTCGGCCTGATCGTCGTGCTGGTCGCGAGGCAGTCGCCGAGCGACATATTCGCTTGGTCCGCCTTCGCCGTCGCGGTAGCCATTCTCGCCAGCTACTTCCTCATGAGTGTGGCCGTCTTCGTCTTCTTCGCACGCCGACGCGACGGAATCGCTACTGCGGCACGCCTTCTGCTCGCCGGTATCGCTGTCGTCGGATTCGCGGCGACGTTGATCTGGGCACTGCTCAATCCCGAAGCGGTCGCCGGGCAGGAGTCGGTCTTCAACCACCTGATACCGATCGGTCTGCTGCTCGTCACCGTGGGCGGCGCCGGTTACGCCATATACCTGCGGATCCGGCGGCCGGACGTCTACCGGCGGATCGGCCGGCAGTAGCGGCTTCCGCCCCGGACTGTCGGCTCGGTGCGATTCGAACCCCAGCGGACTTATCCTCGGTCCACCCGAAAACGGAGTGACAACACGATGGCTTCATCCTCGATCGACGATGCGGACAAAGACGCTGCCACAGCGGAGGGCTCGAACTCGACCGAGCCGACAGCTGGACTGCGGGGGCGGCTGGGTGTCCTCGGTGTGGTGTCTGCGGTTCTTGCATTCACCGCACCGCTGGGCGGCGTAGCCGGCTATGTCGCCTTGATCATCGCCAGCGGAAACGGCCTGGGTGCACCGGCCGCCTTTATCGCCGTTGGGATTCTGATTCTCATCTTTTCAACCGGATACACCAGGATGACGCAGCTGGTGCCCAATGCCGGCGGGTTCTACGCCTATGTTTCCGTGGGCCTTGGGCGTGCAGTCGGATTGGGCACCGGGCTGTTGACGACGATCGGATATCTGGTCGGCGGTTTCGGATTCTGCGTCTTCGGTGGAATCGTCGCGAGCAGCACGATTCACGTGCGGATCGGCGGCGCCGCCGTACCGTGGTGGGCCTACACACTCGGATTCATCGGTGCCGTCACCGCGCTCAGCTATCGCAGGATCGACGCGTCGGTGCGGGTGATGACCGTGGTGATGGCGCTCGAAGTCGGGATCGTGGTGGTCTTCGACCTGTTCGTCGGTCTTCGCGGCGGGCCGACCGGGCGATCGCTCGAATCGTTCACCGCGCATGCGGCCTTCTCCGGCTCGCCCGCGATCGCGGCCCTGTTCGCCTTCCTGCTGTTCGTTGGATTCGAGGTGACCACGCTCTTCCGTGAGGAAGCCAAGGATCCGGTACGAACAATACGAAGCAGCACCTACGTATCCGTCTGCTTCATCGCGGTCTTCTATGCGCTGTCGGCTTGGTGCATGATCACGGCGTTCGGCACCGAGGAGGCGGTCGGCCGTGCGCAAGAGGACCCTGCGGGAATGTTCTTCGGCGGGGTCGAGCGCTACCTGGGTTCGACCGCGATGACCATCTCGAGCTATCTGCTGATCACCAGTGTTTTCGCCTGCCAGCTGTCCTATGCCAACACTGTCTGTCGGTACCTGTACTCGATGGGCCGCGACGGCGTCCTCCCGAATGCGTTGGGGCGTGCGCACTCTCGGCATCGTTCGCCGCATCGGGCCGCCGTGTTGCTGGGAATCGCGAGCGTCGCGCTGACACTCGCCGTCGCCGCCTGCGGGTTGTCGCCCATGGATGTGTTCACCTGGGCATTGTTCATCGCCGGAATCCCATTGCTCGCCAGTTACGTCGTGGTCGGTGCGAGTATTTTCGTCTACTTCGTGCGGAACCGGAAACTCGCGCTGGTGACCGGCCGGCTGCTGTTCTCGTCCGGCGTCGCCCTGGGGGGATTGGCTGCGATCCTCGTCTTGGCGTTGGCGAATCCGTCGGCGCTGGCCGGCCGGGACTCGATTTTCAACTATGCAGTTCCCGCTGCCCTGCTGATCGTGCTCGTCGGGGGAGTCGGATACGGTTTTGCGCTCCGCGCTTGGCGGCCGCACGTCTACCGCAGAATCGGTCGCAGGCTTGGCTAACGCTCGAAGCGCGGCCACCCAGGACCGGCTAGTAGCCGAAACCTGGGTGGCTGCACGAGGTTTCAGATCAGTCGATCCAAAGTTCGTCGATCGACCGGTGCGGGCTCGAGATCGGGGCGGCGATGCGCCCACGGCAGGGCTTCCTCGAGTGCCCTGGCGGTGCGCAGGACCAGGTCCTCGCGACCGACGCGGGCGACGAGCAGCAGACCGACGGGGAGGCCGCCGGCGGTCGGCGGGCAGGGAATCGTCACGGCCGGATTGTCGCCCATGTTCCAGGCCGCGGTGAACGGCATGTAGGTTGTCCAGCCGGGTTCGACGCGGCGTCCGCCGATCACCGTGGGAGGCAAGCCGATCGGGAATGCCGTGGTCGCGGTCGCCGGCATCGCAAGTACGTCGTAGTCGAGGAAGAAGTCGTCGATCGTCCGCCGGAGCTCGGTGAGCCGGTTCAACGCGGTGATGACCTCTCCGGTGCTGACGTGCCTTGCCGGGAGGAGTTCCGAGAGTGCCTCGGGATCGAACAGTTCGGGAGTGGCCTCAGCGGCTTCCCCGAGCTCGAGCCAGGCATCCGCGCGAAACAAGGGACCGTAGGTCGGCCAGGGGCTTGGGATGGCGGGGTGGGCCGAGTCGACACACCAGCCGAGTTCGGCGAGCACGCCCAGGGCGAGCTCGCAGGATGCGACCACCTCGTTGTCGACCGCGAACTGCCCCAGGTCCGGAGTCCATGCCACCCGCGGCGGCGGGATATCGTCGGCCTCGCGCCACCAGGGCATGGGGTCGCGTAGAGAGATCGGGTCGCGCCGGTCCGGGCCGCTCATGACCTCCAGCGCCAGCTTGGCATCGGCCACCGTCCGGGCGATCGGACCCACTGTCACGAACAAGCGTGATGACGGCGGGGTCGGCCACATCGGTACGCGGCCGGTTGTCGGTTTGAAGCCGACGACGCCGCAGACGGCGGAGGGCGCGATAATCGAGCCGACGCCGTCGGTACCCACCGCGAACGGTCCCAGGCCGGCGGCTACCGCAGCTGCGGCGCCGCCGCTGGATCCTTCGGTGGTTCGTGCGAGATCCCACGGATTCCGGCAATCCGGTGCCAGGAGATTCCTTGTCTCGCCGAGCATTCCGAACTCGGAGGTATTGGTCTTGCCGACCAGGATCGCGCCCGCCAGCCGCAGCCGCGTGACCGCGAGCGCATCGACATACGGCACGTTGGTCTCGTGCAGGCGGGATCCGTATGTGGTTCGGACACCGGCGGTTTCGAGCAGGTCTTTCACGGAGAAGGGCACTCCGTGCAGGGGGCCGAGCTCGTTGCGGCCGGACATGACCTCCTGCTCGGCGAAGCGCGCCGCATATCGAGCGTGTTCGGCGCAGACCGTCAGATACGCGTTCAGCTGCCCGTTGTGGGCCTCGATCCGGCCCAGGGTGTGCTCGACCAATTCGACCGGCGACACCTCTCGTCGGCGAACGAGTAGCGCGAGTTCGCTCGCAGACAGGTAGTCGAGGTCATCCGGGGGACGGTGGGGATTTGTCATGGGACTCTTTCGGATACGTGGCGTCGACGGGTACGACACGGGCCCGGCACCTGACCATGGGAGGAGGTACCGGGCCCGGGCTGTACGCGTCAGCTGTGGATCGAAGCAACCGCGGCGGCGGAGGTTTCGGTGGCCGTCAGCCAGGTCGGGATTCGGGCGATGAGCTCTTCGGTGGTCCAGGCGTCAGTGTTCGGTGCGATGAAGCTCAACTCCGAAGCAGTGGTGCAGAGACCGATTCCGGTGCCGTCCATGACGAACGAGCGGCCGGTGATGGAGCGTCCCTCGTCGGTGCAGAGGTAGACCCCCAGCGGCGGGACGGTTTCGGGCGCTGCTGCCGCCGCCTCGCTGTCGGCTTGGAAGTGTTCCTTGGCATCGGCGTAGAAACTCTCCCTGTCGTCGAGGCCGTCGAAGAACGCCTCGGCCATGCGAGTCGACGTGGTGCCGGGGAAGACCGAATTCACGTTGATTCCATGCTGTTTCAACTCGTGCGCCGCAGTCAGAGTGACGACCATGATGGCCGCCTTGGCGGCGCGATAGGCGCCGAGCTTGGGGTAGTAGAAGCCCTGTGAGAGATCGCCGGTCGTGATGATCGTGCCGCCGTGCTCACGCATGAGGGGCGCGGCGTGGCGGATGCAGTTGAAGGTGCCGTCGGCGTGTACGGCCATCACGTCGCTCCAGTCACCGGGACTCGACTCGTGCAGCTGCGCCATGCGAATGTTGCCGGCATTCGCGACCAGGATGTCGAGCTGGCCGAATGCCGACACCGCGGTCTGCATGATCTGCTCGGCGCTGTCGAAATCGGCGACGCTGTGGGTGTCGGCTACGGCTTCGCCACCGAGCTCGACGATCTCGCGGGCGACCGCGGCGGCCGAGGATTCCTCCCCGCCGGTGCCGTCGACAGCAGCACCGAGATCGTTGACAACGATCTTCGCTCCCTCGGCGGCCAGGGCGTGGGCATATGCGCGCCCGATTCCCCGCCCGGCTCCGGTCACGACTGCGACCTTCCCGTGCAGTCTCTTACTCATGTGTCGATCCTTCGTTCGGGATGCTTGCTCGATGGGGAGTTCAGGCCCGGGCGGTTGTCGGTAGTTGGAGCCGAAGCTGGTTGATGGTGTCGATCCGAATGTCGGGGCGCCACTCCAGTTCCTGGTCCGGGGCGAGCTCGAGGTCGGGGAAGCGCTCGCGCAGTACCTCGAGGGTGATCCGCATTTCGATGCGGGCCAGCGGCGCGCCGATGCAGAAGTGTTTGCCCTTGCCGAAGGCCAGATGTGGGGCCTGCCGGGTGATGTCCAAGCGCTCCGGATCCGGGTACACGTCGGGATCGTGGTCGGCTGAGGCGAGGATCAACGACACCAGCCCGCCGGCCGGAATACTGACCCCGCCCACCGAAACCTCGTGCTTGGCCAGCCGGAAGATCCTTTTGACGAGTGTCCGTTGCCGGAGGGTCTCTTCGACCGCCGAGGGCACCAGCGCTGGATCCCGCACCAGCAACTCCCACTGATCACGGTGTGTCAGTAGGGATCTGACGCCCTGAGCCATCATCTGCGCGGACGTTTCGAATCCGGCGACGAGGATGTCGTACAGGCCGACGATGATGCGTTTGGTGGCTTCCGGCGACTGGTCGTTGCGGAGCCGCTGAATCATCACCGACGCGTAGTCGTCGCGTGGATGGGCACGTCGGTCGGCGATCAGTTCGCCGAAGTATTCGTAGAGTTCCGCGATATCGGTTGCGGCGGCGAGATACTCGGCTTCGTCGATCGGTGCGAAGCTGCAAAGCCGAAACTCCGATTCGACTGCGCGCATCATCAGGTCGGACTTGTCCTCCGGCACGCCGGTGATGCTCGCGATCGCGCCCAGCGACAGCGGAATGGCATATTCGTTGACGAAATCGATGGTGCCCTCGTCGGTCAGCGGCTGCAGGAGCCGCTTCGCGCGCTCACGCAGGAACGGCTCGCGCGCGGCCAGGCTCCGCGGCGTGAACGGGGCTTGTACCAGCGCCCGCATCGGCCGGTGGTCGGGATCGTCGAGCATGAGCACCGATTCCGACCACGGATAGCCGGCCATCCGCTCCCGCAGTTGCGGTGGCAGCGGGTAGCTTTCGAGCGCGCCCTCGGCCGAGAAGTTCTCGTCGTCGCGCAGAATGGCCAGCACGTCGGCCTGCCGGGTGACTTCCCAGATGTTGAAGGCCTCCAGGTGGTACACCGGATTCTCGCGGCGCGAGACCGCGAGGCTGGGGTAGGGATCGCGGAGCTCGTCGGGGTGGAGCGGATCATACTTCGCGAAATGGGGGCAGGCGCTGATACCTGTCGTTCCCGGAGAATCCGGCATGGTCCGTTTGTCCTCTCGAAGCGAATTTTCTGGGGTATTGTTCAGCGCGGGAACAATTGATCCGAAATCGAATTAACAATGCGACTCGGCGACCGGGGGAGCTGTTTCTCAGCATGGGGTCTCGTCCTTATATGCTCGTAGTCGGCTACGCGGCCGTCAAGCGCCGCGGGTCCGCTACTAGCCTTTCGGGCTAACCCACATACGGCCGGTCTCGCCGGATTTCCCGGCGGGCAATGGTGCGCAGATGCACGGCGTCCGGCCCGTCGACAATGCGCAGGGTCCGGGCGGCGGCGTAGAAGTAGGCGAGCGGGAAGTCATCGCTGACACCGGCGGCGCCGAAGATCTCGATCGCACGGTCGACGACCTGTGTCGCCACCGCGGGCGCGGCGACCTTGATAGCCGCGATCTCTGTGGTCGCCCGCTGGGCGCCGTAGGTATCGATGAGCCAGGCGGTGTGCAGGATCAGTAGACGCGCCTGATCGATCTCGATGCGGGAGCGGGCGATCAGATCGCGGACGACGCCCCGGTCGACGAGGAGATCGCCGAAAGCGGTACGGCTGCCCGCCCGTTCGACCATCAGCGCCAGAGCCCGCTCGGCCATGCCGATCGCCCGCATGGCGTGGTGGACCCGTCCTGGACCCAGCCGAGCCTGCGCGATGGCAAACCCTTCGCCCTCACCCGCCAGGATGTTGGCTGCGGGTACTCGCACGTTCTCGAAGACGATCTCCGAATGTCCTTGGCGGTCCCAGTATCCGAAGATCGGCAGTCGCCGGAGGATCTGCACCCCGGGCGTGTTGCGCGGCACCAGGATCATCGACTGTTGCTTGTGGCGCGGTGCCGTGGGATCCGTCTTGCCCATTACGATGAAGATCTCGCAGGCGGTGTCGGCGGCTCCGGTGATCCACCATTTGCGCCCGTTGACGACGTAGTGGTCACCGTCGCGTGTGATGGAGGTCGAGATATTGGCGGCGTCGGAACTGGCGACGGCCGGTTCGGTCATCGCGAAGGCCGATCGAATCGTGCCGTCCAGCAAGGGATCCAGCCACTGCGCCCGTTGCTGCTCGGTGCCGAACATGTGCAGAATCTCCATGTTCCCGCTGTCGGGCGGCGCGCAGTTCATCGCCTGTGGCGCCACCACCGGCGACCATCCGGTGATTTCGGCGATCGGGGCGTACTCGAGCGTCGACAACCCGGAGACGGCGGGGAGGAAAAGGTTCCACAGCCCGCGTCGCCGAGCTTCCTCGGCCAGAGCGGCCTGCAGGTTCGCCCCGAGATGCGCAGCGGACGTGAGGTGGTGGCTCAGCGCCGATTCGGCGGGAAAGACGTGCTCGCGCATGAAATCCCAGGCCCGGGCGCAGAGCTCGGTGGTACGGGGAGACGGGCTGAAGTCCATTGGATGCTCCTGGCTGGGTGATCGCTCGGGGAGGTCGTTGTCACGACCGATGCAGGGCGGCCAGCCCGGATTCCGCGACCCGGACCACATCATCCTCGAGATCACCGAACTGCTGCCCGCCCATCGCACCCGCTGCGGACCGCGCGGCGATGCCCTGCAGGATGACCGCGAACTTGAATCTCGCGAAGGCCTCGTAGAACGGGAAGTCCGTCAGGTCGTGCCCAGTGCGGGCGGCATATCGCTCGAGCAGATACGCCCGAGGCGGAAATCCTTGTTGCGCAGTGACATCGGGGACCAGTGGCACAGGCGGATCGCCCGGCTCCGTCCAATAGAACGCCAGCAGGCCCAGATCCGTGAGCGGATCGCCGAGCGTCGACATCTCCCAATCGAGAACAGCGGCGATCCGGCCCGGGTCGGAGGAGTCCATCATGCAGTTGTCGAGGCGGTAGTCGCCGTGTACGAGGGCGGCCGGCGGACTGGCCGGCAGCGCCGCGGTGAGCCTGTGCGCGAGTTCATCCAGTACCGGGAGATCCCGGATACGGCTGGCTGCCGATTGCGCCTGCCAACGGTGGAGTTGGCGGGCCAGGAAGCCGTCGGGGCGGCCGAAATCGGAGAGCCCGACGGCGGCGGGTTCGACGCTGTGCAGCAGTGCGAGCGTGTCGACGAGCGCATCGGTCATGCGTACCCGATCAGCGTCGGCGTCGGCGTAGCCCACGGGGATCGCCCCGCGGATGATGTGGCCGTCGACCTTGCTCATGACATAGAACGGCACCCCGATCAGGTCGGAGGATTCCACGGCCAGCACAACCCTCGCGACCGGGACCTCGGAATCCGCCAGCGCATGCTGCACCCGGGTCTCACGCCGCATGTCATGGGCACTGGGCAGCAATTCCCCCTCCGGTGGCCGGCGTAAGACGAGTTCTCCTGCGGTGCTGCGCAATAGGAATGTGAGGTTCGATTTGCCGCCCGAGACGAGTGCGGCGTCGAACATCCGCCAGCGGTCGTCGTCGGTGGCCTCTGCCAGCGCCGGTCCGAGCCGTTCCGGGCTTAGCAGCATATCGATGTCGGTCATAAACGGCAGCCTCGCGGTTCTGGGATAGGGGCAGGTGGCACGGTCGCAAGGCCCTCCACGCGCTGTCAACGATCAGAACGTCGACTCTCGCCCATTGGGTCAGTCGGCAATATCGTCGCCGACTCGCATGTAGTCCCGATGGGTCAATACGGTGCCATAGCGCTTGACCGCTCCGGAATTGTGAGGACAGCATCATCTGGACGCCCAGCGTCGCTTCCTTTGGTGGTCAACCTGATTGAACACCGCATTATCGGCACGATCGATTCGCCGAGCGATTCATATCCCGCCGGCACGGGTCCGATCGGTAGAAAGAGATAGCTTCTGATGACATCGACCACGCACCCGGATCTGGAGCTTCGAGGCGAGGTTCTGGCCGCCGGAGAAGCCGGCTTCGACGAGGTGGCCGCGATCTGGGCCGACCGCCACGGCCGCCGTCCCGCGCTCATTGCACGGTGTTCGGGCGCGGCGGACGTGCGCGCCGCCCTGCGCTATGCGAGAAGCCACGATCTCGAGGTCTCGGTCCGCGGTGGCGGCCACAATCCGAACGCTTATGCGATCAACGACGGTGGCATCGTCTTGGATCTGCGGGGGATGAACAGCGTGCACATCGATCCTGTCGCGCGCCGGGCGAGAGTCGGCGGCGGGGCGTTGGCCGGGGACGTGGTGCGCGAGGCCGCGGAGTTCGGGCTGGTCCCGGTGACGGGGATTCTGCCGGCGATCGGCTTCTGCGGGCTCGCGCTCAACGGTGGGGAGGGGTTCTTCACCTACCGGCACGGGATGGTCTGCGACAACATCACCGGCGCGACTCTGGTGACCGCGGACGGTGGGTTGGTTCGCTGTTCGGAAGACGAACGCCCGCAACTGTTCTGGGGGTTGCGAGGCGCCGGGTCCAACTTCGGGGTCGTCACGGAGATCGAGATCGCGCTGCACGATCTGCCCGACAGCGTGCTCTCCGGGATGATCACCTGGATGCCGGTACGGGAGCGGCTGGCCGAGTTTCTGGCAACGCTGCTCACCGCGCTGCAGGCCACCTCGGATGATCTCTACCCGGTCATGATCATTGGTCGCGACGAGTCCGGCGGGGTCTCGGTGTCGGCGGTGCTGTGCCATGTCGGGGCGGTCGAGGACGCCGATCGTGAGATCGGCTCGATCCGTGCGCTGGAGCCCGCGGTCGACGACTCGATCGCTCGTAACGAATACCCGGATGCGGTCAAGGTGTTGCAGGAGCGCATCGACGAGCTGGCGGGATTCGAGGATGGACTCTGCCGGCGCTGGACCGACTACGAATTGGCTTGCACGCCAAAACGGTTCGGCGAGGTCGTCGCCGCGAATGCGGACCGGCTGCTCACCGATGCGGAGTGCCACGGCACGGTCTCGATCATCGTCGAAGGCAAACCGATCGACAACGCGCTGGGCACGCCGGCCAAACACCGCGATGGACCGGGCGTCATGATCGAGGCTGGATGGCGCGGGATCGACCACGCGGTGCGATTCGACGCGCTAATCGACGGGTTGAACACGACGCTGTCGAGCGCCGGGGTCATCTCGCCGGTGTCCGGAAATATTCACAGTATTTCCGATGTCTCCCAAGCCATTGTCGTGGAGAACTACGGCCCGGATGTCTATCAGAAGCTTGCCCAGCTCAAGTCGATCTATGACCCGGAGAACGTCTTTCACTTGAACTACAACATCCTACCGGCGCGGACGGCAGGAACCAACGGGTTGAATGGAGATCGGACATGACGGTGAATTCGGTGGACACGGCAGTTGTTTCGGACACTGTGACGTCCCAGATACTGCGCGAGGTACTGGGGCATTTCGCATCGGGAATCGTGGTGATCACCGCGACCGGCCCTGACGGTCCGGTCGGTTTCACCTGTCAGTCGTTCGCCTCGCTGTCGCTGGATCCGCCGCTGATCACCTTCTCGCCGGCCCGGACCTCGACCACCTGGCCCCGAATTCGCGAGATCGGTGCGTTTTGCGTCAACGTGCTCGCCGAGGACCACGAGCATCACAGCGCCGGATTCGCGCGCTCCGGTGCGGACAAATTCGCCGACGTGCATTGGACACGCACCCCCTCAGGGGCGCCACTGCTGCCCGGTGTCAGCGCGTGGATCGACTGCGAGCTGTGGAAGGAATACGACGGCGGCGATCACACGATCGTGGTCGGCCAAGTCCGCCATCTCGGTGCCGATCCCGACCGATTGCCGTTGCTGTTCTATCGCGGAGGCTACGCGATCACCGCGCCCGCCGATCGCTCCTGACAGCGGGCTCGCCGGTGCGCCGGATCGACCAGCACGTGAACTCGAAGGAGACCAGATGGTCTGGATCTTGCTCGGCGCGGCGATTCTGTGCGAGGTCACCGCGACCATGTCCTTGCGACTGGTCGACGGGTTCACCCGCGCCGGCCCGGTCGGCATGGTCGTGGCGGGATATGCCGCATCGTTCGTCCTGCTCGCCGAGGTCATCCGGCGCGGGCTGCCGCTTGCGGTCGTTTACACCGTGTGGGCCGGAGTCGGGGTGGTGCTGATCGCCCTGATCAGCGCGGCATTCCTGGGCGAAGGCCTGACTCCGGCACAAATCGCCGGGGTACTGCTGGTGCTGGTGGGAGCGGGGATCATCAAGCTCGCCTCGTGAGTATCGACCGAAGCGGTTCCCGGCACGCTTCGCCTGAGCCGCGTTATCGTGAAAATCCGACGGATCCTGCTGGACCTACGGCGCCGACATCGCGACTGGTGCCTGCGGTTGGTAGTGGACCAGTGCGCGGCAACTGGATTGGATCACTCGACTCGAGCGTGAACAGGCGCTTCTGCGAGATGCTTTGGAGTCCAGCATTTCCGACGACCCCGGAGCCGGAATCCGAATGGCGACAGCGTCATATCTGTACTGGAGCTCCCGTGGCCGCTACAGCGAAGGTCGACGCTGGTTCGATCGGCTCCTGGAACGCGATCGGGGCCGTGGCGAGGCTGATCGGGTGCTGTCGCTCTATGCCGACAGCGCGCTCGCCGATATGTAGGGCGACCTCGAAGCGGGCGAGGCGCTGGTCCAGGAGGGGCACGCGCTGGCGGGTGTCCTGTCGGATTCGACCCGTCGATACCACAGCTGCCTATGCCGAAGGATTTCCCGCCTACTACAGCGGGCGCGCCTACCAGGCCCGCGACGTGCTGACGGATGTCGCGGCGGAACTCCGTCAGCAGCACAGACTCGCTCTCGAGGTCGAGGCGCTCTTCATGCTGGGCCTCTGCCACGCGATGTGCGGATCCGCCGAGCAGGCGAACGAATGCTACGTACGGGTCCTGGAGATCACCGAGTCGTCGGGCGAGTCCGTGGCCCGTTCCTACGCGCAGTGGGCAACCGGGTTGTTGGAGTGGCAACACCGTGAATTCGACCGGGCTACACAGCTTTTGGACGAGGCGTTGCAACGGCTGGCCAGGCTGATCGTCGATCCGGTCGGTACGGCAATGTGTCTGGAGGCGTTGGCTTGGATCGCTTGCGACACCGACGACCCGGAGCGGGCTGCGGTGCTGACGGGGGCGGCCGGGGCGCTGGCCACCGCGGCCGGCAACTGGCCGATCCTCTCGCCGAACCTGCTCACCAGCCACACCGAATGTGTCCGGCGTGCCATTGCGGCTCTCGGTGACGCGGAGTTCGCGACCGCGCGCCGAGCGGGTGAGGACATGTCGGGTGCGGCGGCCGTCGCCCTGGCGCTCGGCGAGTGACGTTGCGGAACCAGTAGGCGGGCGACCGCCCGGTGTGGACAGCGGTGTGGCCCGGCTTCGGTCGGGGAAGCCGGGCCGTGAAAGAGCGGAGAAGGTCAGATATCGCCCTGATCGTGCAGGCTGTTGTACATCTGCACACCGCTTGCGATCCCCACGGGGATGCCGATGAGTGCGGCTCCGGCGAGGCTGCCGAGCGCGATACCGACACTCGAGCCCACCAGGCATCCCAGGGCCGCCGCGGGCAGGGCGACAGGTCCGGTCGGAATCGCTGCGAACCCTCCGGTCAGCGCGCCGCCGACGCAGCCGACACCAGCGCCGATAATGCCGCCGGCGAGCGTCCCGACACCGGTCGCCAGGCCGAACTGGGTGGCCACGACGCCCAGGGCACCGTTGAAATCGGCTGTGGCATCGACGTTCTGGAGCATCGGCGTCGACGCCGCGGCGGCGTCGGTCGCGACTCGGGCGGGTACGTCCGGTACCGGGGCGGGGGCGGACTCTTCGTTCCAAGAGGTGGCCGCCGCCGGGGTATTCGGCTCCGCCGCCTCCGATCCGGAATCGACCGCGGCGACCGACTGCACATCTCCGACCGCCGGATTGCCGACCACCAGATTTCCTTGGCTGTCGCGGAGTTGGAATTGGCCGTCCCGCATGACGAACGACCCGAATGCGGTGTCCACCGCAGCCGAATTATCCGACGTATTTCCGGTGTAGCGCACGCCCGGTGCGATGTCGGTCGTCACCGTCGAGTCGGTGGCCGGATCGGCGGTGGCCGTGCCTGCCATGAGGCAGAGTGCCGCGGTTGCGAATGTCGAGGTGACAGCGGTTCGGGTGAGTTTGTTCATCGGTTTCAATCTTTCTTTCCGAAAAGTCTTGCCTCGGTGTGATTGGAATCACTGCGAAGATGCTGCTGCTCGGTTTCCGATCGCGTCAAGCGGGTGTGCCGTGGACTAGCCTGATGGGCTATACCGCGGATATCGGTGGTGGCCCAGGATCTGGGTGCGAACGGGACTCGACACTTACCCAATGGGGTGATTCCCGAGGGTGATTCATTGACTGGATTGCGGTGGGCTGCAGACGATGACCCTGTCCGAATCTGACCAGCCCACGCGGAGGGAATACTTTCTCCCCGCCGGGTCCACTTCCGAGAGGTTCTTCTCATGCACGTTGGTCTTGGCCTTTCCTTCCAAAGCTTCGAGGATGCGCTCACCGACACCGAGGTCTGGGCCAACGCGGTACGCAGCTCCGAATTGGCCATCGAACTCGGTTTCGACGGTGTCTGGGCTACGGAACACCACTTCACCAGCTATGACATCACGCCGGACCCGCTGCAGTTCCTGACCTACGTAGCGGCGCTGAATCCCGATATCCGGCTCGGTACGGCGGCGACGATTCTGCCCTGGCACGACCCGGTGCGGGTGGCCGAGCAGATCAGCGTCCTGGACGTGCTCAGCGGTGGCCGCGTGATTCTGGGCATCGGCCGTGGTCTCGGAAAGACCGAATTCGAAGGCTTGCGTATTCCGATGGACGAATCCCGGGAGCGCTTCCTCGAATCGGCAGACATTGTTCTGAAGGCTCTGGACACCGGCATGCTGGCCTACGATGGAAAGCATTTTCAGCAGCCGGAGCGGAATCTGCGTCCCGCGCCGACCGCTCCTTTCCGGAACCGCACTTTCGCTGCAGCAATGTCTCCGGATTCATTCGAGATCATCGCGAAGCTGGGTGTCGGCGTGCTGCTCATCGCATTCAAATCGTGGGACGATGTGGCCGCGGATGTGTCGCGATACCGGGCGGTATTCGCCGAAACACACGGCACGCCGGCACCCGCGCCGCTCACGAATGTTCTCGTCTTCTGCGACGAGGACTCGGCGCGCGCTCGCGAGATCGCCCACCGCTACATGGGGAATTACTACCGCAGCGTTGTCGAGCACTACGGCCTGAATAAGTCCGAGACCTTCGCGAAGGTGAAGGGCTACGAGCATTACGACACCTCGGCCGACACCACCGAATCGGACGACAATGCCGAAGTTCAGGAATTCATCGACACCTGTGTGTGGGGCAACCCGGCCGAATGCCGCGAACAGCTCGAATTGATCCAGCAGAAGACCGGGTGCGGACACCTTGTGGTGACCTTTGCCTCCGGTGGTGTGCCGATGGCCGATGTCGAGCAAAGCATGCGGGTCTTCGCCCGCGATGTGCTGCCGGGCTTGCGGGCGCTGGATGTCGAAGCCGCGGTCCGCTGATCGCGATACGGAATTCGAATATGGATGAGCTTGGCTGGGACGTCATTGTCGTAGGTGCCGGCTATGCAGGCGTCACGGCCGCCCGGAATCTGGCGCGCGAAGGTCAGCGTGTCCTGCTCCTGGAGGGTCGAAATCGTGTGGGCGGCAAGGTGTTCACCGATACCTTCGGTAGCACCGGGGTGACGGTGGACATGGGCGGCGCCTGGAGTCCGCCCGGATGCCCGTTCATGGAACGGGAGATGGCCTACTACGGAGTGGAGTGGTCGCACTCCCGGGATGCGCAGAGCTTCGCCTACCTTTTCGGGGGCCAGCGCATCACCCACCCGGTTCCACTGCTGCCGGAGGAGATCCTCGGATCCGAGAAGGCTGCATTCCAACTGCTGCAGATGGTCCATCGAATCGACCCGGCTTTGCCCCTCGAGTCGCAGCAGCTGGACGACCTGGACGTCAGTTGGCGCGAGATGCTGGATCGTCTGGAGCCGCCCCCCGGCTTCCGCGATCTGCTGGAGTCGTGGCCCACGACCGAGGGCGGCCGTCCCTCCGACGAATTCAGCGCACTGATGTTTCTGTGGTGGACGGCCAATCGCGGTAAGAGTCTTGCCGGTTGGTTCACCCTCGAGCTGCGGCGACCGACTCGATCGATGGAACTGCTCGAGGCGATGCTCGCCGAGAACGCGATCGAAGTTCGGTGCAACGCCATCGTGACGAAGATCGACCAGTGCGACGAGGGCGTCACCGTGAGGCTTGCCAGCGGGGATGTGGTGTGGGCTCGCGGCGCGGTCGTGGCTGTTCCAGCGAACTGCTGGAATTCGATCGAGTTCTCGCCGGAGCTGAGCGATGCCAAACAACAGGGCGCCTACCTCCGGCCCGGATGCACCGGTATGAAGGGCTGGGCTCTGGTCAAAGACGCGCCACCCGCGTTCAGTGGTTTGGCCAGCCCCGAATCGGGTGACGGCGTCACCACGGTCATCTCGGAATACGATCTGGGTGACGCACAGCTGATGAGCTACTTCACGCCGCTGGGATACCGTGCGGATCAGCCGCGCGAGCAGCAGTTCGACATCCACGACCGAGCCCAGGTGCAGAAGGCATTCGATCGCTTCATCCCAGGATGCACGGTGGTCGAGGTCGGCGGGCATGACTGGACTCGTGATTCGTTCGCCGGCGGCGGATGGGCCGCGTACCCGGTCGGAATGTTGCCCTACCTGTCCGGCATGCGGGCGCCGGAAGGCCGAATCGCCTTCGCGAGCGCCGATATCGCGACGGGGTTGGTCGGCTGGATCGACGGTGCGATCCAGAGCGGCTATCTGGCTGCGTCTCAACTGTCGGGGATGCTAGGGCGTTGAGGCCTGGGGAGCGCCGGACGGTGTCGAGCGGCGCTGTCCGGCGCAACCCATCCGGACATGGGCTGGCCCGGAGGGACGACCACCCGCGTTAAGGTCGATGTCAACCAGTTCCTCACGGAATCGTCGTGCCGCACTTCTCGACACACAACCACGAATGATCGGTAATGGCCCAACACAGCAACCGAACCGCCCTCGTAGAGGCCGCAATCCGCTGCCTGCAGACACTGCCGCCCGAATCCATCACCGCCCGGGTGATTTCGACGGAAGCCGGTGCGAATCTGGCATCGATCAGTTATCACTTCGGCTCCAAGGACGGATTGCTCGCCGAGGCGATGGATGTGGCCTTTCAGCGCTGGCAGGACGAGGTCATCGCCGACATTGTCGGACTGCCGGTCCGAGACTTCGGCGATCGGCTCGAGCAGGCGATAGACGTCGTGCTGTCCGGGATGGGCCAGTACTCCGGGCTACTGGGAGCATTCTTCACGGCCTTGGCTCGCGCACCGCACGACGAGCGGGTGCGTCATCCGCTCGCAGAGTCCTACGCGACGCTGCGTCCTGCAATGGCGATTGCGTTCGGGCTCGGGGATGACCAGGCTGCGGACGACGCGGCGGGCATCATCATGGCCGTCCTCGACGGTCTGCTGATGCAGGCGTTCCTGGATCCGAGTCGCGTGCTGGATCCGGCTCGGGTAGCCGCCGCCCAGCGGCGGATGTTCAGTTCGTTTCGCGGGACCGATGCTGCGGATGGTCATCAGGTTGACGTAGTCTGACCAGCTTCGTTTCGCGCCGCGATCCAAAACTCGAGAGCCACCAGCTATCACTCTGTGATGGCTGGTGGCTTCTTTTGTCGTGTGCCTGTGTGTGCAACCCAGCGTTGCACGCTGCCGAAAATGTTGCTGTAACAGGGAATTGCCTGGTCTTCGGCAATTGCTGGCGTCCAAACCCAGGGTTGCGCGTAAACAAACGTACGTATAGATTGATGTGATACCGGTAACTACGGTTGCCGCCCGGCCCGAGCACATCGGCTGACGTTTAGGTAGAACACAATGGGCGAATTCGATACATGCGGTCCCAGGGATGCCCTCCAGGTGGTCGAGGCCGCCATCGCAAGCATCAAGGCCGGCCGCATGGTGGTGGTCGTCGACGACGAAGGCCGCGAGAACGAAGGCGATCTCGTGATGGCAGCGCAGGCGGTGACGCCTGCGGCGGTGAACTTCATGACTCAGTTCGGGCGCGGCTTGACCTGCGTGGCGTTGCCGTCGGAGCGCCTGGACGAGCTCGAGCTGCCGCCGATGGTCTCGGACAACACGAGCTCCTTCCACACCGGCTTCGCGGTGTCGGTGGATATCGCCGGCGAGGGACGCACCGGGATCAGCGCAGCGGATCGGGCCGAGACCATCCTGGCCCTCTGCAACCCGAAGACTCGCCCCACCGACCTCGTTCGCCCGGGCCACATGTTCCCGTTACGGGCGAGACCGCACGGTGTCCTCGAACGCCGGGGTCATACCGAGGCAGCCAGCGATCTGGCCCGGCTCGCGGGCTTCCTGCCATATGGCGTTCTCTGCGAGATCATGTCGCCAGACGGCTCGATGGCTCGATGTCGTGAGTTGGTTGATTTCAGCCGAAGGCACGATCTCGTGCTGGTGACCGTCGATGAGATTGCGCAGTACCGCCGCGCCACCGAGCAGTTGGTGGAATGCGTCGCCGAGACTCGCCTCCCTACGTCGTTCGGAGAGTTCCGGGCGTTCGGATTCCGGCCGGTTTGGCCGGAGCGCTCCGAGTACTTCGCCCTGGTGCTCGGTGATCTGACCACCGGGGCGCCTGTGCACGTGAGGCTGCATTCGGAGTGCCTCACCGGTGATGTGTTCGGTTCGGCGCGCTGCGACTGCGGCCGTCAGCTGACCTCGGCGATGGAGATCATCGCCGAGGTCGGGCGTGGCATCGTGCTCTATGCGATCGGCCACGAGGGACGCGGAATCGGATTGCTGGAGAAGATTCGTGCCTACGCACTCCAGGACGAGGGTCTGGATACCGTGGATGCCAACGTCGAGCTGGGTCACGAAGCCGACGCGCGGGATTACACCCTTGCCGGGCAGGTCCTGAAATGGTTTGGCGTGCAGCAAGTTCGACTGCTCACTAATAATCCGGACAAGGTCGCGGCACTGCTTCACACCGGTCTGGATGTGTTGGAGCGGGTCCCACTGACGCCCGCGGCGACCGCCGAGAGTCTCACTTATCTCCGTACCAAACGAGATAGGTTCGGCCACCTGCTGGACGGTCTCGAAACCAGAGATCGGCTATTCGATCTGCCGCGGACCGGCACCGCGTCTATGCGGGGTGCACGATGAACGGCCGCCGGATACTGATCGTCGACGACCACGAAGTCGTGCGCATTGGCTTCCGTGCGTTGCTCAACAGCCAGGAATGGGTCGAGCGCTGCCTCACTGCGGCCTCGCTCGAAGGAGCCGTTGAAGCCGCACGGCGGTGGCGGCCGCATGTTGCCATCGTCAAGGACTGGCTCGGCGAGGTGTCCGTCAACGACATCGCACCGCAGATCGCGCAGGCGTGGCCGCAGTGCCACATCCTGGCGATGGAAACGGTGCACACTTCTCGCCCCAGCCCGGTGGCGGACCGCAGCATCGTTGGTTGGATCGGACGGGACTGGGATGCGAGAACACTCCTGAGTGCCGTGATGCAGGGGGACAAGGGGCGCCTTGCTCCGCGGGAATCGTCCCAGGCGGGCAGTGCTCCCGCACTGTCGGCTCGCCAACTCGAGGTTCTTCGACTGATGATGACCGGCGCCACGAATCGTGAGATCGCACAACAGCTCTCACTGTCGCCACATACCATCAAGGCACACACCCGGGGGTTGCTGCGAACTCTCGGCGCACGCAACCGAACCGACGCAGTCCTACGCGGCAAACGTCTGGGAATCGTGGAGCCGCGCCGACCCTTGCCTGCATGACTCACGCCGAGGCTGCCTTTGGTGTCTCGGCTCAGTCCCCTGATTGCGGTATCGCGATCCAGAAGTGGCCGCAGTGGCTGGATACCAGAAACCTGGATGATATGCGGCTGTCGCCCGCACCGCACTCTTGCCTCGACGTTCAGTGGGATCCGGCAGGGGTCAGTCCGATGTGCTGCCGGAATGCGCTGTGGCCCAAGCAGCTATCTGCGCGCGAGAGGTGAATCCCAACTTGGCCAGGATGTGTTCGACATGCCCCTGCGCGGTACGTTGTGAGATCACAAGACGCCCGGCGATCGCCTTGTTGGTCAGACCTTCTGCGACAAGGTCAGCGACTTGGCGTTCACGCCTCGTCAGGTCCTCCGACGAACGATCAATCTCTGGGCCGGCTTCGGATCGTTCATGGAGCGCGAACCGTACCGCGGCGTCGAGGCTCATCGCAGAACCTTCCCCACGGGCCTTGTCGAAGGCTCGCACGCCGAGCACTCGGCGGCTACTCAGCGTGCACTCGTCACGGTAGGTCAGCAGTTCGGGGAAGATGAATGTGGAGGTGCCGGCGACGAGTCCCAGCGTGTCTGCCGCGCCCATCAGCACGGCAGCACGTTGGGCTTCGCGCTTGTCGGCAGCAATCCAGGCCAGCGACTCCAAGCAGCCTGCGGCGACGAACGGATCGGCCATCAGTTCGGACAATCGAATACCGTCTTCCAACAAGTGCGTGGCGCGTTCGGCGTCGCCGCCGCGCCACACGGCGAAGCCCGCCCCCCACAACGCCCATGATCGATAGATCGTTTCCCCGGCGTCTTCGGTGATACTGACCGTCTTCTCGTGACAGGCGACGGCTTCGGAAACATCGCCCTGCAGGGCGTAGGCCCAGCCGAGGGAGATTCGGGCATCCAACTGAATCCCGAGGTCACCGGACACCTCGTGGCTGCGGACGACATCCGCCAGGCGGGCAGCCGCGTGAGACCGACCGGCATTACCGCCGACGAGAGCGACATTTGCCTCGACGTGGGCGACCAGGGCCGTGACCAACGGATCCCCTGTCTGCTCGGCGAGGGTGCGAAGCTCCGCGGCCTGGCCGGCCGCAGCCTGTAGGTCGCCTTGCATAGCCGCCATCGCACCGGCCGCGGCGAGCGCCTTGCCTCGGTCCGCGGTCCGGCCACCGGGTGAATGCGCGAGCACGCGCTCGGACCAGCGGCGCCCCTCATTGACCCGGCCACGCAGAGTCCAGAACAGGTAGAGCATTGCGACTATCGGGAGTCCGCCGCTGTCGGACTCGGACAGGCTGAACTCCAGTGCCTTTCGAATATTCGGCAGCTCTCGCTCCAGCCGGGCAACCCACTCCAGTTGGCGCGGACCGATCAACTCCGCGTACGCCTCGTACACCAATCGTTCACACCAGTCCCGGTGCCTTCGGAGCAGGCTCGGGAACTGCCCGGAGTCCTGGGCCTTCTCTCGGCCGAACTCCTGAACTGTTTCCAGCATCCGGAAGCGCACAGCCCCGTCGGTCTCCTGCCGGATGAGGATCGATTTATCCACCAGCGCGGCCAACGTATCGAGCAGCTGGGACTCGGTCATGTCACCGGCACACACCTGCTCGGCCGCGTCGAGTTCGAAACCGCCGGCGAACACCGACAAGCCGGCCCACAGCCGCCTTTCGTCGAGCGTGCACAGGTCATAGCTCCAGCCCATGCAATACCTCAGCGTCTGCTGCCGCTTCGGCGCGTCCCGCCCGCCCCGGGTCAATAGGCTGTAACTGTCTCTCAGCCGGGTCTGGATCTGCTCAACCGACATCGTGCGCAGCCGTGCCGCAGCCAGTTCGATTGCCAATGGCAAACCATCCAGCCGGGTGCAAATCTGGGCAATGCCGCGCTCGTTACCCTCGGTCACCTCGAACCCGGGCACCGCCGCGGCGGCGCGCTCCATGAACAGCGTCACCGCGTGGTGTTGTGCCAACGTTCGCTGGCTGATCGAATCGGGAATCCCAAGCGGCCGTAGCGGATACACGGTTTCTCCGCCGATGCCTACAGCCTCGCGACTGGTGGCCAGAATTCGCAGGTTCGGACACGCCCGCAGCAGCGACTCGGACAGCTTGGCAACCGCGTCGATCAGGTGCTCACAGTTGTCCAGCACCAGCAGAAGATCGAGTGGGGCCAGGCCCTCCACCAGCGTGTCGAGCACGGATCTGCTGCCCTGGCTTCGCATTCCGAAAGCGGCAGCCACAACGTCGGGCAGCAACGCAGCATCGCTCAGCTCCCCCAGCTCGATCAGCCATGCCCCGTTCGCGAACTTTCGCCGGACCTTGTGAGCGACTCGCAGTGCGAGCCGTGACTTTCCGACCCCACCGATCCCAGTCACGGTCACCAAATGTGACCCCGGCAACAGGTTTGCGACCTCGGACAACTCGGTCCGGCGATCGACGAAGCTGGTCAGCTCGAGAGGCAAGTTACCTGCCCCCTCGTGCAACCCGTCGCTGGGGATACGTGGAATTCCTTGTGGCACTACAGGTACCGAAGGGGCGGCGGATTCGGGTTCGGACCCTGGTTCCGCTCGCAGCGCCATCTCATCGACCGTGAGACCGTGATCCAGTTGTATTCGGCGCAGTTGCTGACCCAGCACGGCTGCGGTGGGGCGGTCGTGCGGGTCGCGAGACATCGCCGCCTCGATAACCTCGCACACATCCCCCGGGATACCGCTCTCGCGCAAGTCCGGAATCGGATGGGTGGTGATCCGCACGAACTGGGCCACCACCTGCTCGCCGCTACGGCGTTCGAAGGCCGCGTGGCCGGTGAGCGCGCAGAACAACGTGGCTCCCAGCCCGTAGACGTCCGAGGCGCGGCTGGGTGCCTGTCCTCCGAGCACCTCGGGCGCGGTGAAGGCCGGCGAGCCGGTGATCGCTCCTGACGTGGTCTCGAAGCCGCCGGTGATGTGGGCGATCCCGAAGTCGGTCAAGGCCGGCTCGTCGTAGTCGGTGAGCAGGATGTTCGCCGGTTTGATGTCGCGGTGGAGAACTCCGGCTCGATGCGCGGATTCCAGCGCACCCGCCATCTTTACCCCGACATGAAGCATCTCCGCGAGGGACAGAGGGCCGCCGTGCCGGATACGAGCGTCGAGCGAGCCCTGAGAGTGGTACGGCATCACCAAGTAAGGACGACCGCTACCGGTCTCCCCGACCTCGAGCATCCCGGCGATGTTCGGGTGCCCGGTGAGCCGCCCCATCGCACGTTGCTCGCGAAAGAATCGCTCCCGGTTCTCCTCCAGTTCACCAGTGAGGACCTTCACCGCCACCGTGCGGTCCGCGGCAACCTGAATACACCGATAGACAGCCCCGAAACCACCCCGCCCGATCTCGTCGGCGTCGTCGAACCCGGCCGCGCGTAACTCCGTGACGACGTCGAGACCGGCATCACGCTGCGTTTCGAATGGATCGCTCTCAACCATCGGTTACTCGCAATTCGCCCGCGGCGGACATCAGCCAGAGTATCTCTGCACGCGTGTCCGGACCATGGCGAACACCTTCGGTCCCGTGGGTAGGCAACGCGGCAAAATGATGCGTGCGGGCTGAACCACCGCTGCGTCCGGTGACGCGCGGGCACCGGCGCCTCGGTGAAGAGCGGGAAGTAGTTAGGTCGCGGATAGAACGGCCGTCGCGCCTGAGCATCGTGCAATCGACGTTGCCCTGACTACCGGGGGCGGGATTCTCCGAATCCATTGCTCCAGGCTTCCTTGCTCCGTAGGTCGCGTTCGGAGACATGTCGTTCGTGGCAACCGAGCCGGCTTCTGCACTGGTCCCGGAATCGCCGATACGCAGCGTTCCAGCTGCCATGGCCGGAGCCATGGTCTTCGCCGACTACGTCGGCGACGGTTCGGACCTCGAAGTCTGGATCCACGAGGCGCTGGATGTGATGGCCGCACACGGTATTCCGGACAGCTACGCCGGGATCTGGCGCAATTACCTGACCGCGTGGAATGCGCTCCCCAGACTGAGCAGCGCCGCGACAGCGAGGCGGCAGCGCTTCGAGAGCAGATAGACCAGGTTGTCGCGCGCTGCGCGGCCGAGATCGCCGAACACGAAGCCGAGATCACCGTCGAACGAGTCCGCCAGCTATTGACCGCATCCCGCGCGACTAGCTAGCGCGGTGTGTCGGGCAGCCCGGGGCGGGCGGCGAAGTCGACCGGACCGAGCAGGTCGGCCACCTGGCATAGCTGCCCGGCGAATCAGGGAATCAGGTTCGGGTCCTTCAGCTTTCCGCCGGGCGCGAAGGTGAGCAACTCGTTGCCGACCAGGCTCCACTGCGGCACCGCGCCCGCGATGTGCGCGGCGACCAGTGCCGGTCCGACCATGGCCTTGGCGTACGCCGAGGCCATCGCATCGATCCGGAAGCGGGCGTCGAACAGCACATTGCCGGTGGCGGTCGGCTTGTCGCCGAACAGGGCCCGGCCGAACTGCGACATCAGCCCGCGCTGCCGCACCGCGAGGGCGGGATGCGGCCGGTCCAGCAGCACCAGCGCCACCAGATAGCGGTGTGTGGTGGTGGTCGTGGATTCGCCTGTCCTCGAAGTGGTTTCGTACGAGTACTCGGCGACGGTCACCCAGCGCCCGCCCACCCGCCCGGTCAGGGTGACGCCGAGCCCGCGGCGATTGCGTCCCGGGAGCCGCGCGGTCCACGGCGCGAACGATCGTTCCTGGAAGGTCCAGCCATTGACCACGGCCCAATCCCGCAGTCGCGCCTTCCGATTCCGTTCGGCCAGAATCGCGATGGGCAGCAACACCATCAGCAGTACCAGCGGGATCCCGAACAACACACCGAAGACAAGCACCGCTGCCTCCATCCCCGTCCCCTTCCGCCGGTGTTCAGTCCTGTGGGACTCGAACTGTTCGCGGTAGCAGCCTTCGTGTGAAACCTTCGGGTTCGCTTAACAGATCATTGCGCCGCAGGGATATCAACATCTTGTTGAAAATGTCTTCAACATCTTGTTGAATGTGACTCGTGACGCACCCGACCCGCATCTGTATCAGCTGGCCCGGCAACCGCCTGACTGCCACCCTCGACGACACCCCGACGGTGCGGGCGCTGCTCAACGCTCTGCCGATCAGCGCTGTCGCCAGCACCTGGGGTGACGAGGTCTACTTCGAGACCGACGTGAGCGTCCCGCGCGAACCCGACGCCCAACAGGTAGTCGACCCGGGAACCGTCGCCTTCTGGACCGATGGCGATGCCCTGGCCCTCCCGTTCGGCCCCACCCCGGTATCCCGCGCCGGCGAATGCCGTCTGGCCAGCCCGTGCAATATCCTCGGCCGCATCGACGGCGACCCGCATCTACTCGCCACGGTTCGCGGCGGCGACCCCATCCGCGTCGAACTCGCCTAGCGCCGCAATCCGATCCGGCCCAGTGCCGCAATATGATTCGGGGGGACCCGATCCATCGGCAGCGGCTATGCTGCTCGGCGAACCGCCGCGCCGGGAACAGAGGAGCGGGGGAAGATCGAGGGGAGCGGCCGGGTTCGGCCGTGGAGTGAAAGGCACAACAGGATATGCGGGGTGGATGGGCCAAGCGGGGCCTGGCGGGAGCCGCGGTGGCCGTATTGCTGCCGTTCGGGGCGTTGACGGCCGGACCGGCTGCGGCAGACACGAATCCGGATGCGTTCGACTTCTATGTCGACTCCAGCATGGGTTCGATCAAGTCCCGGATCGTGCGCGCGGCCGACGGAAATACCGACCGGGTGGTGTACCTGCTCGATGGCGAGCGTGCGCAGAACGACTACAACGGCTGGGAGATTCACACCAGCATCCCGGCGGCACTGGCCAAATTCAATATCAATGTGGTGATGCCGGTCGGCGGCGAATCCAGCTTCTATCAGGACTGGGATGCCCCGAGCAGCTTCGGCGGCGCCAATCCCGATGCGTCGCTGTTCCCGAGCCGGGATTCCGGTTCGGCGGTCGCGGGCTGGGACGAGACCTCCGGCAAGTCCTACACCTACCAGTGGGAGACCTTCCTCTCCCAGAACCTGCGTAATGCGCTGCGAGATCGACTGGGGTTCAGTGACTCTCGCAATGGCATCTTCGGACTGTCCAGTGGCGGCAGCGCGGCCCTGCTGATGGCCGCCTATCACCCCGGCCAGTTCAACTACGCCGGTTCACTGTCGGGCTACCTGTACATGTCGGCGCCCGGCATGCGTGACGCCCTGCGCCTGGCCCTGCTCGCGGCCGGCGGCTACAACATCGATTCCATGGCCGCCGCGGGCAGCGCCAAGTGGCAGCGGATGGACCCGTACGGCTTCGTCCAGCAGCTGATCGACAACAACACCCGCCTCTATATCGCCGCGGGCAGCGCCGTCCCCGCTCAGCAGGACCTGTCCTCCGCGGACGCGGTCATCCAGGGCATGCCCCTGGAAGGCATCGCCCTGGCCAACACCAAGGCCTTCCAGTCCCGCCTGCAGTCCCTCGGCTACGACAACGTCAGCTACGACTTCCCGAGCATCGGCGTCCACAACTGGGGCAACTGGGAGCAGGTCGCCAACCGCATGCTCCCCGACATCGCCCAGCACATCGGCAAGCCCCTCCCCCCGGGCGCCCAGCCCGCCCAGCCCCCGGCCGACGCCCCGGGCGGCGGCCAGCCCCCGAACGGCGCCCCGCCCGCCGGAGCCCCGGCCCCGCAAAACTGACCGGGCCCAACCGAATCAACAACGCCGAACCGAAAGACCCGCCGCCGTCCGAGCATTCGGACCGCGGCGGGTCTCTGCTTGTCAGCTCGGCCACGCGCGAATTGCGCGGCGATGGTGGGCCGACCATTCTCGAACTGGAAGAGTTCAATGCGCACCTGGTGGGCCCGATCGAAGTCGTTCACGAATTCCGTTGATACACGACCGAGTCCGGGCCCGAAGGCCCGGCTCGGTCGAGTTCTAGTGGGTTTGGGTGGGGTCGGGGGCGGCCTTGATGGGGGTGTCGTCGGTCCAGCCCCAGCGGGTTTCGACGTGGACGGTGGCGGGGGCGGGGGGTGCGTCGATGTAGGGGGTGAGTTTCTGGAGTTCGCCCCAGTCTCGGGTCCAGTCGTGGTTGAGGTAGGCGGGGACGGGCTGGGAGCGGAGTAGGAGGCTGGACCAGCCGAGGGGGCCGCCGCCGGTGTCGCCCTGCCAGGTTTCGGAGACCTGGGCGTTCAGCTTGTCGGGGAGGATGCGCCAGGACGGGAGCTGGGCGATGCCGTCGCGGTGGTCGAAGGGGTGCTGGCACGGGAAGGCCAGGCCGACATGGAAATCGGTCAGGACCGGGGTGTCGTGGCCGACGACGGTGTCGAGGGTGGCCAGGCGGGGCAGGCGGGGCGGGGTGAGGGCGAGCCATTGCTTGCCGGTCGGGTCGTCAGTGGTGGCCACCAGGCGAATCGCGGTGGTCCGGGCGGGGATTCGGTCCAGGGGGATGGGCAGGTTGCGCCAGCCGGGGGCGCCGCCGATCGTCGGGGGCGCCAGGGTGCCGAGGGGTTCGATGGTGCCGTCGTCGGCTCGGTGGGCGAACTCGAGGTGCAGTTGAGCGCCGTCGATCCGGCGGCCCTGTTCCTCACCGGCGATGCGGCCGGCCACGGTCAGCACCAGGATGTGGTAGCTGGAATCCCGCTGTGCCGCAGCAAGATCCATGCGATACCACTGGGTGGTGAGATGCGCGGGCTGCGGTTGGCCGGTGGTGTAGCTGCCCAGAATGGGCGTGAGCTTGGGGTCGAGGCCGTAGGGCAGGGCGATGGTGCTGCCGTTGATGCCGGGGTCGGCCTTGGGTTTGTCCGCGGGGCCGCCGCCGGGCGGGGGAGTGCCCTGTTGCTGGCCGCCACCGCCGGGACCGCCGCTCCCGCCGCCGCTGCCACCGCCCGGACCGCTGCCACCGCCGGGGCCGCCGCCTTCGGGCGCGAGGTCTCCGACACCATTGGCGGTGAATCCGCTGTTGTCCGCGGCGAGTCCGTCGGCTGCGGTGCCGGTGTAGGGCGTGAGCAGGGATTCCTCGGGCTTGGTCTCCACGAGCACGTCATCGGCCATTGAGCACGGTTTCCCCTGCAGGGCCCGCAGATTCGACAGCGCGACCGAGTATGCGGGGTACTGCGTCCACGCCGCCGAAGCCATGGTCGCCACCTCGAACAGCACCACCAGGGCGGCGGCGACCGTGAGCGGCCGGATGGCGATTCGATCGAAAACCCGTGCCGCCGCGGCGTTTCCGGCCGGTTGATAGGGCTCGCGGAAGTACTGCCAGGCCGCCACCAGCAGGCACAACGCGCCCAGCCCGAGGATCAGCGAGGCGACGCTGGTACCGCCCACCACGGGTGCGCGATCCGGCCAGCGCACGCCGTAGCCGGACACGTACCACCAGCCGTTGGAGCCGGTGAAGCAGAACGCCACCAGGATCAGCACCGCCGCCGCGAACAGCGAGCGCAGGTACGGCAGCCGGATTCCCCTGCCGCCCACCGCGACCGCTGTCACCGCAGCCAGTGCACCCGCCAGTCCGGCATAGACACCGAAATGATGCGTCCACTTGGTCGGCGTGAAGGCCATGAGCAGCGGTGACATGACGGCGATGCCGAGCACCCGCGCCGCCGGCCCGCGGGCGGTCTCCGGAATCCGGCCGCCCTTGCGCAGCGCCACCGCGACGCAGACGGCCAGGCACAGCAGCATGGCGAGCACGCCGAAGCGCCGCGACAGCGAGCCGTCCGGGGTCAGGGAGAGCAGCGAGATCCAGCGGGTGGGTTCGTCCGGCCAGGACAGGTTGGGGCCCACCAGCTTTCGCACCCGGGTGGCCTCGGCGACCGACGCCAGGGTCTGATCCGCGAAGACCACCGTCAGGACCAGGGTGCCCGCCGTCAGCACCGGAGCGATGCGCGCGAGCAGGCCCGGGAGCCCGCCGGCTTCCGCGCGCACCTGGGTGAGGAGAATCCGCAGCACCCGTCGCGAACCGGCGAAAAGTGCTGCTAGGCAGATCAATCCGGACGGTCCCGCCGCCAGCGAGAACGCGGCGATCAGCACCGCGACCGCGGCGGGCAGCAAGCGCCTGGTGGCGATCGCGCGTTCGATGGAGCACCAGGTCAGCAGCGCGCCCAGCGCGATCAGGGGTTCCGGCCGCAGACCGTTGTCGAACGGCAGCCACAGCGCCAGGAACACCAGCGCGGCCGCCCAGCGCGGACCCGATGCGGCGCGCACCCGGGAACCCAGGCGCGGCAACACCTCCCGGCTGATCACCCACCAGCACAGCACCGCGGCCAGCAGCGCCGGCAACCGCATCCAGACACCGGCATCGGTGACCCGGGTCATCTGCGCCAGCAGTTCGTACGGCCACCCGAAGGGCGCTTCCGCCACCCCGTACCACCGGTAGTAGTTGGCGGTGTATCCCGCGTACTCGGATACCCGCGCCATGGTGAGGATGTAGCCGTCGTCGGAGGTATTGGCCCCGATCACATGCCATACACCCAGCGTCGCAAGCACGACCGCGTCGGTGAGCGTGAACCGCCACCAGCGCGCCGGCAGGAACCTCCGCCTGCGCCTGCCGTCCGCCGCATCCATGAAATACAGGCAGACCAGCGCGACGAGGGTGCACAGCACCGCGCCCGCCATGGCCGCCAGCTTCAGCACGCTCGGACTCGACGAGAACCGCGAATCCACCTCGGCGTGCAACTTGGCATCACTCAGCCGGGTCCGATCCAGATCGGTGTACACCCCGACGATCTGGGGCCGCACATCCCGCGTGACCGTGGTCCGGAACGGCGAACCGTCCGACTTGGTCAACCCGGTCAACTCGGCGGTGGTGACCTCCGCACTCGAATGCACAACCAGCGCACCGCAACCGGCGTGCGGCACGAGATTCGGATTCGACCCGCTCCCAGCCCCGGGCCCGGCAGCCGTACCGGGATCGGTGCTACCGGCCGGCGGCAGCGGCGCATCCGCCGGCATGGTGGCTCCCGGCGGCGGTGTCGAACCCGGCGGCGGTGTCGCTCCAGCAGGCGGATTCGCTCCCGGCGGCGGCGTGGCACCGGGCGGCGGGGTTGCTCCTCGCGCCGGATTCGAGCCCGCTATCGGTGCGGCTTCCGCCGGCGGCGTGGCTCCTGGCGGTGGTGTCGCTCCGGCAGGCGGATTCGCGCCTGGGGGCGGTGTCGCTCCCGGGGCCGGATTCGCGCCCGAGGGTGGTGCAGCGCCGGGTGCAGGGTTCGCGCCGGACGGTTGTGCCGCTCCGGGTGCGGGATTCGCACCGGGCGGCGGTGTGGCGCCGGGCGTGGGGTTCGCGTTGGCAGGCGGCGTGGCTCCGGGTGTCGGGGTCGGCGTGGTGCCGGATTGCGGGGCGACGCTGGAGGGCGAGGTGATGACCGGGTCGGAAGCTGTTCCAACACCGGTCATTTCGAAGATCGAGGCGGTGAGCAGCGGGATGTTGCGCAGCGTCACCGACAGAGTGCGGCCGGTGCCCGGTCGGTCCTCGACCCGGGCGATCAGACCTTCGGCGGCTGCGCCGGGGGCCTGTGTGGGCACCGTGGATAGCACTGTCCCGCTGGGCATGTCCCGCAGCACGGCGCATGGCACGCTCATATCCACCGACAGCGGCACGTAATCCACCAGCGGCGCGGTCATCTGAAGCGCCTGTGCCTGTGGCCAATCGAGGCCGGCCCGATCCTGCCGGACCGGCAGTAGTGGTGTGAGCACCGCCAGCAGAACACCGAGCACCCCCGTTACGAGGGCGATCAGTCGAATTGGAAAAACTCCCCCGGAAACTGAACGCACGAACGCCGATGCTAGCCATAGCTTCCGCGAAACTCATCGCGGAATATTCGGACCGGCACGTTCTCCGGCGCCGATCGACCCGCATCTTCGCAGTTCGAGCGGTGATCGTCGATGATTGGCCTATCGTTTGTCGGGGCATTCGATGGTGGACAGAGGACGCGGTAACCGGACTCAGGAGTCGTGATGGCGGAGGCGCTCGACGGCGGCGGCGTGGTGCGGACCCTGGTGCCCGCCCGGATCGATCGATTGCCGTGGTCGAGATTCCACACCCGGCTGGTGGTCGCGCTGGGCGTGGCGTGGATTCTCGACGGCCTGGAGATCACGGTGGCCAGCGCGGTCGCCGACACCCTCACCAAACCCGAGACCCTGCACCTGTCCTCGACCGCGGTCGGCCTGATCGCGACGGTGTACCTGGCGGGTGAGGTGGTCGGCGCGCTGGTGTTCGGCAACCTCTCCGATCGTCTGGGCCGGCGCAAGCTGTTCCTGATCACCCTGGGCGTCTATCTGCTCGGAAGCGGGCTCACCGCAGCGACTCTCGGCAATGGCGCGGGCTGGGTGGTCTTCCTGTACGTCACCCGTTTCATCGCCGGCACCGGTATCGGCGGCGAGTACGCGGCCATCAATTCCGCCATCGACGAGCTGATTCCGGCCCGCTATCGCGGCCGCGTCGACATCGCGGTGAACGGAACCTATTGGGCCGGAGCGATTATCGGCACCCTGGGCACCTACATTCTGCTCAATCACCTGAGCCTGTCGCTGGGCTGGCGGCTGGGCTTCCTCATCGGCCCGGTGCTGGGCCTGGTGATCCTGTTCGTGCGCCGCCATCTCCCGGAGAGCCCGCGCTGGCAGATCATGCACGGCCACGCCCGCGACGCTGAGCAGTCGATCGCGGAGATCGAGCGCGAGGTGGAGGCAACGGGGGTGTCGCTGCCGCCGGTCGACGAATCCCGGGCCATGGCGGTGAAACCCGCCGATCGCATCGGCTATCTGGCACTGACCAAGGTGCTGTTCCGCGAGTATCCGCAGCGCGCGATCCTGGGCGCGAGTCTCATGATCAGCCAATCGTTTCTGTACAACGCGATCTTCTTCACCTACACGCTGGTGCTCGGCAAGTTCTACGGGGTGCCCTCCGGTTCCACGCCCATCTATCTGATCGCCTTCGCGGTCGGAAACCTGGCCGGGCCGCTCACCATCGGGCATTTCTTCGACACCATCGGCCGCCGTCGCATGATCGCGGGCACCTACATCCTCTCCGGTGTGCTGCTGGCGATCTCGGCGGTGCTGTTCTACGCCGGGGTCCTGAATGCGATCACCCAGACGGCGTGCTGGTGCGTCATCTTCTTCTTCGCCTCGGCGGGCGCGAGTTCGGCCTATCTCACCGTGAGCGAGATCTTCCCGCTCGAGGTCCGGGCCAAGGCGATCGCCGTATTCTTCGCCATCGCACAGTGTTTCGGCGCGCTCGGGCCCGTCATCTACGGTGCGCTGATCGGCGACGGCTCACATCCGGTCCGCCTGTTCCTCGGCTATCTGCTGGGCGCGGCGGTCATGATCGCGGGTGGTGTGGTGGCCCAGCTCCTCGCGGTGGATGCCGAGGGCCGGTCGCTCGAGGACATCGCCCTGCCCCTGGCGGCCACCCGACGCGAGGGTACGGCCCGGGCGGAGGGCGCGGGCTCGCCGTTCTCGACCTGAGTCCGGCAGGCCCGCACCGGATCTCAGTTGGCCAGCGACTTCATCCAGTCGAGGACCACCGCGCGGTAGTCACCCGTATTCGGCGCGAGATTGATGGCATGGCCGCTGTCGGGGAGCACGAAGGTGCGCAGCTTCGCCGCGGGGGAGAAGTACGGGCGCTCGGCCGCATCCAGGGTGGTCGTGTCGGTGCAGGTGCCGAAATCCGGGCCGCAGCTCATGCGATCCCGGCTCCCGTTCACGATGAGCACCGGCGCCGTGATGAAGCTGGACATGCCGGGCAGGGTGGAGAGCAGGCCGTCGGGGTACTCGGTGAGGGAGAAGGTCTCCTTGCTGGCCTCGTCGAGCGCGACGACCCGGGGGTCCGGGTTCATGCCATAGAAATCGGCGGCGCGGGTGCCAGGTCGGGTGACCAGATAGCCGGGATCGTAACCGCGCCCGGCGAATTCGGGATCATTGACCGCCTGGTAGTAGGTGCTGATGACGCCGAGCACGTCCGGCACGCTGAGCGTGTGCGAGTAACCGGTCAGCAGGACGCCGTCGACATCGTGGTAACTGGTGGCCTCCATGACCGAGGTGCCGGAGGTCAGCGAGTGACCGGCGGTGACCACCTTGGTGAAGGGGGCATTGCCCGCGAAGCCGCCGCGCAGCGCCTGCACCATGGTGTGCAGGGCCTCCGCGGTCTCGGAGGCCGTCAGGCTGAGACTCGGCGGCCGGCTGCTCGCGCCATTGCCGAGCCGGTCCGCCACCAGCGTCGCGTAACCGGCCGCGTTCATGGCGCGTCGGAAGTTGTAGGTGTCGGGCTGGTACGGGAAGTCCCAGTACAGGTGGTTGTAGTTGGATCCCGACATCAGGATCATCACCGTGTCCGTGGGCCCGTCCGGCAGGCACAGGGTGCCCGCGATGGTGCCCTGCGGGACCGGGAACGTCACGTCCTGGCAGTGATCGGCCGGGACCGCGGGATCGGCCTGTGCCAGTACCGGAGTGAGGGAGAGCAGGGTCGTGGCCGCGCAGACGGCCAGCGCCCGCAACGAGGTGCGCACGTCAGGAAATCCCTTGGCTGAAGTCGACTTTCGCGGCGTTGTCGGCGACCGCGCCCGCCACCACCTCGAGCGTGCGCGCGTCGATGGGTGTGCAGCCCAGCCGCGCCAGCGTCGTGTGGCGGTGCTCGCTGTCGGCGTCCCGCATGGCGTGTTCGAGGTCTTTTTCGGTGTCGTACAGCGTGATCGAGAACATGGTCCCGTCCTGCTCGTCCAGGAAGAAGAAGATCTGGCGTGCGCCCGGATCCGACATGGCGTACGGGACGACCTCACCCTGGATGATGGGAAGATTGACCGCCATCGACTCCGGATCGACGGGGCATGAGGCCTTCATCAAACGGGCATAGAGCTTCTTCATCACCGAAATTCTTCCCAGGAGCGGTTCCGAGTCCGGCCATTCTCTGGCGAATGACGATACTCCACACAATGATCCGTGAACGGTGCATTCGGGAACGTGGTCGAAGATCTACTATGCACGGTATGGGCGCGCGAAATGTGCACTTCGTCGGGAGCTTTCCGGCCGAGAGCACCGGCGATGCGATGCGGGCGATGCTCGACGGTGCGGGCACCCGGTTGCGGACGCTGCCGACCGGGGAGACCAGACGCTACGAGTGGTACATCCAGCCGATCATCGACAATCTGGTTACTCAGGGTGCGCTGGAAGTGAAACGCAGCGGTTCATGGTCGTCGAGCCGGGAGCGGACCATCCACCGCGCCGCCCGGGACGCCGGGCTGACCGGAGACATGATGGAGTTCGGCTACCGCGGCGAGGCAGAAGAAGCGCTGCCGACCTTCGAAACCCTACGCTCGGAACGGGATCTACCCGAGCTGTCACTCCAGATCGGCATGCCGACCGATTTCACGATGGCCTTCATCGCGATGGGGGTGGGCGGGGTGCGACGGTATCGGAAAGCCTTCCGCGAAGCGACGATTCGCGATATCGAGGCCATTCGCGCCCGGGCCGGCGACCAGGTGGTGCTGCAGTTCGAGGCCACCGCCGAAATGGTGCTGATGGCCAAAACCCAGCCGCTGCACCGGCGTATCGATGCGGCGCTGGGCCTGGGCCGCGGCATCGCGGAGCTCGCGGCGGCCACCCCGGAGGGCACCCGCATCGGCGTGCACCTGTGCCTGGGCAGCATGCGCAACAAGGCACGGACCACACTGCGCGATACCCGCCCCCTGGTCGAACTGGCCAATTCCATTGCCCGGCAATGGCCCTCGGGCCGGACCCTGGAATTCATCCACGGCCCGCTCGCGGCCGGTGAGATTCCGCCCTCCACCCGCCCGGAGTTCTATGCCCCGCTCGCGGGCCTGGACCCACCGCCGACGACCCGCTTCTATGCGGGTTTCGTCCACGAGACCCCGACCGAGGCTCAGCAGATCCAGACGCTGCGCACCATCGAATCGGTGCTGGGCCGCCCGCTCGACGGCGTCGCCAGCGCCTGCGGCCTGGGCCGGCGTCCCCGCCCGATCGCCGATGCGCTGGTCGCGCGGGCGGATACGCTGGCTGCGGTGGATTGAGCGGCGCCAGCGCGGGTTCGGTTACGCCACAGCGGGTTCCGCGACGGCGCGGCGGCTCGAGTCCGGGTGGCTAGTTCTTGCGGCCGATGCCGCAGAGGACCACCAGGCGGGTGGGCTGAAGGTTGCCGGCGAGCCACTCATTGGCGGGCGCGAGGCCGGGCGGCAACATCTCCAGCCCTTCGAAGAAGCGCTCGACCTGCTCCGGCGGCCGGAAGTCGATCTGGGAGGGGCTGCCGACGGTGTCGCTGGTGGAGGCGTTCTGGAAGAACGGGTGGGTATTGGTGGAGGCGTGCTGGATGACCAGCAGGCTGCCGGGCGCCATGGCGTCACGCAGGCGTGCCACGGCCTCGTAGGGCTTCTCGTCGTCCATGACGAAGTGCAGGACTCCGACGATCACGACGGCAACCGGCAGGGAGAAGTCGATTCCGCCCTCGGTGCGCGCTAATTCGAGAATTTTGTCCGGTTCGCGAATATCCGCGAGGATGGGCGTGACGCCCGGTGCGCCGGGGAGCAGCGCGTTGCTGTGGGCGTACACCACGGGGTCGTAGTCGATGGAGGCGACGAGGGCGGACGGGTCGACCTCCTGTGCCACCTCGTGCACATTCGGGCTGATCGGAATGCCCGCGCCGATGTCCACGAACTGACGGATGCCCTCCTCTGCCGCGCGTCGCACCGCCTGCAGCAGGAATTGCCTGCTGTGCCAGGCGGTCTCCCGGGTGTCCGGGGCGACCTGCAGCATCTTGTCGCCGAGTGCGCGGTCGGCGTCGTAATTGTCCTTGCCACCGAGCATGTAGTTGTACACGCGAGCAGCGTTGGGCCGGAATGGATCCACGCCCACCGGTGCTCGATTGAGCTCAGACACCGCACCTCCCTCGAGATCCCCGCCGATCGTAACAATTTGCGGCGCACGCCAGAGAGAAATGCGCAGCTTGTCGGCAACCTGCCAGGCGTCCGAAAAAGCTCGCGAAACCGGGCCGAGGGTGCTCGATCTGCGCGGCCGGAAGCGCTGGAATAGTGCCCATGACTCGAATCGGAGCCGAACGGGTGCCGGTGGGAGCGGGACCCCTGACGCGGGCGGCCGTGGTGGCGGTGGCCCGGCGCGGCGCACGAGTGGAATTGGACGCGGATGCGCTGGCGGAGCTGGCGCGGGTGCGGCAGCACATCGACGCGCTGGCACACAGCGACCGGCCGGTATACGGGGTGTCCACCGGGTTCGGGGCGCTGGCGCTGCGGCACATACCGCCGGCCCGGCGAACCGACCTGCAGCGCTCGCTGATTCGTTCGCACGCCGCCGGGGCCGGTGCACCGGTGGAGGCGGAGGTGGTGCGGGCCATGATGCTGCTGCGCTTGCGCACCCTGCTGTCCGGGCACACCGGGGTGCGGCCCGGGACCGCGCGGGCGCTGGCCGCACTGCTGGACAGCGGGCTGATTCCGGTTGTGCCGGAATACGGTTCGCTGGGCTGTTCGGGTGACCTGGCCCCGCTGGCGGCGGTGGCGCTGGCACTCATGGGGGAGGGGTCGGTACTCGGGCCGGGCGGTCCGCGCCCGATCGGGCCCGCGCTGGCCGAGCACGGGCTGACACCGATCACCTTGGCGGAGAAGGAGGGCCTGGCCCTCACCAATGGCACCGACGGCATGCTGGGCATGCTGGTGCTGGCCATCGAGGACCTGCGGCGGCTGTTCGATCTGGCCGATCTGACCGCGGCCATGAGCGTGGAGGCGCAGCTGGGCACCGATCGGGTGTTCGCGGCGGATCTGCAGGAACTGCGCCCGCATCCCGGACAGGCAGTGTCGGCGGCGCGCATGCTGGCGGCGCTGGCCGGTTCCGAGATCGTGGCCAGTCACCGGGGCGAGGACTGCCCGCGGGTACAGGACGCGTATTCGCTGCGGTGCGCGCCGCAGGTGCACGGCGCGGCGCGGGACACCCTGGACCACGCCGAGACCGTCGCCGCACGCGAATTGCGGTCCGCCATAGACAATCCCGTGGTGCTCGCCGACGGCCGGGTGGAGTCCAACGGGAACTTCCACGGCGCCCCCGTCGGCTACGTGCTGGATTTCCTGGCCATCGCGGTCGCCGACGTGGCCGGCATGGCCGAACGCCGCACCGACCGCATGCTGGACGTGCACCGATCACACGGGCTGCCCGCATTCCTGGCCGCCGATCCGGGCGTGGACTCCGGCTACATGATCGCCCAGTACACCCAGGCCGGAGTGGTGACCGAGCTGAAGCGGTACGCGGTGCCGGCCTCGGTGGATTCCATCCCCTCCAGCGCCATGCAGGAGGACCACGCGTCCATGGGCTGGACCGCGGCCCGCAAGCTGCGGCGCGCGGTGGATGGGCTGACCACCGTGCTCACCATCGAATTGCTCACCGCCGCACGGGCATTGGATCTCCGCGCACCTCTGCGGCCCGCTCCGGTGACCGGGGCGCTGCGGGACCTGGTGCGAGCACGGGTGCCGGGACCCGGGCCCGACCGCCACCTCGCACCGGATATCGCCACCGTGGCCGCACTGGTGCGGTCGGGTGCGGCGGATCACCTTCTCGACCAGGGGGTTTCGTCATGACCCGAATCGTCCGGGCCGCCCGCGGCGCCACGCTCACCGCCCGCACCTGGCAGACCGAAGCGGCCTGGCGCATGCTGCACAACAATTTGGATCCCGAGGTGGCCGAGCGGCCACAGGATCTCGTCGTCTACGGCGGGACCGGGCGGGCGGCCCGGGACTGGCCCAGCTTCGACGCCATCGCGCGGACCCTGCTCGACCTGCGCGAGGACGAGACCCTGCTGGTCCAGTCCGGCCGGCCGGTCGGCGTGCTGCGCACCCACGAATGGGCGCCGCGCGTGCTCATCGCCAACTCGAATCTTGTTCCGGACTGGGCGAACTGGCCCGAATTCCGCCGCCTGGAGGCGGCCGGGCTGACCATGTACGGGCAGATGACCGCCGGGTCCTGGATCTATATCGGCACCCAGGGGATCCTGCAGGGCACCTACGAGACCTTCGCGGCGGTGGCCGCCAAGCGATTCGGCGGCACCCTGGCCGGAACCCTCACGCTCACCGCGGGTCTGGGCGGCATGGGCGGGGCGCAACCGCTGGCCGTCACCATGAACGGCGGCGTGGCGCTGTGTGTCGAATGCAATCCGCGGCATGCCCGCCGCCGGGTCGAGACCCGGTACCTGGACGAGATCGCGGACGACATCGACGACGCCCTGGCCCGGGTGCTCGCCGCCAAGGCCGAACGGCGGCCACTGTCGGTGGGGCTCATCGGCAATGCCGCCGAGGTACTGCCGGAACTGCTGCGCCGCGAGGTCGAGGTGGACATCGTCACCGATCAGACCTCGGCCCACGACCCGCTGACCTACCTGCCGATCGGTGTCGCACTGGAGGACTGGGACGACTACGCGGGCCGCAAGCCCGACGAATTCACCCGGCGCGCACGGGATTCCATGGCCATCCACGTCGGCGCCATGGTCGGCTTCCTGGACCGCGGCGCGGAGGTCTTCGACTACGGCAATTCCATTCGCGGCGAGGCGAAGCTGGCCGGATACGAGCGCGCCTTCGACTTCCCGGGCTTCGTGCCCGCCTACATCCGGCCCCTCTTCTGCGCGGGCAAGGGCCCGTTCCGCTGGGTCGCCCTGTCCGGAGACCCGGCCGATATCGCCACCACCGACCGCGCCATTCTCGAGCTGTTCCCCGAGAACGAGTCCCTCGCCCGCTGGATCCGCCTGGCGCGGGACCGGGTTGCGTTCCAGGGCCTGCCCGCCCGTATCTGCTGGCTCGGCTACGGCGAACGCCGGTCCGCCGGACTCCGATTCAACGAGCTGGTCGCCGGCGGTCAGGTCGCGGCCCCCATCGTGATCGGCCGCGATCACCTCGACGGCGGCTCGGTCGCCTCGCCCTACCGCGAAACCGAAGCCATGGCCGACGGCTCCGACGCCATCGCGGACTGGCCGCTGCTCAATGCCCTCGTCAATACCGCGTCCGGCGCGAGCTGGGTCTCCATCCACCACGGCGGCGGGGTGGGCATCGGCCGCTCCATCCACGCCGGTCAGGTCACGGTCGCCGACGGCACCCCGCTGGCCGCGCAGAAGATCGACCGGGTCCTCACCAACGACCCGGCCACGGGCGTGCTGCGTCACGTGGACGCCGGATACCCGGAAGCGGAATCGGTCGCCCGCGCGAAGAATATTCGAATTCCTTTGTGGGAGGGCTGATCCGGCGCCTCAATCCAGGTCGATGCGGACGCTCAGGAGGTCGGTGCCCATCACCCGTACGGCTGCGCTGTTGGCCTTCGGGAGGGTGCGCAGACGGGCGATGGGGTCGTCGTCGGGCAGGAGGTGGGCGGTGCCGGTGTACCAGCGGCCGTGGAGGCGGAGGCGGACGCGGGGGTCGGCTTCGATATTGCGGATGTACTGCGAGCGGGTGCCGAATTCGGAGACCAGCCAGAAGGACGCGCCGGAGCGGCGGCCGCCGATCGGGGTGAGGCGGGGGCGGCCGCTGACCCGGCCGGTGGTCTCCAGCAGGGTTTGGATGGGTAGGCGGCCCAGGATCGGGTTGCCCACCCTCCGCTGAAGTGTCGTGACCATGGCGTGTTGCAGATCGCGTCGGCTCGGCATGAGCCGACGCTAGCACCGGCCGCGGCTCACCGGGCCAGTTGCAGGGCCAGCGTGGCGGCGGCGGGGGCGAGGTATAGCAGGGGGAAGGGGGTGGTCTTGTAGGAGTGGGCGCGGATGGTGGTGGCCGCGGCCCCGGTGAAGTAGAGGATCACGCCGATGGCGGCCGCGATGCCGAGGGGCGGGAGGAAGAAACCGGCCACCAGGCCCAGCGCACCGGCCGATTTGGCCAGGGCCAGCCAGTTCCACCAGGTACGGGGGACGCCGTAGTCGATCAGCGGGTCCACGACGAACTGCTGCTTGGTGAACAGGGAGTAGCCGGAGAAGCCGATCCAGAGGGCCGAGACGACACCGACGATGTGGTAGGCGAGGTTCATGGGAGCCACGTCCTTTCAGGTTTGCTGTGCTCTTACCTGAATGACGAAGCGGGAGCCCGAGGAGTGACATCGGGGTCAGGGGAGGTGGGATTGCAGGAAGGTGAGGGCCTCGGGCAGGGAGGCGAGGAACGCGCCGCTGTGGTCCTTGCCGGGGTAGGCCGTGACGGTGACCTGCACCCAGGGGTTGTGGTCCTGGAGGGCGGCACCGTAGGCGGGGGTGTCGGCCGGGGGGACGTCGATATCGGCGGTGCCGTAGCCGATCATGAGGTCGGCGGGGACCAGGTCCTCCTGATAGGAGACCAGCGATCTGATGTCGGCCTCGAAGGTCGGGGTGGGGTTGTCCGGATCGGCGACGAGCGCCTCGGGACGGCGGCCTTCGGCGGCGGCCACCAGATCCGAAAGGCATGCGGTGGCAGCCTTTTCCACGTACTGCCTGCCGAAGTCGGACAGGTACGGGGTCACGGTGCCGGGCGCGAGCTCCTCCAGCGCGGCGAGATAGTAGCCCGCGTAGCCGACCTGGTTCTCGGAGCCGGTCGAGCCGCGGCGGAACATCTCACGCAGGCTCTTGGCCGGATTCGTGCGCAGGCCGGTGGCGATCACGCCGGTGAGTCCCCTGACGGCGGACGGGTTCCGGGCGTACAGGGCGGCCGCGCTCATGACGGCGTGCGCGCCCTCGGACTGGCCGATGAGCACCCAGTGCGCCGACAGCGGGACGGGCAGACCGCGGACCGCCGTGATCGAGTCGAGAATGGAGCGGCCCTCGACCGCGGTGTTGTAGTAGCTGAAATTGCCGCCGGTGCCCAGACCCTGATAGTCGGGCGCCAGCACGGCGTAGCCCCGGTCCAGAATCTGGTTGAAATAGCTGCGATTTCGATCCGACTGCGGCCGATGCGAGGGCGCGCAGTCATTGCCGATCCCGGTCGTGCCGTGCGCCCACACCACCAGCGGCCAGCCACCCTGCGGCGGCAGCCCGGACGGCAGATACAGCGCCGCGCCGGCCCGGGCCGGATTCTCCCGCTGATCGACGGTGGTGTAGGTGAAGCCGAGCGACTCCGCGGCCCGGTCGAAAGACCATGCGCCATTGAGCAATTCGATCCCGCTCAGCCGCCCGAGATCATTGCTGTCGGCCGTGGCCGGCGCCGCCGTCACGGTCAGGGTGGCGGTCAGCGCGGCGCAGGCGCTCATCGTGCCCGCCGCCAGTGCGGCCTGCCGGACCGCGGCTGCGAACCTGCGACGAATCGGCATGGCCATCACTCCCTTTCGGCGGGCAACCCCCCGACCATACCGTCGTCATTCCATCCCGTGGGCCTGCGCCACCAGATCGAAGAACACCCAGACGCCGCCCTTCTGGTACGCGTCCGGTGTCTCGGATCCGCCCAGGAACGGGTACGGGGTGGCGATGTACACCTCGCCGTCGGCGAGGGGGCCCAGGCGCCGGCGGATGTCGGCGACGTGCCCCGGCTGGAGGACATAGGTGATGACGTTCGGATCGAACAGGACCCGGCTGACGAACTCGGTGATCTCGGTGAAGACGCCGTACGGCTTCACGCCGGGGCTGTACGGATCGAGGATCCCGTACTCGCCGGTCCGGCTGCTCATCAGGAACGCGCACCCCAGATCCGAGTAGCCGACCACCGTGTCGAACTGCGGATAGTGTTCGGCCCAGGCCGGCATCACCCGGTCCATACGCTGGTCGCCGATCAAACGGAAGGGAACGCTGGTCACTGCGCCCATCCAACCAGACCGGCGACCGGGACCGATCCTCGACAGGTCCGGCCGCACCGCGCGAAGATCGAATCAACCGTCGTAGTGGAGGTGCCCGTGACCGAAGAATGGCGCAAAGTCGCTGAGCGCGTCCGCAACTGGGGCCGCTGGGGCGAGGACGACCAGCTCGGCACCCTGAACCTGCTGACCCCGGACCGCATCGCCTTTGCCGCCACCCGGGCACGCGCGGGCCGCACCATCCAGCTGGGCATCCCGTTCGACGCGTACGGCCCGCAGGGCTCGAGTGGCTTCCGGCGCAACCCCATCCACCTCATGGCCGTGGACGGCGGCGACGCCGACCTCGCGACCGCCCTGGACGGCTGGGGCGGCCGGAACGAGGCACAGGTGGCGGGCATGTACGCCGCCGGCCCGATGCGCTACAACGACGACTACATCATGATGCCGCTGCAGACGGCCACACAGTGGGACGCGCTCTCCCACGTGTACTACGACGGCCTGCTCTACAACGGCTATCCGGCCGCGGCCGTCACCAGCTTCGGCGCCGCCAAGCTCGGCATCGAACACGTGGCCGAGCGCGGCGGCGTGGTGGGCCGCGGCGTGCTGCTGGACGTGGCCCGGCACCACAACCTGGATCGGCTCGAGGCCGGGACCGTCGTCACGCCGCACGACCTGCAGGCGACGGCGGACGCGCAGGACGTCGAGCTGCGCCCCGGCGACATCCTGCTGGTGCGCACCGGCTGGTGGACCCGATTCCTCGAAACCCGCAGGGCCGCCGAATGGTTCGGCGGCAGCCCCGGCCTGAGCTGGCGCTGCGCGGAATGGCTGCACGAGCACGACATCGCCGCGGTCGCGGTGGACAATCCGGCCGTCGAGGTCATGCGCCCCGAGGACGACGTCATGATGCCGCTGCACATGCTCGCGCTGCGCGACATGGGACTGCCGCTCGGCGAGATCTGGGACCTCGAAGCCCTGGCCCGCGACTGCGCCGAGGACGGTGTCCACGACTTCCTGCTGTGCGCGCCCGCCCTGCGGATCCCGGGTGCGGTGGGGAGCCCGATCAGTCCCATCGCCATCAAATAAACCGGCCGGGAACACCTTTCAGAACGCCGCCAACACCAGGGCGGCGATGAAGACCACCTGCACCAGGCCCCGCAGCGGGAGCGGCATGGACTTGATGCCGAGGTCGGCGCGGGCCGCCCGGACGTTGGCCGGGAACAGGAAGACCAGCATCACGGCCAGGCAGACGGCCGCCAGGGGCGCGGCCCACGGAATGAGCAGGCCGATGGCTCCGGCCAATTCGAGGACACCGGTCAGGGTCACCAGGCCCGCCGGATTGGGCAGGCGCGGCGGGACCATGGCGATCAGGCCGTCGCGGCGGGGTTGGAAGAAGTGCGCCGACGCGGTCAGCGCGAACATGGCGGCCAGGCCGATCCGGGCGGCGTGCGGCCAGGAGTTCAGCCAATCGATGAGATCGAGCCACCCGGCCAAGCGGGCCAGGCCGGAGACGACGACGAGAACGATGAGCGGTGCCATCGTGGACTCCTCTGGGGGAGATCAATCTTGACGGGGACATGAATGATCATCAGCGACTATTTATTCCGGATATCCAGGATGGCAGACCACCCCGGACGTCGGGACGAGGCTCGGCGGTATGGGCCCGAAACCCGGGCCGGCCAGGTAGATTCGGCACCGCTCATGGTCAAAATTGGACAGCCCATCCGGACACTGCAGTACGCGCCGACGGCCGGTTCCCCCACCGGTCTCGAACTGCTGACCTTCGACCAGCTGCGCCGGATGCCGGTGGCCGCAGGCCACGAGGTGATCCGCGGCGACTTCCACGTCCTGGCCCGCTGCACCGCCGGAAGCGGGCGCGTGACCATCGACTTCGTCGCGCACGACCTGGCCGCGGACACGGTCGCCTGGATCCGCCCCGGCTGGACCCACCGCTGGGACGACATCGCCGAGCTGAAGGGCGATCTCATCCTGTGCCGCTCGGAACTGGTGCCCGCCGCGGCCCTCGGGCACCTGCCGTCCCCGGCCACACCCCCGGTGGTGACCGCGAATCCGTTGACCGACTCCGCCTTCGAACATCTGACCAGTGAATATGCCGTCGATCCGCCGAATACGGCCATCCTGCACCACCTGCTCAGCGCGGTGACGCTCCGGCTGGCCGCGGGTCTGCCCGCCCTGCCCGATCCCACCGACCTCTTCGACCGTTTCGCCCGCCTGGCCGAGCGGTACCACTCCGAAACCCGCGAAGTCGCCTGGTACGCCGCCCAACTCGGCTACTCGCCCCGCACCCTCTCGCGCGCCGTGCAATCGGCCATCGGCGCCACCGCCAAGCAGTACCTGAACGCCCGCGTCACCCTCGAAGCCAAACGCCTGCTCGCCCACGAGCCGGTCACCACCGCCGAATGCGCCCGCCGCCTCGGCTTCGACGACCCCGCCAACTTCACCAAGTTCTTCCGCGCGAACACCGCCACCACCCCCACCCGCTTCCGCCTGGACCTCACCGGGCAATAGATCCGGCCCGAGGCGAAGCATCACCGCGCGGCACGCTGTTCGAGCCCGACGGTCCGGGCATCGGCGCCGCCACCACGACAGATCGTTTCGGGGAATTTTGTGATTGCCGGGCGATTCGGCTGTGACCTCTCGGATCGTCGCGTTAGGTTGGGCCGGTGCGGGTGGAGATGACGAGCGATCCGGCGGAATTCCAGCGGCGGGTGGCCGGGTTTCTCGGGCGTGATCCCTTGCGGCACACGGTGATGTCGACGGTCCTCGCCAATGAGATCGCCCGTCTCACCATCGCCCGTGAGCCTTCCTATTTCGCGTCGGTGCACACGGATGACGTTGTGGGCGTTGCCATGCGGAGCGCCGGGCGCGGAGTGTGGCTGGGGCGGTTGCCGATCGACGCGGTGCCGCTCCTGGTGACCCGGTTCGCCGAGCTCCTGCCGCAGATCGACGACGTGCACGGCACCGAGCCGCTGGCCGGGCCGTTCGCGGCGGCGTGGAGTGCGCTGCGCGGCAGGGCCTGTCACGCGGACCACGGTGCGCGGCTGTACCGGCTCGGGCCGCTGCGCCCGCCGCTTGCGCCCCCGGGCAGGGCTCGCCCCGCCACCGCAGCGGATATCGATGTCAGCGGGCGCTGGCTGGCCGAGATGGCCCGCGAACTGGGCGATAAGCACCTGGCCATGAACGACAAAGGAATCCGCGCCCGCATCGAGGCCGGACGCTGGTGGCTGTGGGAGGACGACGGGCAACCGGTGTCCCTGACGGCGCACCAGGTCCCGGTCAACGGCTGGGTCCGGATCGGGCCGGTCTTCACGCCCCGGGCCGCCCGCGGCCACGGCTACGCCTCGGCACTGGTAGCGGAGGTTTCCCGGCGGCTGCGCGAGACCGGGGCCGAGGTCTGCCTGTACGCCGACATCGACAATCCGACCTCGAACAAGATCTACCGCGCCATCGGATTCGAGGCGGTCATGGACGAGGTGCACTACGCCTTCGAGTGAGCGTCGTGTCACCTTCTGCTAAGTGAAGGACGGTCACGCCTTGTGTGCGAGGCCGCCGTAGGCGGCGATCGGGGCGGGTTCGCCGATTCGGGCGGGGTTGATGCGCCATTCGGTGATGCGCACGAACCCCGGCTCGTCGAAGGACAGGCCGTCGAAGGCTGCCCGGATCTGCTCCTGGGTACGTGGGTAGTACGGGACGCCACCGGATTTGGCGTATTCCTCGCACAACTCCACGTACGGCCGGCTGTCGGTGGTGCCGTCCCACAGCACCAGATAGCTGCCCGACGGTACCGCCTGCATAACCGTGCGCACGATCCGCAGCATGTCGTCGTAGGTGCGGGCGTGCCCGAGCACCCCCATGAACATCACCGCGATGGGCTGGTCGAAGTTCAGCACGGTGCGGGCCTCGGCGATGATCTGCTCGGGATCGTGGAAGTCGCGCTCGATATAGGTGGTGACACCCTCAGCGGTGGTGTCGGTCAGCAACGCGCGCGCGTGGGCGAGTACCAGGGGGTCGTTGTCGACGTAGACGATCTTGGCTTCCGGCGCCACAGATTGGGCGACCTCATGGGTGTTCTGCATCGTGGGCAGGCCGGTGCCGATATCGAGGAACTGACGAATCCCGGCTTCGCGGGCGAGGTGGCGGACCGCGCGGATGAGGAACTCGCGCGATTGCACCGCCATGGTCGCGATGTCGGCATCGATCTTCAGGCTCTGCTCACCGACCTCCCGGTCGATCTCGTAGTTGTCCTTGCCGCCCATCCAGAAATTCCAGATCCGCGCCGAATGCGGGATATCGGTACGGATCACCGGTCCGGTCTCGTTCACGTCGAATTCCATTCCTTCGTCGATGCACACGCCCCACACCAGCCGTGCTGCCCACCCCCGACCCGGTCGTGCACCTCCGGCGTCCTCCGACGCTACACAGCGCAACCCAGCCCGTACAATAGTCCGAACATGTTGCCCCAACGCAACTTCCATGATCGGCCGAACCTGCATGTTCGGTCCCACCGCGCGCAGCCCGTCGGCCAGCATCTCCTCCCGAGTCGAGTACGTCGACGGTGCGGGATCAGAGGGTTGGGTCGGGGTTGAGGGTTCGGTGTTGACGCCTCGGGTTGGGGTCCCTTGGTAGTTCGACACAGGGGGTGGGAGTGGATTGCTCGACCGGCATGCCCTCGCGCCGCCGGAATACCCGGTCCAGCTGGACATTCGACTTGAACTACCATGACAGGCGCACATAGTGAAGATGGGTTCGGGTTCGCGGAACATCAGGCCGCGCCGTCCTGGCAGGAGGGACGACCGTGGCCGCTGACCTGGTCGAAGGTGAACTGAGCATCAATGGATTGCGCCGGACCTTCGGGGTGCGCCCACCGCGGCGGCAGCACGCGCCACTGGTGCTGGTGTTGCACGGAAACCAGGGCTCGTCGACGACCGAGCGGCTGATGTACGACTGGACCAGCTTCGCCCGGCACGCCGACGAGTGGGGGATCGGGGTCGTCTACCCGGACGGGTGGGAAGGCTGCTGGGCCGACGGTCGCGGGGTTACCACGGCGGACGAGGCGGGCGTGGACGATGTCGCCTTCCTGCGGGCCGTGATCGACTGGTGCGCTGCGCAATTCGACACCCAGGACGATCGCGCGGTCGTCACCGGCATCTCCAACGGCGCGTTCATGTCGCACCGGATGGCGCTCGAGGCCGGCGATCGGGTGGCGGTCTTCGCCGCCGTCGCGGGCGGGCTGCCGGAGGCGCTGACCGGGATCCGCCCCGGGCACGCGGTGTCGGCCATGCTCATCAACGGCGACGCCGATCCGGTGGTGCCCATCACCGGCGGCTACTCGCGGCATCTCGGTCCGAACGGCGAATCGCGGGGCGGCACCAGGGGATTGGCGGACTCCGCGCGGTACTGGCGCGAGCTCGACGGCTGCGCCGGGCCCGCCGAGACCGTCACCACCGACCGGTCGAGCCGCACCACGGTGAGCCAGGGCGTGGGCGGCACCGTGGTATCGGAGTGGACGGTCTTCGGCGGTGGCCACACCTGGCCCGGCACACCTGTGCCGGAACCCTGGGCCGGCAGCCCGGGCTCGGCGGTGTCGCTGGAATTCGATGCCGCCGAGCAGATCTGGCGCTTCGCCGAGCCGCTGCTGTTGTCAGCGGACGCCCGCAAGCTCTGAAAAGGTCTATCCGCCGAAAGGAGAACGGAATGGCGATCATCGGCAGACTGCTGCGGAACCGGCGCGCCGGGCCCGAGGGCCTGGCCTGGTGCCGGCCGAATCTGGCAGCGGGTGACGTCTTCGAGGTGACCAGCACGGATTTCGAGCACGAGGCGGCGCTCGATGTCCGGCACGCCATGAAACGGGTCGGGGGACAGGACCTGTCGCCCGAACTGGCCTGGTCGGGAGTCCCCGCGGACACCGTGCAGCTGCTGCTGGTCGTGGAGGATCAGGACGCGCCGTTCGGCGGTCCCTTCGTGCACGCGCTCGCACTGCTCGATCCGAAGATCGGCGAATTACCCAGTGGCGCACTGGCTTCCGGCCCCACCATCGACGGTGTCGAGGTGCTGCGCTCGAGCTGGGGGCGCGGATACCTGGGTCCGGGTCCGGTCCCGGGGCACGGGCCGCACCGGTACGTCTTCCAGGTCTTCGCGCTGACAGAACCGGTCACCATCCCCGGCGGCGGCGCTCCCGAATCGGCCAAGCCGCGGGCGGTACTCGCCGCTGCCAGGGCGCATGCCCGGGGCCGGATCGACGGTTTCTACGAACGTCCCTGACGGGATACGAAAGAGACCCCGGACATGACGAAGAGCCGCGGCCCGATAGGCCTGCGGCTCTGTTCTTTTCGGATACCACTGTCAGTTGGCGGTGTTGACCGGTAGCGACAGCACCACCTCCTGCTCGTTCTCGGGCAGATAGTGGACGTTCACCACGCGGCCGACCTGGACCATCGAGACCGCCGCCGGGGGCAGGAACTTCTCGGTGCGCGTCTCGAAGCTGCTGCCGTCGGGGCGGGTGACCACCAGCACCAGATCCAGCCGCGAGTGGCCGTCGCGGATCTCCCCGGGCACCGACAGCGACCGCACCACGGCCTGGGCCGCGATGCCGCGCCGGGCGATATCGAGCTTGGCGGGGGTGGTGAAGCCCTTGCGGATGTTGGCCGCGTTCATGGCCTCCTGCGCCGCGGAGGTATCTCCGGACATGTCCACCTCGACCTTCTCGAGCCGGTCGGGCAGGTAGCGGACCGGCAGCACCACGCCGGACCGCAGCAGCGCCAGCTGGGTCAGCGGCACGATCATCTTGGCGTGCGAGGCGAAGACCTTGCCGTCGGCGCCCTCGACCCGGAAGTCGATGCGCACCTGGGGCTGCTCGTTGAGGTAGACGCCGGTCTGGCGGACACCCTCGACGGTGCCCAGACCCACCAGGCCAGCGCGGAACTGGGAGCTGTTGTTGCCGGTGAAGGCCGACACGATGCCGTCGCCGGTGAAGGCGAAGGCGATGGGGACGATGGTCAGGGCGATGATCGGCAGGGCCATCTGCGGGCCGACCCAGCCGAAGACGCTGTCGGAGGTGAGGCCGTGCCACAGGTAGTAGCCGATGGCCAGGACGCCGAGAGCGAGTGCTGCGTAGCGGATTTGGTTCTTCATGAGCTTTCCGGATCGGAGACGTGGGGGAGGAAGAGCCCGCTCATGCCCGATGGCACGAGCGGGGAGAACAGGGCCCCCGCGTCGGGGGCCGGTGGACGGACCGGCTCAGCCGCCGACGATGGTGCTGCAGGCGAAGACGATCTCGAACTTCTCGGTCTTCGGGCCGGCCATCGGGTTGGACAGATCGGGGGTGCCGACGCCCTCGCCGGTGACGGTGTAGGTGTTGCCGCTCTTGGTCACCTTGGCGTTGCCGCCCGGCATGCCGTTGCCGAAGCCGAGCGCGTACGGCTGGCCGTTGTCGCCGCCCTTGGTGCCGGTGATGCCGACCGCCTGCACGGTGGTGTCGCCGGTGATGGTGGCGCTCGCGCCGAGCGTGCCGTAGGTGGAGTTGCCGCTGTCGGTCAGTGCCAGCGCCAGATTGCCGCCCTGCTTGGCGCAGGTGGTCTCGAACTTGGCGGTGATCGCCTTGCCGTCGACCGAGGCCGAGGACGCGCCGCCGGCGGGGGCCGCGGAGCCCGGGGCCGAGGTGGCCGCGGCGGAGGTGGCCGCGGGGGCGGCGGTGGTCGGGCTGGACTTGGAGCTGCTCGAGTTGCTGGAGCAACCGGTGACCAGCAGGGCCGCCGCGGCGGTGGCGGCGAGGACGGCGGTGGTCAGGCGGACGGGCTTGGAGTTCATGGTCATTCCTCGTTCTCGTGATGCTGGCTCCGTGGTGGAACCGATGTCAGAACCGTAGAAATCGGCACCCGGCCTACCGATCCCAACTTCCGGCACGCGAAAGGCGGTGAAACTGGGCTAACCTGGGCGAATGCGACGACCGCGGGCCATGGTGCTGGATGAGGTGTGGCGCCGCCTCGACGGGGTCGAACCCTTGAGCGGACCGCACGGCGGACCCCTGCGGCGGACCGTCAAGCTGATCCTGGATCCGCTGGTCATCCGCCCGGTTCAGCACCCGCAGTGCGCGGGCTCGATGCTCTCCGCCGACGGAGCGGTGTTGCTGGCCACCCGGATTCACGCCGCCGCCGATGTCCTGCGCGCCACCGCGGCCTGGTTCACACTGCTCAAGCAGACGCGCCGGGCGCTGCGGATCACCGAGGGCAATGCCCAGGACCTGTACTTCCAGCGCTGCTTCGAACTCGCCACCGTCTCGGGCCTGCCGGACCCGGTCGGCGACCGAACCGCCGCGGAAGCCGCGCTGCGCGAGATCCACGGGCTCGCCGCCGGCCGCACCACCCAGGCGCTCAAGGAATACCTGTCCGAACCGGCCCGGGTCGGCGAGCTGACCGAACTGATCCAGACCGCCTGGCGGCGGCGCCCGCTGACCGAGGTGCCCGACCACTCCGAGCTGCTGGCCGGACTCCTGGAGGATTGCGCCGCAACCAGATTCGACGGCGCCGGTGACCCCGCCGATATCGACGCCGTCATCGACGCCTACGTCGGCACCCACACCGGAATCCGGCTGTGGATCAATGAAATAGGCTGCACCGCACAGGAATTCGGACTCACGCTGTACCCCCTCCCGCTCCCGCCCCAGGTCGGCTTCTCGGCCTCCACCGCCACCCTCGGGCTGCCCCTGGACCGGACCATCCACGAGCGGATCTTCACCGTTCTGCAAGCCTCCAGCGAACGGTCCGACCTGCCTGAGATCCCCGAACTGGTCGCCGCCGAAATCGCCCGTGCCTGCGCCCCCTGGGCCCTGCTGGACGAATCCCTCCGGGTGGCCGCTGCCGCCGGCGCCACCCTGGCGGTCGACCTCCGCCCCCTCGGCGCACCGCTTCCCACCGGCTACGCTCCGGACGGCGACGCCGCCCCTGCCTCCAGATCCACTGTCACCCTGGCCGGTGCGGCCACCGGTCTGCTGGGCGCGGCCGTCGGCCTGACCGGCACGGCCGCCGGGCTGCTCGCCGGCTCGACCGGGCTGGCGGGTACCGCGGCCGGGGTGACGGGCGCCGTCGCCGGATTGACCAGTGCCGCAGCCGGTCCGACCCGGCCGGGCGCGCCATCGAGCGGCGGTGCGGCGGCGCGGTTGATCAATGGGCGATGGCAGCGCGAGGCCTATGTGCTGCAGGCGCGGCGCATGGCGGTGCGGGTGGGCGCGGTCGACGGTCCACTGGGGGCGATAGCGGCGGATCTGCGCGTGCCGTGGCGTCCCTACCTGCGCAGACTGTGGGCGCGACTGCACGGGCGGGATGTACGTGAGTTCCCCGTGTACGCCGTGGACGAGCTCTGGGATCTGCTGGACGGCGTGGCCCGATCGGTGATCCTGGACCACCGGATGCGGGTGAAACGGGCCCTGGCCGTCGCCGCGGCGGCCGAGCCCGGCGATCGGGAATCGAGGGTGGGATGACGAACTCGGCGGTCACGATCCACCGCTACCCCGACGGGTTGCGCGGCATAGTCCCGGTCGGCGACCCGGCCGCCCTGCACACCGCCCCGGGGCCCGACTCCATGGTGCTCGAGGTCGTCGGCGGCCACCTCATCTGGAGTGTGCTTGCCGGACAAGAACTTCCGGCGGCCCTCATCGACGATGTGGATGCCGCGCAGGAATGGGTGTGGGCGCTCTACGGCGAATCCGCCGCCCTGGCCCTCGACTCCGTCCGTCCGGGCGGGCCGGTCGCGACAGCGGACGATCAGCCGGTGCCGGCGGTCGCCACGGACGAGCGGCCGGTCGAGGTGCCCGCCGCTCCCGTGCTCCGGTCCCAGGCCGTCAGCGCCCGCCGACTCGCGTACGCGCACTGGGCATCGCGGTGGTGGCCGGCGTCCACCCTGGACGGCATCGCCGACCTCGACCCGGCGCTGCTGGACCGCGATATCGCCCTGCTGACCGAGGAGTGCGAACTGCTGGTGGACGGCGCGGACGCGCTCGCCCCGCCCGCTCCCGCCTATCTCGAAACATCGTTGCGCGCTTCGGATTACGCCCTCGCCGCCGGTGACGAGGCCCGGCCCGGCGGCACCCTGGTACTGGCCCGCGGTACCGGCGGGTGGGACTGGCGCCGCTGCCCGCCCGGGCTGGTCGACGCCTCCGAATCCGCGGTGTCCTGGGAACTCGTCCGCGACGCCGGAGCGACCAGCGTGGCCATCGCGGTGGCGGCGCACCCGGGCCTGCCCGATGTGGTTCCGGCCCACCTGCGGCCCTGGGCCCGCATCGATACCGGCCGTGGCGAGCTCGACACCGAGCTGCGGGCCGCCGAGGACACCTGGATCGGCGAATCCGTCCTGTCCGCACCGGCTTCCGCCGTCCGGGTCGCCATCCACGTTCCCGGTTTCGGGCCGGATCCGGAGGCCGGCCCGGCCCCGGCCGATGGCCCGGCCGCCGACACCGCGGCCGCCCTGCGCCGCCAGATCCGCGACTTCGCGTCCGCCCGGCTCCGCACAGCGGCCGGCCCGGCCGCCGACGACTCCGGCCCGCTGGCCCCGTTGCTCGCCGAAATCGCGGCCGCAGAGGCGGATTCGGACTACTGACATGTCGTACGGGGAGTCGGGGGTCGACACAGCGGAGAGTCCACTGCTGCGGGCCGGGGCCGACGCGGTCGCGCGGGGCGAGTTGTGGGAGGCGCTGCGGGTCTTCGAGCAGGCCGCGGAGACGGAGACCGGGGATCTGCGGCTGTGCGCGTTGGTGGACGTGGCGGTGGTGACAGATCAGCTGGGGGATCACGCGGCGGCGGTGGAGCGGTTTCGGGAAGCGTTGGGGCAGATGTCTTCCGACGCGCCGCGGATGTATCCGGGTGCGCTGATCGGGTTGTCGCAGGCCATGCAGAACCTCGGGGATCTGGACGGGGCGCAGGAGGCTCTCGAGCGGGCTCGGGCGGCGCTGGGTCGCGCGGATGCGCCGGGGGACCTGCGCCTGGCGTGCCTGGTGTCGTCCACGGCGGTGGCGTTGCATCGGCAGCACTGGTGGCGGGCTCTCGATCTGGCGGTCGAATCCCTGGATGCGGCACGGCGTTTCGATCCCGAGCGGGTCGGGCACCCGCTCATGAACCTGGCCGCCGCCCACTTCGAGACCGGGCGCTGGGAGCTGGCACAGGATTTCGCCGGTCAGGCGCTGGCGGCCTTCGCGGCGGTGAACGACAGCGCGGGGGTGGCCGAGACCCGGCAGAACCTGGCGCTGATGTACACGCGTACCGGATCCTTCGATGAGGCCGAGCCGCTGCTCGCCGCGGCCCAGGAGCACTTCGAGGCGGCCGGTGCGGTGCATCGCGCCGGAATCGGGCTGAAGGTCATGGGATTCATCGCCGAGCACCGGGGTCGGCCGGAGGTGGCGCAGGCCCGGTATCGCGAGGCGTTGCGCCGATTCGAGGAATCCCGGGCGGTCATCGACACCGCGGATGTGCGACTCCGCCTGGCCGCCACGGCATTCGCGGCCGGGCGGTTCGAGGAGGGCGAATCCGAACTGGCCGCCGCCCGCGCCATCTACGCGGTGCGCGGCCTGGGCCTGCACTGCGCGCAGCTCGACTACTGGCACGCCGGGCTGCTGGAGCCGCTCGTCGCCCAGGTGCCCGGATTGCTCACGCGGGCAGTGGATCTCGCGGTTCCGGCGGCGCTGGCCCTGGACGCCGTCCGTTACGAGCTGCCCGACGGCGCCCAGCGCGACACCTGGAACCGTCGCATCGTGAATCCCGCGTTGCGCCTGGCCTTCCGGTACTCGTATCTGGCCGGTGATGCCCGGCTGGTCGCCGATCTCATCGAAAATCAGTGTGCGGGAGCAATTGTGGATATCGACAGTCTGTCCGCGGAACCGCCCGCGCCGCTCGATCTGTTCCAGCCGTTCGAACCGCCGTCCGAGTCGGCCGCCGTTCAGGACGCGCTGCAACTCGGCACCGCGCTCGCGGCGGTGGCGGCCGGCGCGGGCCTGCCCGTCAGCCCGCCGCCACGGGTCTCCATTCCGCCGGACGGCCATATCGCCCTGTCCGCCTGGCTCGATGCCGCCGAGCAGCGCTACGGCCGTCGCGTCCGCGCCGAGCGGGTGATACCCGTATGACACCGACCGTCTGTGTCCGCATGGCCGATGCGGGCGACCTCTACCTGACCTGGCGCTGGACCGGCGAGAGCGCGCCCGGTGGCGTCGGCGTGGTGCCGGAGGACCAGGTCGCGGCGGCCGTGGCCCGGTTCGCGGCGGCCCTGCCCGCGCCCGGCGTGGCCGGTGGTCTCGAATCCGCGCTCACCACCGGTGAACTGGCCTCCTATCCGGCGGAAAACACGCTGGCCCAATACCTCTCGTCGACGTTCCTGCCCTACAACCTGGCGGTGCGGCTGCACGAGCTCTATTCGCAGGGCATCCGGCCGCACATCCGCATCCAGCCGTCGCCGCGCACCGCGCAGGTGCCGTGGGAGCTCATCGCTCCCGATCCGGAGGTGCGGCTGGTGGAGATCGCCGACGTGAGCGTGCTCGCGCCCACCGGCATCGTGCACGCGCCCGCCCGCGCGACGCGGTCGTGGGCGGAGACCCGGACGCTGCCGGTGGTCGCCATCCTGGATCCACGGGTGCCCGGCTTCCGGGCCGACTCCGCACTGGGGTCGGTGCTCGGCCGGATGGCTGCGGACGCGCCACTCGCCGCCCTGGTCGCCACGCACGCCGCCGCCGATCGGCTGAGCCCGGCCGTCGGCGATCCCCTCGCGGCGTTCCGCCGGACCGATCTGGACCGGGCCTGGCTGAGCCGCACCCTGCACGCGGGCGCGGCCCGCCTGCTGTACGTCGGTCACGTCACCGCCGCGGCCCCCGAATCCGGCCGCAGTGAATCGGCCACCCTGCACCTGTCCTGTACCGCCGCCAGTCCGGGCTGCGCACCCGCCTACCGTGACCACCGCCCGCTCTCGGCCCGCGACCTGCTGCTCGGCACACATGCGCTCACGGACGGTGCGGGCCATGACTATTCGGGCAACGGGCACGGCGCGGCGGTTCCGCGCACCGGACCCGAAATCTGGCCGATCCCGAGCCGGGTCGCCCTGATCGCCTGTGAGAGCGGCGGCGATCTCCGCTTCGCCGAGCCCCTCGGCCTGGTCGCGGCCATGCTCACCGGAGGCGCGGAAGTGGTGACGGCCGGACGTTGGCCACTGCCCACCGATCTCGCTTTCCATCGCTTCGCGGGCACGCCCACCACCACGCACCCCTTCCAGGAAGCGGTATGCGCCATCGACGCTGCCCACGAATCGCCCGATCCCGTCGCCGCTCTCAATGCGTGGCAGCGTGCGCATCTGGCCGCCTGGCGCAGCACCGGCGAGATCCAGCATTCCCCGCTGATCTGGGCCGCCTTCGCCACGGTCGACGCCCGCCGCTGAGCCACCGGAACGGCTGAGCCCCCAGAACTATCGCCCCAGGAAGTCACGGGTCACGAAAGGATAACGGCCCCACAGGCTCTCCGATGAAGCTTCACGAAAGATCGGGAGCGGAGGGCGAATGGCGCGAATCGTGACAGGCATCGTGGTGGCGGCGCTGGCGGCCGCCCTGGCATTGATCGCGGGGCCGATCGGCCGCGCCGAGCCGGATGGCCTGCGGCACTGCGAGGTCAGCGCGGGCCGGCAGCCCGAGACCGCGACACCCGAAGAGGTGGGACTGGATTCGGCCGCGCTGCGGCAGGCGGTGGACTTCGCCTCCGACCCGACCCGATTCACCGTGCAGGTATTCCGCAACAACTGCCTGATCGGCGGTGGGCCCACCAATCAACGCGCGGGCGGCGTCGCGTGGAATCTGTGGAGCGGCACCAAGAGCGTGGTGTCCCTGGTCGCGGGGATCGCCGTGGACGAACACAAACTGCGCGTGGACGATCCGATCGACCTCTACCTGCCCGCCGGGCTCGGCGATGCCGGACATCGCGCGATCACCGTGCGCAGCCTGCTGACCGAGACCTCCGGGATGGAGGTCGCCATTGCCTCCGAGGGCGTCACCGGGCTGGCCCGGCTCGACCCGAACGTGGTGGCGCAGGCGCTGGCCATGCCGATCGAGCATGCGCAGGGCGAGACCTGGCAGTACAGTCAGCGGGCCGTGGACCTGCTGGTCTATGTCATCCAGCAGGCCGTGGGCGAGGACTTCCAGGCGTACGCGCAGCGGAATCTGTTCGGCCCGTTGGGTATCGAGAAGTCCGACTATCTCTGGGCGCGGGACCGCAGCGGCAACACCTACGGGCACGCTCACCTGGTGCTGCCGCCCGACGACTACGCCAAACTCGGCCTGCTGCTGGTGAATCGCGGCAATTGGCATGGCCGGCAGCTGATCTCCACCGGCTACCTGGCCGCGGCCACGACGCCGAACGATGTCAATCCCTGCTACGGCTTCCTGATCACCGTCAACGGCCCGGATTGCGAGGACCTGTTCCCCGGACTGCCCAAGGACGCCATCCAGATGGCCGGGATGATGCGCCAGGACAACTTCATCGTCCCCAGCCTGGGCCTGCTGGTCAGCTGGACCGGTGTCACGGTTCCCAATGGCGCGGTGAGCTTTCCGCACGACGTGCTGCGTGGGCTCACCACCGCGTTCCGGACCCCGAGCCTGCCCGATCCGGGTCCGTACGTACCGCGGCCGGACACCAGCCTCACCGACCCGATGTTCATGAACCCGGACGCCACGCTGTCCGCGCTGGGTCTCGGCCCGATGGCCTACCCGGGCTGCGGCATTCTGGAATGCCTCGGCAAGCCGCTGTATCCGCCGTTCGGCGACTGGCCGCCGGGCTGCTTCATCCTCGGCTGCGTGGGGACCGACCCGGCGACCCCCGGCATCCGCTGACCGAACGCTACTGCGGCTGACCGCAGTTGGCGCAGAAGGCCGCCCCGACCTGCACCTGATGGGCGCAACCCCGGCAATTCGATTGCAGGGACAGGGCGGTGCCGCAGGTGGAGCAGAACTTGCCGCCCGTGGTGTGCGCGCCGCAGGTCGGGCAGGACACCCGGGCCGGGGTGGCCACATCGTGCTGGGACGCCCAGTCCTGCTGATAGGCGGCCTCGCGGATCTGCGAGCCGCGGGCCTCGGCCTGCGCCTGGGCAATCTGGTGCGCCACCTGCGGCGAGCAATTGGTGCACTGACCGACCTGCTCGTTCCAGCACACCTGGTGGCAGACCCAGCGGCCGCAGCCGCCGCACAGCCGGAAGTCGTCGCGCACCTGTTCGACCGCGCGCGCGAACGCCTTGTCCTTGGTGCTGGAGGAGGAGCCGCCCCAGTGGTTCGAGTAGCTCTCCGCGGCGTTGGAGATCTTGTCGATGGCGCGCACCTGGTCGCCGAAGAGATCGCGCAGCACACGCAGCGCACCCCGGCCGCGGGAGAAGTAGTTCTGTTCGAACGGCGACTTGTAAGCGGTGCTGCAGCGATCACAGCGGAACTCCCACTGGAATCCGTCGTCGTTGGATTCGTCGTGGTAGTAGCTGGTGAAGACGACCGGACCGGTCATGGTCGAGTTATTCCTTTGCGGCTGAGCGGAACTCTGTGAACGGACGCGCCCGGAGCCCCCCGGACCGTGTTTCGTCAGGTTCTTATCGTATGACTCGCTTCGCCCGCAACACATCCCACGAATCCCCCGCGGCCGGGGCGGGGACGGTGGCGGGGTGGGGGGTTCGTGTGTTGGAGGTATTGATTCCTCCCCGGCCCGAAGGTGGGGATTCCTGACTCAGGCTGCCCGGCCGCACTGCGTACGGTCGGGTCTTCCGCCCTCGACATCAGCAGGGTTGAAACCAGCCCTGGCGAGAATTATCAGCGCGGAGTTCTTGTCCCTGGGGGCCTCGAAACCGCACACCGTGCACGAATAGATGCGTTGCGACAGCGGCAGCTTGGTTCTCGCTCCGCAGTTGCTGCAATCGGTTGTTGTGTTCGCTGGGGGCACGAGCCTCACATCACGCCCGTGTTTACGGCTGATCTCGATCAACGCGTCCTTGGTGGCGCCGATCGCGGCGTCGGCGGCCTTGCGCGCCATCGCGGATGCAGCGAGGAACTTGGGGCGGAAGTCCTCGACCGCGATCTGGTCGAAGTCACGCACAATGGTTTTTGCCCACTTGCGCGCGGTGTCTCGGCGTTGCCGGGCGACCTTTGCCTGCGCCTTCGCCGTCTTCTGTTTCGCATTCCGGTACCGCTTCGACGCCGTTGTGCCCTTTGCTGGGCGGCGGCGAGCCATCATCCGCTGATAGCGGGCGAGGTTCGCGGCAGCTTTCTTCCCGTATTCAGGGTGCGGTAGGTCGTGCTGGTCGCTGGTGGTGGTGCCGGTTTCCCTGACACCCCAGTCGATCCCGATGCTCGCGCCGGTCGCCGGTAACGGCTCGACGCTGGTTTCTACGACAAACGAGGCGTACCAGTGGCCGATGCTGTCGCGGTAGACGCGCACTGAGGACGGTTCGGAGGGCAATCCGCGCGACCACACCACGGACACGACCACGCCGCCCGCGAGGTACAGGTTCCCGTCATGGATTCGGAACCCACGTTTGGTGTAGTTCAGTGTCGGGTCAGCGACGTCACGCTTCTTGAACCGTGGCATCCCGGTGCGTTGCCGCATCGGCAGCTGGTTCTTGATGTCTTTCAACGCTTTCGCGCGGGCCTTGGCGAAGTCACGGATGATCTGCTGCTGCGGCACTGACGCACCATCGCGTAGCCACTGATGTTCGGCGCGCCAGCCCGTCAACATCTTGTCCAAAGTGGCCGGGCCGCACGACACTCCGGCCTTGTGCGCGGCACGGGATTCGGCGACGCACTGGTTCCACACCCACCGGCAACGACCCCACTCCGCGTTCAAGCAACCCTCCGCGACCACGGAGACACGCAGCCGGTACGTATACCTGGCCGTTCGACCCCCGCGATCGCTCACCCGCCAACCATAGCGTGTTGGTTCATGGTCACCTGGTGTTCACCGGCATTCACCTGAAATGCTGCTGCTGCCTATGCATTTCGAGGACTTTTGGTTTGCTGACCGGCAGGGTCCTCCTGTGATCGGGTTCCTATCTCGCCGGATCGGTTCGGCGCGTCGTTGTCGGTGGTGGTTGGTACATCGCACGGAACCTCACTCGCTTACGCCGATGAGCACAGAACAGTTGAACTGGTCGCTGGTGACAGACCCGGATCGAACCGGTGGAACTGACTCCGGTTAATGTCGGGAGCGATAGTTCGTTCGCTCGTCTGTTGGAGGTATGGAGATGGCAGGGATTCCCGCGGTACCGACCTCGCTGCTGGTGGCCGGAGGGCTCACCGGTGGCTTCGCCCTCGCTCAGGCCACCAAGAAGCGTCAGCTCGGTGGCGCGGTGTTCGCGGCGGGCACGGCGGCCGCCTTCCCGCGCTGGCGCAAGACGGTCGGCACCGGTGGTGCGGCCGCGCTGACCGGGCTCGCCGTCGGCGCGATGGGCGCCTCGCACCCGCTCGCCAAGAAGATCGGCGCCTGGCCGTCGGTCGCGGTCGTGTCCGGTGTGGTCGCGGTGGCCGCGTGGGCCGCGGTGGACCGTCGCGCCTGATTCATCCGCCGGTTCTCCGGCGTGTTTCGGACCGTAAGGTTCGAGGGCGTGCCGGGGGACCGGAAGCGCAATACCGTGGAGTATGCGCACTTTCGTTCATCTGCTGCTGTTCGCCGCCGCCATCGCGGTGGCGGTCGGGGTTTTCGGTCCGCTGGTCGGCACGGTCGACGCGCGGAATGTCCAGTTCTCCGACCTGCGGAGCGGATTCGCTTCGGGCCGGTCACTGGACCAGATCGGGGCGCAGTCAGGGTCCTTCACGACCTCCCTGGCCATCGGGCTGCTCGGAGTGGCGGCCGTGGTGCTGGTGGCCGCGCTGTTCGGATCGCGGATCCTGGGCTGGATCGGCGTCCTCGTCGGCCTGGCCGGGCTCGGCGTGCTGACCTGGCGGCTCGACCAGCGCTTCGATCACGAGCTGCGCACCGACTATCGGCATCTGCTCAGCGGGACCTGGGGGTTGTACCTGGTCGGCGGCGGGCTGGTGCTGTCGCTACTGCTCCTGCTGATCCCCCGCGAGCGCCGTTTGCCGCCGCCGCCCGGACCGGGCTTCTGATCTCGTAATCCACTGTCGGCCTTCACTGTTCGATCAACTACCGAGCCACCACGTAACCCGGCGTCGTATCTAGGGCGAACGAGGAGGTTCATTCAATGCACACCAACAACGCCCTGATCGCCGTCCGGAAACCGCTGACCTGCCTGGTCGCGGCCGGAGCCCTGTTCGCCACCGCCGCCGGCATCGCCGTGGCCGAACCGCCGGGCTCGACGATCTCGGGCGGCTCCGGGGCCGGATCCACCACCCCGGGCACATCCCACCACACCGTCATCACCTACTCGACCGATCCCTACGGCTACTCCTACCAGTACGAATACGTCGACCCCGCCCCACAACCCGCTGCCCCCGACCCGGCTACCGCGAACCGGCTCAGCACCGGCGGTTCGGACCACACCTGGATGCCCGTCGCCCGCCCCGATGGCACCGGCTGGACGGTGTGCACCCGATATTCCACGGTCTGCAGATAATTCCCCCGCAGTCGAAAATCCTGACTCGCCCTCGGTGAGATCGCTCCGAACCGCTACTCTCGCAGTGAATTCCGAAACTCACCGGCCGAGTAGCCGGATCAATTTGCGCAGCTGCGCACTGTAATACTCTTCGAATTCCGGTGAGCCGGGCTGCTTTCCGGTCGCCTGCAAGGCTGTCTCGGGAAGCATGACAGGTGCCAGGATCATGCCCATCAGGGCCATTCTGATGAAGGCGGGGTCGATCCCGGGGGAGATCTCGCCGCGTTCCTGGGCTCGGGTCAGGTTCTCCAGATCGGCGTCGACAGTGGCCGATCCGTCCAAATAGTCGGTGGCGGAACCACTTCCGGTAAGGCCGCGCCACACCAGCAGGCGGGCCGGGCGGGGATCGGCGAGCACTGCGGACAGATACCGGGCGGCGACCTCGTCGAGCGGGAGTTCCGGATCCGCGCGTTCGGCTTCCGCCGCGGGCCAGCCACGCTGAATCTCTTGGTAGAGGCCCTCTTTGCCGCCGAAGTAGTAGGCGATCAGCTGCTTGTTGACCCCGGCGCGATCGGCGATCTCCTGGACCCGGGCACCGTCGAAACCCTTGGCGGCGAACTCGTCCAGGGCCGCGTCCAGCAGAGCCTGGCGGGAGCGCTCGGCATCGCGTCGGCGATCGGCGGCGCTGGGCGCGCGCCGGGGCCGGCGGCCCGCGGTAGGCGGGACGGGGTCCGTGTCGGGGTCGGGCGCGGTTGCCATCCGTTCATCGTAATGCGGTGGATGACTGTGTCATCCACCGAGCCGACTGTGTCATACATCCGTATGTCATCCATTTGGTTGACACTTTTATCCAAACGGATGACACTTCGACGTGTGACTATCTCGAACATCCCGGGCGCGGCCGTGGATCGGTCCGCGCTCACTCCGCAGGCCCGCCGGGCCATCGTGGTCGTGCTGGTCGGCGCGGTACTCGCCTTCCTCGACGCGACCGTCGTCAATGTGTCCCTGAAATCGCTGGCCGCCGATCTGGGCGGCACGCTCGGCGCGATTCAGTGGGTCGTCACCGTCTACCTGCTGATGCAGGCGGCCGTGCTGCCCGTGACCGGCTGGGCCGCACGGCGCGTCGGGCGTAAACGGCTCTATCTCGGTGCGCTGCTGCTGTTCACGCTCGCCTCGGTGGCCTGTGCCGCCGCGGGGAGCGTCGGCATGCTGATCGCGGCCCGGGTGGCCCAGGGACTGGGGGCCGGGGTCATGATCCCGGTCGGGCAGATGATTCTGGTCACCGCGGCAGGGCGGGACGGGATGGCGAAAGCCATGGCGGCAGCGGGTATTCCGATGGTGCTGACCCCGGTGATCGGACCGACGATCGGCGGGCTACTGCTGGAATACGCGGGCTGGCAATGGATTTTCCTGATCAACGCGCCGATCGGCGCGATCGGGCTGGTGCTGGCCGCGCGGCTGCTGCCGCGGGATGAGCGCGCCGAATCCGCGGAGGCGCTTGATGCGCTCGGTCTGATCCTGGTCTCGGCGGGCATGGTCGGAATCACCTACGGACTGTCCGAGGCGGCGTCGCGCGGCTTGACCGACCCGAAGGTGCTCGTAACACTGTGCGGCGGTGCGATTCTGGTTGCGGTATTCGTCGCGCATTCGCTGCGGGTCCGGAATCCGGTCCTGGACCTGCGCCTGTGGCGGGACCGCTACTTCGCCGCGGGGACGGTCTCGACCCTTGTCATCGGCGCGGTGACGTTCGGGGCAATGGTGCTGCTGCCCTTGTACTTTCAGCTGATTCGCCATCAGGACGCCGCCCACACCGGCCTGCTGATGGCACCGCAGGGCATCGGCGCGGCCATTGCCATGGGCCTGTCCGCGCGCCTCTACGAGCGCGTCGGCGCCCTCACCTGCCTGCTGGGTGCTCTCGTCTGCTGTGTCGCCACCGTGCCGTTCATGCTGCTCGCCGATGACACCCCCTACTGGCTGCTCTGCCTCGCCATGATCGTGCGCGGCCTGGGTATCGGACTGGCCGCCATGCCCGCCATGACGGCGGCCATGCGGGATCTGACTCCCTCCCAAATCATCGACGCCACACCGCAACTCACCGTCATGCAGCGTGTCGGCGGCTCGATCGGCACCGCCGCCTTCGTCGTGATCCTGCAACGGCACCTGCCTGGCGGGATCGGCCGGCCTGGCCACGGGGACGCCTTCGCGGTGACCTTCGGCTGGGTGTTCGCGGGCTCCGCCCTCGCCCTCCTGCCGACCGGGCTGTTGGCGGTGCTGGAGCGTCGATCGCGTAAGCGCCCGGCGGTCAGCGCCGGGGCGAGTTGATCGGCGATGCGGTCCCGGTACAGCTGGTTCGGCAGACGTGCGGGCTGGTCATCGGCGGGCGTCCAGCCAGTGCGCCAGGGTGTCCAGGGCCGACTGGTCGATGGGCTGGAAGTTGTCGTGCAGGACATCGGTGGTGGGGCCGAGGGAGTGGCCGAGGCCGGGGAAGAGATGGAGGGTGTGGTCGCGGTTGCCGGCGGCGGCCAGGGCGGCGTCGAGGCTGGACGAACCCGCGGGAGGGACGTTGGCGTCGTCCACCCCCTGCAGGATGAGCACGGGCGCAGTCAGTTTCGGGGCCTGTTCGATGAGGCTGGGGAGGGCGCGGGCCGGGTCGTAGATGTCGTAGATGCCGCCGGGGCGCATCGCGGACTCCAGGTAGAACTGGTAGACGGGGCGAAACTCGAGGTCCACGTCGAGCTTGCCGTCTCGGTTGAGATCCCAGGTCGGGCGGACGGTGAAGTCTCCGGCATCGGCGTTCACGCAGGCGAAGCGGAGCGCGAGCTTGGCCATCAGCCCGCCGTCGCCGTGGAAGGCGCGGTCGAGTTCGTCGGGCCCGAGCAGGCCGTTCAAGGCGAACCGTGAGAGGTACGGCGCGTAGACCTGCTCGCCCTGATAGCCGAAGGTCACGCGCCAGGGGAGTGCCACCGGGCCCTGGAAGATGGTTCCGGCCAATTCCGGATGGGTCGTCGCCAGGGCGGCCGCGACAGTGCTGCCCTCGCTCCAGCCGTAGACGAAGACACGGTGCGCGTCGACGTGTGAATCCTGCTCGGCGGCGCGCAGAACCTGATCGGCGTCGTCCCGCATGTCGTTCAGGTCGAGTTTGGTCCAGTAGTCGGCGCTGTCGACATCGCCGGGGCCGCGCACATAGCGCTTGTTGTAGCGCATGACGGCGTACCCGCGGCTGGTCAGGTCGTCCGCGATATCGAGAAAGATATGGGAGCCGGACGCTTGGTCGGCGTTGAGATCCTCGGGGCCCGACCCCGGAATCAGCACCACCACAGGCGCATTGCGCGCCCCCGCAGGAAAGTCGAGCTCACCCGAGCCGGTGAAATCTCCGAACTGGAAGGTGAAGGACTCGCGTTCGACCGTGGGCTCCGCCGCGGCCACGCCGCCGGTACCCACGACCAGCGCGATCGCCACCAGTGCCACTGCCCCGCGGATCCCCATGAGCGGCAATCTAACCGCCGGTGCGCGATGCGGCAATCCGATTCAGCGGTCGAGGTCGTGCAGGCGGGAGGTGAGGAAGTCTGCTTCGACCTTGTTCTCGGCGAGCAGCAGGGCCTCCTGGTAGGCGAGCCGGGCCTCGTCGAATCTGCCCAGGCGGGTGAGGAATTCGGCGCGGGCGGCGGGGAGGTAGTGGTAGGCGGTGAGCTGGGGTTCGGTGGCCAGGCGGTCGAGTTCGTCCAGGCCGCGCTGCGGGCCGTCGGCGTGGCCGAGGGCGACGGCGCGATTGAGGGCGACCACAGGGGAGGGCCAGACGGCGATGAGATGATCGTAGAGACCGGCGATCTCGTGCCAGTCGGTGGCGTCGAACGCGGGGGCCTCGGCGTGGACCGCGGCAATGGCCGCCATGAGCGGGAAGCGGCCCGGCGCGCGGCCGCGTAATGATCTGCGCACCAAGGCTATTCCCTCGGAGATGGCGCGGCGGTCCCAGTGGGCGCGGTCCTGCTCGGCCAGCGGCAGGAAGCGTCCGGTCTCGTCGGTGCGGGTGCCGCGGCGGGCGTCGGTGAGCAGCAGCAGCGCGTACAGGCCCGCCACATCCGGGTCGTTGGGCAGCAGCAGGCGCAGCATGCGGGCCAGGTCGAGGGCGCGCTCCACCAGTTCGGGGCGGACCAGTTCGGCGCCGGCCGGGGCGGTGTGGCCGGTGGTGAACAGCAGGTGCAGCACGGTCAGCACCGCGTCGACGCGGTCGGGCAGTTCCTCGTCGGACGGGAGGCGGTAGGGGATGTGCGCCTCGGCGATCTTCTTCTTGGCCCGCGTGATACGCGCCGCCATGGTCGGTTCCGCGACCAGGAAGGCGCGCGCAATCTCCGTAGTGGACAGACCACACAGCAGGCGCAGGGTCAGCGCCACCCGCGCCTCCATCGACAGGGCCGGGTGGCAGCAGATGAAGATGAGCCGCAGCCGATCGTCGGCCACCGAGTCCGGGGCGGCCGGGTCGGGCACGGGATCCTCCACCAGCAGTGGAATCGAGCGCTCGAACGCGATGTCGCGGCGCAGGGCGTCCAGGGCGCGCCGCCTGGCCACCGTGGTCAGCCAGGCGCCGGGGCGATCCGGGATCCCCGACTCCGGCCAGGCCTGCAGGGCCTGCGTGAACGCCTCCTGTACAGCCTCTTCGGCGAGATCGATATCGCGGGTCACCCGCACGGTCGCCGCCAGCACGAAGCCCCACTCGCGCCGGTGCGCGTCGGCGACCGCGGCGGCCACCTCCGGCGTCGTCACGGCTCGTCGTGCGGGTGGATCGGCCGGACCTCGACACACCCGAACGGCGACGGTACGTCCACGGCGATCCGGATGGCCTCGTCCAGATCGGCCGCCTCGACCAGGTAGTAGCCGCCCAGAACCTCTTTGGTCTCGGCGAACACCCCGTCGGTGATGACCGTGCGGCCGTGCTCGTCGTGCCGGACCGTGGTCGCGGTCGAGGTGGGGCGCAGACGGTTACCGCCGCGCAGCCGGTCGGCGTGCGCGGCCATGAACTCGAGGTGCTCGTGCAGGGTGCGCTGCCGCACGGCCGGATCCGCGCCCAGCCAGGTCTGTTCGTCCTGGTGGATCAGCAGCAGGTACTCGGGCATATCACTGCTCCCTTCGCTCGGGTGGATCGCACGGCTCCGTTGCCGTGTCACTGCTGACGTCGTTGTCGCTCAACCCGTCGTTCGGGAAGGCGGCGAAATCGACACGGTCGCGAAAAAATTCTCGACCCGATTGTCGATTCCCGGCCGGAGCCGCGCGACGGATTCACGAGTCGGCCGACCGGGCCGTCCACCCGACAGGAGAAACGACAATGTCCACCTACATCCTCGCCTTCCGCAACGACCCCAACCGCGCAGCCACGCCCGAGCAGGAGCAGCTGTGGGCCGACTGGTTCGCCGAGATCGGCGAGCGCGTCACCGATTTCGGTAATCGCGTGGGCCAGACCGTCATGCTGGGCGACAACCCCGCCGCGCCCGACCGGCTCTCCGGCTATGTCGCCGTCGAGGCCGACGACCTGGACTCGGCGGTGAAACTCGCCTCCGGCTGCCCGGGCCTGACCTATGGCGGCCGCGTGGAGGTCGGCGAACCCGTCCCCATGTCCTGACGCCCGAGTGTCCGGGCCCGCACCCCACCGGGCCCGGTGCCCGCCCTGACGGCTCGTTACTGCCGGATGCCTGCCAATTACCCCTACGGGGTATATGGTCGAGGGCGGTGAGAGCGAGTCGGCTGAGGAGTGCGAGATGGATCGGCAGAGCGACCAGCGGACCACGGTCCTGGACATCCGGGGCCTGCACTGGGCCAGCCAGCAGAACGTGGTGAAGTCGGTCCTCGGCCGCCGGCCGGGCGTCCTCGCCGTCGACCCCAACCCCGTCTCCCAAACCGCCACCGTCACCTTCGACCCCGCCCACACCTCCGTCGCCGACCTCCGCACCTGGATCCAGGAATGCGGCCTGCACTGCGCCGGCCAATCGGTTCCCAACCACGTCTGCGACCCCATGGCCGAGCCCGCCGCCCCGGCGCCTACCGCTATGGACCATGCAGCGCATGCGGGGATGGATCATGCCGCGATGGGGCACGGTGCACATGCCGGGCATGCGGGGATGTCCATGGAGGACATGGCCGCTGACATGCGGAACCGGTTCGTGGTGGCCGCCGTGTTCTCGGTGCTGGTGATGCTGTGGTCGCCGATGGCCACCGACATGTTCGGGTGGCATCTGCCGGTGCCGTTCGGAATGCGTTCGGACATCTGGGAATTGATCCTCAGCCTGCCGGTGATCTTCTACTCCTCGACCATTTTCTTCACCGGGGCGTGGGCGGCGCTGAAGGCGCGGACGCTGGACATGATGTTGCTGGTCGCGGTCGGCATCGGGGCGGGATGGCTGTACTCCCTTGGCATTACGCTGACCGGCGGCGGCGAGGTCTTCTACGAGGCCTCGACCATGCTGGCCACCTTCGTGCTGCTCGGCCACTGGTTCGAGATGCGGGCGCGGGGCGGTGCCAACGACGCGATTCGCACGCTGCTGGATCTGGCGCCGCCGCAGGCGGTGGTGATCCGGGACGGGCAGGAAATCGAAATCCTCACGGCCGAGGTGAAAGTCGGCGATCTGCTGCTGGTGCGCCCGGGCTCGAAGATCGCGGTGGACGGGCTGGTGGAGGACGGGACCAGCGAGGTCGACGAGTCCATGGTGACCGGCGAGAGCCTGCCGGTGCACAAGGAGCCGGGCTCGGCGGTCATCGGCGCGACCCTCAACGAGAACGGCACGCTGCGGGTGCGCGCCACCAAGGTGGGCGCGGACACCGCGCTGGCGCAGATCGTGAATCTGGTGCAGCAGGCCCAGAATTCGAAGGCCCCGGGCCAGCGACTGGCCGACCGGGCCGCCTTCTGGCTGGTGCTGGTCGCCTTGATCGGCGGTGTGCTGACCCTGGCGGTGTGGCTGCCGGCGGGGGCCACCTTCGCCAAGGCCATGCTGTTCGCCATCACGGTCGTGGTCATCACCTGCCCCGACGCCCTCGGCCTGGCCACCCCGACCGCCATCATGGTCGGCACCGGCCTGGGCGCGAAACGCGGCGTGCTGTTCAAGAACGCGATGGCACTGGAGAGTTCGGCCCGCATCCGGACCGTGGTGATGGACAAGACCGGCACCCTCACCAAGGGCGAGCCGGAGGTCACCGAAATCGTCACCGGCCCCGGGCTTTCCGAGGCCGACCTGCTACCCCTGCTGGCCGCCGTCGAACGCGAGTCCGAGCACCCGCTGGCCGACGCCGTGGTGCGCTACGCCAAGGAACACGGCCCCACCGACGCCCGCGCCGTGGACTTCGAGAACGTCCCCGGTCACGGCGCGATCGCCACCGTGGACGGCCGCCGCGTGGTCATCGGCAATCGCCGCCTGCTCGACCGCGAGGGCGTCGACCTGGGCGAGCTGGCCGCAGCCCGCGACCGGGTGGCGGGCGCGGGCCGGACCGCGGTGCTGGCCGCCGTCGACGGCGGGCCCGCCGCGGTCATCGGCATTGCCGACGCGCCCCGCGAGAGCTCCGCCGCAGCCGTTGCGGACCTGCACGACATGGGCGTCGAAGTGGTGATGCTGACCGGCGACAACCGGGCGACCGCCGAACGCATCGCCGCCGAACTCGGCATCGACACCGTCATCGCCGAGGTGCTGCCCGGCGACAAGGCCGCCAAGATCATCGAATTGCAGTCCGCCGGACGGAAGATCACCATGGTCGGCGACGGCGTCAACGATGCCCCCGCCCTGGCCCAGGCCGATCTCGGCATCGCCATCGGCGCGGGCACCGACGTCGCCATCGAGACCGCCGATGTGGTCCTCATGCGCTCCGATCCGCTGGACGTCCCCACCGCGCTGCGCATCGGCCGCGGCACGCTGCGCAAGATGCACCAGAACCTGGCCTGGGCGGTCGGCTACAACAGCCTGGCCCTGCCCATCGCGGCCGGCGTCTTCGAGCCCGCCTTCGGCTTCACGCTGCGACCGGAGATCGCCGCCATGTCCATGTCGGGGTCCAGCATCATCGTGGCCCTGAACGCCCTGTCCCTGAAGCGTTTGCGCCTGCCCGAACGGGACTGAGCCGCACCGGTACCGCTGTGCGCCGGGTTACACCTCGGCCGAGGGGTGAGTGGATTCATGATGCTGGGAGTTAGCTGCCGCTAATACAGTGGAACTGCACCATGTTCCCGGCCCGAAAGACTTGAAACATGCCCATCGTCAACCTCGGTTCCGCCGCCATCGACCTGGCCAGCACCGTCACCGGAATCGCCGCCAACATCACCTACCTCCTGAAGGCGTGGGGCCTGGCCTGATTCGCCCCACAACGCACGAAACCGCCTCCTCGGAGGCGGTTTTCGCGTATGCGGGCAGGGTTATGCGGGGTGGCCGCGGTGCTCGGCCCATTCGCGGGACAGGATGGACATGACGGTCGCGTCGATCCACTCGTCGCCGTAGCGCAGGGATTCGCGCAGGATGCCCTCGGGACGGAAGCCGGCCTTCTCGTAGGCGCGGCGGGCGCGCGGGTTGAAGGCATAGACCTCCAGGGAGATTCGGTGCAGGCCGAGCTTCTCGAACCCGTACCCGACGATCAGCCGCGTCGCCTCGGTGCCCAGCCCGAGGCCCTGGCCATCGGGGCCGATCAGGATGCGGAAGTTGCAGCTGCCATTGCCGGGATCCCACCGATTGAGGACGGCCTCCCCGACGCAGCGGCCGGTCGCGATGTCGACAATGGCCAAATCGAGACGGTCCGGCTGGGTTTCGCGCGTGGCGTACCAGTCGCGCAAGCGCTCGTGCTCGGCCGGATCCTCCGGCACGGGCTCGGTGGACTCCGCGTGGACGCTGCCGGTCAGCCTGCGGACGTCGGGATCGCGCAGGGCCGCGAGGATGGCGTCGAGGTCTTCGGGGATGAACGGCCGCAGGAGAACTTTCGCGCCGGTCAGGGTGGGCTTGATCGAAAAGTCGGCGGATTCGAACACCGGTGAATTATCGCGCCGAGATCAATAGAGTCGGCGAATGGCCAGTTCACCCTCGGGGACGTCGCCGGCCACGCTCGCCGACGTCCTGCCGTCCGTCGCCGCGTCCTTCGGGCTCGACCAGCGCAATCCGCTGGCCCTCGTGCCCAACCGGGATGTGGTGGTGCTGCTGATCGACGGCCTCGGCGCGGAACTCCTCGCCCGCCACGCCGACAGCGCGCCCACCCTGGCCGCGCACGTCCGCACCACCCTCACCGCGGGCTTCCCCGCCACCACCGCGACCAGTCTCGCCAGCCTCGCCCTCGGTGCGCCCTGCGCGACACACGGCATCATCGGCTACAGCTTCGCCCTGCCCGTCGGCGACCGTCTCCGCCTGCTGAATGCGCTGCGCTGGAGTCTCGACAGCGCGACCGGCGAGGACGCCCGCGACGCGTACCCGCCGGAGTCGGTGCAGCAGCGCACCAGCCGCCTGGAGGACCTCGCCGCCCACGGCGTCGAGCTGCACTACGTGATCCCCGCCTACCAGCGCACCTCCGGTCTGACCCGGGCCGCCTTCCGCGCGCCGGGCACCCTGCACCCGGCCACCACCCTCGACGAGCTGCGCGCCGGAATCCTCGCTGTCGCACGGCATTCCGGCACGAACTCCCGCTTCGCCTACGCCTATTTCCCCGATCTCGATGCCAACGGTCACCTGTACGGACCCGAATCGCCACAGTGGCTGGCCGTGCTCCGCGATATCGACGCCTGCCTCGCCGGCCTGTTCGCCGAGCTCCCCTCCACCTGCACGGTGCTGATCACCGGCGATCACGGAATGATCCACGTGGACACCGTCATCGATCTGGACGCGCGGCCCGCGCTGCATCGCGATGTCCGGCTGATCGGCGGCGAGGCGCGGGTCCGCCACATCTACCTCGACCGCCCCGAAGCCCTGGCCGACGCCCACTCCGCGTGGACCGCCGAACTGTCCACGCACGCAACGGTCGTGACCCGCGAGCAGGCGCTCGACGAGCACTGGTTCGGCCCGACCCCGCCCACACCGGTGATCGCCTCCCGCATCGGCGATCTCATCGCCGTCGCCGAGGGTGCCGCGGTCCTGGTCCGCCCCGCCCTCGAGCCCCTGGAGTCCGCCCTCGTGGGCCACCACGGCGCCCGCACCCCGGCCGAGCAACTCGTCCCCCTCATCACCACACCCTGATTTCGAGTGGGTGCGGCGCTCGCTGCAGCGCTCAGGTGCGCAGTAGCGCGGTCTGGACCTTGCGCAGGCGGTCCACATCACCGCGGAAGCCGGCCACGGCGTCGTTGTAGAGGAACGCCTCCCACAGCCGGACCAAGGCGTAGGCCAGGGTGTCGCGCTCGATGGGAGGCTGGTAGCCCTCGGACTCGGCGCGCTCGATGAACCGCTCCACCAGGGCCACCGCGGTCTGGTGCACGATTCCGTCACCGCGGGTGATCAGGCGCAGGGCCGCGGTCGATTCATTGTCGAAATATGAACGCAGCGCGTCGTTCTCGACCAGCAGATCGATGGTCCGGTTGAGTGCCGCGGTGAGCCGCTCACCGCCCGCCCCGCGGGAGCGGCGATCGGCATGGGCCACGACCCGCTCCAGCTGCCGCGCCACGGCCGCGCCCAGCAGGCCGTCCCGGGACCCGAACCAGCGGTAGATGCTCGCGCGGCCCACCCCCAGCTGGGCGGCAATGGCATTGACGTCCACCCGTTTTCCGCTCAGGAACACGGCGATGGCGGCTTCGAGCACATCGTCCCGGCTGGCCGAGGCGGGCCGGCCCGGTGCTCTGGTTCCCTCCGCGCGTGTCACGCGGACAGCTTAGGGGCCAGGTATGCCGACAGTGTGCGGGCGGTGGCCACCCGCCCCAGGGTGAGGGCCTGCTGGAGCACCCCGGGATCGCGGTCGATGCGCCCGATATCGGGTGCGCTGTGCGGCGGGCGGATCTGCAGCACGGCCGGATCGGAGTCGAAGTCACGCTCGTCGCTGTGGTGTCGCTGGACCCGATCGAGCCACGGTCCGACCGTCCCCGGCGCGTGCCGGGACAGGAAGCGGGCCACCACCCGGGATTCCAGACCCGAAGGAGGACGCATGGTTTCGCCGGCGCGGCGGGTGCGCAGCACCAGGACGCGGGTCGCGCCCTGGGTCAATGCCGTTCGCACCGGGACGGATTCGGAGAGCCCGGCATCGACATACCGGCGCGCGCCGATCGGCACCGGCCGCCCGGCCAGGATCGGCAGGCAGGTCGAGGCACGCAGCGCCGTCTGCACCGAGCGCACATCGCTGAGCTCCGGATGCAGATCGACGGCCGCGCCGGTGTCGGCGTCGGTGGCGATGGGGTGAAAGGTGATCGAATTGGCCAGGATCGCAGGGAAATCCATGGGCACGATGCGCTCGTACACGGTGTGCACCAGGTATTCGGTATCGACCACGCGGCCGCCGCGCAGGGCCCGGGCCGGATTGATCACGCGGTTGATCACCTCGGGATTCCAGGCCCGCCGCGAGTCCACCGCGCGCCCGCACAGCAGCCAGGCGGCGTTCAACGCGCCCGCCGACGCCCCGTACACCGCGTCGAAGCAGGGCAGGATGCCCAATTCCTCGATGGCCATGGCCATGCCGTGCGAGTACGCGCCGCGCGAGGAGCCGCCCTCGATGACGAGGGCCAGCCGATGCGAGTCCGTGCGCTGCCCGGGCGCGCTGCCCTCGCGATGCCGGTGGGCGATGAGCTCGCCGACGCCGAGTGTGCGGTCGTGGTCGGGCACGGATGGCTCCCTTGGCTGTCGGTGGTGTGCGCGGCCGTTCGAGTATACGACCCTATTTGAGACACTGGTGACTCTGTGTATCATATCCGGCGATGGCGTGGGTAGCCATGAAACTGGAGGTCAACGCATGCAACTAGCGCTCACCGACGACGAGCTCGCCTTCCGCGACGAGCTGCGCGCGTTCTATCGGAGCGAGATCCCGGCCGACATCCGCAACCGGCAGCGGCACGGGCAGGAACTGAGCAAGGACGACATCGTCACCACCCAGCGCATCCTCAACGCGCACGGGCTGGCCACCCCGAACTGGCCGGTGGAATGGGGCGGCAAGGACTGGACCCCCATCCAGCGCCACCTCTGGCACGACGAGATGCAGCTGGCCTCGGTGCCCGAACCGCTGACCTTCAACACCAATATGATCGGCCCGGTCATCGCGCACTTCGGTGCCCAGGAGCTCAAGGAACGCTTCCTGCCGGCCACCGCCAACCTCGACATCTGGTGGTGCCAGGGCTTTTCCGAGCCCGAGGCGGGCTCCGACCTGGCCGGGCTGCGCACGGTCGCGGTCCGCGACGGCGACAGCTACGTGATCAACGGCCAGAAGACCTGGACCACCGCCGCCCAGTCCGCCGACTGGATGTTCTGCCTGGCGCGCACCAACCCGGACGCGCCCAAGAAGCAGGCCGGCATCTCCATGCTGCTGTTCCCGCTCGACACCCCCGGCGTGACCGTGCGGCCGATCAAGCTCATCGACGGCGGCCACGAGGTCAACGAGGTGTTCCTGGAGAACGTCCGGGTGCCCGCGAATCAGCTGGTCGGCGAGGAGAACCAGGGCTGGACCTACGCCAAGTTCCTGCTCGGCAACGAGCGCACCGGCATCGCCGCGGTCGGTCAGACCAAGGTGAAGCTGTGGCTGGCCAAGGAGCACGCCAAGCAGACCCGCCTGGGCGAGAAGACCCTGCTCGAGGATCAGCTCTTCGCGACCCGCCTCGCCGAGCTCGAAAACGAGCTGCTGGCACTGGAACTGGTGCAGCTGCGGGTGGCCGCGGGCTCGGCCGACGGCAAGCCCAACCCGGTCTCCTCGATTCTCAAGCTGCGCGGCACCGAACTCCAGCAGGCCGTCACCGAGCTGCTGGTCGACATCGCCGGACCGGATTCCGTTGCGCGCGAGGACGAGTCGAATCCCGACTGGGCCCGCCGCAGCACCGCCACCTACCTGAACTACCGCAAGACATCGATCTACGGAGGATCCAACGAGGTGCAGCGCGGCATCATCGCCTCGACGATCCTCGGACTGTGAGGCAGCACCATGGATTTCGATCTCACCCCCGAACAGGACATGCTGCGCGACACCGTGCGTGACGTGCTGTCCCGCGGCTACACCCCCGAGCGCCGCAACGACAGCGTCGGCACCGAACTCGGCTGGGATACCGAGATATGGGCCACCTTCGCCGAAATCGGCCTGCTCGGACTGACTTTCGCCGAGGAGGACGGCGGCATGGGTGCCGGGCCCATCGAGGCCATGCTGGTCATGACCGAGATCGGCCGCGCTCTGGCCCCCGAACCCGTGCTGGACTGCGCGCTGCTGCCGGGCGGGCTCATCTCCGCCGTCGGCGCCGACGCACAGCGCAAGGACCTGCTGCCGCGCATCGCCGAGGGGGAGCTCAAGCTCGCCTTCGCGCACGGCGAGCCGGGGCTGCGCTGGCCCGCCACCGACACCGCCACCCAGGCGGTGCGGCAGCCGGACGGCTGGCGGATCACCGGCCGTAAACACCCGGTCTCCCACGGTGATTGCGCCGATCTGCTCATCGTGAGCGCGGCGCTCGACGACGGTATCGGGCTGTTCCTCGTCGATCCCGCCGATCCGGGCGTGCGGCGCACCCCCTACGCCACCCACGACGGGCTGCGCGGCGCGGACATCGTATTCGACGGCGCGGTGGCCGAGCCGCTCGGCGAGCCGGTCGATGCCGCTGCAGCCATCCAGGCCGCCCTGGCCGGGGCGCAGGCCGCGCTGTGCGCCGAGGCGATCGGCGCGATGGAGGAGTCCCTGCGGCTCACCGCGGAATACCTGAAGACGCGCAAGCAGTTCGGGGTGCCGCTGCGCACCTTCCAGACGCTGACCCAGCGCGCCGCCGACATGTACGTGTCGCTGGAGCTGGCCCGCGGCATGAGCATGTACGCGTCCATGTCGCTGGCCGACGGCATCATCGATCCGGTCGTCGCCTCCCGCGCCAAACTGCGGATCGGGCGCTCCGCCCGGCACATCGGGCAGGAGGCCATCCAGATGCACGGCGGCATCGGCATGACCGACGAATACCCCGTCGGCCACTACACCGCCCGGCTCACCGCCATCGAGCACACCCTCGGTGACTCCACCGACCACCTGCGCTACCTCGGCGGGTACGTGGCCGACTACCAGATGGTCGAAATCTGATGCACATTCGCGGCGCGGTCCTGGAGGAGATCGGACGGGCGCGGCCGTACGCGCAGTCGCGGCCGATCAGCGTGTGCCGGCTCGAACTCGGCGATCCCGGGCCCACCGAGGTGCTGGTCGCCATCGAGGCGGCCGGGCTGTGCCACTCGGATCTGAGTGTGGTGGACGGCAATCGGCCCCGCCCGCTGCCCATGCTGCTCGGCCACGAGGCCGCGGGCACCGTGGTGGCGGTCGGCGAGCGGGTCGCCGATCTGCTCATCGGACAGCGAGTGGTCATGTCCTTCCTGCCGCGCTGCGAAGAGTGCGACGCGTGCGCGCGGGACGGGCAGCTGCCCTGCACCGCGGGCACCCGCGCCAATACCGCCGGTGAACTGCTGCACCATGCCGGGCACCTGTCGCGCGGCGGCGACCGGGTGCGGCACCACCTGGGCGTCTCCGGCTTCGCCACACACGCCGTGGTGGACCGGGCCTCCCTGGTGCCGGTCGGCAACTCGGTGCCGCCGGAGATCGCGGCACTGTTCGGGTGCGCGGTGCTGACCGGCGGCGGGGCGGTACTGAACGTGGCCGATCCGCGTCCGCAGGACAGTCTCATGGTGGTCGGGCTCGGAGGCGTCGGGATGGCCGCCCTGCTGACCGCGAAAGCCATTGGCGTGGAACGGCTCATCGCGGTGGATCGGCTGGCGGACAAACTCGCCATGGCGAAGGAGCTCGGGGCCACCGAGACGTACATGCCGGAGCAGATCGCCGACCAGGGGATCCGGGCGCGGTACGTGGTGGAGTGCGCCGGGCATCCGGCCGCATTCGAAACCGCCTATACAGCAACCGAACCCGGCGGCATGACCATCACGGTCGGCCTGCCGGGGCCTAATTCGACGGTCACCCTGCCGCCGCTGAGCATCACCGCCGAAGCCCGCACCATTGTCGGCAGGTACCTGGGTTCCGCGGTGCCGGCCCGGGATATTCCACGCTACGAACAGATGTGGCGGGAAGGGCGGCTGCCGGTCGAGAAATTGATCACCTCTCGAATCGGGCTCGAGGAGATCAATGAAGCGTTGGATCTCCTGGCCGATGGAGCAGCGGTTCGCCAGATCATCGTGTTCGACCATTCCTGAATCGAGAGTGGCTGCACCGCAGTGAAAGACAGCGAAGACCCGGCGAGCCAACCTCTCGCCGGGTCTTCGCCCGGTTCAGACGTCGAATGTCAGTTGGTCCGAGTCACCGCCGGCGGATTCCAGCTGCCGTCGACGATCTTCTGATCGGGCCAATAGGTGCGCAGCATCAGGTTGAAATCACCCGACGCGGGGGCCGGAAGCCAGTTGGATTCCTTTTCCGGGCCCGGGTTCTCGCGCTGAACATAGATGTCGATCGACCCATCCGAGCTCTCGGTCAGGCGTTCGCCGCGCACCGCGTAGCGGTTCAACGGGTTGTCGACGAAGAAGCCACGCTGGTCGTACATGGTCAGCGACCAGAAGCCCTTGACCGGTGGCATCCGGTCGGCGGCGAAGTGCAGAACATAGGTGTTGTCCGCATTCAACTGGGTCTTCTTGTCGTCGACGCTACTGGACGGGTAGATCGCGTCCTGGGGCAGATTGGCGCCCAGACCTGCGTAGGCGATCATGGCGCGGGTGGCGTAATCGGTGCCGTAGTCACCGATATCGCTGCGCGTGATCTTCCAGCCGTTGACCTCGTTCTTGTCCGGAATGGCTTCGATCTGTGAAAGCGCCTTGGGCCAGGCCTGCTCCCAGCGGGTGCGCTCGGTCTCGGACAGTGTGGACAGGTCGAGCTTCTTGTCCGGCGTCCAGCCGGCCGCGGCCAGCTTGTCGAGCAGGGCCTTGTCATCGGGGCGAGTCTCGTTGTGCGACAAGGCCGAGTAGTACAGGTCCCAGTACTGCTGCGGGGTCAGATTGTGAATGTATTGGGCGACCTCCTGATCCTTGGGCCAGTCCGGGTGCGGATCGGTGTTCTGCGGCGGCGTGTACGCGGTGCCGCGGGCGCTGAGCGGGGCCGCCGTCATCTGGTTCTGGATGGCGATCACATTGGGAACGTCCTCGGGGCCGTCGACTTCGATGCGGCCGATCATCCAGCCGGAATCGGTGGGGAGACGGTATTCGTGCACGCCCTCGGGCAGGCTGCCGTGGAAGTTCGGGCCGACGATCGCGAACTGGTAACCGTGCACATCCCCCAGCGTGCGGGGGCCTGGGGCAGCATCGACATTGCTCCACATGTCCAGGATCGGGAACAAGTGATACCGCCCGCCCATATCGGGCACGCTCACCACGAGCGGTTCCTGGGATACGTCGAAGAACATCGATGTGTAGAGGGTGTCGACATTGGGGCGCACCACGCTGGTGAACTTCGCATCGGGCAGGAAGTGCAGGGGCGCCAGCTGATTCATCGGCGCCCTGCCTGTCGACGGATCCGCCGCGGGAAGGTTCGTCGACTGCCTCCGTGTCACCTCGACCGACACCAGCGGATAGGTGTAGGCGTATGCCTGCACCGCCAGATCGTCGGCGCTGGGCGCGGACGAGGGCGATGTCGTCGCTGACGACTCCGATGAATTCTTCGAGCAGGCGGCTGACGCCACCGCGACTGCGGCCACGAGGCCCGTCGCCATGGCCGCCCGGGCCCACCGGGTTCTCGAACTAGTGATCACCGCATCCTCCTGGTTGGGTATTTTCGAACGCAGCGCGAGCTCACTGATTGACAGCAAACTCTCAGCGAGAGTATCGAGCGGTGGGGTAGAAGTGCGTAATTTAGAGGACGAAACCTCATTTCAAGTCTTGTCCTGCAAGCTGGCGTTCTCTAGCTGGAATCTCAACAGTGATCAGCAATCAGATAGCGATCAGCCGTTGCGGGGATGAGCCGACAGCGGTCCGCTTGGCGTAGTCGGTTACCGGGGTGACGCGATCGGTCCTGGGCCTGGCGTGCGGTTCTCGACAGAATGGCAGAGGTTCGAAACCGAAGAGAGAAAAGGGATTCGACTGATGTCGCAAGTCATCCGGGACCTCGAGGGCAAGGTCGCTCTGATCATCGGCGGCACTCGGAATCAGGGTGCGGAATTCGCCAAGAACATCGCTGGGCGCGGTGCCACCACGATCGTCACCTATCAGGGGGACGAGCAGGCCGCCAAGGCAACGCTCACGACGCTCGAGACATTCGGCGTGACAGTGGAAGCGGTCCGCTCCGACGCCACCTCGGCCGCGGAGGTCGACGCACTGTTCGCGGATGTCGTTGCGCGCCACGGCAAGCTGGATATCGTCGTGCACGTGCCGGGGCGGGTCATCAAGAAGCCGATCGCGGATACCACCGACGACGACTTCGATCAGCTGATCGTGCGCAATACCCGGACCGCGTTCAATACGCTGCGCGCCACGGCCCGGCACATTGCCGACAATGGCCGCTATGTCGTGTTGTCCACCACCCTCACCTCGATCATGACCGGCACCTACGGGCTGTATTCGGGATCGAAGGCGGCTGTCGAGCGGATGGTGGTCGCCGCGGCCAAGGAGTTGGGTGAGCGCGGTATCACGGTCAATGCCGTCGCGCCCGGTCCGGTCGACGACGACTTCTTCCGCGGCGCGGAGACGCCCGAATCCATTGCGGCCGCGGCACTGCACAATCCGCACGGGCGTCTCGGTCTCCCCACCGACACGGCACCGTTGGTCGGGTGGCTGGTCAGCGTCGAGGCGGGCTGGGTCTCCGGACAGACGATCCGGGCCAACGGCGCGATGTTCTGAGCATGCCCACCTCAACCGTGGGCACCGGCCGGGTGCGGTCGAATCGCACCTGGCTGCCATGGGCCACCGCCGCCTGCTGGTTGCTCACGCTGTCGTACTTTCCCGTCTCGCTGGTGGTGGCCCACGCGTGGCCGGCGGGATACAGCATGTCGGGCAACTACATCAGCGACCTGGGCATCACGCGGTGTGGCGAATACGTCGATCGCGATGGGGCCTCGCGATGGGTGTGCTCGCCCGATCACGCGGTGCAGAACGTGATGTTCGTGTCGACCGGTCTGCTGACCTTTGCCGGGGCACTGGGTTGGGCGCGGATGTGGAGCGGTCGTCGATTCCGGGCCGGGTGCGCGCTGGTGGCTGTCGCCGGTCTCGGGATAACGGGAATCGGGCTGGCGCCCTGGGATATTCGGCCGCAGGCACACGACACCATCGCGTTGGCGCAGTGGTTCGCGCAGTTGGCGGGCATGGTGCTGATCACGCCGGAGGTGGCGCGCAGGCGGCGCGGCCTGGCCGTCGGCACCGCGCTGGCCGTGACGATCTCGGTGATCGGCGGTGTGTTCCTGTTCGCGAAAAACCATTTCGGTCTCGGTGCCGGCGTGTCGGAACGCATCGCGTTCGACACGCTCACCGTGTGGGGCGGGCAGGTCGGATGCGTTCTGTTGCTCACCCCCGAAGGCGGTCGGCACGGCGGTAGGCATCCGGAGACAGGCCGGTCCAACCGTCGAAGGCGCGGCTGAGCGCGCGAGCATCGCTGTAGCCGACGCGCAGCGCGATGGCCTGCACGGTGAGCGTGGTGTGACGCAGCAGCCGGGTGGCCTGCTCACAGCGCATCGCGGCCAGCTCCTCGCTCCAGGAGGTGCCCGCCTCGGACAACCGCCGCTGCAGGGTGCGGTCACTGATCCGCAGCCGCGCGGCCACGGCGGCGACCCGCGGGCCCCGTTTCGGCGAGCTGTCCGTCGGCCCGGCGCTCTGCGTTACCTCCGAATACAGTGCTGCGCGGAAGGATTCGATCCATCCGGGAATCGGACGCGCCGCGTCGATGGCATGCTGGGCGGCGGTGTGCAGGATCCGGCGCAGGCCGGGATCATGCGGGCGCACCTCGGTCCGGCTTCCAGTGATCCGATAGTGGATCAGGTCTGCCGGTTGACCGAAATGAATCACCTTGGTGCCCAGGGCATCTTCGAGATATCGATGATGCCGGGGCGCCGGGTGCGCGAAGTCGACTCGCACGGGCACCGCTGCGTCGCCGAAGGCATCGCGGGCGCGCCGGACGGCCACGGTCACCGCGAACTCGTTGATGATGCCGCGGGTCTCGCCATAGGTGGTGCCGCGGTACCCGACCGTGAGCGCGGACCCGTTGTCGGTGACCTCCAACTGCGCCGCCGGATCGCAGATCACGACGCTGAACCGGGACGCGTCGTGAAATCCTTCGGCCAGTGTCGGAGCACTGCTGAACAGGTAGTCCCAGATATGCAACCGCCCGCGATCGGCCATATCCGCGGCCCGCACGCCCGCCTCGTTGCCGACGACGTGCTCCATCAGTGCCCACAGTCGATACTGGCTCTCCGAGGGAATGCGAATCCGGTCATCGGCCAGCAACTTCCGATCGACGCCCCCGATTCGCGTGGCCTCCACCTCGTCGATACCGGACCTGGCCGTCGTGTCCAGCACAATGCGCACCACGTGCCCCGACACGGTCCGCTCGAGCGCGGGATTCGCGATATCCATCACCATCTCGATTCTGCGCCATGATGAGGTTCGGTCGAATCAGTGTTCGCAGAGGGAGAATTCGCGCTCGTACAGCTCATTGTTGTGTTCGTCGACGAAGAACTTCCGTTCGTGCATGAGTTGTTCGCGGCCACCTGTCCCGTCGCTACTCCGGGATGCCCGGTGAGACGAGTTCTCGCCGGGCATTCGGTGTCTTCGCCCGGCGTCGTGGCCACCAGAGGCGTTCGCCCAGGTCCATGGCCAGGGCGGGAACCAGGATTGTGCGGACTACGAAGGTGTCCAGGAGGACTCCGAAGGCCACGGCGAAGCCGATCTCCGCCGCGAAGACCAGAGGGAGAGTGAGCAATGCTGCGAAGGTGCCCGCGAGGACGACGCCCGCGGCGGTGATCGTGCCGCTGGTGGTGCGGGCGGCGATGACCGTGGCGGTGGTGGTGTCGTGGCGGGTGCTCTCCTCGCGGATCCGGGCCATCAGGAAGATCGAGTAGTCGATGCCCAGGCTGACCAGGAACACGAAGGTCCACAGGGGGAATGCCGCATCCGCGCCGTGGAAGCCGAGGAGCTTGTCGAAGGCCACGGCACTGACGCCCAGCGCCGCCGCGAGAGACAGTACGACGGTCGCCAGAATCAGCGCCGGCGCCACGAGGGATCGCAGCAGGATGGCCATGATCAGGAAGACGACCGAGAGAACCAGCGGCACAACGAGATTGCGGTCACGACCAGAGGAGTTCAGCGTGTCGAGCGCCACCGCGCTGCCGCCGCCCACCATGGCGCCGGGCACCGGGTGCAGGGCCGACCGGAGCCGGTCGACGGTTGCGAAGGCGGCAACGCTGTCGGTGGCGTCCGCTGTGGTCGCTTCGAGGTAGGCCAGGCCGTCGATGGTCGCGGGTGCGGACACCGCGACCACACCGGGGACTTCGGCGGCCAGCGCGCGCAGCCGCTCACCCTGGGCGGCCGGGCCGATTATCTGCAGCGGATCGCCCGATCCACCTGGGAAGTGGCGCAGCAGCACCTGCTCGCCCGCCACTGCCTCCGGCCGGGTCCGGAAGGTGTCCTGGGGCTTCAGGCCTGCCGCGTGCAGGCCGAACAGGCCCAGGGCCAGCACCGCGAGGGCCGCGGCGGTGAGCTGCCAGACGCGGCGCGGGCGGGCAACCGTCAACCGGGTGAGGGTGCGCATCCAGCGACCGCCGGACGGTTCCGGATCGCCGAAACGTGGTGCGGCGGGCCAGAATATCCAGCGCCCGCACAGGACCAGCAGGGCGGGGTACAGGGTGGTGAGTACCGCGAAGCCGACGAGCACACCGGTCGCCATCACCGGACCGAGACTCTTGGTCGAGTTCAGGTCCGCGACGACCAGGCAGAGGAGGCTCAGCGCCACCGTGACTGCACTCGCGGCGATCGCCGGCCCGGCCCGGCGGATGGCGGTGGCCATGGCCGCATAGCGGTCCTCCCGGCGGCGCAATTCCTCCCGGTAGCGGGCGGTGAGCAGCAGGGCGTAATCGGTGCCCGCACCGAAAACCAGGACGGTGAGCAGGAATTCGGTATCACTGTTGACTGTCAGGCCGGCGTGCGCGGCCAGCAGGTAGATCAGGGCCTGCGCGACGGTCAGGGCCACCCCGACACAGAGCAGCGGTAGCAGCCACAGCACCGGGCTGCGGTAGGTGACCAGCAGAATCGCCACGACGATCGCGATGGTCACATACAGCAGGGTGGAGTTCACCCCGGAGAACGCGTCCGCGGAGTCGGCCCCGTAACCCGCCGGTCCGGTGACATGGACACTCATTCCCGAGCCCGCGACCATGGCTCGTATGGACTTCACCGTCGGCAGGGTGCCGCTGATTCCCTTGACCCCCACGGTGATCGGGACCACGACCTGGATGGCCTGGCCGTCGCCGGACACCATCGGCCCCTCGACCGGCCCGTGCACATTCGGCAGTGCGGCGAACCGGCCGATATCCACGCGGGCCCGATCCTGGTCCGCCGCGCTCAGGACCGCGCCGCCCCGGTCGTAGACGACGACCGCCGGGTACACATCCTTTCCGGTGAACTTCCCGGCCAGTTCCGAAACCTTCGTCGACTCGGCGCTTTTCGGCAGCCAGGTGGTGGCATCGTTCTTCTCCGCCGAACCCAGCTTGCCGGCCAACCCACCGGTCGCGACGATGGCCACCACCCAGAAGGCGATGGCGGCCCACACCATTCGGCGCAGTAGCTTCCCCACGGCTACTCGCCCTCCACCGGCACGGCACGGGTGAGCTGATCGACCTCCACGATCCGGCCGTCGGCGGCCAGCCTGCCCACCATGCAGATCTCGGTGGCGGTCGGGCCGGTGGTGCGCAGGGTGGCGTACAGCGTGTAGTGGGCGGCGATGGCGTCACCCGACAGCAGGGCGCGGTGCACCTCCACCCGCACCGACTCGGCATTCTTGCGCGCGGGGCGGGCGTGCGCGACCAGGGCGTGGCGGTTCAGGCGGAAGCCGTCGTTGCGGTAGTCGATGTCGGGTGCGAACCAGCGGTCGACCAGGACAGCGGGATCGTCGGCGCCGAACGCCATCTCCTGGGGATAGGTGGTCAGGTACTCGTACAGATCGGATTCGTTTCGCATGCGGCCCACAGTGCTGGGCCACTCTCATACCGAGCTCACATCCCGCTCATACGGGCGTCCACGCTACTCACCCGGTCCAGGGAGACCACGGTGTTCGCGCGCCGCCGACAGGCATGCTTCGATCACGGCAACGGCCTGGGCGCGGGGGAGCGCCCGGCCACGCTCGTAGACTGCAGTCGCCTCGGCTCCGAGCACTGCGTCCAATTCCGTTCGGAGCGAAACGATGTCGGGATACCGGGCATCGGGCGCACCGCGCAGAGCGTGCCCGGCTCCCAGCGACTCGGCCGCCACCGCGGCCAGTCCGGCCGCCAGACAGGTCCGCGCCACCCCGACACTCACCTCGGCGGCCATCGGCATGTCCCGGATCGCCACCGCATTCGCCCAGGCGTCGGCACAGTGCGCGACCGCCGCACCCACCTGGCCCTCCGCCGCCCGCAAGAAACCCATACGCAGCCCGAACATGGCCCGATACGACCGATCCTCGGTCATGGCCCGATTCAGATCGGCCTCCACGATCCGCAACTGCCGCGCCGACCCGGGCATATCTCCGTCGATCCGCGCGATGTCCGCGGCCAGGAACCGCGCCATCACCGTGTCCCGGGCCGAGAGCGATTCGGCGAGCACCGCATTCAGATCCGTGCGCGCCGCCTCGACCTCACCGGAGTGCAAGCGAATCATGACCAGCCAGATACGCAGTGCGACAGTGCTACCCAGCTCTTCGGCCGCCACCAGGGCAGCCGCCATCGCATCGGCCGCGCCATCGAGATCCCCGAGCGTGGCACGCGCGAACGCCAGATACGTCAGGGCCGTCGATTGCCCCCACCGCTCCCCGGCCTCCTCGAAACACGCAGCCGCAGTGCGCAAGTCCTCATCCAGCCGGGCCACCCCGGATTCATTGGCGTTCAAGAAGGATCGCACCAGCCAGAACATCCCCCGGGTCCACGCATCCGGATGCCCCAGCCACGGTTTCACCAGTGCGAGCCCTGCCTCGATCCGCTCGGCCGTTAATTCCACTAGTGCACATGCCAATTCGACAGACCCATCCCCGCCCGGCTTGTCGAATTCGGACACCGCGGATCCATTGGTGAAATCCCGATGGCCCATGGGATTTTCGAGTGCAGGGGATGTGCCGAAGCGGCCGGCGCCGGTCCAGCGGCGGATGTGGTCGGTGGCCGCGTTCAGTTCGGCCGCCTGGGCGGCCAGCATGGAGTGCAGGGCGAACGCAGCCGCGAGCGGCGGATGGGGCCGGACGGCGGGCAGGTGCAGCACCGGCCGGAGCATGCGGACCGCATCCGCGTGCGCTCCGTGCAGAGCCCAGTACATGCCGAGTGCGGAGCCCAGTCGCGCCGCGGTGTGCGCGTCGCCGGAGTCGTGCGAGAAGCGGAGGGCCGCGAGCAGATTCTCCTGCTCGGCATCGAGGAGGCGCAGCCAAGGGAGCTGATCGCGGCTGCGGAGCCGCGGCTGCGCCCGCTCCGCCAGCGCCAGGTAGTAGGTCGCGTGCGCCGCCCGGGTGGAGTCGAGTTCGCCCCGGGCCGTGAGCTGTGCGAGCCCGTACTCGCGGACCGTTTCGAGCACCCGATAGCGCGGTTGCGGTATCGGCGCACCGGGATTCGACGGATCGGGGATCGGCTCCAGCAGTTGCAACAACGACCGGTCGAGCAGGGCCTCGAGCTCGGCGGCAGCGACGCCGAGCGACTCGGGCGCAGCCTGCGTGAACTGGGTGGCGAAGACGGCAAGACGCGCGAGCGCCGTGCGTTCGGCCTCGCCGAGAAGTTCCCAGTCCCAATCCAATACGGCCCGCAGCGTGCGATGCCGGGGGAGCCCGGTGCGATTGCCGCCTGCCAGCACTGTGAACCTGTCGGCCAGCCGCGCGTGCAACGTGGCCAGCGGCATGACGCGCACCTTCGCGGCGGCCAGCTCCAGCGCCAACGGTAGACCGTCGAGCTGACGGCAGATCTCCGCGATCGTCTCCAGCTCCGGGCCGGACACCGGAAGGTCGGGGCGGACCGCCGTGGCCCGATCGAGAAACAGCCGCACCGCCGGATAGGTAGCGGCGTCCGGTGAGTTCGGCGCCGGCACCGCCAAAGGCGCGGTCTCCCACAGTGTTTCCCCGGTGATCCCCAGCGATTGCCGGCTCGTCGCGAGAATCCGCAGCTCGGGTACACAGCCGAGCAGTTCCCCGGCGAGGTCCGCGACGCCGTCGACGAGATGCTCACAATTGTCGAGCACCAGCAGCGTCGGCGCGGTCGGCAAGGCGTCCGCCAGCAGGCCCACCGGATCCGCCCTCGATGCTTCGAGCCCGCGTGCCATCACCACCCCCAGGCTCGTCGCCACCGCCTGCGGTACATCCGAAACATCGCTCACCGCAGCCAGTTCCGCCACCCCCACCCCACCCGGAAATCGCTCGCCCAACTCCGCGGCGACGGCCATCGCCAACCGGGTCTTCCCCGCCCCGCCCGGCCCCACCAGCGTCACCAGCCGCGCCCGCCCGACCCGCGCCCCGACCTCGGCCAGCTCCCGCTCCCGCCCCACAAAGCTCGTCAACGGCACCCGCAGCCGCCCGGCCCGCCCCCGGCCCAGCGTCTCGCTCCCCGGGCCCGCCCCCGAATCCGGTCGCGCGGTCACCGACGCCCCATGTGCGGCATCGTCGATCGGGGGTTGGGTGCGGGGGAGTTCACCGCGCAGCAGTCGGAGGTGTAGCTCGGCCAGGTCGGGGCCGGGGTCGGTGCCGAGTTCGGCGGCCAGCCGGGTGCGGTAGCCATCGAAGGCGGTCAGGGCGTCGGCGGTGCGGCCCGCGTCGTGCAGGCCGCGAATGTGCAGCAGTCGCAGGCGCTCCCGTAGCGGGTACGCCGCGAGTAGTTCCTCCAGCTCGGTGATCAGGAGTGCATTGCCCGGGCGTACGGCCAGTTCGGCCGCGATCACCGATTCCGTGGCGCTGACGCGGAGCTCCTCCAACCTGGCGGCCGCCGCCGCGGCGAAGGGCAGATCCGCGACATCCGCCAGCGCGGGGCCGCGCCAGAGTGTGAGTCCCTCGCGCAGCAGGGCGATCGAGCGCTCGTGATCACCGCGTTCCCCGCTCACCAGACCGCCGCGCACCAGCCGCTCGAAGCGGTAGGCGTCCACGGACAGCGCCGAGACCTCGAGGCGATAGCCACCCGCGCCCGACCGGATCCTCACCTCGTCCGGCAGGGCGCGCCGGAGACGGGAAACCAGTTCGTGCAGGGCGTGTTCGGGCCGTGCGGGAATCCGCTCCGGCCATACCGCCTCGACCAGCGCGCCCACGCTCACCGGACGTCCGGGGTCCAGAGCCAGCCGAATCAGCAGTCCGCGCAATCGCGTTCCGGCGACCGGCACCGGGCGGTCACCGGCCACTACTTCCAGCGGACCCAGAATCGCGATGCGCACACCGCGAGTCTGACACGCCGCCAACCCGTCTCCGAGTTCCGCTCGACCCCCCGAGCGGCCCGACGCGACGGTCAGTGGATATATAGGACGGGTCAGTGCGCCGTGGACAGCAGGCGGGCTCGCTGACGAGCGTCGTCCTCGGCGCAGGTGGTGGCCAGGGCGTGGCGGCGGTTGGTGCGGACCGCCGCGCTGAAGAGCTGGTATTCGGCCGAGGGGACGCAGACCTCGCGATAGGGATGTCGGTGCCCGGCCCGGCGCTGCGGGCCCGGAATGACCACGCCGCGGCGGGGATCGGGGCCGTCCTCCTGGGAGCGCACCCACTTCTGCATGGTGCGGGAATCGATACTGGGCAGGTATTCCACCGCACGATCCCATTCCAGGCCCTCCACCTGCATCGGATCGGCGACCGCGGTGACGACAACGGCGTATGCCGTACCGACGGTGTTGTCCGCCATTGGATCTACCCCCTGTCCATGCTCGAGATCTCCGGCGTTGCGCGGGGAATGTTCAGGATACGTCGAAAGATCTTGCACTACTGAGTCTTTCGCTGTACCCACAGGTAGTTTGCGGGTACTGCACAGTCTCTGATAGGCCGAATCGGCCAGGTGTCGGCGGAATTCCGGCGTTGTGGCTCCGGTTGCTCCGCGGGTGCGGTAGTGGCGCGAATCACCCCGTGTTCACGCCCCGGAATACCCCCGCCACCCCCTATGTTCAAGTGGTTGCCATATCCACCAAAAATGGCAGCGACCCGAGGAGGACCCGTGCAGTTCGGAATTTTCAGCGTCGGTGACGTGACGATGGACCCCACCACCGGCCGTACCCCGACCGAGGCCGAGCGCATCCAGGCCATGGTCCGCATCGCCCTCAAAGCGGAAGAGGTCGGCCTCGACGTCTTCGCCACCGGCGAGCACCACAACCCGCCGTTCGTGCCGTCCTCGCCGACCACCATGCTCGGCTACATCGCGGCACAGACCGAGAAGCTCGTGCTGTCCACCTCCACCACCCTCATCACCACCAACGACCCGGTGAAGATCGCCGAGGACTTCGCCATGCTGCAGCACCTGGCCGGCGGCCGGGTGGATCTCATGATGGGCCGCGGCAACACCGGACCCGTCTACCCGTGGTTCGGCAAGGACATTCGCGACGGCATCCCGCTCGCGGTGGAGAACTACCACCTGCTGCGCCGCCTGTGGCGCGAACAGCGGGTGGACTGGGAGGGCAAGTTCCGCACCCCGCTGCAGGGCTTCACCGCCACCCCCGCCCCGCTCGACGGCACCCCGCCGTTCGTGTGGCACGGCTCCATCCGCTCGCCCGAAATCGCCGAGCAGGCCGCCTATTACGGTGACGGCTTCTTCCACAACAACATCTTCTGGGACCAGCAGCACACCCGGCAGATGGTGAACCTGTACCGCCGCCGCTTCGAGCACTACGGGCACGGCGCCGCCGAACAGGCCATCGTCGGACTCGGCGGCCAGGTCTTCATGGCCGAGACCGAGGCCGAGGCCAAGCGGATCTTCCGCCCCTACTTCGACAATGCGCCCGTGTACGGGCACGGCCCGTCGATGGAGGACTTCACCGAACTGACCCCGCTCACCGTCGGCACCCCCGAACAGGTCATCGAGCGCACCCTGGGCTTCGCCGACAATGTCGGCGACTACCAGCGGCAGCTGTTCCTCATGGACCACGCCGGCCTCCCGCTGGACATGGTCCTCGACCAGCTCGAGATCCTCGGCAAGGAGGTCGTCCCGGTGCTGCGCAAGGAATTCGAGGCGCGCCGCCCCGCCGGAGTGCCCAGCGATCCGCCCACCCACGCGGCGTTGGTCGCCGCCGGACCGGACGCCCCGCACCACCTGGTCGAGCCCGCCCGCGAGCGCGTGCTCGCCGAAAAGAACTGAGGACGAGCATGAGTCGCAAACTCGTAGTGCTGACCGCCGGGCTCTCACAGCCCTCCTCCACCCGGCTGCTCGCCGACCAGCTCGCCGCCGCGGTCACCGCGGCGGTGGGCGGGCGCGGGGAGAGCCTCGAGGTCGAGGTCATCGAACTGCGGGAACTGGCAAGCGATCTCGCCACCACCATGACCACCGGCGGGCTGCCCACGCCCGCGGTGGCCGCGGCCCGGCAGCGGGTCTCCGACGCCGACGGCATCATCGCGGTGACACCGGTGTTCACGGCCAGCTACAGCGGCCTGTTCAAGATGTTCATCGACGTCCTCGACACCGATGCGCTCAATGGCATGCCGGTCCTGATCGCCGCCACCGCGGGCACCGCCCGGCATTCGCTGGTGCTCGACCACGCCATGCGTCCGCTGTTCACCTACCTGCGGTCCGTGGTGGTACCGACCGGCGTCTTCGCCGCCACCGAGGACTTCGGCTCCACCGGACTGGCCGAGCGCATCCACCGCGCGGCGGCCGAACTGGCCCAGCTCATGGTCGCCGAACCCACAGGCGTCCAGGGCTTTCTGCAGGACGAGCCGGTCCATCGTCGCAGCTCAGGCAATGGCGTCGGCGCGGTGCGCCCGTTCAGCGAGCTGCTGGCCGGGCACGCCGGAGACGGTCGGTAGTCGCACGCCGGAGACGGGCGGTAGTCGATCGGTCGCTGGGTAGCATGAGCGCATGGCCGAGGAAATACTGCCCGCCATCCCGCTCGACTCGTGGCGGCCCACCAAGGAACTTCTGCACCGCTACGCCCAGATCATCGGCAAGGTAGCGCTGGCCAAGGGCATCAGACGCAACCACTGGTGGCACCTGACCTACCGGCTGACCGCCCGCGGCTGGACCACCGTCCCGCTCGGCACCGCAACCGAGGGCCCGGTCTTCACCTGCTCCTTCGACTTCTTCGACCACGTGCTGCGGATCTGCAACGACCGCGGCACGGAGGAGGAGGTCCCGCTCGCGGGCCAGTCGGTGGCGAGCTTCTACGTCGAGGCCATGAACGCGCTGCGCAACCTCGGCGTCGAGGTGGTCCTGGCCCACCCCACCCCCTTCGACCTGCCCGACCACGGCCGGCCCTTCGACGAGGACGAAAAACACCACACCTACGACCCGGCTGCCGCCCGGCGCGCGTTCCACGTACACAGCCAGGTCGGGCGCATCCTGGAAGAATTCAGCGCCACCTACTCCGGCAAGATCAGCCCGGTCCAGCTGTTCTGGCACACCTTCGACCTGTCCGTGCAGCGCTTCTCCGACCGCAAGATCCCGATGCCCGACAGTGTGGATCCGGTCACTCGCGAGGCGTATTCCCGGGAGGTGATCAGCGCCGGATTCTGGTTCGGCGACGACAAGACACCCGCCCCGACCTTCTACTCCTACACCGCGCCCGAGCCCGCCGGACTCAGCGATCGGCCGCTCCGACCGGCCGAGGCCCACTGGGTGGTCTCCGGGTCCGGCCACAACGCCTACCTGCCCTACGACGACGTCCGTACCAGCGCCGACCCCGTCGGCACCGCCCTGGACTTCTTCCAATCCCAATACGAGGCCGGATCGAGTCTCGCGGGCTGGGACGCGGTCGGTCTGGCCTGCAACAATGGCATAACCGACCCCGTGCTCACCTCGCAACGGCTGGGTTGGCCGGAATAACTCGGTGCCTCGAATCGTCTCTCCGACATAGTGTGTTGGAGAGGGAGATGCGGAGGACTCACCATGGGGAGAGGGCCCGTGAGACTTTCGCATGTGGAGAAAAGGGGTCCAGATGCGTGAGCAACGCATACCGAATCCGACGTTGACCGCGTATCGGGAAACCACCTTCACCGCCGGGCCCAGTACCCGTGTCGGCCTGATGGGCGCGCTGGTCCTGGGCAGCGTGATCCTGGTCTGGGCAGCCGAGCGGGCCTCCCGCGAGGGCAATGACCACGGCTGGTTCGTGGCGGTGTCCTTCGCCGGGCTGTTCGTGGCCCGCGGGCTGTACCTGCGCCGGCCCATCACCCTGCCGCACCTCACCTACGCGGCATTGACCCTGGTGGTCTCGAACTTCAGCTATCGCACCGAACACCCGGTGGTCGGCTTCGTCTTCCTCGCCGCCAGCGGCGCCATCCTGGTGCTGCCGCAGGGCAGCAAGCCGCAGCCCGAGCAGCTGCCCCGGGTGGCCGAACTGGTGCGGCGCAGCCAGGGGGATCCGCTGGCCCCCTTCGCGCTGCATTCGTCCAAGACCTACTTCTTCAACGAGAGCGGCTCCGCCGCCATCGCCTACCGGGCCCGGCTCGGAATCGCGGTCGTCTCCGGCGATCCGATCGGCGACCCCGGCCGGTTCCCCGAATTGCTCACCGAATTCTCGCTGTTCGCGGGCGGCCACGGTTGGCGCATCGCGGTCCTGGGCGCCAGCCCGGAGGTCACCGAGATGTGGCAGCGGCGGGCGGTGGACCACCGCGGGCTGCGCGCCATCGCCGTGGGCCGGGACGTGATCGTCCACGTCGACCGCTTCGACATGGTCGGCCGCAAGTACCGCAATCTGCGGCAGGCGGTGAGCCGCACCAAGAACTTCGGCGTCACCACCGAGATCCTCCCCGAGGTCGCACTCACCGAACCCCAGCGCGAGACACTGCTGGCCATCGTCGACGAGTGGGGGAGCGGGCGGCAGACCCGCGGCTTCTCCATGATCCTCGACCACCTGCTCGACGGCCGGCACCCCGGCATGCTGGTGGTGATAGCCCGCGACGCCGACGGCCAGGTGGTGGGATTCCAGCGCTACGGCGCCTCCGGCAACGGCCAGGAACTCAGCCTGGACGTGCCATGGCGGCGGCGCGACGCACCCAACGGGCTCGACGAGCGCATGATCGTGGACCTGGTGGAGTACGCGCGCGAACACGGGATCAAGCGAATCTCGCTGGCCTTCGCGGCGTTTCCGGAGATCTTCGCCGACAAGCACCGGACGCGGACCATGCAGACGGTGTATCTCGCGGTGCGGTTGGGCGATCCGCTCATCCGGCTGGAATCGCTGTACCGATTCCTGCGCAAGTTCAACGCCTTCGGCGATCAGCGCTATGTCCTGATCCGCTGGCGCGAGGTCCTGATCGCCGCGCTGGCACTGCTCACCCTGGAGTTCGTCCCCCACCGCAAGCAGTATTAGCCGCCGACTCTCGTAACTCTCAGGGGCAAGCCCCTGAAACCCCTGGAAGCCGGGTCGGCGTCGCCAGCGCAATTCTCACCGCAGGAAGTCGACCAGGGCGGCGGAGAAGGCGGGGTTGGCGACGGCGGCGAGGTGATCGCCGGGGACCACCACACAGGTGGCATCGGGCAGGGCGGCGGCGAGGCGTTCCGGTTCGGCCGCGAACGGATCGTTGTCGCCCGCCAGCACCAGGGTGGGAATGGTGATGCCGGACAGGGATTCGATCGGGGCCTCACGCAATCCGGCGGCGAGCGTCGCGATGGCCTCGCGGTCCGCGCCCAGGGCGTCGGCCAGGATGCGGAACATGCGAGCCTGGGGGACCGCACCGGAGCCGTCACCGGACATGGCGGTCGTGAGGTCCGCGGCATCGATGACACGCCAATCGATTCCGCCGCAGTCCACCGCGCCGCTGCCGATGCCGCCGATGGCCAGCCGTTCCACCCGTTTATCGGCGCCCGCGACCAGCAGCGAGATGATCGCACCCATCGAATAGCCGGCCAGCGCGACGCGATCCAGCCCGAGCTCGTCGAACAGTGCGCGCAGGTCGTCGGCCATGGCCTGCCACGAGTAGCGGGCCGGGTCGTGCGGCTTCTCGGAGCGGCCGTGGCCGCGCGCGTCCAGCGAGATGACGTGATGGCCCGCCCGCTGCAGCGCCGAGACCACACCCACGCTCATCCAATTGGCATTGGTGTCGGCCACGATTCCGTGCTGCAGCACCACCGGAACGCCCTCGCCCTCCCACACGCGGTAGTTGAGCTCCAAGCCGTCCCAGGTGGTGAATTTCGCCATGGCCGCGATGCTATCGGTGCGATTCGATCATGCGACAGTCTTCGCGCCGATTGCCCGCGGTCCTAGCCCATCCGCGCCATGATCGCGCGCGGCAGCAGCGGCATCACCAATCCCAGCACCCGCCAGGGCCATTCGGGCACGGACGCGCGCACCGCCTCCCGCTCGATGGCGGCCACCATGGAATTCACGCCCTTGTCCAGCGGCACAACCAGTTTCGCGTCCCCGGCCTTGGCCGCCATATCGGTGGCGATGAAACCCGGCTGCACCGTGGTCACCCGGATCGGGGTCCCGCGCAGCTCGATGGCCAGCCCCTCGCCCAGCGCCGTCACGCCCGCCTTGCTGGCCGCGTACGCCGCCTTCTTGCCCGGCAGCCCGCGCACCGCGCTCATCGACGAGATGAGCACCAGGTGCCCGGCCCGCTGCTCGCGGAAGATGCTCATGGCCGCCTCGGCCTGGGCCAGCGCGCTCACGAAGTTGGTGGTGGCGGTGGCGAGATTGGCGTCGGCGCGGCCGGTGCCGATGCGCGCGCCCTTGCCGATCCCGGCATTGACGATGATCCGGTCCAGCCCGCCGAGCTCGGCGCGCAGCTCGTCGAAGACCTTCGGGACAGCGGCGTGATCATCGACGTCCAGCGCGCGCACCGCGACCGTGATCCCCGGGTGCGCGGCCACCAGTTCGTCGCGCAGCTGCTCGAGGTTCGAGACCCGTCGCGCGCACAGCGCCAGATCCCGTCCCCGACGCGCGAATTCGCGGGCCATACCCGCGCCCAATCCGGAGCTGGCGCCGGTGATGAGAATCTTCCACCTGGTCATGCGGCCACCCTAGCCGTGGGATGCGCTCGGAAGGGGTCTCGGACAAGCCCCCGAAACCCCTTCCGAACCGTGGTCACCCGAACGAGCCCGTACTGGGCCGCGCGGGCTGCAGATGCCAGGTCCCGCAGTTCTCGGTCGAGAACCCCACATCGGTCGCCTTGATCTCCACCGTGATCGGCTTCGTCCGGGTGAAGTCGCTGGCGATGATGTAGTAGTTCGGGTCCGGGTAGTCGCCCGGCTGCTGGACCTTCCACAGCCGCCGCCAGAAGCACGCGCCGGCGCCCGGATCCGGCGTCCCGTCGCCGATATACGTGCCCGGCTTGATATCCACATTGACCAGATACGTCCCGTCCACCGTGATATCGGTGGCCGGTTCGGCGGCCGCAATTCCGGTTGCGGCCATTGTCAGCGCGGAAGCGAATGCTCCCGCGACCATGAGCGCGCCTGCACGCACGGTGTTCCTCCCTGAGCAGCTCACTGCACCGCACGGTTCCCGGCGTGCGGCGTCGGGAGAGATCCCCGCATCTCCCGGGGGAGGGTCTATCAGAGATTGCGGTCTGTTTTCGGGAAATCGGGAGGTTTCGGAGAATTCACAAACTCGAGCGATGCTCTTTCGGCTCCCGCGACGATATTCAAGCATGGGAAGTCTTCGCCCGGTCAGCACCGGATGCGCCGACCACTGCGCTCGGCTGTGCACCGACGCGGGCCTGGCGGCCGTCCTGGCCGCCGACCGCGGCCTGTTGCACTGGCGGGCCATCAGCCGCCTCGGCGACCCGGGCCTCGCCGAACACGCCGTGCAGGAGACCCTGCTGCGGGCGTGGCGCGCCTGCGCCAGCTACGACCCGGATCGGGGCAGCGTGCGCACCTGGCTGCTCACCATCGAACGCAATGTGCTCATCGATACCGCCCGCTTCCGGGCCGCCCGCCCCGGCGACACCAGCTGGGACCAGATCGGGGAGCAGGCCGAGAACCGCTGCCCCCGCCCCGACTTCACCGAGGCGCTGACCGACGGGCTGCTGGTCGCCGACCTGCTGGACCAGCTGCCGCCGCCGCAGCGCGACGCCATTGTGCAGGTGATCCTGCGGGATCGCGCCTACCAGGATGTGGCCGCCGACCTGGGCATACCGGTCGGCACCGTCAAGACTCGGGTGCACTACGCCCTGCGCTCGCTGCGCCGATTGCCGATCAGCGCGTGACCCGACGCGGGAGGGGGTAGTTTCCGGGCGGCCGCAGGCATGTCGCGGATGGGTGAACCCACAGACCCCTCCACACGTCGAACAAGCAGCGGCCGATCCACATCGGCTCGGCCCCGAGCGAGGAGTTACCGATGACCGACACCACCCCGGCCCCCGGCGGGTTCCGCATGGACCGCCGGACCGCCCTGGCCACCACCGCGGTCGCCGCGACCGCGCTCACCGTGGCCGGTTGCAGCAGCACCTCCGACAAATCGGCCTCGGCGGCACCCAATCCGGCCCCCGCCAAGAACGACCCGGCCGCCGCCAAGAAACAGGGCAATGTTCTGGCCAGTACCAGCGACGTTCCGGTCGGCGGCGGCATCATCAGCGGTGACACCGTGATCACCCAGCCCGTCGCCGGCACCTTCGACGGGTTCTCGTCCACCTGTACCCACCTGGGCTGCAAGGTGAATGCCGTCGAGGGCGGCCTGATCAAGTGCCCGTGCCACGGCAGCACATTCAACCTGGACGGCACGGTCGCCGGCGGTCCCGCGCCGCGCGCGTTGGACCCCAGGGCCATCCGCGTCGACGGGGATCAGATCGTCTCGGCCTGATCTCACCCGTCATCGAGCTCGACGCCAGGGAGAGCGTCGAGCCGCCCCGAGCTCGGCTCCGGGCGTGTCGAGCTACCTGCTCTCAGCACCGACCTGACCGCCCCCGCACGCCTCGAGCTGCGGGGGCGGATTCCGTCCGGGCGCGTCGCCCGGGTGGGGGCTGCGAAGTGCGGGATAGTGGGCGCAGTGGTCTTTTGCCCATTGCGGCCGGTTGCGCCCAGGATGGTGATTTTCGGACGTCTGACCACTGGTAACGGTTCCATCACGAAGCTTGCCAGAAAGTAACTGGTGTTGCCAGAGTGAACAGCTGGGTCTGGTGTTACTAGTGGGAAGGGAGGGGCGCTCCGCCCCGAGCGCCGTCCGCTTATGAAGCCAAGCATCACTAAGGCCGGAATCTGCACCGCCGTCACCGCCGCGGCGATCACCACCGTGGCCGGGATCGTCCCGGTCGCCGCCCTGGCCGCGCCCGCGCTGCCGGAGCTGCCCCAGAAGCTCGCCGGGAAGACCATCTTCCTGGACCCGGGCCATCAGGGCGACAATCACACTCAGGATGAGAACAAGCAGGTCAGCGATGGTCGCGGTGGCACCAAGGCGTGCCAGACCACCGGTATGACCAGCCTGCACGGCATTGCCGAGCACACCATCAACTGGAATGTCGCGCAGCTGGTGCGCACCTCGCTCGAGGGCCTGGGCGCGCACGTGGTCATGAGTCGCCCCGACGACACCGGCTGGGGTGGCTGCATCGACGATCGGGCCAAGGCCGCCAATGCCTCCGGCGCCGATATCGCCCTCAGCATCCACGCCGACAGCGGTCCTGCCGACGGGCACGGCTTCCACCTCATCGTGCCGGCGTTGCCCGTCGCCGACGCCAAGGTCAACGAGGTGCAGGGCGGCGCCGGGCTGACCGCCAGCAAGGCGATGCGAGATACCTACGTGCAGAGCGGGTATCAGGTCGCCACCTACAACGGGGCGGTCGACGGACTTCAGACCCGCTCCGACATCGCCGGGCCCGCGCTGACCACCGTGCCGGACGTATTCCTCGAAATGGGTAACGGCGCCAATGCCGAGGACGCGCAGCAGCTGGAATCCCCCGAGGGACAGCTCAAGCACGCCGTCACCATCACCACCGGGATCGCGTCCTACCTGCTAGGCGTGCCGGTGCCCGCCGACGCCGGGCCGGCGTCCGAGCCGGGAACGCAACCGGGACAACAGGTTCCGGCACAGCCCGCCGAGCCGCAGCCGCAGCCCGCGCGGGCCCCCGTCCCGGCGCCGGCGCCGCAGGCCGGCGCTCCTGTGGAGCCGAATCCGGCTGCGGCACAACAGAATCCTGCTGCGGCGCAGACACCGCAGGCGGCGGTTCCGCAGGCGCAGCCGGCCGTGGTGCCGGCTCAGGCGCCCCAGGCCGCTGTTCCGGCGGCGCCGGCCCAGGCGGGACAGACCCCGGCGCAACCGGAGCCGACGCCTGCTCAGCAGGGGCAGGCGTCGACGTTCCCGGCGCAGCTTCCCGGGTATGCGGCGGCGCCTGCACCGTTGCAACTGAATCCGGCTCCGGCGCCACAGAATCCGGCTCCTGCGCAGCAGCCGGGTGAAGCGGCGCTCGAGGGCAGTCTGCAGGTCGCCCAGCAGCTCGCCGATCAGTTCCTGAAGACCTGGCAGCAGTCGCAGACGCCGGGTACCCAGCCGCAGGCCGCGCCGCAGCCGGGCACGCCGCCGCAGACCGGCGCCCAGCCGCAGGCGGCGCAGCCCGCACCGCCGGCGCAGACCAAGCCCGTCGCGCGGCCGATCGCGGATCAGCTTGCGCCGCAACGACAATCGCCGGGCACTACGGGCGGTCAGGGGACTCCGGCCACGCCGGCCGTCCCGGGTACGCAGTCGACCCCGGGCGTGCAGGCCCCGGGTGCGCAGGCTCCGGGTGCGCAGGCCCCGGCTGCCCAGGTTCCGGGTGCGCAGGCCCCGGCGACCGACAAGAATTCCAAAACCACTCGGCTGGACGGGATTTCCGTGAGTTCGCTGGTGCAGCTGGCCGTCAAGTTCCTCGGCCCGCTCGCCAAGATGCTCACGGGCGATTCCGGTCTCGCTTCCGACGCGGTCAACCTGGCCTACAGCCTCGTGTCGGTGCTGACCAGCACGTTGCTGAGCACGGCCACCAAGTAGTCCGTATCAGTGCGGTATGAATCATCAGTGCGGTACGAATCGCCCCCGCTCCGAATCCTCCGGAGCGGGGGCGATTTTCGTCCACATCGACCCCATTCGAACCGCTCGGCATCCGGTGTGCCGTATCGGGCGAACAGCCGACATTGGGGCAAACATTCCGCGATCCGAGCGCGCGCGGGGGTAGCTCGCCATCGACTGCCTGGACAGCGTGGTCGTGGCAGCTCACCGGCGCACGAGCGGACAACCTCGTGTCCGGTGGTTGGCAAGCATCCGGCGCAGGAGTTGCATGAATTCGGGTCGGGTCGGACGGCCGGCGTAATCGACTCATCGATCGAGGTGGATGATGGCGCTCGGTGTGGGTTTGAGTATCGGCACGGTGAATACGGTCTGTTCCACGGCGGCGGATCGATCCGGAAAGCTTCCGCACGGCCGTCGGGGTGCGCCTCCGGCCACCTGGCGCACCACCCTCACCTTCGACAGTTCGGGCACCGCTCGGGTCGGCCGCATTCCCCGGCACGGGCGGGTCATCACCGAATTCGCGGACCTCACCCAGCGGGGGGCTCCGGTCGCGCGGGTCGGGCATCGGGCGCTGTCGGCCGCGGATCTGGTGGCGACGGTGGCCTGCAGCGTGGTGGCGGAGGTGCTGGGGCAGGCGCCGGCGGGGCCGCTGGGCGCCGGTGACACGGGAATCGCGGTGACCCATCCGGCCGGATACCCCGCCGCCCTGGTGGCCGAGTTGCGCACCGCCCTCGACGGCGTCGGCCTCACCCGGGCCACCCTGGTGGCCGAGCCGATCGCCGCCGTGTCCTGGCTGGCTGCCGAACGGGGGCCGCTCACACCGGGTTTGGCGCTGGTCTACGACCTCGGCGGGTCCGGGCTGGATGTCACGCTGCTGCGGGTGGGCATGGGCGCGCCGAGCAATCCCATCGTCGGATCATCGCTGCACTCGGTCGAATTCGGGGGCCGGGCCTTCGGGGACCTGGTGGCGCGCACACTGCGGCGCACGGCCGGATCCCAGGTGGTGCCGCGCGGGCTCTCGGACGCCGATTCGGGCGAGTTGCGCAGCGAGCACATTCGCCGTTCGCTGGCGCTGGTCTACCGGTGCCTGCGCATCGCGGACGTCACCATGGCCGATGTGGATCGGATCCTGGTGGTCGGCGGCGCGGCGCGGCCGCCGGAGGTGGCGCAGGTGCTCGCCAAGGAGCTGGCGCGTCCGGTGATGGTGGCCTCCGATCCGGAGCGCACGATCGCCGATGGCGCTGCCATCGCGGCCCGGCAGGCGCTGATCGCCCAGGGTTCGGGGAGCCATCGGCCTCGTTCACTGACGGGTCTGTTCCGGCGCGTCACCAGGGTGGCAGCGCTCTGAAGTGATCATTTGTCCTGCTACTCGCCGGTTCGCCGCGGCCTCGCGTGCTAATCGGCGCTAACTCGTGCAAGCATCTTGCGAACGGGCTGTTGACGCCCCTCCTGTTTGGTGTAACTATGGGATACACATAACGCCACTGACTGGAGAGGTGACGACGATGTCTCCGACCACGACCCCCCTTGACGACCCCGTGGTTGCCGAAGCTCAGGAGTACGCCAACAAGCTGCTGCTGCTCTCGGAAGGGTCGGTGAACAAGCACTTCGACCCCTACGAGGACATCGACTGGGACAACCCCGACTTCGACGCCAACGCCCGCCCCGAGCGCTGGATCCTGCCGGAGTCCGCGGACCCCCTCGGCCGCCACGACTGGTACCAGTCGCTCACGGTGGAGCGGCAGATCGAGGTAGGCAAGTACCGGCAGGCCAATATCGCCAAGGTCGGCCTGCAGTTCGAGTCCATCCTGATCAGCGGCATGGTGAACCACACCTTCTCGCTGCCCAACGGTGACGCGGAGTTCCGCTACTGCACCCACGAGATGGCCGAGGAACTCAACCACACCCTGATGTTCCAGGAGATGGTGAACCGCATCGGCGCGGACGTCCCGGGCATGGGCCCGCTCGTCCGGCAGCTGCGCCTGTTCGGCGTGCCGGTCGCCATCGCGTTCCCCAACCTGTTCTTCATGGCCGTGCTCGCCGGCGAGGAGCCGATCGACCACATCCAGAAGCAGATCCTGCGCTCGGGTGAGGAGGTGCACCCGATCATGCGCGGCGTCATGAGCATTCACGTCGCCGAGGAGGCGCGCCACATCTCCTTCGCGCACGAGTTCCTCAAGCATCACGTGCCGGAGCAGAACGCGGCCAACCGCTTCATCCTCTCGATCGCCATGCCGATCGTCATGTTCATCCTGGGCCGCTCCATCGCGACCCCGCCGAAGAAGTTCTTCCAGGAGTTCGACATTCCGGAGCAGGTGCGCAAGGAGCTGTTCTACGGCTCCAAGGAGGCCAAGCAGGTCTTCAGCGACTACTTCATCGACGTGCGCGCGCTGGCCCACGAGATCGGCCTGATGAACCCGATCTCCAAGCGGGTCTGGAAGCTGCTCGGCGTCGACGGCCCGGCCTCGCGCTACCGCTCGGAGCCGATCCGCTCCGGCAAGGCCGCGTAGGGGAGGGGGACGTACAGTGCCGTACGTTGTCACCCAATCCTGTTGCAGCGACGCGTCCTGCGTCTACGCCTGCCCGGTCAACTGCATCCATCCGACCCCGGACGAGCCGGACTTCCTGACCGCGGAAATGCTCTACGTCGACCCGCAGGCCTGCGTGGACTGCGGGGCGTGCGCCACTGCGTGCCCGGTGGACGCCATCACGTCGTCGAAGAAGCTGGCTTCCGAGCAGCTGCCGTTCATCGAGATCAATGCCGACTTCTACCGGCAGGAGCGGCCGCGGCCGCTGCTGGCGCAGCCGATTCCGGCCGCGGAGGTCAAGCCCGGGCGGGAGCCGCTGCGGGTGGCGGTCATCGGCTCCGGGCCCGCGGCCATGTACGCGGCCGACGAACTGCTCACGCAGCCCGGTGTTTCCGTGACCGTGTTCGACAAGGTGACCACGCCCTACGGCCTGGCCCGCTTCGGTGTCGCGCCCGATCACACCAAGACTCGCAAGGTCGGGGACCTCTTCGACGTGATCTCGGCGCAGCCGGGCTTCGGGTCCTACCTGAATGTGAATGTGGGACAGCATGTCTCGCACGAGGAGCTGCTGGCGCACCACCACGCGGTGATCTACGCGGTCGGTGCGTCCTCGGACCGCAAGCTCGGGATTCCGGGGGAGGGGCTGCCGGGCAGTACCTCCGCCACCGACTTCGTGGCCTGGTACAACGGGCACCCGGATCAGGCGGGCCGGTTCTTCGACCTGTCGCACCGGCGCGCGGTGATCGTGGGCAACGGCAATGTGGCGCTGGACGTCGCGCGGATTCTCACCGCCGATCCGGAACTGCTGGCCGGCACCGATGTCTCGCAGCGGGCGCTGAACGCCCTGCGGCGCAGCAATATCGAGGAGGTGGTGATCCTCGGGCGGCGCGGTCCGGCCGAATCCGCCTTCACCGTGCCGGAATTCGTGGGCCTGCTGGGCGCGGATGTCGACATCGTGGTCGAGGGTGAGATTCCCGAGATCGTCGAGGGCATGTCGCAGAAGGTCGAGCACAAGCTGAAGCTGTTGCGCGGCTTGGCGGATCGGCCCGTGGGCGGTCGCAAGCGTATCGTCTTCCGGTACCTGTCGGCGCCGGTCGCGATCGCGGGCGTGGACCGGGTGACCGGGGTCGAGGTGGTGCGCAACGAGCTCGTCACCGGCGATGACGGTGCGGTGCACGCGGTCCCGACCGGGGAGATCGAGACCCTCGACGCCGGACTGGTGCTGACCTCGGTGGGCTACCGGGGTGTGGCCCTGCCGGGCGTACCGTTCGACGAGCGGGCCGGGGTCATCCCGAATCTGGACGGCCGGGTGCTCGAGGAGTCCGGCGGCTCGGTGGTGCCGGGTGCCTATGCCACCGGCTGGATCAAGCGCGGTCCGACGGGGTTCATCGGCACCAACAAGTCCTGCGCGCAGCAGACCGTGCGTCAGCTGGTGGACGACTTCAATGCCGGCCGCCTGGCGCAACCGGCGCACAGCGCAGGCGATTTCGACCGACTGGTCGGTGAGCGTCAACCGCACGCCATCCGTGGCGGCGCGGTCAACCGCCCCCGTCGCAAGCTTTCCCTGATGGTGCGCCGCTGACCCACCCCGGTCAGCGCCGCCCATGAAGGCCGTCGCACGCCAACCCCCTGCGCGTGCGGCGGCTTTCGCCGTTTCGTCCCTTTTGTGGCCGGTCTTCCCCTGCCTCGGTGGGCTTCTCGTATTAACGGTAATGACTTTTTGTGCTGGGCAACGTATCCGGTCGCGCTCCGGCTGCGAATTTTCGTGGGTGGAGCGGAGGCACTGTACCGATGTTGTTGTGCGAGTTGTAATGCTGTGTTTGCTCGCTGCGACATCTGCGGTAGTAGAGAAGATTTCATTGCGAATCACGGACGGTAAAGCGGCTCGCGTGGGGTAATCCGGGGCAGCTACCGACCAGTGATCGGAAGTCCACACCCCCGTACTGACACTGCGGTCTGATTTTTCGGACACTCTTCGCCTACCGGTCGGTATGAATTATTTGTTCGCTGAGTTGTAGCTATTGAGAAAGACTGTTCGGTTGCTTTCATCGTGCAGTTGGATTCGATCTTGTTCGGACGATTCTGTGACCAGTAGATTCGCTATCTTCGCTACTGGACGCGAAATCTTTTCTCCCAATCCGATATTCGAGTACCGCAATCGCCAGCTAACCTGAACGCGCTGTTTGGAAAACGACCGCGACCACATGGTTGGTACGCCCGTGGGCCGTGGTCTCGGTGCGTTGACGGGATAGCAATGACAGTTGGCTTTGGCATGAGCATCGGCACAGTGAACTCCGTCTGGGCGACCACGGCCGGTGATCGGAACCGGCCCGCGGTGCGCGTTCGCCGGACCGCCGTCACCTTCGACAGCGCCGGCGGCCCGCAGATCGGGGGCATTCCCCACTTCGTCCCGGTGGTCACCGACTTCGCCGATCTCACCAGCGAGCCGGACCCGGTGGTCATCGGCGGTCGCATCTGGTCCCCGGCGGACCTGGTGGCGGCCGTGGTGAACGGGCTCATCGAGACCAACGCCCCCGAGGCTCCCGCCGTAACCACCTATCCCGCTTGCTATTCGGACAAACACGTCACGCGATTGCGGCGGGCACTGGACTGGTCCGGCGCCGCCGACGTCATGCTCATGCCCGAGCCGGTGGCGGCGGTGGAATGGCTCGACGAGGAATACGGCATCTCCGAATCCGGGCTCACCCTGGTCTACGATCTCGGCGGAAACGCCCTGGACGTCGCGGTCGTGCGCACCGAGTCGGATCGCGACGAACGCGGCATCCTCGGGCGGGCCGAGCGCTCGCACGACTATGGCGGACGGCCGCTGGGCACCCTGCTGGCCCGCTACGCGCGCAGCATTGCGCCCGGCTCGACGCAGCCGGTCTCGGCCGTGGTGCCCGCCTCCGACACGAATCGCCTGCGCAGCTGGCACATTCGCAATTCGCTACGGTTGGTGCGTTCGGTCGTGCACAGGGCCGGGCTGCACATGGAGGAGATCGACCGGGTCCTGCTGATCGGCGGTGCGGCCCGCCCCGCCGAGGTGGCCCGCGTGCTGTCGGACCTGGGCCGCCCGGTCGTCATGTCGCCCGATCCGGCCAATACCGTGGCGGTGGGTGCGTCCATCGCGGCCTTTCACAGCGCGGACACCGGCTCCGCCATCGCCCGATACGCCCCCCGCGCCGCCGTGATCTCCGGCGCCGCAGTGGCTTCCGCGCTCGCCATGTCCGCCGCCACCGTACTCGGCGGGCCCGTTGCCGGACCGCCTGGACTCCAGGCCGCCCCCGAACCCGCCGACCCGTCCGCCGGGACCGCGCCCCTCGGTACCCACGATGTCATCGTCCTCGACGATGCCGGCGCGCTGCCCGGCACCGGCACCCACGCCATCGCCACCGTGGCAGCCGTCCGCGCCTACTCCCCGCTGGCCCCGACCGTCACCCCCACGTGGGTCGCCGGCCACCCCGTCGATTCCACCGGCGGCGGCACCCACTGCGAAACCCGCTCTGTCACAGGCACGGTCAGCACCTACGGCAACCCGGCGCAGTTCACCAACCCCCTCCCGTTCCAGAACTCCGCCCTCGGCGGCTGGACCGTCGGCTCGTACTCCGGCCAGGTCCCCAAGGTCAGCGTCCCCGGCACCCTCCCCGGCGCAACGCAACCCGGAACCCAACCCGGCACGGGCCTGACCGGTACCGGTCAGCCCGGCGCGGGTCAGCGTGGTACCGGTCAGCCCGGCGCGGGTCAGCCTGGTACCGGTCAGCCCGGCGCAGGCCAGCCTGGTGGCACAACTCCCGGAAGTACTTCGGGCGGAACCCAACCCGGTACCCCAGGTGGAACACCCGGGGCCGGAACCGCGGGCGGTTCGAACCCTGGCGGTTCTGCCCCGGGCACCTCCACCGGCGGAACCAAGACCGGCGGCAATCCCGGCACCTCGACCCCCGGCAGCGGTACCCCAGCAGGCGGTGGCGGCAGCACTCCGGGCGGGGCAAGCGGCGACCCGGCGGGAGCCAACACGGGCAGTTCTCCGGGCGGTTCCAACCCTGGTGGCTCGAACCCGGGTGGTTCCAACCCCGGCGGCTCGAGGCCCGGTGGCTCGAAGCCCGGTGGCTTGGAGCCTGGCGGAACCGGCGCGGGCGCAATCTCTCCCGGAGGCTCGACCCCTGGTGGCTCGACCGGCGGCGGCACCCATACCGGCGGCGCCAACACCGGCGGCAACGCCTCCGGCGGCGGTTCTCCTAAGGGCGGCGGCCTCGGCGGCGGCATAGGCAGCCCCGGCGGCTCCTCACCCGGCGGCAGCCACGGCGGCGGCATAGGCAGCCCCGGCGGCAGCCACGGCGGTATGGGCGGCGGCGGTATGGGTGGCGGTATGGGTGGCGGCGGCAGGGGCGGAGGTGGCGGCGGTGGTCACCACTGATCCCCTGCGGCACTGTGCATCCAGTCGGCCGGGGTCGTTCGGCCGCACCGCGGATCCCGCCGCGACGCTCCTGGCCGCACTGATCTTCGGTGGGCGCCTGCATCGTTCGGGCGCCGGACCTGAGATGGGCTCGATTCGTTGTGGGCGAAGGTTTTTCGGCGAATCCCCCATCGGGCGTGTTCTCCCGCACGCCGGTGGGGGTTGCGGGGGAGATCGGGCGGTGGCGTCCCACCATCGGCCCGCTCCCCACGGTGACGTAGGTGGCCGGCGGGACTGACCAACCCGCCCCACCTCGTCCCCGGGCTCGGGCGAGCGGCAGCTCGCCCGTACGGACCGGCGATGGGGGAGTGGCGGACCTGCAACGTCCGCGTCCCCATCGTCGAAAGTGACCGGCCCACCTCGCGTTTCCTGTGCCCGGGCGCGGTGGTGGGCCAGTCGCGGGTCAGCGGGCGGTGAAGCCGCCGTCGATGGCGAGAGCCGCGCCCGTGATGAAGCTCGCCTCGTCGCTGAGCAGGTAGGCGCAGAAGGCGGCGATTTCCGCGGGCCGGGCGATGCGGCCGAGGGGGTGCAGGGCGGCGATGGCGGCCTCGCCCTCCGGGGTGGCGCCCATGGAGGCGCGGAAGGCGGGGGTGTCGACCGCGCCGGAGACCAGGGCGTTGACCCGGATGGATTGGTCGGCCGCTTCCATGGCGACGGCCCGGGTCAGGCCCACCACACCGTGTTTGGCGGCGACATAGGGCGCGACCTGCGCCATGCCGACGACGCCGAGGTTGGAGGCATTGTTGAGGATCGCGCCGCCACCGCCGGCCGCGAGCGCCGGAACCTGGTGGCGCAGGCCGTAATAGACGGCCGTCAGGTTGAGTTCCAGATCCGCGCGCCACCCGGTCTCGTCGATGTCCTGCACCGGACCGAAGGCATTGACCGCGCCCGCATTGTTGAAAGCCGCGTCCAGGCGGCCGAATTCGGTGATGGCGGCCCCGGTCAGCCGTTCCACGTCGGCTTCGACGGTGACGTCGGTGGGCACGAACAGCGCGCGTCCGCCCGCGGCCCGGATCTCCTCCGCCATCCGGTCACCGGCGTCCTTGCCGCGTGCCCCGAGTACCACGGCCCCGCCCTCGGCGGCGATCCGCCGCGCCACGGCCGCACCGACTCCCGAGGTGGCGCCGGTGATCAGAACGACCTTGGATTCGAATCGAGCATCCGTCATGACTGCATTCCCCTTGCGGTAGAGCTGATTTCGTTGACATGTCATAGTCAACGCCGCGAGAGGAGCGGCCGCTGGCGGAAAACCGCCGTCACACTTGATGTGTCATTTAACGGGAATCAGGCCCGTGTGAGGAGATCCGGCAGCTCGTCGAGTCCGTCGACGACCGTCGCCCGCGCGGCGCCGGGCTGCTCGGCGGTCAGGTAACCCCAGGGCCCGCGCCGGATGAGCACCGGCATCATGCCCGCCGCCAGGACCGGCAGCACGTCATTGTCGACCCGATCCCCGACGTAGCAGATCTCGCCGGGCATGACCCCCGCCACCTCCGCGACCCGCGCGAAGAACTCGGGATCCGGCTTCTCCAGCGCCCATTCGGCCGAGGTGTACACCGCGTCCACCGGCAGCTCCATCCGCTCCAGTGCCGATTTCGCCTGCGGCGGTTGGTTTCCCGCGATGATCACGCTGATGCCGCGCGCCCGCAGCTCGCCCAGCGCCCGCCGCACATCCGGGTACAGGTCGTCGGCGTCGAAGTTGTTGCGCAGGCTTTCCGGCTCCTCGGCGGCCCACGCGACCTGCTCGGCCTCGATATCGATGCCCGGCCGCACCAATTCGAAGGCGTCGGTGAGCGGCCGCCCGGTGGCCGCCATGCCACCGATCACGCCCAGGAACGCGAAGCGCGGCACGCCGAGCCGATCGGCCCATCGGCACCAGATGCGCGTCTCGTCGATCAGCGTCTCGCCCACATCGAATACCGCAGCCTTGATCATTCGCCCAGCGTATCGGGCCGTGGTTCAGCGTTGTGCGTTGAGGAAGCCGATGACGGTCGCGCCCCACCAGCACAGCTGCGAAACCAGTCCGGTGGCCGCGCCCCAGGCCAGCAGCCGCGGCGTCAGTGGGCGCTCGCCGCGGGCCTGTAGGCGGCGGTTGAGCGCGCACGCCTGAATCCCGTTGAGTGTCAGCACGAGTACCAGTGCCAGCTTGGTGCGAGTCATGGTGGAGGCGAGATTCGGTTCCAGCACGCAGCCGCTGGCCACCAGCCCGGCCAGGCCCAGCCAGATCGGCGCGTGCAGGCGGCCGACCGCCCGCAGGGTCTCGGCCAGTCCGAGACGTCCTGCGGCCCACCGCAGGACGAAGGAATCGGCCATGAGCACCCCGCCGAAACCCACCACCAGCGACGCCAGGTGGACGAACAGCCCGCCGGTGTGCACGGCCGGGCTGGCGGTGACGTGGGCGGCGATCCAGACGGCGGCCGCGAAGGTGCCGGTGGCCAGTAGCGCCGCGGCGGACACGATTCGCCACGAATCGTGCGGGAGTCCCGCCGTCCCGGTGTGATACCGGGCGTCACTGGTCTGGAGCATGGCTGAGCCTTCTGTTAGGTAAGGGAATCCTAAACTACTAAGAAGGTCGTCCCGGTGGCAAGTCGGCAACGATCCCGCCGCGGCTCGCATCGAGGCACACTGGTGTGAGTTGTCGTGCGCGGGAGGGGAGAACCTGATGGACGCCAGGATTCGCGGAACCGTCATGCCGGTGCTCGAGGTCGCACTGGACCCCGGTGACCGGCTCATCGCCGAGGCCGGCCAGCTCTCCTGGATGACCGACTCCATCCGCCTCAGCACCTCCACCCGCGGCGCCGCGGGCGGCGTCTTCGGCGCGGTCCGCCGCGCCATGGCGGGCGCGGGCCTGTTCATGACCGAGTACACCGCCCACCGCGATCCGGGCCGGGTCTCCTTCGCCGCCAAACTCCCCGGCCAGATCCTGCCCGTGCAGATCGGCAAGGGGCGCGAATACCTGGTGCACCGGCACGGATTCCTCTGCGCCGCAGGCGATGTCCGCGTCGCCCTGAGCTTCCAGCGCCGCCTGGGCGCGGGCATCTTCGGGGGCACCGGCTTCACGCTGCAGCGCCTCAGCGGCGACGGCTACGCCTGGGTGGAGCTCTCCGGCGAGGTGATCCAATACGATCTGGCCCCCGGCGAAACCCTCCGCGTCCACCCCGGCCACGTCGGATTGTTCGACGCCTCGGTGGATTTCGACATCACCATGGTCAAGGGCATCCGCAATGTGCTCTTCGGCGGTGACGGCCTCTTCCTCGCCGCCCTCACCGGCCCCGGCCGAGTCTGGTTGCAGTCCTTGACCATCACCAACCTCGCCCACTCCCTCATTCCGTACCTGCCCATCCCGGAAGTCGGCGCCCAGCAGCGCTGACGCACCCGGTGTGACGTCAGGCCGAGAGTTCGAGGGGGAGGGCGGCGGTGGCGTAGCGGTCCAGGGCCACTTCGGCCAGGAGCGGGTGCGCGCCGATGGTTTCGGCGTGCGGCAGTTGCGGCAGGGCGTCGTGCAGCCGGTCGGTGAGCAGGCCCGGGGCCAGGAACCAGGGCGCGACCAGGATACGGACCGCGCCGCGGGCCCGGAGCCGGGCGAACGCCTTCTGCACCGTGGGTTCGGTGGTGGCGAAGCAGATTTCGGTGTCCCAGCCGGTCATCGCGGTCAGCAGCCGTGCCACGTCACCGGTGCGGGTATTGGCGGCCGCGGACGAGGAGCCCACGGCGGCAACGGCAATGCCCCAGCGTGGACCGGCGGACCGGCTCGCGCCGTGGGCGACGTCGGTCAAGGTCGCGGGCAGGGCATCGACGGTCATGGCCGCGGCGATGCGGTCGCGCAGGGCGATGATCAGATGTGGATCGGGGCCGAGCACTTCGGCCTGGGTCAGCCGCAGCCGGGGATGCCGGGCGCGAGCAGCCTCCAGCATCCCGGGCAGGTCCACCCGGGCATGAAAGGCACTGCCCAGCAGCAGTGGAACCACGATGGCATGCGAATGCCCGTCGGCCGCAACCTCATCCACGACCTGATCCACCGAGGGCGTGCTCAGATCCAGAAACGCCAGGCGCACATCGAGATCCGGCCGCTGGGCCGCGATCCGCGCGACCACGGCCCGCATGGTCGCGGCCGAGCGCGGATCCCGGCTGCCGTGCGCCACGGCGATGAGCGCGGGCGCGTCCTCGATCCGGAAGGGCCGGGCCGGGCCGCCGCGCACCGTGGACAGCGTCCCGGGTGCGCGGTGCGCGGCCGCTCCGCCCGGCGGGACGGCCGGAACTGCGCCGTTGCCGGGCGGATTCATCTCAGGCCCCGACCTCGACTGCGGTCAGCGCGTCGCCGACCAGGCCCGCGGCCAGGGTGTTGCCGCCCGCGGGGTCGATCAGCAGGAACGAACCGGTGTGGCGGTTGACGCTGTAGTCGTCGGCCACGATCGGGTCGGCCACGCGCACCGAGATGCGGCCGATGTCATTGAGCGACAGCGACTCCGGGTCCGGATCGGCAGCCAGGTGCTGCTCGTCGAAACGCTCCAGCAGCGTGCCGACAATGGCCTGCGTGGTGCGGGTGCCGTGCTTGAGCAGCAGGCGTGCGCCCGGGCGCAGCGGCTTGTCGCCGAGCCAGCAGACGGTGGCGTCGAAGGCCTCGATCGGCTCGGGAGCGCCGGTGGCGGCGGCGATCACGTCACCGCGCGAGACGTCCACGTCGTCGGCCAGGATCAGGGTGACGCTGCGGCCGGGCTGGGCCGAACCCAGTTCACCGTTCGGGGTGTCGATGCGCTCGACCGTGGTGCGGGTGCCGGACGGCAGCACCACGACCTCGTCGCCCTTGGACACCACGCCCGCCGCGACCTGACCCGCGTAGCCGCGGTAGTCCGGGTACTCGGCGGTGCGCGGCCGGATCACGTACTGCACCGGGAAACGCAGCCCCACCTCGTGGCGGCCGTGCACGTCCGCGTCGACCGGCACCGACTCCAGGTGCTCGATGAGCGAGGGCCCGTCGTAGTACGGGGTGTTCTCCGAGCGCGAGGCGACATTGTCACCGTGCAGCGCGGAGACCGGGATCTCCTGCACATCGCCGGCCGACCAGCCGAGTTTGGCGGTCAGCTCGGCGAATTCGGAGGTGATCTTGTCGAACACGCCGGCCGGATCGTCCACCAGGTCGATTTTGTTGACGGCCAGTACCAGCTTCGGCACCCCCAGCAGCGCCATGACCGCGGCGTGCCGGCGGGTCTGCTCGATGACACCCTTGCGAGCGTCGACGAGCAGGATGACCAGCTGCGCGGTGGACGCGCCGGACACCGTGTTGCGGGTGTACTGGACGTGTCCCGGGGTGTCGGCGAGCACGAAAGACCGCTTGGGCGTGGCGAAGTAGCGATACGCCACGTCGATGGTGATGCCCTGCTCGCGCTCGGCGCGCAGGCCGTCCACCAGCAGCGACAGGTCCGGCGTGGACAGACCCTTGTCGACCGAGGCGCGGGTCACCGCGTCGATCTGGTCCGCCAGCACGGACTTGGTGTCGTACAGCAGCCGTCCGACCAGGGTGGACTTGCCGTCGTCGACCGATCCGGCGGTGGCCAGTCTCAATAGGTCGGACATCAGAAGTAACCCTCTCGCTTGCGGTCTTCCATGGCTGCCTCGGACACGCGGTCGTCGCCGCGGGTCGCGCCACGTTCGGTGAGCCGGGACGCGGCGACCTCGGCCAGAATCGCGTCATTGTCGGCGGCATCGGAAATGATTGCGCCGGTGGTGGATCCGTCGCCGACGGTGCGGTAGCGCACCGACTTGATCAGCAGCTCCTCGTTGTCGGCCGGGCCGCCCCACACGCCGGGGGTCATCCACATGCCGTCGCGCTGGTACACCGGGCGCTCGTGGGCGTAGTAGATGCTGGCCAGCTCCACGTCCTCGCGGGCGATGTAGCGCCAGATGTCGAGCTCGGTCCAGTTCGAGATCGGGAACACGCGCACGTGCTCGCCCGGAGCGTGCCGGCCGTTGTACAGGTTCCACAGCTCGGGCCGCTGCCGCTTCGGGTCCCAGCGGCCGAAGGCATCGCGCAGCGAGAAGATGCGCTCCTTGGCGCGCGACCGCTCCTCGTCGCGGCGGCCGCCACCGAAGACCGCGTCGAAGCGGTTCTCGTTGATGGCGTCCAGCAGCGGCACGGTCTGCAGCGGATTGCGAATCCCGTCCGGGCGCTCCTGCAGGCGGCCGTCGGCGAGGTACTCCTCGACCGACGCGACATGCAGTCGCAGGCCGTACTTCTCGACCACCTTGTCGCGGAAGTCGAGGACCTCGGGCAGGTTGTGCCCGGTGTCCACGTGCAGCAGCGCGAACGGCAGCGGCGCGGGCCAGAAGGCCTTGATCGCCAGGTGCAGCAGCACCGTGGAGTCCTTACCGCCCGAGAAGAGGATGACGGGGCGTTCGAACTCGCCCGCTACCTCACGGAAGATGTGGATGGACTCGGACTCCAGGGCGGCCAGAGTGTCGAAGTCTGCCCCGAGCGGAGCGAGAAGATCAGATGCAGCGATGGAAGTCATGATGCGTGCAACCCGCATTCGGTCTTGGCGAGCCCGGCCCAGCGGCCGGATCGCGGATCGGATCCAGGTTCCGGCTTCCGCGTGCACGGAGCGCAACCGATGGACGGATATCCCTCTTCGACAAGGGGATTCACGAGGATGCCGTTCGCCTCGATGTAGGCGGCCATCTCCTCGTCGGACCAGGCGGCGATCGGGTTGATCTTCACCAGGCCGAAGCCCTCGTCGAAGGAGATCAAGGGCGCATTGGCGCGGGTGGGCGCCTCCACCCGGCGGATGCCGGTGACCCAGGCGTTGTACCCGGTCAGCGACTTCTTCAGCGGCACCACCTTGCGCAGGCGGCAGCATTCGGCGGCGTCCCGCGCGAACAGGTCCTTACCGAGCAGCTGATCCTGTTCGGCCACACTGTGTTCCGGCTGCACATTGACGATGTTCACGCCGTACACCAGCTCGACCGCGTCACGGGTGCCGATGGTCTCGGCGAAGTGGTAACCGGTGTCGAGGAACAGCACGTCCACGCCCGGGCGCACCTGGGCGGCCAGCTGCACCAGCACCGCGTCCTGCATGTTGGACGCCACGATGTAATTCGCGCGGAAGGTGTCCTCGGTCCACTGCAGCAGTTCCTGCGCGGTCGCGTTCGGGCCGAGCTCGGCATTGCCCTTCTCGACCAGGGCGCGCAGCTCGGATTCCGCGAGTTTCGTTGTGGTCATTGATGTTTCTCCCAACTACCGCAGGTCTGCTTCATCGGCTCGGACCGCCCACTGCGCGAAGCGCTCACCCTCATCACGGTTCTTGATGAAGTTGCGCACCACGCGCTCGATGTAGTCGCCCAGCTCTTCGCTGGTCACCTTGTGCTGCCGGAGCTTTCGGCCGAAGCCGGAGTCGAGGCCAAGGGAGCCGCCCAGGTGAACCTGGAAACCCTCCACTTGATTCCCGTCGCCGTCGTCGACCAGCTGGCCCTTGAAACCGATGTCGGCGATCTGCGACCGGCCGCAGGAGTTGGGGCAGCCGTTGATGTTCACCGTGATCGGCACGTCCAGGTCGGCATTGATATCCGCGAGCCGGGTCTCCAGCTCGGGCGCCAGCACCTGCGACCGCTTGCGGGTCTCGGTGAACGACAGCTTGCAGAACTCGATACCACTGCACGCCAGCAGGTTCCGCCGCCAGTGCGACGGACGGCCGTGCAGGCCCAGCGGTTCCAGCTCCTCGATCAGCTGCTCGACCTTGTCGTCGGGGACGTCGAGCACGATGAGCTTCTGATACGGGGTGAAACGGATCCGGTCGGAGCCCGCGCGCTCGATCGCGTCGGCCGCCTGGCTCAGGATGGTGCCCGAGACGCGACCGGCGATGGGGGAGAAGCCGATCGCGTTCAGCCCATTGCGCAGCTTCTGCACCCCGATGTGGTCGATCGGCCGCTTCGGCTGCTCCGGCGCCGGGCCGTCGATGAGCTTCCGCTTCAGGTACTCGGTCTCGAGCACCTCGCGGAACTTCTCGATGCCCCAGTCCTTCACGAGGAACTTGAGACGGGCCTTGGTGCGCAGGCGGCGGTAGCCGTAGTCGCGGAACAGCGACACGACCGCCTCCCACACGTCGGGCACCTCGTTCAGCGGCACCCACACACCCACGCGCTGGGCCAGCATCGGGTTGGTCGACAGGCCGCCGCCCACCCACAGGTCCAGGCCCGGGCCGTGCTCGGGGTGCTCGACGCCGACGAAGGCGACGTCGTTGATCTCGTGCACCACGTCCTGCTGGCCGGAGATGGCGGTCTTGAACTTGCGCGGCAGGTTGGAGTATTCCTTCTTGCCGATGTAGCGCTTGACGATCTCGTCGATGGCCCAGGTGGGATCGATGATCTCGGTGAGGGATTCACCCGCCAGCGGCGAGCCCAGCACCACGCGCGGGCAGTCGCCGCACGCCTCGGTGGTCTGCAGGCCGACCGCTTCGAGCCGCCGCCAGATCTCCGGCACGTTCTCGATCTCGATCCAGTGGTACTGGACGTTCTCACGGTCGGACAGATCCGCGGTGTCGCGCGCGAACTCGGTGGAGATCTGCGCGAGGGTGCGCAGCTGCTTCAGGTTCAGCGCGCCGGCGTCGCAGCGCACCCGCATCATGAAGTAGCGGGCCTCGAGGATGTCGATGTTCTCGTCGCCGGTCCAGGTGCCGTCGTAGCCCTGCTCACGCTGGGTGTAAAGACCCCACCAGCGCATGCGGCCGCGCAGATCGCTCTTGTCGATCGAGTCGAATCCGCCCTTGGCGTAGATGTTCTCGATGCGCGCCCGCACGTTGAGCGGGTTGTCGTCCTTCTTGCTCTGCTCGTTGGCATTGAGCGGCTCGCGGTACCCGAGCGCCCACTGTCCCTCGGACTTGCGCTTCACCGGTCGCGCGGTGCGCTCCCGCGGCGCGACGGGCGCTTCCGACCGCGGGCGATCCGGACGCACGCGTCGCTCCGCGGCGGGCTTTTCGGGCCGGGCGGATCGAGCGTTATCGGAACTGGTGGCGTCGGTGCTCGACGTCATGGGGTCGCTCCTGAAGGGTCTTGCGGGCAGGCGGGAGGGGCTGGCTCACGCCTCCGATATCAGAGAACCGGCTCTTACGGCGTCAGGTGGACGCCGGATTCCGGGAGAATGGGAGCCGATCTACCGGAGGCTTCCAGGCAGACAGCTCGCGCTGCAGACACGCTTGAAGTCGACATGGCGACGCGCCACGAGTCGCACTCCAAGTCCAGTCATGGGGCTTATTGTGCCACGTCAGAAGGGTCGTTCCGACTGCCGCATCGAATTTTCCGCAGTTTCCCGGGAAATCCCCTGGATATACTGTCCGATTTGTGACGGGCATCATAGATCAACGCCCGGCATACCTTTGGACGGTTGACCTGAACGGCTGCGCCGACGAGGCTACGTCATCCGATCGGCGTCGGACGCCCCGAGGCGGGCCTTGGCCGCCGCCAGCCGGCCCAGCTCATCGGCCAGTTCGGGGGAGATCGCCCAATCCGGGCGATCGATGAATCCGGCCGGTAGGTACGGCGAACGGACGGCCGTCCGATAGCCCAGATCCCGCGCCCAGCAGGCCAGAGCCAGCAGCGGCAGCGCCAGGATGCCCTCGGGATCGTTGCGCCAGGTGTCGTTGTCGAAGAAGGCGCGATGCAGCCGCAGCGCGTTCGTCATCTCCCAGTCGAAGCCCTCGGAATCACCGTCCGCCAGGCGCAGGAACACCTCCACGGCCGGTCGGAACAGCAGGTCCGTCACCCGCTGCGCACCCACCCGGCTGGTCGTGTCCAGCGCCCAGGCCGCCTCGTACACGCTCTTCGGGCCGAACCGCCAGGCCGTCTGCAGCAGCCGCACCCACTCGTACTGGAAGTCGTCGAAGGCGCCGTCACCGAACTCGCGCAGCCGCTCGATCGGATACTCGACCAGCTCACCCATGGCCTCGGCATCGCGGGCGACGAGCGTCCACCAGAACGCCGCCCGCCAGCCCGCCACCCGGTCGTACTTGTCGAAGCCGGATTCGATGCCGCTCGCCCGGAACCGCCGCGTCACCGTCTGCTCGGTCGAATGCGCGAAATACCAGGTCCGCGCCCGAAACGCCGGCGGATCCGACATCAGCATGGTGGCCAGCAGCACACCGTCCATCGACCGCGAGAAGTTCGGGCCCTCCGGCCGCACCGGCATTCGCGACCGATAGACCACCGGGGCCACGGAGCCCTCGTCGACCTCCCTGATCGACCTGGCATCGACCCCGTGCCGCGGTACCTCGATCATCGGCCCGTCCCCGTCCGCACCTGGAGCCGCTCGCCCGGCTCGCCGAAATCCCTTGGAATGTATCCGGATTCGAGGTGCCCCGCAGTCCGAGCAGCGTCCCCGCGCAGGCGGGTGCGCTGTGACCGGGGCAACCGGTCACACTGGATGAGTGACCTCGACTGCTCCCCAACAGACCTCCGGCACTGCCGCGGCGGCCGCCGCCGACGTGCCGGTGCTGCGCGATTTCGGGGGCGGGCCGTTCGGGATCTACATCCACGTGCCGTTCTGCGCGACGCGGTGCGGGTATTGCGACTTCAACACCTATACGGCGGGGGAGCTGGGGAGCTCGTCGTCACCGCAATCCTGGTTCGAGGCGCTGAAGGGTGAACTTGCCACGACGGCACGAGAATTCGACGGGCTGCCGTCCGCCACGCCGGCGGTGGAGACCGTGTTCGTGGGCGGTGGCACGCCGTCGCTGCTCGGTGGGGACGGGCTCGCGGGGGTGCTCGACGCCATTCGCGAGAACTTCACGCTCGCGCCCGGGGCCGAGGTGACGACCGAGTCCAATCCGGAATCCACCTCGCCCGAATTCTTCGATCGCATCCGCGCGGCCGGGTACAACCGCGTCTCGCTGGGCATGCAGTCCGCCGCCCAGCACGTGCTGAAGATCCTGGACCGGACCCACACGCCGGGCCGGGCCGTGGCCGCCGCCAAGGAAGCTCGTGCCGCGGGCATCGAGCACGTCAATCTGGATCTCATCTACGGCACGCCCGGCGAAACCGACGCCGACCTCGACGCCAGCCTCGATGCCGTCCTGTCTGCCGGGGTCGACCACGTTTCGGCCTACTCCCTGATCGTCGAGGACGGCACCGCCCTGGCCCGCCGGGTCCGGCGCGGCGAACTTCCCGCCCCCGACGACGACGTGCTCGCCGCCCGCTACGAGCGCATCGACGCCCGCCTGTCCGCGGCCGGCCTGGAGTGGTACGAGGTTTCCAACTGGGCCGCCTCCGACGCGGCCCGCTGCCGCCACAACCTCGGCTACTGGGACGGCGGCGACTGGCTCGGCGCGGGGCCGGGCGCGCACAGTCACGTCGGCGGCGTCCGCTGGTGGAACGTGAAACACCCGGCGCGCTACGCGGATCGGGTGACGACCGGCGCTCTCCCCGCAGCGGGCTGGGAGTCCCTCAAGCCCGAGGAGCGCTACACCGAGCGCGTCATGCTCACCGTCCGCCTCCGGACGGGCCTCCCTCTGGCCGATCTCGATGCCGACGGCCGCGCTGCTGCTGACGGCGTCATTGCCGATGGCCTGGCCGAGCGGGTGAGCGACCACCTGATTCTGACCGACCGCGGCCGACTGCTCGCGGACGGTGTTGTCCGGACCCTTTTGGGCTGACCTCGGCGCCTTCGCCCGACAGGGCCGGCCGGACTGTCCGTTTCCGTTCCGGATCGCGGTCGGACTTGGGCTGTGACCTGCGGAGATCGGCGAACATCGGATAAAACCGGTCGGTCCGGACTAGATTGACGGACGGAGATTTCGTACAGCCGGTCTGTATCGCGGTCGGAGCCTCGGCCGCGGCCCGTAGCGCCCCCGGAGCAACCTACGGCAGTGCCCCGAACAACCTTCGGCCCGAGGACATCTCATGGTGAAGCCACCTGTGCGACACGTCGAGCTTCTGAATCGCCTCCGTATCCGTGCCGGTCGCGCGGCCTCCCGAACCGTGTGCGCGGCGGGGGTGGCCCTGGCGCCGGCCGTGACCCCGCTCGCCGCCGCACCGGCCACGGCCGCGGCCCTGCCCACGATCGTGCTGGTGCACGGCGCCTTCGCCGACTCCTCCAGCTGGGACGGCGTGGCAGCCCAACTGCGCGCCGACGGCTATTCCGTTGTGACGCCGGAGAATCCCTTGCGCGGACCCGCCTACGACGCGGCGGCGATCCAGCACACGATCGACGGCATCGCGGGCCCGATCGTGCTGGTCGGCCACTCCTACGGCGGCACCGTGATCAGCAACGTGCACGACTCGAAGATCGAATCCCTGGTCTACATCTCGGCTTTCGCGCCGACCCAGGGTGAAGCCGCACTGCTGGAACTGAATCCGATCCAGTACCCCGGCTCGCAACTCACCCTCGCCCTGCGGCTGAAGGTGGTGAACGACCAGCAGGGGATCGCGGACAGGAATGTGGACGCCTACATCGACCCCGCCAGTTTCCCCGACGTCTTCGCCCAGGACGTCGATCCGGCCACCGCCGCCGCCATGGCCGCCCGCCAGCACTCCCTGGCCCTGTCCGCCAACCTCGAACCCTCGGGCTCACCCGCCTGGGCCGCCACCCCGAGCTGGTATCTGGTCAGCACCGCCGACCGCGTGATTCCCCCTGCGTCCCAATGGGATATGGCCAAGCGCATGAACGCCCACACCTCCTCGATCGACGCCTCCCACGCCGGCCTCGTCTCCCACCCGGCCGATGTGGCCGCAGTCGTGGAGGCCGCCGCCGGTCAGTGACACCGGGGCACAGCACATGCGGACACCGGGGCACGGCACGTGCGCCGACTCCGCCCAGGTGGCGGGCGGTCGCACAGCGACTTGCGTCGGGGACACTAAACTGGAGGAGATAATCCGGGAAATCCGCGTGGCCGGTGCCGAATGATCGGCTGCTTCCTGCCGCGGAGGGCTCGGGCGTGCACGAGGCGTACCCGAGGGCGAGCAAGGAGGTGGGGCCATCATGTCGAGCACCGAGCAACGACGGCTCGAGGTCCTGCGGGCCATCGTCGCGGACTACATCGCGACGAAGGAGCCCATCGGGTCCAAGACCCTGGTCGAGCGGCACAATCTGGGTGTCTCCAGCGCCACCGTCCGCAATGACATGGCGGTGCTCGAGGCCGAGGGCTACATCGCCCAGCCGCACACCTCCTCCGGCCGCATCCCCACCGACAAGGGCTACCGGCAGTTCGTCGACCACATCTCCGAGGTCAAGCCGCTGTCCGGCGCGGAACGCCGCGCGATCATGGAATTCCTGGAGAGCGGCGTCGATCTCGACGACGTGCTGCGCCGCGGCGTCCGCCTGCTGGCCCAGCTGACCCGGCAGGTCGCCATGGTCCAGTACCCGACCGTGTCCGCGTCCACCGTGCGCCACATCGAGGTCGTCGCGCTCAACCCGGCCCGCCTGCTGCTGGTCGTGATCACCGACACCGGCCGCGTCGACCAGCGCCTGGTCGATCTGGGCACCGTCGTCAGCGAGGACGATCTGGCCGCCCTGCGCGGCATGCTCGGCAAGGCCATGGACGGCAAGCGCCTGGCCGCCGCGTCCGTGTCGGTCGCCGAACTCCCTGAGCATTCCCCGTCGCCCAAGCTCCGCGATGTGCTCATCCGCGTTTCCACCGTGCTGGTCGAGACGCTGGTCGAGCATCCGGAGGAGCGCCTGGTGCTGGGCGGCACCGCCAACCTCACCCGCAATGCCTCCGACTTCGCCGGGAACGGTTTCCCGGGTTCGCTGCGTTCGGTCCTGGAGGCCCTCGAAGAGCAGGTGATCGTGCTGAAGCTGCTGGCCGCGGCACAGGTCCCGGGTACCGTGACGGTGCAGATCGGCGAGGAGACCAAGGTCGAGCAGATGCGCGGGACCGCCGTGGTGTCCACCGGTTACGGGCTGACCGGTACGGTGCTCGGAGGTATGGGGGTGCTCGGACCGACCCGCATGGACTACCCGGGGACCATTGCCTCGGTGGCAGCTGTCGCCCGATACATCGGTGAGGTGCTCGCCGAACGGTGAGCAGGCCCAGAAGACGAAACAGGACTAGAGAGCGCACGTGGCACGGGACTATTACGCACTGCTCGGAGTCGCACGCGGTGCGACCGACCAGGAGATCAAGCGCGCCTACCGGAAGCTGGCGCGTGAACTGCATCCCGACGTCAATCCGGACCCGGAGGCCCAGGAGAAGTTCCGCGAGGTCTCCACGGCCTACGAGGTGCTGTCCGACGCGGAGAAGCGGCGCATCGTCGACCTCGGTGGTGACCCGCTGGAATCCGCCGGCGGCATGGGCGGCGGCTTCTCCGGCGCCGGATTCGGTGGCCTCGGCGACGTGTTCGAGGCGTTCTTCGGCGGCATGAACGCCTCCGGCAGCACCCGCAAGCCGCGCGGCCGCGTGCAGCCGGGCGCGGATTCGCTGCTGCGCACGCGACTGTCGTTGCAGGAGTGCGCGGTCGGTGTCACCAAGCACCTGACCGTCGACACCGCCATCCTCTGCGACCTGTGCCAGGGCTCCGGCACCAACGGCAATTCGAAGCCGGTGCGCTGTGAGACCTGTGGCGGCGCGGGCGAGGTGCAGACCGTGCAGCGGTCCTTCCTCGGCCAGGTCATGACCTCCCGCCCCTGCCCCACCTGCCGGGGCGCGGGCGAGACCATCCCCGACCCCTGCCGCAAGTGCGGCGGCGACGGCCGCGTGCGCTCGCGCCGCGAGATCGCCGCGCCCATCCCGGCCGGTGTCGCCAACGGCATGCGGGTGCGGCTGGCCGCGCAGGGCGAGGTCGGACCCGGCGGCGGCCCGGCCGGCGACCTGTACGTAGAGATCGTCGAGCAGCCGCACGACACCTTCGTGCGCGACGGCGACGACCTGCACTGCACCATCCGCGTCCCCATGGTGGACGCCGCACTCGGCACGACCGTCGTCATCGACACCATCCTCGACGGCCCGGTGGAGCTAACCATCCCGGCGGGCACCCAGCCCGGCGAGGCGTCGGTGCTGCGCGGCCACGGCATGCCCAAGCTGCGCGCCAACTCGCGCGGCGACCTGATCGCGCACCTCGACATCGTGGTGCCGAGCAAGCTCGACTCCAAGCAGGCCGACCTGCTGCGCAAGTACAAGGGCATGCGCGTCAACGAGCACACCGAGGTCATGACCGCCCAGTCCGAACACAACTCCGGCCTCTTCGCACGCCTGCGCGCCTCCTTCAGCGGACGCTGATCCGTTGGCCGCCACCGTCTTCTACCTCGACGACATTCCCGAACCGGGTGCGACCGCGGTGCTGGACGGCCCCGAGGGCCGCCACGCCGCCACGGTGCGTCGCATCCGGGTCGGGGAACCCATCACCCTCTCCGACGGGCACGGGATCCTCGCCGACTCGGAAGTGGTTGCGGCCCAGAAGGATCGCCTCGAACTGAAGGTGCTGGCCAAACGGGTGGCCGCGCCCTGGACCCCGCAGGTGACGGTGGTCCAGGCCCTGCCCAAGTCCGACCGTTCGGAACTGGCAGTCGAACTCATGACGGAGGCGGGCGCCGACGCCATCGTCCCCTGGCAGGCCCTGCGCTGCGTCTCCAACTGGGAAGCCAAGGCCCGCAAGGGCGTCGAGAAGTGGCGTGCCGCCGCCAAACAGGCCGCCCGCCAATCCCGCCGCGCCTACATCCCGGATGTCGCCGACCTCCACACCACCCGCGACCTCCTGGACCTGGTCCGCACCGCGAAGGCGAACGGCGCGATCGTCGCCGCCCTCCACGAGTCCGGCGAATCCCGCCTGACCGACCTTTCTTTCACCGGCGTCCCCGAAGTGGTCCTGATCGTCGGCCCCGAAGGCGGCCTCGACGACTCGGAACTGCAGGCCCTCGCCGACGCCGGCGCCGACGTGGTCCTGCTCGGCCCGACCGTGCTGCGCACCTCCACCGCGGCCGCCGTCGCCCTCGGCGCGCTGGGCGCGCTCACCCCGCGCTGGTAGGCCTTTCCGCGCGGTTCGCCACGGAATGGATTCGGGGGTGCGGCAGTTGGATGACACCGGTGTGTTACCCCTGCTGGTAGCCGTCTATTCACTGGGCGGTGTCGGTGGGCGGCGGTAAACTTCTGTCAACGAAAACGGCATCGAGACCGGAAAGCAGGCCATAGCCACTTTTGAGAACACCAGGCGAAATCGGCGATCAGAGCACACCCATTGTCGGCATCGGCGCCGGCGTCAACGGTTCCGGACCGGCGGGGCGGACCGTTCGTTCCAGCATCGAATTGGCACCGGAATCGGTGTTCGGTTTCCTGGGTTCGGCTGACGAGAACCTGCGTGAACTCGAGCGCCTCCTCGATGCCGACATCCATGTCCGCGGCAATTCCGTCACGCTGACCGGTAAGCCGGCCGATGTCGCGCTGGCGGAACGAGTGGTGGCGCAGCTGGTCGCGCTCACCGCGCGCAATCGGGTGGTCTCGCCCGAGGCCGTGCGGCACACCTACTCCATGCTCACCGAGGGCTCCTCGGATTCTCCGGCAGAGGTGCTGAGCCTGGACATCCTGTCCCGGCGCGGCAGGACCATCCGGCCCAAGACGCTCAACCAGAAGCGCTATGTCGACGCCATCGACGCACACACCATCGTGTTCGGGGTGGGCCCGGCCGGTACCGGCAAGACCTATCTGGCCATGGCCAAGGCCGTGCAGGCGTTGCAGACCAAGCAGGTCAACCGCATCATCCTGACCCGGCCCGCGGTTGAGGCCGGCGAGCGGCTGGGCTTCCTGCCGGGCACGCTGAACGAGAAGATCGACCCGTACCTACGCCCGCTCTACGACGCCCTGCACGACATGATGGATCCGGAGGCGATCCCGAAGCTCATGCAGGCCGGTGTCATCGAGGTCGCCCCGCTGGCCTACATGCGCGGTCGCACGCTCAACGACTCGTTCATCATTCTGGACGAGGCGCAGAACACCACGGCCGAGCAGATGAAGATGTTCCTCACCCGCCTGGGCTTCGGTTCCAAGATCGTGGTGACCGGTGACATCACCCAGGTCGATCTGCCGCACGGCGCGCGCTCGGGTCTGCGCGCGGCGACGGAGATCCTGCACGGCATCGACGACATCCATATCGCCGAGCTCACCAGCGCCGATGTGGTCCGTCACCGCCTGGTCGGGGAGATCGTCGACGCCTACGACCGGTTCGAGGCGGAGTCGCGGCCCCCGGCCGCGGTCCACTACCCCGGCAATCGGGCACAGCGACGTGCCGCGAGCCGAGGAGAACGACACTGACCTCTCCCTCTAGGCTGATCGGGTGAGTATCGAGATCGCCAACGAATCGGGTATCGAGGTATCCGAAGAAGAACTGGTCAGCGTCGCGCGGTTCGTCATCGCTCAGATGGATGTGCATCCGGCGGCCGAGCTGTCGATGGTGCTGGTCGATCTCGACACCATGGCGGACCTGCACATGCGCTGGATGGACCTGCCGGGTCCCACCGATGTCATGTCCTTCCCCATGGACGAGCTGGAGCCGGGCGGGCGGCCCGATGCCGCCGAGCCCGGCCCCTCCATGCTCGGCGACATCGTGCTCTGCCCCGAGTTCGCGGCCCAGCAGGCCGAGAAGGCCGGGCACTCCATGGATCACGAGCTGGCGCTGCTGACCGTGCACGGCGTCCTGCACCTCCTCGGCTACGACCATGCCGAGCCGGAGGAGGAGAAGGAGATGTTCGCGCTGCAGGCCTCCCTGCTGGAGGGCTGGTACGAGAACGTGCGCCAGGAAATGCGCCGCGCGGAGCTCGCCGAGCGCGACCAGCGGCTGCTGGGCAAGACCGGATTCACCGATACCACCGGTGATCCGCTGGGCCCGGCGTGAATTCATTCGTTCTGCTCCTGCTGGCGATCGTCCTGGTCCCCGCCGGTGGCGTGTTCGCGGCGCTGGATTCGGCGCTGAACACGATTTCGCCTGCGCGCGTGGAGGATCTGGTGCGTGCCGACCGGACCGGGGCGGTGCGGCTGGCACGCATCATCGCGGATCGGCCGCGCTATGTGAATCTCATGGTGCTGCTGCGTCTCACGTGCGAGATCACCGCGACGGTGCTGCTGGCGGCGGTGCTCATGGACTGGCTGGACGAGGGCCCGGCGCTGCTGATCACCGCGGCGGTCATGGTGCTGGTCGACTATCTGGTGATCGGTGTCGGGCCGCGCACGCTGGGCCGCCAGCACGCGTATTCGCTGGCGCTGGGCGCGTCGCTGCCGTTGCAGGCCATCGGCTCGCTGCTGGGCCCGGTCAGCCGGCTGCTGATTCTGATCGGTAATGCGATCACCCCCGGTAAGGGTTTCCGCAACGGCCCCTTCGCCTCCGAGATCGAGCTGCGCGAGGTGGTGGATCTGGCGGGGGAGCGCGGTGTGGTGGATGCCGACGAGCGCCGCATGATCCAGTCGGTCTTCGAGCTCGACACCACCCCGGCCCGCGAGGTCATGGTGCCGCGCACCGAGATGGTGTGGATCGAGGCGGAGAAGACTGCGGCGCAGGCCATGTCGCTGGCGGTGCGATCGGGGCACTCGCGAATCCCGGTGGTGGGCGAGAACGTCGACGACATTCTGGGTGTCGTCTACCTGAAAGACCTGGTGCCGTACGCGGATCGGAGCCGGAAGGTGAAAGTGCGGCAGGTCATGCGGTCCGCCGTGTTCATGCCGGACTCCAAGCCGCTGGACGCGCTGCTGGACGAAATGCAGCGGCGCAGAAACCATATGGCGGTGCTGGTGGACGAGTACGGCGGCATCGCCGGGCTGGTCACCATCGAGGACATCCTCGAGGAGATCGTGGGCGAGATCGCCGACGAGTACGACAAGGACGAGATCGCGCCGATCGAGAAGATCGGCCCGGGCAAGTTCCGGGTCTCGGCGCGACTACCGGTGGACGACCTGGGCGAGCTGTTCGACATGGTGATCGAGGACGAGGACGTCGACACCGTCGGCGGTCTGCTCGCTCACGCCCTGGGCCGCGTCCCGCTGCCCGGCTCCAAGGCCGTCATCCACGGCCTGCAACTGAAGGGGGAGGGCGCGGCCGACGCGCGCGGCCGCATGCGGATCCACACCGTGGTGGTGCGCAAGGGCCCGGAGCAGACGAGAACCGAACCGGCGGAACACGAACCGGCCGACGACGTACACGAGGATGGAGAGGCCGATGATTGAGTTGGATGCGGAGGACAACAAGCTGTTGGTCCTCGCCCGTGGCGCCATGGGCCGTACTGGCGGCAATGGCGGTGCGGCCGTGCGTGATTCGGACGGACGCACCTACGCGGCCGGAACCGTGGAGCTGACCGCGCTGAAGCTGACCGCGTTGCAGTCGGCGGTGGCGGCCGCGATCTCCAGTGGCGCAGGCGGTTTCGAGGCGGCCGTGGTGGTCGCGGGCGAGCTGTCGGATCCCGGGGTGTCGGCCGTGCGTGAGGTTTCGCCGTCGGCGCGCATCATTTTCACCGATGCCAAGAGCGCGGTGTTCGACGTGCTGGAGCCCGGTGCGCCCGCGGACTACGGCGTCGAGAATCCCATTGCGGCACAGCAGCCCACGACGGGCGACGCGGCCGGCGAGCGCGAGGTCCCGGCGGGCTTCGATGTGGAGACCGAATCGGAGGTTTTCGAGTGAGCGGCAAGGGTCAGGACAGCGGTGAATTCCGGTCCGGCTTCGTGTGTTTCGTAGGCCGGCCGAACACCGGCAAGTCCACGCTCACCAATGCCATGGTGGGGCAGAAGATCGCCATCACCTCCTCGCGGCCGCAGACCACGCGGCACACCATTCGCGGCATCGTGCACCGCGATCACGCGCAGCTGATCCTGGTGGACACCCCCGGTCTGCACCGGCCGCGTACGCTGCTCGGCCAACGCCTCAACGACCTGGTGCGCGATACGTATTCGGAAGTGGACGTCATCGCCGTCTGCATTCCGGCGGACGAGAAGATCGGCCCGGGTGACCGCTGGATCGTCGACCAGATCAAGACCATGGCGCCCAAGACGACCCTGCTCGGTGTGGTCACCAAGATCGACAAGGTGAGTCGCGACCAGGTCGCCCACCAGCTCATGGCCGTGTCCCAGCTGCTCGGCCCCGAGGCCGAGGTGGTCCCGATCTCCGCGGTCAAGGGCGAGCAGGTCGAGGTGCTCGTCGACGTCATCGCCTCCCAGATGCCCGAGGGCCCCGCCTTCTACCCCGACGGCGAACTCACCGATGAGCCCGAGGAAGTCCTGATGGCCGAGCTCATTCGCGAGGCGGCCCTCGAGGGCGTCCGCGACGAGCTCCCGCACTCGCTGGCGGTGGTGATCGAGGAGGTCCTCGAGCGCGAGGAGAACGAGGACCAGGAGACCGACGGCCGCCGCTCCGCCGAGGGCATGCTCGACGTCCACGCCCTCCTCTACGTCGAACGCCCCAGCCAGAAGGCCATCATCATCGGCAAGGGCGGCGCCCGCCTCAAGGAGGTCGGCACCAACGCCCGCAAGCAGATCGAGCACATCCTCGGCACCCGCATCTATCTCCACCTGCACGTGAAGGTCGCCAAGGACTGGCAGCGCGACCCCAAGCAGCTCGGCAAGCTCGGCTTCTGACCCCGCCGCCTGCCCGCGGCCACGTGAGCGGCTGCGGGCAGTTTCAGCGGATTGCCCTGTGCTGTCGGCGATTTCGGCGTCGCCGCGGCACGGGACCAGGTATCGCCTGGGTGTATGTCCCTGTGGGGCGGACGGGTCGGGGCGTAGTCCAGGCCGTCAGAGCATCGGACGGGCCGCCTCCTGGCCGCGGGTCAGGGCTGGGGCCACCAGGGTGTCGGGCGGTTCTTGTGCCATTCCAGCTCCGATTCCAACTGGGCCGCAACAGAAACCAGGAGCGGTTCGGAGTTGGCGGGGCCCATGAGCTGCGAGCCGACGGGGAGGCCGGCGGCGGTGAAGCCGGAGGGGATGTTGACGGCGGGCCAGCCGAGGACGTTCCAGGGCCAGGTGTAGGGGCAGGCCGCGGTGATCAGTTCGTCGGTGGCCCAGCTGCCGATGTCGTCGATCTCGTGGACGCCCGGGGGCGGGGTGGCCGTGGTGGGTGCCAGCACCAGGTCGAAGTCGTCGAAGATGCGGCCGGTTCGCGTGCGCAGCAAGGGTTCTGCGCGGCGGGCGGCGAACAGCAGCGGCGAGAGGATGCGGCCGACGGCGGCATTGTGGGTGGTGCGCGGATCCACCTGCGCGCCGGGGAGGCGGTCCAGCGCCTCGCGGATGCCGACCATGGAGCGCGGGAGGAAGGTCGCACCCATCAGGACGCCGTAGTGGACGTCGGCGACGGTGACCTCGTGACCGAGGCGGCGCAGCGTGGCGGCGGTGGCGTGCACCCGGGCCTCCACCTCGCGGTCGAGGGTGGTCCTGGTGGCGGTGAACGGGATTCGCAGGGAGAGCGCGATGCGCAGGCGGCCGGGATCGCGGCCGACGGCGTCGGAGACGCGCAGTGCGGGCGGGGTGTGCAGGTCGCCCGGATGAGGTCCGGCCGCGGCGTCCAGCAGGAGCGCCGCATCGGCGACGGTGCGGGCCAGCGGGCCGTTCACGGTGAGCCCGTAGAAGGCTTCCGGCAGCGGCCAGGTGGAGATGCGGCCGCGCTGCGGCTTGATGCCGACCAGGTTGTTCCAGGCGGCCGGGATGCGGACCGAGCCCGCGCCGTCGGATCCCAGTGCGGCGGGCACCAATCCGGCCGCCACCGCCGCGCCGGATCCACCGGACGACCCGCCCGGCGTATGCCCGGCGCTCCAGGGATTCGTGGTGTGCCCGAAGGCGTCTCCGCTGGTGAACGGCAGCTGCCCGAGCTCGCAGGTATTGGTCTTGCCGACGATGACCGCCCCGGCCGCACGCAGCCGCCGCACCGACTCCGCGTCCTCGGTCTTGGCGGGGAATTCGCCGCCGCAGCCGAAAGCCGTTGGGGTGCCGGTCAAGTCGGTGTCGTCCTTGATGGCCAGCGGCACCCCGAGCAGGGGCTCGCGGTGGCCGGCGGCGAGTTTGCGGTCGGCGTCGGCGGCCTCGGCGAGCGCTTCGGCCCGTCGCACGATCCGGAAGGCATTGAGCGCCCCCTGGCTGGCCTCGATCCGGTCGAGCGCCGCGCTGGTCGCCTCGACCGAGGTGAGTGTGCCCGCCGCCAGTGCCGCCGCGAGTTCCGCCAGCCCGAGCTCGCCAACCGACGCCAGTGTCATGTGAATCCCGTCTCTCCCGTACTCGGGAGTAACCTAGCGCGATTCTGGTCACACGTCCAACGTGTGGCGGCGTGATCGACCGGGCAGTGGTCGATCACGCCTCATCGGCGGCGAGGGCGCGGCCGATGTGTCCCACGGCGATCCACACCAGCGGCGTGGCGGTGTAGCGCGTCCGAATCCTCGGTCCGAGGGGCGCGCTCAGCGTGCGGCGCGCGGCCAATCGCGGGCCAACGAACTTCTGATCGGCACACGTCCGGTGACTCGTCGTGGTCCGGTCGGTCGCGCGTGCGAGACTGTTGCGGTGCGGTTGTATCGGGATCAGGCGGTGGTGCTGCGCCAGCACAAGCTGGGCGAGGCGGACCGCATCGTCACGCTGCTGACCCGCCAGCACGGTCTGGTGCGCGCGGTCGCCAAGGGTGTGCGGCGCACCCGCTCCAAGTTCGGGGCGCGGCTGGAACCGTTCGCCTACGTGGATGTGCAGCTGTATCCGGGCCGCAATCTCGACACCGTCACCCAGGTGCACACGGTCGAGACCTTCGCCGCCGACATCGTCGCCGACTACGGCCGCTACACCACCGCCTGCGCCGTGCTCGAGACCGCCGAGCGCCTGGCCGGCGAGGAGGGCGCACCCGCCGCCCGCCTGCACACCCTCACCGCCGGCGCGCTGCGCGCCATCGCGCTGGGCCGCCGCCCCCACGAACTGATCCTGGACGCATACCTGTTGCGCGCCATGGCTTTCGCCGGTTGGGCGCCCGCCCTCGACGACTGCGCCCGCTGCGCCACCCCCGGCCCGCACCGCGCCTTCCATGTGGCCGCGGGCGGCGCGGTGTGCGTGCACTGCCGTCCGCCCGGCGCGGCCACGCCCATGGTCGGCGTTCTCGACCACATGAGCGCTCTCAATCGGGGCGACTGGTCCGGCGTCGACGCCGTCTCCGACGCCATGCGACGCCAGGCCAGCGGTCTCATTGCCGCGCATCTGCAGTGGCACCTGGAACGACAGCTGCGCACGCTGCCGCTCATCGAGCGCACCCGCCCGCACGAGGCCGTCGAGCGCGACGCGGCGGCCGAGCGTCCCCGTGCCGCCATCGGCTGACGCCGGGCCGAATCACCCTGGGAGTCCCGGTGAGCGGGCGCGGGAAAGCGGGTCCGGATCAGTGAGATTCGATACAGAGCCATCGAACGTTAGGGAGCCTAAAGTTCACGGCGTGTCGGGATCTCCTCATCGAAAGTCCTCGCCGGCGGCTGTCCGCCGCCTGCCGGTGTCGCTGGCCGTCGCCGCCGTGCTGGCCGCCTCGGCGACCGCGACCGCCGCGGCCCAGCCGGTGCTGCCGAGTTCGCCGTTCGGCGGGCTCGCGTACACGGTGAAGGTCGAAAAGCCGGGCGAGAGCGACGGATTCATCTACTACACCACCGGTGTGAGCGCCGCCGCGCTGGTGCCCGGGCTGGGTACCGTGGCGCAGGTGCTGCCGGGCGGAAAGCCCGCGAACGTCATTGCCGACCGGTCCGGCAAGGAGATCAAACGCTACGAACCGCCTGCGGGACAGGATGTCTCGAACTTCCGGACGCAGATCTACCAGGGGCGCAAGGTGCTCACCTGGTGGCAGGGCAGCACGGTCGCCGGGCACGGCTCGGGTGTGGGAATCATCGCGGACGAGACCTTCAATGTGCTGGCGACCGTCGACCCGGGTGGGGCGGGCGCGGATGTGCACGAATTCCGGCTGACCCCCGACGGTCACGCGCTGCTCACCTCGTACCCGCAGGTCGATGCCGATCTCACCGCCATCGGCGGCCCGGCGAACGGGAAGATGTTCGATACCGTCGCCCTGGTGATCGATGTCGCCTCGGGCCGGCAGCTGTTCCGCTGGAGCGCGGCCGAGCATGTGCCGCTGAGTGATTCGGAGACCTCCGGCAAGCTGGCGGGCGACGTCTACGACCCGTATCACATGAACTCGATCAGCCAGGATCCGTCCGGGAATCTGGTTGTGTCCCTGCGCAATACGTCCGCTGTCTACGACGTCGACCCGAACACCGGCGATATCCGCTGGCAGCTCGGCGGCAAGCATCCGACCCTGACCGCCGATCCGGACGTGCAGTTCGCCTTCCAGCACGACGCCGAGTTCGCCGACGCCTCGACGCTGCGGCTGTTCGACAACAACTCCAGCGGTGTGGAATCGCGCGGGAAGTCGAGCGTGGAGTGGATCCACCTCGACCCGGCCGCGGGGCGCGCCACCCTGGTGCGCAATCAGGAGCACCCGGACGGTCTGGTCACCCCCGCCATGGGCAATGCCCAGGCCCTGCCGAACGGCAATACCCTGGTCAGCTGGGGCATGACGCCCCGCATCTCGGAGTTCACCCCGAGCGGCGAGCTGGTCTACGACGCCGTCCTGCCCTTCGGCAGCTACCGCGCCTACCTCGACAGTCTCCCCAGCTGACCGGCCGGGCGCTCGGCGGCGGGGAAATGCCGGTTTCCCCGCCGCCGTACGCCGTCCGGTGGAGGAAATGTGGAGGTCCGGTGGCAATGGTGTGGGCGCCGTCCGGCCTCGCGGAGCGTCGGGCAGGATGGTGGTCGTGATCGGGAACCGGAAGTCATCGACTGAGCAGCGTGTTGTGCGGCCGCCGTCGCCGCATCCGTCGGGGGCGAAGCCGCCGGCGATTCCGGCGGAATTCGTGCCCAGGCATGTGGCGCTGGTGATGGACGGCAACGGCCGCTGGGCCCAGGAGCGCGGGCTGCCCCGCACCGCGGGCCACGAGCGCGGCGAGGCGGTGCTCATGGACACCGTCGAGGGCTGTATCGAGATGGGCGTGAAGTGGCTGTCGGCCTACGCCTTCTCCACCGAGAACTGGCGGCGCAGCCCCGACGAGGTGCGCTTCCTGATGGGCTTCAATCGCGATGTGATCCGCCGCCGCCGCGACGAGATGCACGAGATGGGTGTGCGGGTGCGCTGGGCCGGCCGCCGACCGCGCCTGTGGCGCAGCGTGATCAAGGAATTGGAGATCGCGGAGGAGCTCACCCGGGACAATACGGTGATGACCCTCACCATGTGCGTCAACTACGGCGGTCGTGCCGAGATCGCCGACGCCGCACGGGAAATCGCGCGCCGGGTGGCCGCCGGGGAACTCGACCCGGAGAAGATCACCGAGGCCACCGTGGCCCGCTACCTCGACGAACCCGATATGCCGGACGTGGACCTGTTCCTGCGTCCCTCGGGTGAACTGCGCACCTCCAACTTCCTGATCTGGCAGGCCGCGTACGCCGAATTCGTGTTCCAGGAAACGCTTTTCCCTGATTTCGACCGCCGCAACCTCTGGGACGCCTGCCTGGAGTACGCCAAGCGTGACCGTCGCTTCGGAGGCGTGAAATGACCGACCAGCTCACCCCCGCCGAGGCGCTCCAGGACCGCGCCCGCGCCCTGCTGCTGCGCTACGGCGTGGAGGTTCGCGAGGAGGACGGCGGCCTCGGCTTCGAGTACGAGGGCGCGCTGTGCTCGCTGCGCGGCGTCAACCTCTCGCCCGGCCTGGATGTGCTGGCGCTCATGTGCATCCTGGCCTGGGATCGTCCGGTGAAACCGCAGCTGCACAAGCGGGTCGCCGAACGCAATGCCGCGCTCCAGTTCGGCACGCTCACCGTCGTGTCCCGCGAGAAGCTCGCGGATGTCATCCTGCGCTACACCTTCCCGGCCGCCGGGCTCGAGGACGAGCCGCTGGCCACCATCCTGCTGCTGACCCTCTCCGGGGCGGGCCGTGCCCGCCAGGGCCTGCTGCTCTGACACCGATACCCGGTGCCGCCCGGGATCGGTTCAGGCTCGGGCGGATTCGGCCGCGGCCGCGGCCTCGGCGGCGCGGCGGTAGTCGGGGAGGATCTCGGTGATGCCGCGCGCGAAGGTGTCGGGGTCGACGTCGCCGAGGATGAGGTGCTGCAGGATGAAGCCGGGTAGTAGGCCGAGGAAGATCTTGGCCACCGCGTCGGTGTCGGCGTCCGGGGGGAGCCAGCCGACGTCGCGCATGCGTTCGGCGTAGTCGAACCAGAGGCGGCGGATGCCGAGGATATTGGTGCGGACGTAGTCGGCGATATTGGCGTCGGTCAGGGCCAGCGACCAGGCCTGCGGGATGATGCGGACCGGCCCGCCGGGGACGCTGAGCCGGACGATGGCCTCGCACATGATGCGGACCAGGTCCGGGGGAGTGGGGAGCGGGTCACTGTAGACGGCTTCGCTGAGGGCCGCGCGCAGGTCGACGGTGGCGTCGGTGGCGAGGTCCTTGATGATGTCGTCCTTGGACTTGAAGTACCGGTAGACCGCCCCGGCCGAGAGGCCGGATTCGGCGAAGACGTCCTGCATGGTGGTGGCGTGCAGTCCCTTGCGGGCGAAGCAGGACTGCGCGGCGTCGAGAATCTGCTGCCGGCGGCGTTCCAGGTGTTCCTCGCTGACTCTGGGCATGCGCCCAAAGTAAAACGAATATCCGTTCTTGACAAGGGGACATTGGGGTGTCAGCCTTGTCCCAATCAAAAAGAACGAACCTTCGCTTTCTTTGGATGGGTCATGAACACAGTCCAGCGCTCCCTCGCCCTCGGTCTCGCCGCGGCCGCCATTCAGGCCCTGATGCTCATCGCCTTCGCCTGGCCCGCCGCCCGCGTCGCGCCCCGGGATCTCCCCATCGCCATCACCGGCCCGCAGGCCGCCGCGGTCGCCCGGCAGCTGACCGATCGCGAGCCCGGCGGCTTCGACATCCGCACCGTCGCAGACGAATCCACTGCTCGCGACGCCATCGAGCATCGAGATGTATACGGGGCCATCCTGACCGGTGGACAGCCCCGGGTGCTGATCGCCTCGGCCGCGAGTCCGATTGTGGCCCAGCAGCTCTCGGCCTTCGCGCAACAGCTGAACGGCGCGCAGGCGGCACCGGTGCAGGACGTGGTCGCCGCCGACGTCCACGACCCGCGCGGTAGCGGTTTCGGCGCAATGGTTCTCCCGCTGGTCATGTCCGGCCTGGCCGGTGGCGTGCTGCTGACCCTGCTGGTGCCGTCGCTGCGCGCCCGCGCTCTCGGCCTGGCCGTCTTCGCGATCGCCGGTGGGCTGCTGAGCATGTCGATCGTCCAGGGCTGGCTGCACCTGCTCCCCGGTGCGTACCTGGCCATGGCCTCGATCAGCGGCCTGGTCTCCCTCGCCGTCGCCGGCACCGTGGTCGGTCTGGCCGCCGTGCTCGGTCAGGCGGGCATCGGCCTGGGCGCGCTCACCATGCTGCTCGTCGGAAACCCCTTCTCCGGAGCCACCTCCGCGCCCGAACTGCTGCCCAAGCCGTGGGGCGAGATCGGCCAGCTGCTGCCGCCCGGCGCTGCCGCCACCCTGCTCCGTTCGACGGCCTTCTTCGGTGACGCCGCCATCGCGGGCCCGCTGACGGTCCTGCTGTGCTGGGCCGCAGCCGGTCTCGCTCTCCTCGGTGTGGGGATCGCCCGCACTCGGCGGACCGTCCCGGCTCTCGCCCCGGACCTGGTGCCCGCGGCCTGAACTCGCCACCCGGACGGCAGCAGCCGCGCACCCCTCGCTCGATGAGCAAGGGGTGCGCGGCTGCTCGCTGTCAGCTCTTGTGGCAGCAGTTCTGGCAGGTGCCGAAGATCTCCATGGTGTGGCTGATATCGGTGAACCCGTGCTCGGTGGCGATCGAGTCCGCCCAGGCCTCCACGGTCGGCCCCTCCACCTCGACGGTCCGGCCGCACTGGCGGCAGACCAGGTGATGGTGGTGTCCGGTGGAGCACTGCCGGTACACCGATTCGCCGGTGTCGGTGCGTAGCACGTCGACCATCCCGGCGTCGGCGAGCGACTGCAGGGTGCGGTACACCGTGGTCAGCCCGATGCCCTCACCGCGCTTGCGGAGTTCGTCGTGCAGCTCCTGTGCGGAGCGGAATTCGTCGATGTCCGCGAGCAGTGCGGCGATGGCACTGCGCTGACGGGTGCTGCGGACCCCGACGGTCTTCTCGCTTGTTCCCACGGATCACCCTTCCTCGGCGTGTGCGACCGCGTCGATGACTATGTGCGCGAGATGTTCGTCGACCAGTTCGTAGATGACCTCGCGGCCGGTGCGTTCGCCACGCACCACCCCGGCGGACTTGAGGATGCGCAGGTGCTGGCTGATCAGCGGCTGGGTCACTCCGAGGGTATCGACCAGTTCGTGCACGCAGCGCGGTGACTCGCGGAGCTGGAGCACGATGGCAATGCGGACGGGCGCCGCCAGTGCGCGCAATAGTTCTCCGGCGGAGTCCAGAATGGTGCGCGACGGCACGGCCGGCGGCTGGGGAGACCGGTAGGGGTACGGGTCGTGGGGGATCGCGGCCGGGGTCTCCGTCGCGACGTGGGAGCGCCGCAGGGGCGCGCCGCTGTCCGTGGTCATCGAACCAACTCCTTATTGGAAACCGATGCCATTCTTATATGCACGTGTACGCATGTCAAACGCGACACGGTGTTAAACCCGTAGCACACGGCAGATAGTCTGGACCGAATCCTTTGCAATCTTCCGGACACGGATGGAGAACTGTTCAGTGGCACCCAAGTCGAAGGTGGACACCGTCGCCAATCTCGCCAAGCGTCGGGGTCTCGTGTACCCGAGCGGTGAGATTTACGGCGGAACGAGGTCGGCCTGGGACTACGGTCCGCTGGGCGTCGAGCTCAAGGAGAACATCAAGCGGCAGTGGTGGCGGTCCATGGTGACCAGCCGTGACGACGTGGTCGGCCTGGACTCGTCGATCATCCTGCCGCGTCCGGTGTGGGTGGCCTCGGGCCACGTCGCGGTGTTCAACGACCCGCTGGTGGAATGCCTCAACTGCCACAAGCGGCACCGGCAGGACCATCTGCAGGAGGCGTACGCCGAGAAGAACAAGATCGACAACCCGGACTCGGTGTCCATGGAGCTCGTCGTGTGCCCCGACTGCGGCACCGTGGGCAAGTGGACCGAGCCCAAGGACTTCAACATGATGCTGAAGACCTACCTGGGCCCGGTCGAATCCGAAGAAGGCATGCACTACCTGCGCCCGGAGACCGCGCAGGGCATCTTCGTGAACTACAAGAACGTCGAGACCACCGCGCGCAAGAAGCCGCCGTTCGGCATCGCGCAGATCGGTAAGTCGTTCCGCAACGAGATCACCCCGGGCAACTTCATCTTCCGTACCCGCGAGTTCGAGCAGATGGAGATGGAGTTCTTCGTCAAGCCGGGCGAGGACGAGCAGTGGCACCAGTACTGGATCGACACCCGCCTGGCCTGGTACACCGACCTGGGCATCGACCCGGAGAACCTGCGGCTGTTCGAGCACCCGAAGGACAAGCTCTCGCACTACTCCACCCGCACGGTGGACATCGAGTACCGCTTCCGCTTCCAGGGCTCCGAGTGGGGTGAGCTCGAGGGCGTCGCCAACCGTACCGACTTCGACCTGAAGACCCATTCCGAGCATTCCGGCACGGATCTGAGCTTCTTCGATCAGAACACCAACGAGCGCTTCATCCCCTTCGTGATCGAGCCGGCGGCCGGTCTGACCCGCTCGCTGATGGCCTTCCTGGTCGACGCGTACCACGAGGAGCAGGTGCCGACGGCCAAGGGCACCATGGAGACTCGCACCACACTGCGCCTGGACCCGCGCCTGGCGCCCGTCAAGGCGGCTGTCCTGCCGTTGTCGCGCAATGCGGACCTGTCGCCGAAGGCCAAGGACCTGGCCGCGCAGCTGCGCCGGAACTGGAACGTGGACTTCGACGACGCCGGGGCGATCGGCCGCCGCTACCGCCGTCAGGACGAGATCGGTACCCCGTTCTGCATCACGGTCGACTTCGACACGCTGGAGGACCAGGCCGTCACCGTGCGTGAGCGGGACTCGATGGCTCAGCAGCGCATCGCTCTCGATCAGGTAGAGGGCTACCTGGCGGCGCGCCTCGTCGGCGCCTGAGTCCAAGTTCACAGAAAAGACCGGTCAATGCCTGACCGGTCTTTTCTTTATTCCATTGCCCCCGAAATCCGGGGCGGTGTCGCGAAATTGGGTAACCGACTACTCACGTTAACGGCCCATGACCGGAGCACTATTTAAGGATGTGGGCAACGGCGCATCTCTGCCGTAGCTCGATCATCCGAGGTGAGTCATGAGCGAGCGTGTTATCGGCCCCCGCTCGGGGCTGCAATGGGTCTCATTGGGGGACACCGGATCATCGTGCCCTGCCGCCCGATCCACGGTGGCGGCATTTCGATCATGGGCCGAGTCCTATCTGACCCAACCCAGTGACGAACTGGGCCGCGACGGGCCGGTCTGCCCGTATGTACGACCGGCCATGCGGCGAGATCTGATGTGGCTGGCGCAGGTTCCAGCGGTGGAGCCGCGGCCGACGTGGGTGCGCGCGATCATCCGTGACGCGCTGGAGGCCTATTCCGGACTGCCCACGGGGAACGGCAGTTCCACCTCCGTGCTGCGCGCATTGATCACCGTATTCCCGAATTTGACGGATTGTTCGCTGATCGATGAGATCCACGATGAATTCAAGAGCAAATTCGTGGAACGCGGCATCATGCTCGGGCAATTCTATCCGGGCTGTGACCAGGCGGGCCTGTGGAACAAGGATTTTCGGCCGCTGGACGCACCGATGCCGATGTTGGTGGTGCGCAGCATGATGACGACCGATTTTCCGTTCCTGCTCGACAGACCGGAGTGGGCCGACGCCTTCGTGCGCAAGTTCGCGCCGGGGCTGCCCGCGCATGTGCGCTCGGTCATGGTGGAGCGCTTGACATCTCGTCCCGCCTTCGTGCCCGCCTACGAGGTGGGCGCCGACGACGACGCATCCTGTTCGGCCAGCAGTTAGGTAGTTCCTATGACGCGTGAGATCGCGGCGGATCGGACCGCCACCGTCTTCCCGCTCTCCCCGGCTCAGCTGGGGATGTTCTATGCGCAGCAACTGGATCCGGCGGTGCCGCTGTCGGAGGCCCAGTACATCGAGATGCACGGACCGCTGGATATCGCGGCGCTGCGGCTCGTGGGGGCGCAGGCAGCGCGGGAATTCGGTTCCGGTGTCCTGCGATTCGTCGAGGTCGAGGATCGGCCGTATCAGGTGGTCGATACCGAACTGGACGCGACGGTCGGCTTCCTGGACTTCCAGGACCGACCGGACCCGGTTGCGGACGCGTTGGAGTGGATGCGCGCCGATGTGGCGGCGCCGATCGAGCTGTTCGGTGCACAGGCTGGGATATCCACCGTGATCCGGGTCGGCGAGTCCCATCACCTGTGGTACACCAGAGCACACCACCTCCTCATCGATGGATTCGGCTCGATGACCATGCTGTATCGGGTCGCCGAGCTGTACAACGCCGCGGTGCGCGGGCAAACGGCGCCTCCCGGCACCGCGGCCTCGCTGCTGGACGTGCACGAGTCGGAGATGGCGTACCGGGAATCGAGCCGGTACGCCACCGACGAGCGCTACTGGCGCGAGGCCACCGCGGGCATGCCCGACCGGTGCAGCCTGGTCGGGGCCACCGCGCCCGCGAGCGCGCTGGCCCGCGAGGCGCGCGCCCAGCTGGGGGAACGGACGGCCGAGCGGCTGGCGAGCGCGGCCCGCCGTCTCGACACCAGTGCGGCGGGCGTGGTGATGGCCGCGGTCGCGCTGTACTACGCCCGACTCACGGCCACCGAGGACGTCGTCCTGAGCCTGCCCGTGTCCGGCCGCACCACCGCGGTGCTGCGGCATTCCGGCGGCATGATCGCCAATGTGGTGCCGCTGCGGGTGCCGGTGCCGCGCGCGGGACGGGTGGGGGAGGTCCTGGATGCCGTGCGGGTGGCGGCGTCGGGGGCCTTGCGGCATCAGCGCTTCCGCCACGAGGACATGCGGGACGAGGGCGACCGGGACGAGTTCGGGCGCGGCATGACCGGGCCGGTCATCAACATCATGATGTTCCCGGACGGGATCGACTTCGAGGGCGTGGAGTCGAGCCTGCACGTGGTCACCTCGGGCCCGATCGAGGACCTGTTCGTCAACTTCTACCAGCACGGTGCGGGCGCGCCGATCCATGTCGACTTCGCCGCGAATCCGCGCCTGTACGACGAGGATTCGCTGAACCGGCATCATCGGCGATTCCTCGCCGTGCTGGATTCGCTGCTGGCGGCGGAGGCCGGAACACCGGTCGCGGCACTGGATTACACGGTGCCGGACGAGCAGCCGGTGCTGGCGGGCGCGCACGGGCCGGCGGCGCCGCAGCCGCGGCTGCTGCCGGAGATCCTGGCGGACGGCCTGCGCCGCGCAGGACCCGAGACGGTCGCCGTCATGGGCCGCGACCGGCGGCTGACCTACGGCGAGCTGGACGCGCTGTCGAATCGGCTGGCGCGGAGGATCGTGCGGGCTGGCGCTGCCGAATCCGGTTCCGGGCTACCGGAAGCCGCGGCCGTCGGACCGGAATCGACCGTGCTGCTGGCGCTTCCCCGTTCGATCGAGGCGATGGTCGCGCTGTGGGCGGTGGCCAAGACCGGCGCGGCGTTCGTGCCGCTCGGTACCGCGCTGCCCGCCGACCGGATGGCGCGCATTGCCGCCGACGCGGGCGCGACGATCGGCCTGACAATCGCGGAATCGACTGCCGCGCTGCCGGATTCGGTCCACTGGATCACTCTCGACGACCTGCTCGACGAGGACGTGGCGCCGGCCGATCCGCCGCTCACCGCCGAGGAGTTGCGGGGGCGGCCGCGGGCCGGCAATCCGGCGTACGTGGTGTTCACCTCCGGATCGACCGGGGTGCCCAAGGGTGTGGCGGTGACCCATGCCGGATTGGCCGGGCTGGCCGCGGCGATCGTGACGGCGTACCGGGTCGCGCCGGGTGCACGGGTCCTGCAGTGCCTGAATCCGAGTTTCGATGCGTCGGTGCTGGAATGGCTGATGGCGTTCGCATCGGGCACGACCCTGGTGGTGGCCGAATCGGATCCGGTGGTGGGCGCCGAATTGGCCGGGCTGGTCCGGGATTTCGGCATCACCCAGGGCTGTTCGACACCCGCGGTGCTGTCCACGCTGGAGCCGGACGCGCTCGACGGGGTGCGCGCGGTGTCGTCGGGCGGGGAGCCGACGCCGCCGGATATCGTGGCGCGCTTCGGGATCGGGCGGGAGCTGCTGAATTCATACGGTCCCAGCGAGACCACGGTGGCCGTCACCTACACCCGGGGGCTGGTGCCGGGCGTGAATGCCGGGCTCGGCGACCCCATTCCGGGCGCCGGGATGCTGGTGCTGGATCGCTGGCTGCGGCCGGTGCCGATCGGGGTGGCCGGGGAGCTGTACGTGACCGGGCCGGGGGTGGCGCGCGGGTACGTCGGCCGTCCCGGGCCGACCGCCGAGAGTTTCGTGCCCGCCCCCTCGGGTCCGGCCGGGGCCCGCATGTACCGCACCGGAGATCTGGTGCGCTGGACCGAGAGTGGCGTGCTCGAGTACGTGGGTCGCAGCGACTTCCAGGTGAAGCTGCGCGGTATGCGGATCGAGCTGGGTGAGATCGACGCCGTGCTGAACGCGCACTCGTCGGTGGAGATCGCGGTCACGGTGGCGCGGCCCGGTCCCGGCGGCGGCACCGTGCTGGACGCGTATGTGGTTCCGCACGCCGGTCAGGTGATCACCGAGCCCGAGCTGCTCGACCACGCCACCCACCGCCTGCCGCCGTACATGGTGCCCGCGACCGTCACGGTGCTGGGTGCGTTGCCGCTCACCGCCAATGGCAAGGTGGATCGCCGGGCGCTGCCGGAACCCGTGGTGGCGCAATCGATGTCGGGTCGCGCGCCGGCCACCGCCACCGAACGCCTGCTCTGCAGCCTGTTCGCGGAGGTTCTCGGGACCGAGGCCGGTCCGGACACCTCGTTCTTCGCCCTGGGCGGCGATTCGATCATGGCGATCACGCTGGTGTCGCGCGCTCGTGCCGCGGGCCTGGTCTTCTCCGCCCGTGAGGTTTTCGAGCACCGCACCCCGGCCGCCCTGGCGGCCGTGGTCACCCGGCTCGAGGACCGTCCGCAACGGCTGCCCGAACTGGCGGGCGGTGGCGTCGGACGCCTGCCGCTGACGCCGATCGCGGCCTGGCTGCTCGGCCGTCCCGGTTGGCGGCATTTCGCCCAGTCGATGGTGGTCCAGGTGCCGGCCGGGGTCGAACTCCCGGTGCTGCTGCGCGCCGTCCAGGCGCTGCTCGACCGCCACGATGTGCTGCGCGCCCGCCTGGTCGACACCGACGACGGGCTCCGCTTGGACGTCCCCCCGGCGGATGACATCGAGGCGGCGACGCTGCTGACACACTTCGAGTGGACGGCGGCCGACGTGTCCGGGGCGGCGGTCGACCGAGCGCTGACGGATGCCGCCGGTCGGTTGGATCCGCGTGCGGGTGTGATGATCGCACTGAACTGGCTGGACGCCGGTCCGGCGCGGCCGGGCCGGTTGGCGATCGCGGTGCACCACCTGGCCTGTGACGCGGTCTCGTGGCGAATCCTGCTGCCCGACTTGATGTCCGCCTGGACGCAGGCCGCGGCGGGGACGAAACCCGAGCTGCGGGAGACCGGGACCTCGATGCGCACCTGGGCGTACGCACTGGAGGCGCTGGCGTCACCGGACATCCCGGGCGCGCCGGCCGATGACTCGGCTGCCGTCGAATCACCCTGGCCGGTCAGCGAACTCGGGTACTGGCGTGACGTGCTGGCCCCGGATGCCCTGATCGGGCGGCGCCGGCTGGACGTGGCGGTGGACACCCATCGGACCGCCCGGCGGATCGATATCGAGGTGCCGGGCGAGGTGTCGGCGGCGCTCATCGCCCGGCTCGCGGGCACCTACCGCTGCGGCGTCGAGGACGCGCTGCTGGCGGCCCTCGCGCTGGCGCTGGCGCGTTGGCGGGACGGGCAGGATGCGGTCGCCGCCGGGACCGTGGTCACGGTCGAGCGGCACGGCCGCGACGAGGCCGCGGTGCCCGGTGCGGACCTGTCGCGGACGGTCGGCTGGTTCACCACGCAGGTGCCGGTGCGCCTGGGACCCGTTGCCGTGGAGCGAGATTCGGGCGCGGCCAGCGTGGACAGCGCGTTGAAGACGGTCAAGGAACAGCTGCGGGCCGTGCCGCGCGGCGGCTTCGGCTACGGGCTGCTGCGCTACCTGAACGCGCGGACGGCCCGGGAGCTCGCGGCACTGCCGGATCCGCAGATCGGATTCAACTACCTCGGGCAGATTCCCGAGCTCGCCGTGGGCGATTGGCTGCCGGTCGCGATGGGGGACCGCCTGGGCGGGCACGCGGATCCGGATATGCCGCTGGCGGCGGTCATCTCGGTGGACGCGGTCACGCTGGAGTCGGAGCGTGGGCAGCGGATCCGGGCGGTGTGGCAGTTCGCCGGTCATGCGGTCGCGGCCGGGGACGTGGAAGCGCTGGCGCGGGAATGGCTTTCGGCCGTCGGTGAGATCGCCGAGCTGGTACGGCGGCCCGACGCCGGTGGCCTCACCCCTGCCGATCTGCCGCTGCTGACCGTCGCGCAGCCGGAGATCGAGTCGTGGGAGCGGGCTTTCGGCCGTCTGACCGATGCCTGGCCGCTGACGCCGCTGCAGCGCGGCCTGCTGTTCCAGGCGCAACTGGCCGCGGGCGGCCCGGACGGCTACTCGGTGCAGGCGATCATCGATGTCGAGGCCGACCTCGATCGCGACCGGCTGACGGCCGCCGCCGAGGCGCTGGTCCGCCGCCACGATGTGCTGCGCGCCGGCTTCCTGGCCTCGGATACCGGTGCGGTGCAGGTGATTCCGGCCGAGGTCGCGGTGCCGTGCGCCTATCGGGAGGCGATCGGCGCCACGCCGGCGGAGCTCGACGAGATCGCGGCGGCCGAACTGCGTGAGCCGTTCTCGGTCGACCACCCGCCCCTGATCCGATTCCTGTGCATCGCGGCGGGGGATCGGCGCTTCCGGCTGGTCATCACCAACCACCACCTGATCCTCGACGGCTGGTCCATGCCGATGCTGTTCGCGGAACTCATCGCCCTCTACGAAACCTCCGGCGACGACACCGGATTCGCGACCCCGGCCCCCTTCCGCACGCACCTGGAGTGGCTGGCCGCCCGCGACGACGACCTGGCCCGGGAAGCCTGGGCGCAGTCCCTGTCCGGCCTCGACGGCCCGACCCTGATCGCCCCGACCGCGCCGCGCGCCGACGCCGCGACCGCCCCGGTCGCCCACGAGGTGCCCCTGCCCGATGGTCTGCCGGACGCCCTGCGCCGCACGGCCGCGGCCTGCCAGGTCACCGTCAACACCCTCGTGCAGGTGGCCTGGGCGCTGCTGCTGGCCGAGCAGGCCGGCGGCTCCGACATCGTCTTCGGCGCCACGGTGTCCGGCCGCCCGCCGGAACTGGCCGGCGCCGAGCGCATGGTCGGCATGCTGGTCAACACCGTCCCGGTCCGCATCGCCCTGGACCCGGCCGAATCGATCGCCGACCTGCTCACCCGCGTGCAGCGCGAGCAGGCCGCCCTGGCCGACCACCAGCACCTGGGCCTCGACGAGATCCAGGCAGCCACCGGCCTGGGCCCGCTCTTCGACACCGCCACCGTCTTCGAGTCCTACCCGGTGGACGCCGCGACCCTCACCGCCGCCACCCGCCAGGCCGACCTCACCGTCACGTCCCTGCGCGCCCAGGACGGCACCCACTACCCCCTCTCGCTGGCCGCCTACGCCAACAACGGCCTCCGCCTCGAACTGACCCGCTCCCCACACTATTTCGACGCCTCCCAGGCCGATGCGCTGGCAGCGGCGCTGTCCCGCCTGCTGACCGACCTCACCGGCGACTCGCGCCGCCGCGCCGCCGGGCTGCGCGGCACGGACCCCGACGCGCTGGTCTCGGTCCGACCCGGGGCCGACTCCCGCGAGGTGCAGCTCCTCCCGGATCTCCTGTCCGCCAACGGATACCCGGACACAACCGCGATCGTCGGCGCCGCCTCAACGGCCGACAGCGCTGCCGAGCTGACCTACGCCGAGCTGGCGGCCGCGTCGAATCGATTGGCTCGTAGGCTGATCGAAGCCGGTGCCGGGCCCGAGCGGGCGGTGCTGGTGGCTCTGCCGCGATCGGTGATGTCGATGGTCGCGGTGTGGGCCGTCGCGAAGACCGGGGCGGCGTTCGTGCCGGCGGATGTCACGCAGCCGGCGGCGCGGACGAGCGCCATCGCCTCGGAATGCGGTGCGGTACTGGGGATCACCTCGGATCAGGTGACGGATCTGCCCGGCGACGTGGCATGGCTGCGGCTGGACAGCGACGCGTTGGTCGCCGAGTGCGCGGCGATGTCCGCCGAGCCGGTCACCGATGCCGACCGGCTCGCGCTCCTGCGCCCGGAGCATGCGGCCTACGTGGTGTTCACCTCGGGGTCCACGGGCACGCCGAAGGGTGTCGTGGTCTCGCACACCGGGCTGGCCAATATGGCGGCGGCCATGGCGGAACGCGGTGGCATCGATCGCGATTCGCGCGTGATGCACTGCCTCAACCCGGCTTTCGACGCGGCCATGCTGGTGTGGATGTCCGCGTTCGCCGCCGGCGCGACGCTGGTCGTCGCACCGCCGGAGGCGAGTGCGGGTGCGGAGCTGGCGGCCGCCATCCGCGCGGGCGCTGCCACCCACCTGACCTGTACGCCGAGCGTGCTCGCGACCCTCGATGCCGCAGACCTGCACGGTGTGCGGACGGTCGTCATGGGTGGCGAACCCTGCCCGCCCGCGCTGGTGACACGTCTGGGTCAGGGTCGCGCGTTCGTGAATTCCTATGGCCCGGCGGAGACCACGATCGCCGCGAGCTTCGGCGACCCGATGACGGCCGGCACCTCGACCCTGCTCGGCGAACCGGTGCCGGGGACGACCCTGCTCGTGCTGGACGCCTGGCTGCGTCCGGTACCGCTGGGCGCGGTCGGCGAACTGTATGTGCGCGGTTCGGGGCTGGCGCGTGGCTATGCCGGTCGTGCAGCGCTTTCCGCGAGCCGGTTCGTCGCCGACCCGTTCACCGCCGGACAGCGCATGTACCGTACCGGCGACCTGATGCGCTGCACCGCGGACGGTTTCGAGTACGCCGGTCGCAGCGACTTCCAGGTGAAGATCCGCGGCATCCGGGTGGAGCCGGGTGAGGTCGACGCCGTCCTGCTGACGCATCCGGGCATCGAGGCCGCGGTGACCGTCGCCCGCCGCAACCCCGCCGGCGCGATGACGCTGTGCTCGTATGTCGCGCTGTCGGATCCGGCCTCGGTGCCGGAGCTGCTGGCCTGGGCTTCCGGCCGGCTGCCGCGCTACCTGATGCCCGCCGGCCTGCAGGTGCTGCCGGAGTTGCCGCTGACGGCGAGCGGCAAGGTGGACCTGCGCGCCCTGCCCGAACCCCAGCTGGTACAGGCCGAATACGTCGTCCCGGCGGGTGCCGAGGTGGCCATCGCCGAGACCTACGCCGAGGTGCTGGGGCTGGATCGCGTCGGTGCTCGCGACGACTTCTTCGCGCTCGGCGGCGATTCGCTCATCGCGACCCGCGTCGCCGCCCGTCTCACCGCGCACCTGGGCCGCACCGTTCCGGTCCGCCTGCTCTTCGAGGCCCCGGTGGTCGCCGACCTGGGCGTTCGGCTGTCTGCCGCCGAGACCGACACCGCCGCACCCGCTCTCACCCGGACCGAGCGCCCCGACCTGGTCCCGCTCTCCCCGGCTCAGCAGCGCATGTGGTTCGTCAACCGCTACGACCCGGCCTCCCCGGCCTACAACGTGCCGGTGGCGCTGCGTCTTTCGGGCCACCTGGACCAGGACGCCCTGCGCGCCGCGCTGCGGGATGTGCTGGCCCGCCACGAGACACTGCGCACGGTCTATCCCGATATCGACGGCGTCGGCATGCAGCGGGTGCTCCCCGCCGAGGACGTCCCGCTCGACCTCGACCCGGTGCCGGTGTCCCTCGACCGGCTACCCGAGGTCGTCGCGGACACCATCGGCCGTGGGTTCGACGTCACCGCGGCGGTCCCGCTCCGGGTCCGGGTGTTTGTCGTCGACGACCGCGAAATAATCCAAGCCGCAGCAAGTTACGGCCCGCGCGCCATGACGGACGGCCAGTTCGAAGAGCACGTGGTCGTGCTGGTCGCGCATCACATTGCGACGGACGGTTTCTCGATGGCCCCGCTGACCCGCGATGTGGCCGCCGCCTATGCGGTGCGGGCCGCCGGGCAGGCGCCGGCGTGGGAGCCGCTGCCGGTCCAGTACGCGGATTACACACTGTGGCAGCGGGATCGGCTCGGCTCCGAGGCGGACACGGACTCGCTGGCGGCCCGGCAGCTCGGGTACTGGTCGGACACCCTCGCCGGGGTGCCGGATCATCTGGAGCTGCCGGCGGATCGGCCGCGTCCGGCCCGTGCCTCGCATCGGGCGGCCGAATGCACCGCCCGCGTGGACCGGGACCTGACCGCCGCGATCGACCGCTGCGCCCGCGCGCATCGGGCGACCCCGTTCATGGTGGTGCACGCCGCACTGGCCGTGCTGCTGTCCCGCCTCAGCGGCTCCGCGGACGTGGTGGTCGGCACCCCGGTCGCGGGGCGTGGCGTGCGTGAACTCGACGACCTGGTCGGCATGTTCGTGAACACGCTGGTATTGCGCACCGGTATTCGCCCGGAGGAGGGTTTCGCCGCGCTGCTCGATCGGGTGCGGGATACCGATCTCGCTGCCTTCGAACATGCGGACGTGCCGTTCGAGCGGCTCGTGGAGGTGCTGGCCCCGGCCCGGTCGGAGTCCCGGCACCCGCTCGTCCAGGTCATGCTGGTGTTCCAGAACCTGGCCATGCCGGAGCTCCAGCTGCCCGGGCTGACCGTGTCCCCGCTCGAATTGCCGCAGACCAACAGCCGTTTCGACCTGAGTCTCACGGTCATCGGCGACGCCGACGGCATGGAACTGCGGTGCTGCTACGCCACCGACCTCTTCGATGCGTCGACCATGGCGGACTTCACCGGCCGACTGGTGCGGGTGCTGGCCGAGATCACGGCCGAACCCGCCCGCCCGATCGGTGATCTCGACCTGCTCACCGCGGCGGAGCACGAGCGGCTGCACGCGGCCGCCGAACCCGTCGCGTCCCCGCGCATGCTGGCCGACCTCATGGCCGACGCGGTCGCGGCGAACCCGGACGGCCTCGCCGTCATCTGCGGGGACCGCCGGCTCACCTACCGTGAGCTCGACGCCCGGGCCGAGCAGCTGGCGCGGCGGCTGACCGCGGCCGGCGCCGGACCGGAAACACTGGTGGCCGTGGGCATTCCGCGGTCCATCGAATCGGTGCTGGCGGTCTGGGCCGTCGCGCGGGCCGGGGCGGCCTTCGTCCCGGTGGATCCGGCCTATCCGCCGGATCGGATCGCCCGGATCATCGACGTTTCGGGGGTATGTCTCGGTCTCACCGTGCGCGCGCAGTGGGACCGACTTCCGGGCACGGTGGAATGGTGGTGCCTGGACGACCGCGAGGCGGAGGAGTATCCGCTCGCGGTTCATGAAATCAGCAGGAACACAGCCCATCCGGCGTACGTCATCTTCACCTCGGGATCGACGGGCGCACCCAAGGGGGTTGTGGTCTCCCACGCGGGTCTGGCGAATCTCGCTGCCGCACAGCGGGACCGGGACGCACTCACCTCGGAATCCCGGGTCCTGCACGTGGCGTCGCCGAGTTTCGACGCCTCCGTCGTGGAACTGCTGATGGCGGTGGGCGCGGCCGCCACGTTGGTGATCGCGCCCCCCACCGTCTTCGCCGGACCCGAGCTGGGCGAACTGCTGTCACGCGAACGGGTTTCGCACATCGCGCTCACGCCCTCGGCGCTGTCGACCGTGGATCCGTCCGGCCTGGACGATCTGCGCCTGATCGTCACCGGCGGCGAATCCTGCCCGCCGGAACTGGTCGCCGCGTGGGCGGCCGAGGGCCGCAACCACTTCAACGACTACGGGCCGACCGAGGCCACGGTGACGGCTGCCGGCGCGCCCGTGCATCCCGGTGCGCCGATCACCATCGGCCGGGCCGCACCCGGCATGCGGGCCCTCGTCCTCGACGACCGGCTGCGCCCGGTTCCGGACGGCGTGGTCGGCGAACTGTACCTCGCGGGAATCGGCCTGGCGCGTGGCTATTTCGACCGCTACGACCTGACCGCAGCCCGTTTTGTGGCCGACCCGCACGGCCCGGCCGGCCGGCGCATGTACCGGACCGGCGACCTGGTGCGGCGAGGCGACGGGGACCTGGAATACCTGGGACGCACCGACACCCAGGTCAAACTGCGCGGCCTGCGCATCGAACTGGGCGATGTCGAGGCGGCGCTGACCGCGGAGCCCACGGTCGCGCGCGCGGTCGCGGTGGTCCGCGACGACGGGCGCGGCGGCATGCTCGCCGCCTACGTGGTCGCCGCGGACGGCACGGAACCCGATCCGGTGGCTCTGAAGAAGGCGGCCGCGCAACGGCTCCCGTCCTACATGGTGCCGTCCGCCATCACGGTGCTGCCCGACCTGCCGCGCACCGCCAACGGCAAACTGGACCTCGATGCCCTGCCCGCACCGCAGCTGGTGGCAGGGGAGCAGCGACCGCCCGAGGGGCCCGTCGAGACGGCGGTGGCGGCGGCCTTCACCGAGGTCCTCGGCGTCGACCAGGTCTGGCGTGACGACGATTTCTTCGCCCTCGGCGGCAATTCGCTCATCGCCACCCGGGTGGTGGCGCGGCTCGGCGCGGCGCTCGACACGGCCGTCCCGGTGCGCGCCCTGTTCGACGCCCCGACGGTGGCAGAGCTGGCGGCGCTGGTCGCCTCCGGTGGCGCGTCGGATCGTCCGCGCCCGGGACCGCGCCCGCGCCCGGAGCGCATCCCATTGTCGGCGGCACAGCAGCGCATGTGGTTCCTCAACCGCTACGACCCCGCCTCGCCGCTCTACAACATCCCGGGAGCGTTCGAAATCACCGGCGCACTGGATATTTCGGTGCTGCGTGAGGCACTCGACGATGTCGTCGCCCGGCACGAGACACTGCGCACCATCTACCCGGTGGGGCCGGACGGGCTTCCGTACCAGCAGATCCTGCCCGCGACAGCGGGTTCGCTGCCGGTCACCGAACTCGAGGTGGCGGAGGCGGACATCGCGGCGGCCCTGATCGCCCAGCTGTCCCGCGGCTTCGACATCACCCGCGAGACGCCGCTGCGGGTCTGCGTGCTCCGCATCGCGCCGGACCGCACGGTGCTGGCCATGGCCGTGCACCACATCGCGGCGGACGGCTGGTCCATGGCCCCGCTGGCCCGGGATGTCATGTACGCCTTCATCGCTCGCTCGACCGGGGTGGCGCCCGAGTGGATTTCGCTCCCGCTGCAATACGCCGACTACGCGCTGTGGCAGCACGAACTGCTCGGCTCCGACCGCGATCCCGACAGCCTGGCCAGCCGTCAGCTGGAGTTCTGGCGTACCACCCTGGCCGGTGTGCCCGAGGTCCACGCGCTGCCCACCGACCGCCCGCGCCCGGCGGCTCCGTCCGGGTCCGGCGACCGCATCGAATTCACGGTTCCCGCAACGGTTCACGACCGCATCCAGGTACTCGCCCGCAACCACGGCGCCAGCCCGTTCATGGTGGTGCACGCCGCGCTGGCCGTCCTGCTGGGGCGGCTGTCCGGCCGCACCGACATCGCCATCGGCTCGGTGGTCGCGGGCCGCGGTGACGGCGAATTCGACGACCTGGTCGGCATGTTCGTCAATACCGTGGTGCTGCGCTCGCAGCTCGATCCCGCCGCCGGTTTCGCCGGCACCCTCGACGCCGTGCGGCAGGCCGACCTGGCCGTCTACGGCAATATGGACCTGCCGTTCGAGCGGCTGGTGGAGGCGCTGGCCCCGGCCCGCTCCACCGCGCACCACCCGCTGTTCCAGGTGCTGCTCGCCTTCCAGAACCTGCAGACCGAGGCAACCACGCTGCCCGGGTTGGAGATTCGACCCCTGGACGCGCCCGCACCCGGATCCAAGTTCGATCTGGAATGGATGCTGGCCGAGCAGTTCGGGGCGGCGGGGGAACCGGCGGGCATCACCGCCTCCCTCACCTTCACCACCGACCTGTTCGACCGCGGCACCGCCGCCACCATGGTGGACGGCTTCCTCGCGCTCCTGGACGCGGCAACTGCCGCCCCGGCGGCGGCGATCGGCACACTTGCCGTGACGCCCGCCGCGGGCACCCCGCTGCCCGCGCTCACCGTGCATCCCCACGACGAAGCCACCGTCGTGGTGAATCCGCAGCCCGCCCCCGCCCGCCGGGCCTACCGCGCCCCGCGGACCGACGCCGAACGCACCCTCGTCGACGCCTTCGAGACCGTGCTGGAATCCCCGCGAATCGGCGTGGACGACAACTTCTTCGATACCGGCGGCAACTCCATGGGCGCGGTCCGCCTGGTCACCCTGGTGCGCGAACACACCGGCATCCCCATGCCCCTGCAGTGGATGTTCCTCGACCCGACGCCCGCCGCGCTGGCGGAGCGCCTGGTCGAGGCCGCCGACCAGCCGGGGGTGGAGGCGTCCATGCGGGTGCTGCTGCCGATGCGCCCGCAGGGCGACGCGCCAGCCCTGTTCTGCGTGCACCCGGCCATCGGACTGGCCTGGTGCTACGGCGGACTGGTGCAGTACATCGACGGTGACCGCCCCATCTACGGCATCCAGTCGCCCGGCGTCACCGACGGCGGCACCGCCGACCGCACCGTGCGCGAACTGGCCGTCCGGTACGTCGAGGAGATCCTCCACGTCCAGCCCGAGGGCCCGTACCACCTGCTCGGGTACTCGGCCGGCGGGCCGCTGGCGCACGCCATGGCCGTCGAATTGCGCCGCCGCGGTGCGGAGGTGCCATCCCTGGTCATGATCGACTCGCGCGCCGACGTCGCGGTGCCCGACGACAGCGCCCTCCCGCCGCTGTCGATGCTGCTGGCCGAATTCGGCGGCATCGACATCCCGCCGGAGCTCGAGCACCTCACGCCCGCCCAGGCGGCGGATCTGCTGGCCGCGTCCGGAATCACCTTCACCGCAACCGATCTGGAGAACTTCTACACCGATCTGCAACACCTGCTGCGCCAGATCGCGGCCCACGAGCACGAGGTTTTCGACGGCGACCTGCTCTTCTTCGCCGCCGCCCACAACCCGGACCCCAACCCGAACGTCACCACCTGGCGGCGGTATATCGGCGGCAGCATCGAGGATCGGCCGCTCCCGTACAGCCACAACGAGATGATCACCGCCGAGGCGCTGGCCGTCATCGGACCCCTCGTGGACGCCTACCTGCGGCGGTGATGCCGCGCAAAGCGCGCGATCTCGCGCCGCCGCTGGGGAAGAATGGGCGCTGGAAACCCGGTCGGCTACGGAAGGTTCGGGCAAGTGTCGGTGAACGGGAAACGGCGGCTGCTGGGCGCGGCGGCGGTGGGGCTGGGTGCGCTCGGCGCGGGCGAGCTGCTCGCCGCGGCCAGGGGCGGGTCCGTGCTCGACGGAATCGGGCGGCTGGCCGCCGACTACGCGCCCGTGCCGGTGGTCGAGACCATGGTGGCGCAGGCCGGGGAGCACGACAAGGAGATGACCCGGCTCGGGGTGGCCCTCGGCGGCGTCGCCGCGGCCGCCGGGATGGCCCTGCTGCCGCCGCGGCTGCGGACCCCCGCGGCGGTGGCCTTCGGCGCGGGAACGGCGGCCGCGGCACTGCGCAGCGCCAACCGGTCGGTGCCCGGCGCGGTCGGCGGCGTGGCCGCGGCGGCGCTACTGCGTGCGGGACTGCGCAGCTCCACCGCGCCCCGTCACGGATTGCTGTGGGCGGCAGCGGGAACCGGCATGCTCGGCGCGGCCGAGGTGCTGGTGCGCCGCGAGGATCTGCGGTACCGCGAGGTGGCGCGGCGGTCCGGGTCGTGGGGTGCGCACGCGCCTGTCCCCGAGGACGGCCTCGGGCCGGAACCGGGACTGTCGCCCCTGATCACACCCGCGGGCAAATTCTATGTGGCGGACGTGAATTCGCGGCCGCCGCGCATCGATCCCGCCCAGTGGCGGCTGGCCATCGGCGGCCGGGTGGCCCATCACCTGCGGCTGTCGCTGGCCGATCTGGCCGAGCAGGCCGTGGAATTCGATGCCGTCATGGTGTGCGTGCACAATACGGCCGGCTCGGGCCGCTGCGGCAATGCCCGCTGGTTCGGTGTCCCGCTGACCGCGCTGCTCGACCACGCCGTCCCCGAAGCCGGGGCGACCCGGCTGGTCACCCGCGCTGCCGACGGCTACACCATCTCGCTGCCGCTGGAACCGCTGCGCACCGGCGAATGGCCCGGCTACCTGGTCATCGGCATGAACGGCGAACCGCTGCCGCCCGAACACGGCTTCCCCGCACGGGTTTTCGTGCCCGGCATCTACGGGCAGTATTCCGGGGCGAAGTGGATCACCGAGCTCGAACTCGCCGACGACACCCATGTCGACTACTGGTGCAAGCGCGGTTGGCCGGTCGAGCCGCTGTGGGTGCGCCCGCAGGCCCGCATCGATGTAGCGACCTGCGGCGGCACGGGTTCCGGCAAGTTCACGGTCGCCGGCGTGGCCTGGGCCCCGCCCCACGGGGTCGCGGGCGTCGAGATCCGCATCGACGAAACCGAATGGCTCCCGGTCGAACTCGGCTCCGAACTGGCGCCGGCCGCCTGGCGGCGCTGGCGTACCCTCGTCGATCTCCCGCCGGGCGCCCACACCCTGCAGGCCCGCGTGACCAGCCGTTCCGGCGAGGTCCAGGACTCGGCCGAACGTCCGCCCTTCCCGTTCGGCCCGGGCGGCCTGCACACGGTCACGGTCACCGCCTAGTCCACTGCGGGCACCGGCCATGACATCTGTCATGCCCGAGTAGTGACGGACGACGGAGGTGCCGCGGACCCTGGCGGCCGACAGTAGAGCTATGAACGCTACTGCTGATGGCATCGCGGTCCAGCGGTCCGGGCACGGGACTGCCCCGGCCATCGAGATACGGGGGCTGGTCAAGACTTTCGCCGCGCCCGGTGGGACGGTGCGCGCCGTGGACGGACTGGATCTGACGGTACGGCCGGGTGAGATCGTCGCCTTCCTCGGGCCCAATGGCGCGGGGAAGACGACGACCATCGACATGCTGCTCGGCCTCGCCCGGCCCGATGCGGGGGAGATACGGGTCTTCGGCGCGACACCTGCGGAAGCCATTGCCGGAGGACGTGTTTCGGCGGTCATGCAGTCCGGCGGGCTGCTGCCGGACCTGACCGTGGGCGAGACCGTGCGCCTGATCGCCACCCTGCACGCGCGCCCGCGCCCGGTCCGGGAGGTGCTGGTGCGGGCCGGGATCGACGATATCGCCGACCGGCCCGTCGGGAAATGCTCCGGCGGCCAGCAGCAGCGGCTGCGTTTCGCGCTGGCCCTGCTGCCCGATCCCGACCTCGTCGTGCTCGACGAACCCACCACCGGCATGGATGTCGAAGGGCGGCGCGACTTCTGGCACGCCATCCGCGACGACGCCCGCCGCGGCCGCACCGTTCTGTTCGCCACCCACTACCTCGACGAGGCCGACGCCTACGCCGACCGCATCGTGCTGGTGCGGGCCGGGCGAGTGGTGGCCGACGGCAGCGCCGCCCGGATCAAGAGCCTGGCCGCGGGCCGCACCGTCAGCGCCACCTTGCCCGCCGCCGATCCGGTGCGACTGCTGGCCCTGCCCGGCGTCGACCAGGTGGAGCAGCGGGGCAGCCGGATCATCGTGCGCGCCAAGGACTCCGACGTGGTGGCCCGCTACCTGCTGACCGCCACCGAGGCCGTCGATCTGGAGATCTCCGGACACAACCTGGAGGACGCGTTCCTCGCCCTGACCACGACGGGAGACCACCGATGACAACCCTCGACACCCGGCCCGCACGACCGCTGGGCGGATTCCGGCCCGCCTTCCTGAGCCTGGAACTGCGGCGCACCCTGCGCGACAAGCGCACCGTCCTGTTCGCCCTGGTCATGCCGCCGCTTTTCTTCATCATCTTCGGCACCAGCGCCGACTTCCGCAGTCAGGCATCGGGTTCCGGCAACACCACCGGCTACGTCATGGTCTCCATGGCCGTCTACGGCGCGCTACTGGCGACCTCCACGGGCGCGGCCCGGGTGGCCGTCGAGCGCGCGGCGGGCTGGAGTCGCCAGCTGCGCCTGACCCCGCTGCACCCGCTGGCCTACATGGCCACCAAGATCCTGGTGGCCATGGTGCTCGGATTGCTCTCGGTGACCGTGGTTTTCGTGACCGGGGCCATCTTCGGCGCACACCTGCCGGCGTCGGCGTGGGTGAGCTGCTTCCTGATCGCCTGGCTGGGCTCGCTGGTCTTCGCCGCCTTCGGCCTGTTCATGGGCTACCTGCTGCCCGCCGAGAACGTCATGCAGCTGCTCGGCGTCTCCCTGGCCCTGCTGTCCTTCGCCGGCGGCCTGTTCAACCCGCTGCACGGCTGGTTCGAGATCGTCTCGAAACTGGTGCCCACCAACGGAATAGCCGTCCTCGCCCGCGCCCCCTTCGCCCAGCCCAGCGCGGCGGGCATCGTCCTGGCCATCGTGAACGTCGTGACCTGGGCGGCCGTTTTCACCCTCGGCTCCGCCTACCTCTTCCGCCGTGACACCGCCCGCTGACCGATCCGGGGACGCCGGTCCGGCCGAGCACACCGCCCGGCCGGGCCTCGGCGCGGCTGTCCGCGCGGTGTGGAGCGGCTCCGCGGACCACGGCGGCCCGGACACCGAGCGATCCGTCCGCGGCACAGGCGGTCCGCGACTGTCGCCGCGACCGGTCCTGTTCGGTGTAGCGTCCGGCTCTGTGGACGAGGAGGAAGAGGGCATTCGGCGACGGCGGCGGTTCGGGTCGCTGTTCGCGGCGGTGTGGGCGGTGTATCTGATCGAGCCGTTGCGGCGGGGCTGGGAGCTGGACAATCCGGTGGCCCGGGCGTACACGCTCACGGTGATCGTGGCCTTCGGCGCCTGCTACATCTGGTCCTACTGGCGGATCGTGCGGGGCGGCCGGCCGGTGGGCGGGGCGTGGCCGCCCAACCCCGAACCGCGCACGGTCCTGGTTCCCCTGCTCATGCAGGCGGTGCTGATCGCGGCGGCCGCGATCACCCTGCACTCCTCGATGCTGGGCATGAGCGTCTACATGGCCTCCTATATCGGCTTCAGCGCGCCGGTCCGGTGGGCGATTCCCCTCGAGCTGGTGCTGATCGCGGTGTTCGGGGTGGTGCCGCAGCTGGTCACCGGTCAGCCACCGGACTGGGGGCTCATCCAGTCGATCGCGCTGGCGGGCTTCGCCGTCGGCGGGATTCGCGTGATCCTGGTGCGCAATCACCAGCTGTACCTGGCCCGCAAGCAGCTCACCGAGCTGGCCGTGGCGGAGGAACGGCTGCGGGTCGGGCGCGACGTGCACGACATCCTCGGCCACTCGCTGACCGTCATCACGGTGAAAACCGAACTGGCGCAACGACTCGTCGATCTCGACCCGGACCGGGCGAAAACCGAGATGGCCGATGTGGAGCGGCTGGCCCGGGAGGCGCTGGCCGGGGTGCGCACCACCGTCGGTGGCCTGCGTGAGGTGTCGCTGGCGGGTGAGCTGGCCAATGCCCGCACCGCGCTGCGCGCCGCCGAGATAGAGGCCGAGCTACCGGATTCCGACGATCTGCCGATCCGCCACAGCGTGGTGTTCGGCTGGGTGCTGCGCGAATCCGTGACCAACGTGGTGCGGCACAGCGGCGCGGCCCATTGCCGGGTGCGGGTCACCCCCACCAGCATCGAGGTGTCCGACGACGGCGTCGGCATGAGCGATTCGGCGCGCACCGGCTCCGGCCTGGCCGGCCTGCGCGAGCGGGTGCAGGCCACCGGCGGCACCCTCACCCTCGCCAACCGGCCGGAGGGCGGATTGCGGGTGCTGGCAAGCTTTCCGGCGACCATCAAGGAGCCGGAATGATCAAACTGCTGCTCGCCGACGACCAGGCCCTGGTGCGCGGCGCCCTCGCCGCGCTGCTCAGCCTCGAGCCCGACCTCGAGGTGGTCGCCGAGGTGGGCCGGGGCGACGAGGTCCTCGCGGCCGTCGCGCGCACCGCTCCCGATGTGGCCCTGCTGGACGTGGAAATGCCGGGCCAGGATGGCATTTCGGCCGCCGCGCAGGTGCACGCCGCCCACCCCGAAGTCCGCATCCTCATGGTCACCACCTTCGGCCGCCCCGGCTACCTCCGCCGCGCCATCGACGCCGGAGCCTCGGGCTTCGTCGTCAAGGACACGCCCGCCCGGGAATTGGCCGATGCCGTGCGACGCGTCCACATGGGCCTGCGCGTCGTCGACCCCGCCCTCGCCACCGAAACCCTCACCGCCGGAACCTCACCCCTGACCGCCCGCGAACGCGAAGTCCTCGCCGCCGCGGCCAACGGCGCCACCGCCGGCGCGATAGCCAAACAACTCCACCTGTCCGAAGGCACAGTCCGCAATCACCTGTCCTCCGCGATCGGCAAAACCGGCACCCGAACCAGAGCCGAAGCAGTCCGCGCCGCCGAACGCCTCGGCTGGCTCTGACCTGCCCCTCGCGCGTTCGAACCGTTGTCCGGGCAGACCTCAGAACCTCCCGCCGCGGCTGATGCGGCGGGAGCCGTCGGAGCCGCCGAAGGAGCCGGGGCCGTAGCTGCTGCCTCCGCCGCCGAAACCTCCGCCGCCGCGGCGGTATTCGTTGCCCATGCCGCGGAGCATGCCGTCGATGAGGATGCCGCCGAGGATGGCGCCGGTTTGGGAGCCGGAGGTGACGCGCTGCTGCTGGGCCTGCCAGTCGCGGACGGCGGCCTGGGCGGTGTGGAGGGCGCGGGCGCCGAGTTCGGCTGCGCGCTGGGCGGATTGCAGTGCGAGATCAGGGTCGGCGGGTGCGAGTTGCTCGGCCTGCTCGAGGCTGCGCTGGGCCTCGGCGAGGCGGGTACGGGGTTCGGCGTCCACGCCGCCGCGGCGGGTGCTGATGAAGTCGGCCGCGGCATTGACCTGGCTGCGGGCGGCCGTGAGGGTCTGGTCGAGGCGGCGGCGCAGGTCGTCGGCGGCCCGCTTGCGGTCGGTGGCGGACGCGATGGCCTGATCGAGGGCGGTGTCGGCGGCGATGGCCTGCCGGAAGACACCGAGCGGGTTGGCGGCGGCGTCGGCGGTGGCCTGATCCAGCGCGGTGCGGGCAGCCGCTGTGGCGCTGGGCAATTCGGTCCCGCCGTGCTCGGAGAGTCCGGACGCGGTGGCGAGGTCACGGCGCAGTTCCTCGATGATCGCGGGCAATCCGGCGCGGGCCTGGTCGATATCGGTGGCGGCGGTGTCGACCGCGTCGAGCAGCGTGCGCGCGGCGTCCACGGCGGATTCGGCGGTACGGATGTCCGCGACCGCCGCGCCCTGCTGGCCGACGGGTTTGGCGACCGCGGCCCGGCCGTCCTCGATCGTCCGCTCCGCGAAGCCGATTCGCTCCTGCGCCATGCCCACGTTGTCGCGGATGGGCGCGAGCACCGAGGCCGGGTGGTCGGCCACCAGCTGAGCGAGCGTGGTCTGCGATTTCGGCAGCCGCGCGGTCAGTTCCACCATGGCCCGGGTCAGCGCGTCCAGCCGCTCCCCGGCATTGATGAGCAGATCGCGCATGGCGTCGAATTCGCCGACCTTGGCGTCGAGTTTCCCATTCGCGTTGCCGCAGCTGCTGATCAGCTCGACCAGCATGCGCTGCTGCTGGTCGGGCGTCTCGGGAATGTCGTCGTCGAGTTGCTGGCGAATCGAGAAGGCCTTGGCCAGCGCGTTCTTCGCGCCCGTGAGCGCCGCGGTGAACGGTGCGGTGGCGGTGCTCCCGAATTCGTCGGTGGCCAGCCGTAATTCCTCGGTGCTGGTGCGAATGGCGTTGTCGGTGTCGACGAGGGTTTCCTTGGACAGCGCGTCCAGGACCACGAGGGGGAGGGCTTCCAAGGCCACGGTATCGGTCGGATCGGTCTTGCGAGCCGACTCCATCACCGACCGTCCGCGCCGCGTCTTTCGCCGCCGTGACCACAGCCATACACCGAGCACCGCCAGCACCACCACCAGCGCCAGGATCAGCAGCGGCCCGAGACCGACAACGCCGGACCCGCTCATGGCGTGTGACAGCCCGCTCGCCGTGGCCAGCCCGGCCCCGGCCCAATCCCCGGCCCGCAGTTTGGGTTCGACCTGGTCGATCAGCAGCTTGTCCAGGTCCTTGTCGCTGACCGACTTGGGCAGGGTCCCGGTGAACGCGTAGGCCCGATCGTCCACGGCCACCGACAGCAGCACGTCCCGATCCCCGAACCCGGACAGCCGCGCGGTCTGCTCACCCCACGAATGTGTGTCCATCCCATTGAAATTGCGCACGTAGACGACCCACAGCCGCTCGTGGTCGCGCGAATACAGGGAGTCGATGGCCTGCTGCAGTTCCGCGGCCTGCCCCGGATCGAGCGCGCCGGCATTGTCGGTCACATAGCCGGGCAACCGCAGCGGCGCGTCGGCCGTGGCCGGTGCGGCCCGCCCGCCGACGAGGGCCGAGGCCAGGAGCAAGCCGATCACGAGGAGGAACAGCTGCTTCGATAGCCGCATGCTCCGAATCTAACTCTGGAACACTGAGGGTCGGTTTCTTCTGCACCCTGTGTCGAGGGCCATGACTACGATCGGGGAGTGATCACGATCGATTCGCCCTACACGGGACACGTCTCGCCCGGCTCCAACCCGCAGCAGCGCGAGGTGCCGGGTGCGCGCATCGTGAAAATGTCGGTGGGCGCCATGGACAACAACACCTATCTGGTGCAGTGCGCCGCCACCGGCGCGACGCTGCTCATCGATGCCGCCAATGAGGCGGACCGGATTCTCGAGCTCATCGGCCAGGAGGCGCCGGGCCGGGTGGAACTCATCGTCACCACGCATCAGCACCGGGACCACTGGATGGCGCTGCCGGATGTCGTGAAGGCGACCGAGACTCCCACCGCCGCCCACGCGCTGGACGCCGACCCGCTGCCCGTCACCCCGGCCCGGCTGCTCTCGGACGGCGACCGGTTCCAGGTCGGTGAGCTGGAGCTGGAAGCCATCCACCTGCGCGGGCACACGCCCGGCTCGGTCGCGCTGGCGCTCACCGACGGTGCCGGCCGCACGCACATCTTCTCCGGGGATTCGCTGTTCCCGGGCGGCGTCGGCCGCACCCTCTCACCGGAGCAGTTCACCTCGCTGCTCGGCGATGTCGAGACCAAACTCTTCGGCCGCTACCCGGACGACACCGCGGTGTACCCGGGCCACGGCGACGACACCACCCTCGGAGTGGAGCGCCCGCAGTTGCCCGAGTGGCGGCGACGCGGTTGGTGAAACTCCGGAACCGTCCGATCGAACCGGACCGTCTGGTCCGGGACATGACCTCCGTCAACCCCCCGGGCGGACACGGTGTGCTGCGCTGGGTCCGGCGACTGCTCATCGGTTCGTTGCTCATGAGCGTCCTGGTGGTGGGCGGTACCGCCGTGCGGGTCTGGCAGGTGGCCCGCATCGACGACTACACGCCCGCCGACGCCATCGTGGTGCTGGGCGCGGCTCAATACGACGGCACGCCGTCGTCGGTGTTCGAGGCGCGACTGGACCAGGCGTACAAGCTGTTCCGCAAGCAGATCGCGCCCATGATCGTCACCGTGGGCGGCAAACAGGTCGGTGACAACTACACCGAGGCGGCGTCGGGCAAGAACTATCTGAAAGACCGTGGCGTGCCGGAGGATCGGATCCTGGCCGTCGAAACCGGTTCCGACACCCTGCAGAGCGTGGAGGCGGTGTCGAGAGCGCTACGGGCGCGCGGCAAGTCGTCGGTGGTGCTGGTCAGCGACCCCTGGCATTCGCTGCGCACCCGCACCATGATGCGTGATGCCGGGCTGGCCGCCTGGACCGCGCCCACCCGCACCGGCCCGGCGGTGTACACCCGGGAATCGCAGGCGCACGGCATCTTCCGGGAGACCTTCGCCCTGCTCTGGTACCAGCTGACCCATTTCTCGGCGGATTTCAAATACACGGCGGATCAGTGAGCGATGAACGCACGTATCGACTATGACAGTGTGTACTCCGAGGCCGATCGGGAGCGCATGGTGCCCGAAACCGAGCGGACCGCGGGACTGAGCTGGTCGCCGTGCCCGGCCCGGCGCAGCGAATTCGCGCGGGATCGGGCGCGGGTGCTGCATTCCGCGGCGCTGCGACGGCTGGCGGACAAGACGCAGGTGATGGGTCCGCGCGACGGGGACACCCCGCGCACGCGGCTGACCCATTCGCTGGAGGTCGCCCAGATCGGCCGCAGCATCGCCGACAGCCTGGGCTGTGATCCCGATCTGGTGGATCTGGCCGGGATGGCGCACGACATCGGGCATCCGCCCTACGGCCACAATGGCGAGCAGGCGCTCGACCAATTCGCCGACGCACACGGCGGTTTCGAGGGCAATGCGCAGAACCTGCGCATCCTCACCCGGCTGGAGCCGAAGGTCATCGACGATCAGGGCGTCAGCTTCGGGCTCAACCCGACCCGGGCCGCGCTGGATGCCGTCATCAAATACCCCTGGGGCAGAACGGGTCCCCGCTCCAAGTTCGGCGCGTACGGCGTCGACATGGACCGCTTGGACTGGGTCCGCAAGGGCGCGCCGGATCGCCGCCAGTGCCTGGAATCGCAGATCATGGACTGGTCCGACGATGTCGCGTACTCGGTGCACGATGTCGAGGACGGGGTGATCGTGGGCCGCATCGATCTGCGGGCGCTGGCCGACCCGGTCGAACAGGTCGCGCTCGCGGAACTCGGTGCGCGCCAGCATCCTTCGCTGGTGCTGGAGGAGCTGGTCGCCGCCGCGCAGCGGCTCTCGGAGATGCCGGTGGTCTCCGCCGCCGCCGAATACGACGGCTCCCTGCGCGCCTCCGTGGCGCTGAAACGGCTGACCAGCGACCTGGTGGGCCGTTTCGCCACCGCTGCGGTCGAGGCCACCCGCGCCGCCTGGGGCGGCCGCCAATTGTCGCGCTACACCGCCGATCTGGAGGTGCCGCGAATCGCGGCCGCCGAGGTCGCGGTGCTCAAGACCATGGCGCTGCGCTACGTGCTCTCCGACCCTATCCACCGGGTGCGCCAGGCCGGGCAGCGCGAGCGCATCCTGCTGGTCGCCAACCGGCTGCTGGAAGCCGCCCCGCACGGGCTGGACCGGCTGCTGCTGCCGTGGTGGGAGGCGGCCGGCGACGACACCGCGCGGGTGCGGGTGATCGTCGACCAGATCGCGTCCTACACCGAGAGCCGCCTGGAACGGGTCGCCGCCGCGATACCCTGAATCCGGTGGAACCGGCGGCAGGGGGCGCGATGACCCGCGAGGTGGACGGCATAGTCGACCTGGATCGGTACCCGCTGGACCGGAGGTCGGTGGCACGGCTGCGCGAGGTGATCGAGCGGGCGCAGGCGGACTTCCTGGTCAGCGGTGTCACTGTGCTGCCCGAATTCCTGCGCCCCGCCGCGGTGACCGAGATGGCCGCGGATGTGCTCTCCGACGGGCTGGGCGACGCCATGCGGTTCGAGTACACGGTCGCGTGCGATCGGATTCCGGATTCCTCGCCGCTGAAGGCGCTCTACCACTGGGAACCATTGCGGGCGTTCGTGTCCCACCTGGTGGGGGAGCAGGCGTACCGCTCTGCCGACGAGCTGGGGGCCATGACGGTGCAGATCCACGAGAACGGGGATGCGCAGGACTGGCACTACGACATGTCCGATTACACCGTGATGCTGCACATCGTCGCGCCGGAGCGGGGCGGGGCGCTCGAATACATTCCGCTGCCCGGGGCTTTCATCGAGCGCGGGGGCGGGCTGCCCATGCGGCACCGGCACATGGTGAAGATGCTGCCGACCGTGCCGGGGACATTGGTGCTGCACGCGGGGCGGCGATCACGGCATCGGGTGACACCGGTGCAGGGGGAGATTCCGCGGGTGAGTGTGCACATGGCGTTCAATTCGCGGCCGGGGCAACGGCTCAATGCCCACGTGCGGCGGCATCTGTTCGGGCGCGAGGAGTGAGACCGACCCATCGTGGGGCGCGCGTCCGCGTCGGCTCCGAATCGGGAGGTCCCGCTGATCAGTTCGCGGCGTGCATGGCCACATAGTGCGCGATGCATTCGCCCGGCGGGCCGTCGGCCACGATGCGGCCCTCGTCGAAGACCAGCACCCGGTCGAAGTCGGCGAGCAGGTCCAGATCGTGTGAGACCACGATCAGCTGCTGCGGAAGTTCGTGCAGCAGACGGGAGATGCGGCGGGTGTTGCGCAGGTCGAGCAGCGTGGTGGGCTCGTCGAACACGACGTACTTCGGTCCCACCGACAGCACCGCGGCGATCGCGAGCAGCTGCTTCTGCCCGCCGCTGAGCAAATGCGCCGGGTGGTCGCGGAATTCGGTGAGGCCATATTCGGCCAGGGTCGCGCCGACGCGGTCCGGGATCTCGGATTTGGCGACGCCGTGGTGCTTGAGCCCGAAGGCCAGATCCTCGGCGACGGTCGGCATGACGATCTGCACATCCGGATCCTGGAAGACGAATCCGACCAGTTTGCGAACGGCCCTGCCCTGCTTGCGGGTATCGAGCCCGTCGACCCGCACCCGCCCGTCGGTGGGCACCTGCAGCCCGTTGAGCAATCGCGCGAACGTGGACTTGCCGGACCCGTTGGAGCCGATGACGGCAATCCGGTTCTCGCTCAGGCGCAGATCGAGGTCGCGCAGCACCGCGCGCTCCCCGAATCGATGCGAGACGCCGTCGAGTTCGATCATGCCCGCGCCGGAATCATCGGATACGCCTTGCGGACCGCCACCGCGGCCAGCGAGCCGACCACGGTCTTGAACACGTCGCCGGGCAGGAACGCCACCGAGGTGGTGATCGCTTTGCCCAGCGAGATGTGCGCGGCGGCGGCCATCCACGGAATGCCGATGACGTACAGCACGATCGCGCCGCCCAGGAAGTTGATCAGCAGGGCGATGGGCAGGTTGTAGTACCGCCACAGGCGTTCGGTGAGCAGTCCGATCACCAATGCGCCGATCGGATAGGCGATCACGAAGCCACCCGTCGGGCCCATGATCACCGACAGCCCGCCGCGTCCGCCCGGCAGCACCGGCAGGCCGGCGAAGACCAGCACATCGAACAGCAGGATGGCCAGCGCACCGCGCTTGGCGCCCAGAATCGACCCGGCCAGGATGACGCCCAGGGTTTGCGAAGTGAACGGCGCGAAGGCTCCCGGTAGCTGAATGAGCGGGAAGAATCCCAACACCACCATGATTGCCGCGAACAGCGCGATCTGCGCCAAATCCCTACTACGCACCGAGGCATCCTAAATGGCCGCGGTTCGGACCCTTCAGTCCAGGCCGCGGGCGTCCAGCGCCTCGCCGACCCCGTCGGCCATGCGGAGTGTGCGGATCAGTAGCGGAACCAGGAAGACTGTGCTGCGCTCGATGCCGCGGGCGCGTTGCGCCGAGCGCACGAGTTCGGCCTGGTCACGGATGACGGGGATGAATCGGATGGTCATGGCGACCAGCAGGCCCACGCGCTCGGGGCGGACGCCCAGCGGCCGGAGCGGACCGAGCGCCCGCTCGATGGTCTCGACCATGGCCGACGTACGTGTGGTGAGTGTCACCAGATTGGCCAGCAGGACCAGCGTGAGCAGTCGCTCGCCGACCAGGATGGCGGTGTACCAGCCGGTGAAGAGCACCTGCGCGACCACGATCAACGCCAGAAACGGTGCCAGCCCGAGTACCTGCCGCCCGGTCGTCCGCCACGGAATCCGCGCGACCGCATACAAACCCAGCACCACCGCCAGCGCGACCCCCACCCACACGACCGACGGTACGAAGAACAACGCCGTCCCCGCGACCGCCAGCACCAGCACCTTCACCCCGGCGGGCACGGCATGCACCGGCGTCCGGGCGTCGTGATAGAGGCTGAGCACCGATAGATCCTCGCAGTCTCCCCCGCCTCTCCGCGATTCGGCGCACAGCAGCGAGCCGCTGACCGTCGCGGAGGCGTGCCGGCGGTCGAGTGCCGAACCCATCTCGGACGTCCCCGGCGAGTTACCCTCCTCGCAACGAGATCAGTCGTCACGTTCCCGACGATCCACGACGGGAACGGGTCGGGGAGGGCTGCTGTTCTGTGCTGTGCGCCGAATCGCGCGGAGGCGGGGGAGCGCTAGACTCGCTCCGTGGCAGGCCGACTTCCGGACCGCGATATCGCGGCGATTCGTGAACGTGTCCGGATCGAGGATGTCGTGGGTGAGTACGTCACTCTCAAGCGCGCCGGCGCCGACTCCATGAAGGGCCTGTGCCCCTTCCACGACGAGAAGTCCCCGTCCTTCCACGTGCGCCCCAATCACGGCGTCTTCCACTGCTTCGGCTGCGGTGAGGGCGGCGACGCTTTCGCCTTCCTGCAGAAGATCGAGCACGTCGGTTTCGTCGAGGCGGTCGAGCAGCTGGCCGACCGCATCGGCTACAAGATCAACTACGAGGGTGGCGGCACCTCGGTGCAGCGCGACCGCGGCACCCGCTCCCGCCTGGTCGCCGCCAATGCCGCCGCGCACGAGTTCTACGTTTCCCAGCTCGGCGAGCCCGGCGCGGAAGCGGCGCGCAAGTACCTCACCGACCGCAACTTCGACCACAACGCCGCCCGCCAGTTCGGCTGCGGCTACGCCCCCGGCGGCTGGGACACGCTCACGAAACACCTGCTGCGCAAGGGTTTCGACTTCAAGGAGCTGGAGGCAGCGGGTCTGTCCAAGCAGGGCCAGCGCGGGCCCATGGACCGTTTCAACCGCCGCCTGCTGTGGCCCATCCGCAATCTCGGCGGTGAGGTCATCGGCTTCGGCGCCCGCCGGCTGTACGACGACGACACCATGACCGCCAAGTACATCAACACCTCGGAAACGTTGCTGTACAAGAAGTCTCAGGTGCTGTTCGGCCTCGACCATGCCAAGCGCGAGATCGCCAAGGGTCACCAGGCCGTCGTCGTCGAGGGCTACACCGACGTCATGGCCATGCATATGGCGGGCGTCAAGACCGCTGTCGCCTCCTGCGGCACCGCCTTCGGCGACGAGCACCTCGCCATCCTGCGCCGCCTGCTCATGGACGACAATTTCTGGCGCGGCGAGATCATCTACACCTTCGACGGCGACGAGGCGGGCCAGGCCGCCGCCCTGAAGGCCTTCTCCGGCGACCAGAAACTGGCCGGCCAGACCTACATCGCCGTGGCCCCAGACGGCCTCGACCCCTGCGAACTCCGCCAGCGCAATGGCGACGGCGCGGTCCGTGACCTGGTCGCCCGCCGAGTCCCGTTGTACGAGTTCGTCATCCGCGGCCTGCTCGCCGAACACAATCTGGATTCCCCCGAGGGGCAGGTCGAGGCGCTGCGTCGCGCCGTCCCCGTCGTCTCCCAGATCAAGGACTTCGCCCTCCGCAAGGCGTACGCCACCAAACTGGCCGGCTGGGTCGGCTGGGACGACATCCAGCAGGTCGTACGCCGCGTCGGCGATGAAGCCCGCAAGGGCGCCCGCACCGGCGCCAAACCCGGCATCCCCGAACGCCAAGCGCGCCAAGAGGTCACCGAGCACCCCGCCGCCCGCCCCAACCCCCACGACCCGACTTTGCTCCCGCAGCGTCAAACCCTGGCCGCCGCACTGCAATACCCCGCCTTCGCGGGCCCCGTCTTCGATGCCCTGGAGCCGGAAGCCTTCACGCAGCCCGCCTACATCGCGGTCCGCGCCGCCATCGCCGAGGCCGGTGGCACCGCCAGCGGTCTGGCCGGCGCGGAATGGGTCGCCACGGTCGCCGACAACACCGAAGACCTCACCCTGCGGGCGCTGGTCTCCGAACTGGCCGCCGAGCCCCTCCCGGTGAAGTCCGCCGAGGACATCCCCCGCTTCGTCACCGGCGTCCTGGCCCGCACGCAGGAGTCCTGGGTCGGCCGTCAGATCGCCGAACTGAAGTCCAAACTCCAGCGCATCTCCTCGACCGAACAGCCCGACGGCTACATGGCCCTGTTCGGCGACCTGGTCGCCCTGGAGCAGTACCGGAAGAGCCTGCTGACCCAGGCCATGGGCAACTCGGGCGACTTCGCCGTAGGCAGCTGACCCCCGCTGGCAGGCGGCGAAGCCCGCCGCCGGTGCCCTTCAGGGTGCGCTGACAAGCCTGCCGACTCTGGGTCGGCAGGCTCCCGGTTCGAATCTCAGCTGGGTGGGGCAACGCCCCAATCCCTCAGCGCCGCAGTTGATCCTGCGGCACGAGAATGGTGGTGCGCTCGTCCAGCGGCACCATCGGTTCCAGCTTCGGCTGGGTGCTCAGCTTGTCCGCGAGCTTCTGCCGCCCCATCATCACGACCTTCCGCGTGACAGGGCTCTCGCTGATCGCGCGGGTCGTCTTACTGATCTGCTCATACCGAGCCCGCCCGGCCTTAGCGCCCAGCACATACCCGGCCGCAACACCGATGATCAACCGCAGCATCCCGAGAAGCTCCTCCCATAGACCAGCCTGCCCCCATATCCTGCCCGACCCCACCCCCACCTGTCGATCCGGCACCCCACCCACATCCCCGCAGGTAGAGCCGCGATTTGGGAACTGTACAACCGATACGCTAAAGTTTTCCCCGGCCGGTCCGAGAGGGTCAGCCAGGGAAACAATCCCCTATAGCTCAATTGGCAGAGCAGCCGACTGTTAATCGGCAGGTTTCTGGTTCGAGTCCAGATGGGGGAGCCGAAACGGCCCCTGACCAGTGTGAGAATTCACCGGTCAGGGGCCGAATTCGTACCTGGATCAGCTGATTGTCCTGAAAGTGTCCAGAAACGCCGAGCACGTCCGCTCGCATCCTGATCTTGCCCGGTGTCGTCGGGGCCAGGAACGTGCCGAACTCATCGAAAAGGCGAACGTTGTCCTCGCGGAACGGCGCACCCGTACCGAAATGAGGTTGCCCCGGGTCGACGGTTCAGTGGACGCCTGACGCGTGACGACCTCGGACTGAGCGCCGGGGTAGGACTCAACATTGCCGCAAGATCACTCACAGATACGCAAGGCGTGCGCAGCAGTGCTGCCTCTGCCTCGCTTTAGGTAGCAAATTTCAGCGCGAAAACCGCAGGTGGAGATGGCAGCTGGCGTCAGCTATTCAATGTAAACGCCGAGATAGATCTTCATCATCAACATGTTGCGCCTCATCCTGGGCTTCTTCTTCGGCCAAACCGCAAGCGGGAAGCGGAGATCAGGGGACTGATCACCCGTCGTAGCGATAGGAGGGCCTTCGATTCAGTGAATGTCGAAGCCTCCTGGTAGATCAGCTGTCGACCAAAACCGCTGCACCCCAAGGTTTTCTACCGATCCGTGCTGCCGTTGTCACGTCAGATCGAACAAGCACGCAGCATCGCCCCAGAACTGACCCGCAACCATCCTCTGGTCCACGAGACCATCCGAGTCCTCGCCCGGGCCCGGCGCAGCACAGACACCCTGACCCATTTCGCCAAGTTGGCCGACATCAAGATCTGAATCGGGCGCAATCGGCACCCACATCCTGGGGTGCCGCGCAAGAGCTTCGACGCGGTGCTGGACGAACAGGCGCTGCTGGCAACTCCTTCGTCACCGCCCCGGGCACCCGCGGGCATTGCCAGAACTTGTTTCTTCGAACAACCATTGACCGGTAGCCGCTGCCGGCGCTTCCACCCAGGTTTACCGGGAACGGCAAGACGCGTCCGCCAACGATTCGAGCTGGCCCTGTCGACGGAGCAACGGTGGCGGTTTAGGGTCGGGTATCGCAGGAAATCGGTGAGGTCCGTGCAACCTTCCGAGAGGGGCATGCGGGTGAGCCAGCCAGCGCCGGACTCGCGGGTAGGCACCATCTTCGGGCACTACCAGCTGAGAAGACTGCTCGGCCGCGGCGGCATGGGCGAAGTCTACGAGGCCTACGACACCACCAAGGACCGCATCGTGGCCCTCAAACTGCTGCCCGAACATCTGGCCACCGACACCCGCTACCGCGAACGGTTCCGCCGTGAATCGCAGACCGCCGCACGCCTGCGCGAACCCCACATCGTCCCGATCCACGACTACGGCGAAATCGATGGGCTTCTGTACATCGACATGCGGCTCGTCGAAGGTGGCGACCTCGGTAGTCTGCTGACCCGGCACGGCCCGATGGCCCCGGCCCGCGCGGTGGCCATCATCAGCCAAATCGCCGCCGCCCTGGACGCCGCCCACGCCGAGGGACTGATCCACCGCGATATCAAACCCGCCAACATCCTCATCGCCGCCCACGACTTCGCCTATCTCGTCGACTTCGGCATCGCTCACTCCACCACCAGCACCGGACTGACCAGCGCGGCCACCGCTGTCGGAACCTGTGCCTACATGGCTCCCGAACGGTTCAGGGAAGGCGAAATCACCTACCGCGCCGACATCTACTCCCTCGCCTGCGTACTCCACGAATGCCTGACCGCTACCCGCCCCTACCCCGGCGACAGCGTCCAGGTCGTCATCACCGCCCACCTGTTCGACCCGATCCCCCGCCCGAGCGAGGTCCACGTGGGAACCCCCACGGCATTCGACTCCGTCATCGCCTGCGGCATGGCGAAAGATCCGGCCGCCCGCTATCCCAGCGCCGGAGATCTGGCCCGCGCCGCAAACGACGCACTGACGGACACCGACCGGCACATGGCAGCCACCATCCTCGAAGGCAACCAGGCCAGCACCATCGTCGAGAAGACGCAGCGCCCACCCCGGCCACCGACCACCGGCCTCGGCGGACCGTCCCCCGCATGGTTTGCTCCCACTCCCTCACCAATCCAACACGCCCCGATCGACAAGGCTCAGCCTCCTCGGTGGCGCCGAACCTCGACCCTGTGGACGGCGGTAATCCTCTCGGCACTGACAGCGGCCGCTGCCGTGGTGGTCGCATACAAAGTGCACAGAACTTCACCGAGCGTCACCCCCTCGACGCCGACCCCGACCCAGGTAATGACAATACTGCCGTTCACCGGGCTCAACGGACCCCACGGTGTGGCCGTGGACAGCGCCGGCGACCTTTTTGTCACCGACAGCGGAAACAACCGCGTGCTGAAGCTGAATGCGGGATCGCAGACCCAGGTCGTGCTGCCCTTCACCGGCCTAGGTAACCCCGTCGGCTTGGCAGTGAACACCCGCGGGGACGTGTTTGTTGCCGACCTAAATGGCCAGCGGGTAGTCGAGATGCCCGCAGGGTCCGACAAGCAGGTAGTTCTGCCGATCACCGGACTCTATGTCCCGATCGAGTTGGCCGTGAACGCCCACGGGGACCTGTTCGTCACCGACGAAAATAACCGAGTGTTGGAGTTGCCCGCTGGGTCCGCGACTCCAAACGTGCTGCCCTTCTCGGGGCTCAATTACCCCCACGGCGTTGGCGTGAGCGTTGCGGGTGACGTTTTTGTAGCAGACTCCAATAACAACAGGGTGTTGACATTGCCCGTCGGGTCGCCATCCCAAACGACGGTGCCCTTTTCTGGCATCAACTTCCCGGTCGGCCTGTCGGTGGATGCCCAAGGCAACGTGTTCGTTACCGACTGGATGAACCAGCGGGTACTGAAGCTAGCCGCGGGGTCCGACGCCCAGGCCGTGCTGCCTCTCACCGGTCTTGGTACGCCGGCTGGCGTCACGACCGACGTGGCCGGGAACGTATTCATCACAGATAGCACCAAGAACTGGGTTATGAAGTTGCCGGCCAACGCGTCACGGTGAAGTCGGTAGCCGCTCCCATGCTCCCCACCGTTCCCGAGGATCACGACGGCCGCGATTTTGTAGGCAGTGGTGGGGGACGGGCTGGTCGTTATCGAGGAGTTTCCGTGTCCGACCAAGGCCAGGTGGGATCGCACGATGACCATCGGGCATGTCGACCGTTTGCATCGTGCGCGAGAATTATTGTCGTCCAAGGGATATGGCACCAGAGAAAGGGAACAGGACGGCGTATCTGCCGAAACGTTTATGCCAGGAGGCATTGCGGCGCAGGGCGGCGGCGCGGAGTACGCAGCAGGAGTTCTGACACCTACGGTCTGCAATCATCATCAACGTATGAACCACAGGTAGCTATACCGGCTGTGGCCAGCTGTCAGTTACAAACCGCGAGAACGCTTTTCATCATCAACACCGTGCGTACCAGAACTAGCTGGAACCCAAGTACGCGGAATGAGGGTTCAGCCGACCGGGAGTTTCACCACCGCATTGGGGCCCAGGTCGGTGACGTATACGTTGTCCGCCGTGTCGACCGCCATACCCTGGGGATCCTTGAGCCCGGTGAACGGCAACCGGGTCGGCGTCGACGCGCCCGCCGCCAACCTCGCCACCGATTCGTTACCAAAGTCGACGACATACACGTCTCCCGCCCTGTCGACCGCCACACCCCGGGGATCTTTGAGCCCGGTGAACGGCAGCGTGGTCGGTGCTGACGCGCCCGCCGCCAACCTCATCACCCGCTCGGTACCCAATTCGGTGACGTATACGTTGCCCGCCGTATCGACCGCCACACCATGGGGATCTTGGAGCCCCGTGAACGGTAGCGTCGTCGGTGCCGACGCGCCCGCCGCCAAGCTCACCACCCGATCGTTGGCCCGATCGGCGACGTACACGTCTCCCGCCGTGTCGACTGCCACACCCCGGGGATCTTTGAGCCCGGTGAACGGCAGCGTGGTCGGTGCTGACGCGCCCGCCGCCAGCCTCACCACCCGATTGTTACTCGTGTCGGTGACGTATATGTTGCCCGCCGTGTCGACCGCCACACCCTGGGGATTCTTCAGGCCGGTGAACGGCAACGGGCTCGGCGTCGACGCGTCCGCCGCCAATTTCACCACCCGATCGTTACCCATGTCAGTGACGTATACGTTGCCGGCCGCGTCGACCGCCACACCGGTGGGCAGGCTGACGCCGGTGAACGGCAGTGGAGTCTGTGGTGAGTAGGCCGGGGCGATAGATGTCGGCGAGTTGCCACCGCCGCCTGATTCTCGTTGGACACTGATGACGACAGCTACGGCGGCCACCACCGCAACCGCGACCGCGGCCGCGAGCAGCCCGGCGGTCTTGGGCGACAATCTGATTCGCCGCCCATGGCGCGCGGCCACGCCCCCGGTGGTTCTGACCGCGGAATCGCCCACCGCGGCGCGGGCCGCTGCGGCCAGCTCGCGCACGGTCTGGTAACGATCGTCGGGATTTTTGGCCATTCCCTTGGCGATGACCGCATCGAACGCAGTTGGTACATCGGGTGTAGTGGTGCTGGGACGCGGGGGTGGGGTGTGCAGGTGATGGGCTATCACACCCTGCATCCCCAATTCGCTCGCAAACGGCGGCTGGCCGGTCAGGCACTCGTACAGAACGCACGTCAACGCGTACACGTCCACCCGGGCATCGGCCTTGACCTCCGCGCTGATCTCCTCCGGCGCCATGTAGGCGACGGTGCCGATGGTCTCGCCGATCGCGGTCAGCGTACGGTCGTCCGCGGCGTGGGCGATCCCGAAGTCGATCAGGGAGGCGAACTCATCCGCCCCTAGCAGGATGTTGGTGGGTTTGACATCGCGGTGGACCACACCGACGTCGTGGGCCGCCTGCAGCGCGCCGGCCACCTGCGTGATGATCGCCACTGCCCGCTGCGGCGACAAGGCCCCTTCTCGCGTGATCACCTTGCGCAGATCGGTGCCCTCGATCAACCGCATATTCAGATAGAGCCGACCGTCGATGTCGCCGAAGTCGTGGATGGGGATCACATGCGGCTCGGTCAACTGTGCCACCGCCCGGCACTCCCGGCGGAAGCGCTCGCGCAGCCGCTCGTCATCGGCGAAGCGCTCGGGCAACACCTTGAGCGCCACCACCCGGTTGGTCAGCGAATCATGCGCCCGCCACACCTGGCCCATGCCGCCCTGACCCAGCAGCGAGAGCAGCCGATAGCGTCCGAACGTCTCCGCCGGCCCCCAGGTGGCGTCCACGCCACGCGCTGACTTGTCATCCATTGCGCCGTCCCGTGACCACCCGACTGGCAATCGGTGTACTTGCTTGCATTCCAACCCCCGCCTGCCAGCGGGTAGCCCACACTAGTTGATTTAGCCAGGCCAGACAGTCGAGAGTTGGCGTTATCGTCGGCGCGCGAATTTCCCAGCCATGCTCATGCTGGCAAGTACGCGGTCGGGCACTGCCCCGCCACCGGTGCGAGTACGCGGATCGTGCCCAGAAATCCGCCAACAAACCTGTCGCAAATTCAGCGTACCTCTGAGCCATACGACCAACCGGGCGACGTTCGCTGGGCCGAACGTTGGATTGCGCAGTATCTGATTTAATCGCGCTCGGTTCATCGACGATTCATCAAAGATGGTCCAGTGCAAGAAGGTTGTATTGGACTGGTACGCGAAGCGCTTGAAAGGCGGAATCGACGAGACGCCGAGCGAGAATGTCGCGTCAGGCGTCGATTCGATGGACGCATTACAGTTCGCCCTGCTCATGCTCTGGGTCCAACTGCATGCCGAGCCCGGGCCGCTGTCATGGCCGCTCGGTGGTGTCGGCCCCGAGATGACCTGAACACCGTCTACGCCGAGGTGTAGCGGCAGCCGGCTCTTCGGCTACCTCAACTCCATGCCGAGAGCACGTCGGCGGCGTTCCATACCAGATCGACGGTGTCGGTGAGAGTTTGCTCGATACCGGCCAGGGATACGACGACCAACGCTGTTTCGTGCGGCTCGAAGCCTGGAATGCTGGCGATTCCGCGGGTGAGTTCGGCGAGGTCGTGGTGGTCGAACGGGGTGCCGAGCCACTTGATCGATCCGGTGAAGATCACTCGATTGGCGATGGGGGAGCGGTCGGCGCCGACGATGTCGATCTCGGGGTTGAATGCGCGGTTCCACCAGCCGCCGACAGTGGTGACATCCTTCCACTGCAGTCCTCCCGCGAGCGCACTGAGTTCGAGCGCATCTCGCACGAGGGGTTCGACAGCTTTTCCGCGCCAAGAGGTCCAGCGCCGTGCGAACAGCTCGTAGGCGGCGTTGCTTCGCCCGCGTCGAACCAGGTCTTGAACCGAGCGCAGGGTAGCGAGGTAGAGCCGCAGGTTGCTGTCGGCAACCCGGTAGAGGGCCGGCTTTCCCGGTTTGACCGACAGTGGCTGGTCCACGGCCAACACTTGCTTATCCGTCGAAAGGCGGTGTAGCAGAGGCGATAACGTTCCGGATGGTAATGCGCCGCTGCGGCTGCCCGCCGTAGCGGCGATGGTGGCGTGGGTGCGTTCTCCGCTGCCGATCGCTTCGAGAACACGCCGCGCCTGGTCCGGAACGGGAAACTCGGCGAGGAGGGTGGACTCGGGCACTCCGAACAGCGGCGCGGCAGGGTCGCTGCATTCGCGTCGCACGAACTCGAGTGGCGGCAGCCCGGGCGGCCAACTGCGCAAGATGCCCGGCAGCCCGCCGGTGATCAGATGCGCGTCGATGCTTTCGGCCGCGTCGAGTCCGAGAGCGCGACCGACTTCGGCGGGGTTGAGCGGATCGAGGACGAGGTTGTCGGCTCGCCCGTAGAAGGGTCGGTCGTAGGCGGTGAGCCTTTCCATCATGTGAATGTCGCTGCCCAGCAGAAGCAGCAGAACCGGGCGTTGCTGCAGCAGTCTGTTCCACGCTGTTTGCAGCGCGCCGTCGAAGACGTCGTCTTGTTCTGCCAGCCAAGGCAATTCGTCGATCACAACAATGGTCGGTGTGTCGCCCAGCGCGGTCGCCAACACTCGGAAAGCGTCGGGCCACCCGCTGATGCTCTCGGGGAGGGTCTCGGGATCAGGGGCGATCCCTGAGCCCTTCATCTCTGCCAGAAACATCGCGAGCGATTCGGATACGGGCATGCCCTTGGTGGCGGTGAAGTACATATACGGCACCTGGGCCGCATCGCAGAACTCCTGGACAAGCCGTGATTTTCCGACCTGCCGCCGCCCTCTGATGGCAACGGCGACGCCCATGCGGGTCTCCGTGACTCGCTGCACGCGAGTCTGCAGAAGTCCCAGCTCGACTCTCCGTCCGACGAATCCCGTCGTCACCACCACTCCTAGGTAGTTGTAATCTATGTAGATGACATCTACATAGATTCAATCTACATGGTTGCTCTGGTATTCGTCGGAGATCCTCTCAATTGTTGATACAACGGCCTTGTTGTGGGCGCGGATCGCTCGATGTCAGCGTGAGGATGCGATCACCGGGGTGAGTATGTCGTGGATCAGTTCGTCGACGGCGCGGCCGGAATCGGTCGTCGTTACTGATTGGGTCGAACGGAGAAGGTTGCGACCCTGGGCGATCGGATGGGTTGGCGCGGAACATGTCTCGCGGGATGCCAGCGGTCTGTGCAGACTCACGGGTATGGATCGTAGTTTCTATGCGGGTCGGGTTGCTGTGGTTACCGGGGCGGGGGCCGGGATCGGGCGGGAGCTGGCGGTGCGGCTGGGGCGGGAGGGGGCGTCGGTGGTGCTGTTGGATACGAATGAAGGGGCGCTGGGGGAGACGGCAGGGATGGTCAGGGGTGGGGATGGGGAGGTGGTGGGGCTGGTGGCCGATGTCGCTGATCCGGAGCGGATGGGGGAGGTTGCGGCCGAGGTGGTGGGGCGGCTCGGGGGTGTGGATGTGTTGATCAACAATGCGGGGAAGCTTTTCTATGGCGGGGTGGCGGAGTCCGAGCCGGGCGACTTCGAGGCGGTGATGCGGGCGAATTTCGGTGCGACCGTGGTGAGTACGAGAGCCTTCCTGCCGTATGTGGTGAAGTCGCCCGAGGGACGGATCGCGAATCTCTCGTCGGCGTACGGGTTGATCGGGCTCGGCGGGGCCGCGCCCTACACGGCGGCCAAGTTCGCGATTCGCGGCTTCACCGAGTCGCTGCGGTCGGAATTGCGCGGACAGCCGAATGTTGCTGTCAGCTGCGTGTTTCCGGGTGGGGTGAAGACCGGGATCGCCTGGTCGGCGTTGGCGGCGGCGGGGGTGGATGCGGAGCGGGCGGCGCAGCGGTTCGACCGGTATGTGGCCCGCACCGATCCCGGTATTGCGGCGCAGGTGATTCTGCGTGGTGTCGCGCGGGGGAAGAGTCGTGTACTGATAGGACCCGACGCGATCCTTGCCGAAGTCGCCGCCAGGGTGGCGGGCGGGCAGTACGAGAAGCTGATTCGGCTCGTGGTCAGGGGATAAAAGGGGAAGACACGATGCCAGGTACACGATGGCTGCTGATAGAGACGTTCGGCGGCGGGGAGCCGACCGTCATCGGACTGGGCAGTGCGCCAAGGAAGTTCGTGCCGCTGACGCAGATCTTCCGGCAGCGTGAGACGCTGGCGACGATCCGCGGGGCGGTGGCGGCGACCGCGGAGGCACTGGCGCCGGTGGAGGTCATGAGCGACGGCGGCCGCCGGCGGACTCTCACCGCGCCGCTGCTGATCACCCCGGAGCGCATGCACGCCGTGCTGGTGTGGTCGGGTCCGGCGGAGGAGACGGTGCCGCCGCGAGATCCGGTGGGGGCGTGGTACTTCAACCTGTCCACCTCGAAGTCCACGCGCTCGGACGATCTGCTGGATCTCTACGGTGTCGCGCCGGAGAATCGGGCGCGCGAGCACGCCATCGCGGGCGTGTTCGCCCGCGTCATCACCAATAGCGACGAATCCGACGCCCTGGCCAAGGTGGTCCGGTCGGCGCCGGGCACCGAGCATCAGGCGGTGTGGACGGTCCGCCGCGACGACGGCGCCTTGCGGGCGGCGCACTTCTCGTGCCGGATCATCGAAGAGACCGATGCCGCCGGGAATTCCGAGGTGTTCATGCGTGGCGTCACGCATGACATCGGTGATGCCACCGACGTCAGCGCCGCGCCGCCGCCGGTGATCCTCGAGCACCGGGTGCTCGATGCGGCCGCCGCGGAGGGCGATTTCCGGGCCATTGTCGACCTGCGCACCCTGCGGCTGCTGCGCTGGATGGGTCCGCCCATGCCGGGCATCGCCTGGCAGTCGCTGGCGGGCGAACCGGAGCCGGCGATCCACCCGGACGATATCGAGACGGCGAAGACCATGAGCCGCAACCTCGCTCACTCCCGCACCGCCGGGCGGCTGCGGCTCCGGACGCTCGACGGGGGCTGGAAATCGGTGCGAGCCCGGGCCGTGCTCATGGCACTGGACCAGCACACGACGGCCGCCCTGGTCACCGTCCGGGATCCGGATATGCCGGACGTGGACTAGGTCACCCGACCGCCAGCAAACAGACCAGCGGCAATGTTTGTTGTGTATCTAACACCGTCCGAATCGGTCCGGGACTGCCGCTCCAGGTCAGCGTGTTTCGCCAGTAAATACGCAGGCAGGCACACGATTTGCTCAATTGATCACACTGTGTGCGCGTCGATACACTGCCGCGTACACGCACCCGCGTGAGCGGGAATCTTGCCGGTGATCCGTGTGATGCCGCTTGTCGCGTCGTAGGAAAGCCCTGCCCGGGAACGCTCGCGGAGTGCTCCGGGAATCGGGGCTGCTCGGCGTTGGGAGGCGGCGCAGTGCTCGGACCGACATACGCGTGGTGGGTGCACCCGCGCGGCCGCATCTGGCAGTGGATCGTCACCCGGGCGATCCGAGTGGGGGAGAACTACGCACGGCCGCGCCTGGACGTGAATTTCCCGCTGCTGGAGCCCAATCCCACGGATATCGTGCGAATTCCGCTGGACCGCTTGCACATCGACACCACGATCCGGCAATCCGGCGAGAATTCCCGGCATGTCACGGCGCTGTCGGAGGTCGCCGCGGCCCTGCCGCCGATCGTCGTGCACCGATCGCGCATGACGGTCATCGACGGCGCCCATCGCGTGCGCGCGGCAATCTGCAGCGGGTCCCAGTGGATCGACGCGGTCTATTTCGACGGTGACGACGGGCAGGCCCTGCTGCTCGCGGTCCGGCTGAACAGCAGGCACGGCCTGCCCCTGTCCGCGGCCGACCGCAAAGCCGCGGCCGAACAGGCGCTCTCGTTCTATCCCGACTGGTCCGACCACAAGCTGGCCGAGGTGATCGGCCTGCCGGAGCGGACCATCGCCGCCGTCCGGAAGCGGTCGGCGGCGCGCCCCGGCCGCCACCTCGCCCGGCGCGCACTCGCGGCTCCCGCGCCACAGCCGCGCCAGTGTCACCCCGAGCGAATCCGCGACGAGCGTCCCCAGGCCGGTCCTGGGGCTGCCGCGAAGGACCTGTCGTATCCCGCTCGCGCACTGTGGAATCTGCGCTCGGACCCGGCGCTGACCCGCACCGAATCCGGCAGGCAACTACTACGCCTGTTCGACGAGCTGCCCGCGGACCCCGTGGCCTGGGCGGACCTGGCCGATGATCTCCCGCCGTACTGCGCCGCCCTGGTCGCCGAACTGGCCTCCCAGCAGGCCCGGCACTGGGCCGCACTGGCCCGATCCGCCAGCCGGACCGCCGCGGCCGAGAAGACCACTGCCGCGTGACAGCTCGATCCGATCGCGTTCGATCGGGTCGATGACGGCCGGCGGTCGGCGCCGCGTGCGGGTGCCGATGCCGTCGAAGGCGTTGGCTCGCTTCATACCTGCCTATGTGGGACGTGAAAGACTGGGTGGGTACTGATCTTGGTGTCGGGTGAGTTCGGAGTGGTCGGGTTGTCCGGGGTTCGGCGGATCGAGGTCCGGGGCGGGGACGGGGAGTACTCGGGCCGGGTGTTCGAGCAGTGGGAGGCGGGGCTCAGCGAGGCCTATGTGCCGCTTGCGGTTTCGCCGCGAACTTCGGGGCAGTTCACCGGCTGGATCGTGCACGGAACCTACGGCGATGTGGAGTTGTCGCAACTGGGGGCCACCCGGCAGCGGGTGGACCGCACCCGGACCCTGATCGCCCGCACCGATGATGAGTTCCTGCACACCAGCATTCAGCTCACCGGACGCGGCCGGCTGCACCAGGACGGCCGGGTCGCCGAGGTCGCGCCGGGAGAGATGGTCTTCTACGACAGCACACGGCCGTATCACTGGGAGTTCGAGGGGGATTGGGAGATGGCGGCGGTGCAGGTGCCGCTGAGCCGGTTGCGGCAGCGGGCCGGGATCACCCCGCGCGAGATCCCGACCGCGACCGCCGTGGCGCAGCGCAGTCCGGCCGGCGTGGTCACCGGCTTCCTCCGCGAGCTGACCGATTTGCAGAACACCGCACCCGAACAGGCCGCCGTCCTGGCCGGTTCGGCGGTGGACCTGCTGGCCTCGGCCATCTCCCTGACCATCGGGCGGACGGTCCGGGGAGAGCCGGCGGAGACGCTGAGCCGCAGACAGGTCATGGAATTCATGCGACGGCACTGCCGCGATCCGCGCCTCACGGTCGACGGCATCGCGGCCGGTTGCGGGGTGTCACGCCGGACCCTGTACCGCGTCCTCGAACAATTCGATGAGGGCCCGGCGACCCTGCTACGCCGGATGCGGATCGAATACTCCTGCGGATTGCTCACCGCCCGACCGGATCTCCCCGTCACCGCCGTCGCCCACAACTCCGGCTTCGCCACCGAACGGCAGTTCTACCGCGCCTTCCGCATCGAGCTGGGTATGACCCCGGCCGCCTACCGGGCGACCGGAGGCGCTGCCCCCCCCCCGCTGATCAGTCCCGTGTCGCTGCTTGCATGAGCAGCGGTTTGTCCGGCGCGCCGATGAACGAAAGCTGCGGCCGGATGGGCTCGCTGGTGGCGATCCGCAGATCCAGCTGCTGGGCGATGGTGGCGATGGACAGCACCACCTCCATGGTCGCGAAGTTCTGCGCGATGCAGATCCGCTTGCCCGCCCCGAACGCCAGCGACGCCTCCCGATGCGGCCGGGTCATGTTCTCCGGCAGATAGCGCGTCGGATCGAACTCGCCCGCCCGATCCCAGACCCGCGGATTGCCGTGCACCCCGTGCATGCTGATCATGATGGTGGTGCCGGGTTCGATGCGATAGCCCGCCAGCACGTCCTCGCCCAGCGCCACCTTGCTGAAGGCCATGATCGGCGGGTACAGCCGCATCGTCTCCAGGAAGACGGCCTTGGTCCACACCAGCTTGTCCACATCGGCGGCGGTGGGGGCGCGCCCGCCGAGCACGGTGTCGAGCTCCTCGTGGAGGCGCTGCCGGGCCTCGGGATGGTCGGCGAGCAGCTTCCACACCCAGGTCAGCGCGGTGGCCGAGGTCTCCATGCCCGCGCCGATGAATGTCATGAGCTCGTCCCGGATTTCGAGATCGGTGTAGCGGTGCCCGGTCTCGGGATCGGTGGCCGCCATGAGCAGGCCGAGCAGATTGTCCTTGCGGGTGATGCGGCCCTCGCGATGATCGGAAATGATTCCCGCCACGGCTTTCTCGATGCCGCGCAGCTCGAACATGATGTGCGGGGCCACCATCCAGGAGGCGGCGCGGATGGCCCGGATCGGAATCCGTGAGCCCGCCTGCTTCTCGGGCTTCTCGGTGCGGCGCACCAGCCACATGGACAGCGGCCGCAGCGTCCGGCTGACATTGGTGACCACGCCCACGCCGAAGAACTTGAGCAGCCGCTTGAGCTTGATCTTGGAGATGGGCCCGTCCAGATCGGTGCCGAACATGGTGCGCGCCACGATATCCAGCATGAGGCGGGTCATCTCCACGCCCACGTCGACCGGCGCCCCGGCCGCCCGCAGCCGCCGGGCCGTCTCCTGGGCCGCCTCGACCATGGGCACATCGAACTGGTCGATGGCGCTGCGCGCGAAGATCGGCTGCACCAGGCGCTTGTTGCGGTAGTAGAGGCGATCGTCGTGCTGGGTCACCAGGCCCTGGCCGAAAACCACGGCGAGCATGTCGAATTCGGCGCCGCGCACATAGTTCTCGTGATTGGCGATCAGTACGTGCCGGACCAGTTCCGGACTGCGCACGACGACGTACTTCGCCATCGGCAGGCGGGCGATCAGCACATCGTCCTGACCCGGCAGCTCGGCCGCCAGGTACTGCATGATGGTGCGCTCCCGGATCCGCCCGGGCAGTCCCAGCGCCAGCCGCCAGGACTGCCCCCAGGTGACCGGCGTGTTGTGCCAGCGCATGGGTGCGGGTTGCCACCGCGGCGGGTGGAGTTCGGTGCTTCCTGTGGCCGGTGCTGTCATGGGGACCATCCCGTGCGATCGAAAGTCGTTCGCCCCGTAGGGCTTACGTTCGAATGCTACTGGGGAGTAGGAGTTCGCGCAGGCGATGTGGAGTATCCGCGTCCGCCGGGTCACGGGTTCGGTCACAGCTTCACCCTTGATTCTTGAACAACCATTCAAGTACCGTGCACGTATGGCCCGCACTCGTGAATTCGAACCCGATGACGTGGTGGATGCCGCCATGCGGCGCTTCTGGGAGCGCGGGTATCGGGCCACCTCGGTGGAGGACCTGGTCAAGGCGACCGGCGTGAAACCTGGCAGCCTGTACAGTGCCTTCCCGGGCGGCAAGCACGCGCTGTTCCTGGCCTCGCTGCGGCGCTACTCGGACCTGATCGTGCCCCAGAAATTGGGCGAACTCGATGATCCGAACGCGTCGCTGGCGCAAGTGCGCGGCTACTTCGACGGCTTGGTGGCCGATCTGCTCTCACCTGAGGGGCGGATGGGATGCCTGCTGGTGAACACCGCCATCGAGAACGCCGCCACCGATGACGCGGCTGCTGCGGTGGTGCGCGGGCATCTGGCGCGGCTGGAGGATCGGATGCGGGACGCATTGCGGAATGCCGTGCGTCGCAAGGAGGTCCGATCGAACGTCGATCCCGTCGCTGTTGCGAAGGGTTTGGTGGCCACCTCGCAGGGGCTGATGGTGGTCGGCAAGGCGAATCCCGACGAGCCGGTGTTGCGCGCGATTGTCGACAATGCCTTCGCCGGGCTGTCGCCCGGTTAGGCGCGGCGAAAACCGTTGCAGGGTCGTCCTTGTGGACGGCCCCTCTTTACCGCCAATATTTGAACACTCACTCAAGAATGAAGGAATGTCATGAAGGCGATCACCATCTCCCACTACGGTGCGCCCGAGGTGCTCACCGTGACCGAACTGCCCGATCCGGTACCGGCCGCAGGTGAAATCCTGGTCGAGGTCAAGGCTTTCGGGCTCAACCACGCGGAAACCTACATGCGGTCGGGGCAGTGGGGCGATGTCGCCCAGGTGACCGGTATCGAAGCCGCGGGCGTCGTCGCCGCCGACCATTCGGGCAAGCTGGCTCCTGGGACCCCGGTCGTGGCGATCATGGGCGGCATGGGCCGCACCCGCAATGGCTCCTACGCCGAGCTGGTCACCGTGCCCGCGGACAATGTCGTCGCGGTCGACACCGCTTTGGCCTGGACCGATCTCGCCGCCGTCCCGGAGGTCTACGCCACCGCGTGGACCACCCTGCACGACAATCTCGCCGTCACGGACGGCGAGACGGTGCTGGTGCGCGGCGCGACCTCGTCGCTGGGACAGGCGGCGGTGAACATCGCCGCCGACCTCGGGGCCACGGTCATCGCCACCACCCGATCGCAGGCGAATGCGGCGATGCTCGAAAAGATCGGTGCGGCAGTGGTTCTCACCGAGGACGGCAACCTGTCGGAGCGCGTGCACGCGGCCGGATTCGTCGTCGACGCCCTGCTGGATCTGGTCGGCAACTCCGTCCTGCGTGATTCGGTCGCGACCGTGCGACCGCGCGGGCGCGTCTGCCAGGCCGGATTCCTCGGCGGCCTGGCCCCCGTACCCGAGTTCGACCCGATCGCCGACCTGCCCAGCGGAGTCCAGCTGTCCTTCTTCGGCAGCTTCGTCTTCGGGACGCCCGGATTCCCGCTCTCGGCGGTCCCGCTCGCGGACCTCGTCGCCAAGGCCGAAGCCGGTGTGTACCACGCGAAACCGGTGCGCACCTTCACCTTCGACGAGATCGTGCGGGCGCACGAGGTGATGGAGTCCGGGACCGCCGGCGGCAAGATGACGGTTGCCGTCGGCTAGTCCGGACGGCCGGGGCCGGATTCCGCTAGGGCAGGGCGATGTATTTGGTCTCCAGGTACTCCTCGATGCCTTCGACCCCGGCCTCCCGGCCCAGCCCGGACTGCTTCACGCCGCCGAACGGCGCGGCCACATCGGAGATGACGCCCCGGTTCACGCCCACCATGCCCGATTCCAGCGCCTCGGACACCCGCAGCGCGCGGTCCAGGTCGCGGGTGTAAATGTAGGCGGCCAAACCGAATTCGGTGTCATTGGCGGCGGCGATACCGGCGGCCTCGCCGTCGAATCCGGTAATCGCGGCGACCGGGCCGAACACCTCCTCGCGCAGGATGCGTGCGTCGGCGGGCACCTCGGTGAGCACGGTCGGCTCGTAGAACCAGCCGGGTCCGGGCACCGCCGCGCCGCCGGTGGCGACCGTCGCGCCCTTGGCGACCGCGTCCTCGCGCCGCGCCATCACCAGTTCCCAAGCGCGGCGCAGGATCTCGGCCCGCTCCCGGGCCGGGGTGGCCGCCCACGACGCCTGCGCCGCCACGGCGGCGTCCAGTGCCCGCGCGCCGTCGGCGGGGGTGGCGTCGGCCACCTCGACGAGGACCTCGCCGGTCGCCGGATCGTGCACCGGGAAGGTCGCGCCGTCGCTCGCCGGGACCTGCTCGCCGCCGATCCAGAGTCCGGCCGGCACGACCGCCATCAGCTCGGCCACTTCACGCATTGCGGGTTCTCCTCATACTCAACGAATTTCGAACTCAGCGGGTCAGATCCCGCACCGTCTCGGACAACACCCCGAGACCGTCGGCGAGCAGCTCGTCGCCGATCACCAGCGGGGGCAGCAGCCGGATGACGTTTCCGTAGGTGCCGCAGGTGAGCAGCACCACGCCGCGCGAGAGTGCCTCGGCGGCAATGGCTTTGGTGAGATCCGGGTCGGGGGTGTCGGTGCCCGGCCGGACCAGTTCGATGGCGACCATCGCACCCCGGCCCCGTACGTCACCGATCACGCCGGTCGCGGCGGCCAGCTCCCGCAGCCGCGGCACGGCGGTCGCCTCGATGGCCCGCGCGCGGGCCGGCAGGTCCAGCGACCGCATCACCTCGATGCTGGCCAGCGCCGCCGCGCACGCCACCGGATTGCCGCCGTAGGTGCCGCCCAGCCCGCTCGGATGCACCGCGTCCAGCAGCTCGGCCCGGCCGGTGACGGCCGACAACGGCATGCCGCCCGCAATGCCCTTGGCCATGGTGACGATGTCCGGCTCGATGCCCTCGTGCTCGCTCGCGAACCACGCTCCGGTGCGGGCGAATCCGGTCTGCACCTCGTCGGCGATGAACACCACCCCGTGCTCGCGGGCCCAGTTCGCCAGCGTGGCAAGGAATCCCGGGGCGGGCACGATGAATCCGCCCTCGCCCTGGATCGGCTCGATGACGATCGCGGCCAGCGAATCGGCCCCGATCTGCACCTCGATCCGCGAAATCGCCCGCCGCGCCGCCTGTTCCCCGGTCAGCCCCGGCTCGTCGCGGTACGGATACGACATGGGCATGCGGTGGATGTCCGGTGCGAACGGGCCGAAATGCGCCTTGTACGGCATGGATTTCGCGGTCAGCGCCATGGTCAGGTTGGTGCGGCCGTGATACGCGTGATCGAACGCGACCACCGCCGGCCGGCCGGTCGCCAGCCGCGCCACCTTCACCGCGTTCTCCACCGCCTCCGCGCCCGAGTTGAACAGCACCGTCCGCTTGTCGAAGGCGCCGGGCGTGAGTGCGGCCAGTTCCTCGGCCACGCGGATATAGTTCTCGTAGGGGGTGACCATGAAGCAGGTGTGGGTGAACCGCGCGGCCTGCTCGGCGACCGCGGCCGCCACCTCCGGGTGGGACGCGCCGACCGTGGTGACCGCGATGCCCGAGCCCAGATCGATCAGCGAATTCCCGTCCACATCGAGAATGACCCCGCCGTCGGCGTCGGCCGCGTAGACGGGCACCGACGATCCGACCCCGGCCGCCACGGCTGCCGTCCGGCGGGCGGTGAGCGCCCGGGAACGCGGGCCCGGCAGCTCGGTGACGAGGTCGCGACGCTGGGGCAGGCGGTAGTCGATCGAGGGCATGCGGAATTCTCCCGGTCGAGGGTCGGTGGCACCGGTCATCAGTCTGCGCCACGGCACCCGCGATCACCCGTGCCGAATTGGACAACACGCCGGGCATAAATCGACGACTTGTACACCCGGCCGATATCCGTTTCCATCCGCTGGGTCCTGGCCCAGCCCGACCTCGCGGCCGGCCTTCCGCCGTTCCTGCACCAGGATTCGAACCGCGGCGCCGAACCCGATTGATCGACGGGGCAGGGGCTGCTATCTTCTACGTATCTACTTAGTAGATACGTAGAAAGAGCTCGGGCCGTAGACCACCTGCGGCTGAGGGCGCCGTGGGGACGGCGTCGTGGCGGCAGGATTGTGCGGACCCCTCATCACGCGCAAGGCTGTCGACACACGAGGGGCGGGGCCGCGAATCAGCGGCCCCGCCCCTCGGTCGTATTCGGTTGTGCGGCAGGTCAGACGCGGGCTCTGATCCACTTGTAGACGACCAGCACCACGATGGCGCCGATGATGGCGCCGAGGAAGGTGTGCTGGACCGGGGGATGCACGCTGAACTTGTGCGGGGCGAAGACCAGACTGCCCAGGGTGCCGCCGACGTAACCGCCGATGATGCCGAGAACGGCGGTCCAGATGATGCCGAAATCCTCCTTGCCCGGAACCAGAAGGCGGGCGATCGCGCCCGCAATGAGGCCGATGATGATCATCGTGATGATGCCCATGGCATGCTCCTTGCCTCGAGGTGGCGCATTCGAAGGTAGCAGGGCCGACGCCCGAAATGAGCGTGTCGCAATACACCGGCTTGCGCGTTTCGTCCCGTGAGCGGCGGCCGGACCTGCGTTCTCGGGCAGCGAAACCCTCGTCGACGCTGGGTTTTCCGGGTCATGATGGAGGCCGACGACGTCATGACGGCAGTGGCTCCTGCACGACGGCAGTGTGGCTGCGTGGGGAGTCCGCCGGGTTCCGAAAGGCATGCGCATGAGTGCGAATGCGCCCGAAACTCCCTCTCTCACCGGCCGGGGCGCCCTGGCCCGGACCATCGCCGCCCGCGGCGGACTGGCGGCCCCGGAGGCGCCGTTCGTCATCGAACACCGCGAAGCGCTCATCTACATGCTCTGCCAGGCCGCCGAACTCGAACACGGCATCATGTGCCAGTACCTGTTCGCGGCCTTCTCCCTCAAGACCTCCGCCGCGGAGGGCCTGAGCGCCGCCGAGGCCGAGAAGGTCACGCGCTGGCGGAAACTGGTGTCGCACGTGGCCACCCAGGAGATGCTGCACCTGCCCGGTCGTCGAGGTGACCAAGGACGGCCCTACCGGATTCGCGGCGGGATCCCGCTGACCGGCCCCGAAGGGGGCGATATCGGCCGTGCCGCAGGCGCTTCCGCCGAGCACTACGCGCTGTGCCGGTGCGGACAGTCCCGCAACAAGCCGTTCTGCAGCGGTATGCACTGGTATGTCGGCTTCCAGGATCCGGTACCCGCGCCTGGCCGGGAGCCGACGCTGTTCGAATGGGCGGGCGGCTATCCGGCACTGCGGCGGATGACCGCGCTGCTCTATGAACAGTTGATACCGGATGATGCGATCCTGGCAGCGGCTTTCAGCGATCCTGACGCCGATCACGCACGCCGGGATGCGGATTGGCTGGCCGTCGCGTTCGGCGCGCCCCGGGAGTCGGACGAACCGCGGTCCAGGCCCGACCTGACCGAGGATCAGCAGGAGCGCTGGGGACAGCTGATCCTGCGCGCCGCACGCGAGTCCGGACTCCCGGATGATCCCGAATTCCGTTCCGCCTTCGCCGCTTTCGTGGCCTGGGCGGTCACCGCCGAAGGCCCTGCGCCCGACTGGGATTGGGGCCCGGCCGGACCGCCGTCCTACGTGGCGCCGCAGCCGTCCGCCGAATCATCCGACCCTGCCCTGCCCCGACCCGAGGAGGCCGTGGGCTTCGCCGCCCACATCAAACCCCTGTTCCGGGACAAGGATCAGCGCTCGATGAGCTTCGTCTTCGACCTGTGGTCGCTCGACGACGTCACCAAGCACGCCGCCGAGATCCTCGACCGCCTCGCAGCCGGCACCATGCCCTGCGACGGCGCCTGGTCGACGGAGAAGGTGGACGTCTTCAGGAGGTGGACCGAATCCGGCATGCGCCCGTGACCCGCCCGGGCCGCGATCACCGAGTCGTGATCGTGCGGCCCGGACAGTCGTCCGCGCGCCGAATCCCGGCTCAGCCCACGTGGATCGGCATGGCGGCGATGTCGTTCTGGGTCATGACCGGAAGATTGACGATCTCCTCGACCGGGGTGGCCAGCCGGAGCTCCGGGAAGCGGTCGAACAGGGCGGGCAGCGCGATGCCCGCTTCGAGGCGGGCCAGCGCCGCGCCCGGGCAGATGTGCGGGCCGTATCCGAAGGAGATATTGCGGTGCGCGCTCGGCCGGGTGATGTCGAAATCGTCGGCGTCCTCGCCGAAGACCGCGGTGTCGCGGCCGATGGCACGGTAGGACATGACCACGCCCTCACCCTGCTCGATCACGGTGTCGCCGACGGTGATGTCCTCGGTGGCGAAGCGCATGAGCAGATGGGTGACCGGGCCGTCCCAGCGCAGCGTCTCCTCGATGACCTGCTTCCACTCCACCTCCTCCGAGCGCACCCGGGCCAGCTGTTCGGGCCGGGTCAGCAAGGCGCGCACCGCATTCAGGATCAGGCTCACGGTGGTCTCGTGCCCGGCGGCGACCAGTGCCTTCAGGTTGCCGACCACCTCCTCCTCGGTGAGCGGCTCGCCGCCCTCGTCGGCCAGGATCAGCGCGCTGGTGAGATCGTCGCCGGGCTCGGCGGTCTTGCGGCGGACCATCTCGGTGAAGTAGACGTCCATGTCCTCGATGATCTGCAGGCGCTCGTCCTGCGGGGTGACCATGGAGAAGAACTTCTTGTACCAGTCCAGCAGCATCGGGTGGTCCGCGCGCGGCACCCCCATGAGCTCGGAGATCACCCGCATGGGCAGCGGGTAGGCGACGACCTGCTTGAGATCCACCGCCGCGCCGTCGTGGCCCGCCTCGTCCAGATCGTCGAGCAGCTCCTTGGTGAGCCGTTCGATGGTGGGGCGCAAGGCTTCCAGGCGGCGCGGGGTCAGCGCCTGGGTGGTCTTGATGCGCAGGCGGCGGTGCTCCGGGCCGTCCACGGTGAACATGGAGCGGCCGGCGTCGATCATGCCGATCAGCGGCCACTGCCGGGTGACGACGTCGTCCCGCCACAGCTTCCAGGCATTGATGTCCTTGACCAGCCTGGTGTCGGTGAGCAGCTGGCGGGCGATGGTGTGGTCGGTGATCGTCCAGGCGGGGGCGCCGAGCAGATCGATCCGGGTGACCGCCCCGGCGGCGCGCAGACGGGTGGTCTCGCCGGCGAGATCACCGACCATCGGATCTATCGAAATCGCATGCGGGCAGGGGGAACTCACTGGAAACCTCCGAGAGCACGAACAGGAGTGAAAACAACAGGAAGGGAAGTCATTCCGCGCAGGAACGGCGACGGCCGCCGCACCAGGTTCTGCGCGGGCACCGCCAGATCGATGTCCGGCAGCCGGTCCAGCAGCACCTCGATGCCGGTGCGCGCCACCACCTCCGCGATCTGCTGCGCCGGGAACGGGCAGCGGTACTCGCCGTGGCTGAACGCGAAGTGCGCATTGTTGCCGGTGTGGGTGGCGGCCTCGCCGACCGCCTGGCGCACGTGCGGATCGGTGTTCGCGGCGGCCAGCCCGAGCAGCAGCAGGTCGCCGGCGCGAATCGTCCGGTCCGCCAGGCGCGTATCGCGCGCGGCCCAGCGCCCGGCCAGGATCGAGGTGGGGGAGTCCTCCCACAGCACCTCGTTCATCGCCTGGTCCACACTGCGCCGCCCGCCGCCCAGCGCGGCCGCGAAGCGGTCGTCGGTGAGCATCAGGCGCACCGAATTGACCAGCCAGTCCGCGGTCGGCAGGTGTCCCGCGGCCGTCACGGCCATCAGGTCGTTGACGTACTCCTCATCGGTGAACGGCGCCGGGAAGGCCAGCATGCGCGAGACCAGATCATCGCCCGGCGCGGTCTTCTTCACCGCCAGCAGATGCTGGATGTACTGCATGAACTGCAGGTGCGCCGCCTGCGCATCCACGCCGCCGTCGGCCATCACCTTCATGGCCCGCGCCAGCCCGGGGCCCTCGGCGTCGGGAATGCCCAGCAGCCAGGCCAGGACGAGCACGGGCAGCGGTTCGGCGAACTCGCCCACCAGATCGGCCTGGCCGCGACCGCAGAAGGAGTCGATCAGCCGATCGGCCAAACCCTCACAGACCCGGCGTAATTCGAACGGATCCACCGATTCCAGCGCGGGCTCGACCATGGCCAGGTGCCGCCGATGCTCCGCGCCCGCCGTGAAATAGATCGACGGCATGGGCGAGCCGACCATGGGCAGCAGCGGCCAGTCCGGCGGGATGTTCGGCCACTGATTCCACAGGCTGACATCGCGGGGGAACAGTTCGGGAGAACTGGTGACCTGGTGCATCTCCCGATACCCCAGCACCAGCCAGGCCGGAATCCCGCCGGGCAGCTCGACCGCGGCCACCGGCCCGTGGTCGCGGCGCATCTCCCGGTAGAGCGAATGCGGGTCGGTGCGGAAGCGGGGGCCGCTCAACGGCACCACGCCGGGCTCGTGGGGCACGGGGCAGGAACCCGGCGCGGGCGATGTCATGCGGGATTCCTCCACAGCGCGGTCTCCGGGTGAGAGAGGTATTCGACCAGGGCGATCAGGACGTTCTTGCAGGAGTCGCGGTCGCGGGCGTCGCAGTCGAGCAGCGGGATGTGCAGGTCCAGATCCAGCGCCTCGCGCACCGCGGGCAGGGCCGGACCGGGTCCGAAGTTGTTGCACGCCACGATGAACGGGGTGCGCTGGTGCTCGAGCCGGTCGATGGCGTACCAGGAGTCGGCGATCCGCCGCTGATCCACCAGCACGATGGCGCCCAGCGCGCCCGCGAACAGGCGGTCCCACAGGAACCAGAAGCGTTCCTGGCCGGGCGCGCCGAACAGGTACAGCACGTGCTCGGTGTCGATGGTGATGCGGCCGAAGTCGAAAGCCACCGTGGTGGTGGTCTTTCCGGGCACGCCCGCGAGATCGTCGACGTCCTGGCCGGCCTGGGTCATGGTGGCCTCGGTGTCCAGCGGGCGGATCTCGCTGATCGAGCGGACCATGGTGGTCTTGCCGACGCCGAAGCCGCCCACGATCACGATCTTCAGGCCCTGCCGGGCATCGGCGTGCAGCGGGGCGTCGGCGCGGGCCGGACGCGGGTCCTCGGTGCCGGCGCACCGGATGTCAGAGCTTACGGAGTCCAACGAGCACCTTTTCCAGCATGTCGGTATCGGGCAGCGAATTCCATTGCCGCGCGGCATGATCCGGATGACGCACCGTGATCTTGCCGGCGTGCAGCAGGTCCGACAGCAGGACGACGGTGATGCCGACCGGCAACCGCAGCTCGGCCGCGATCTCCACCACCGCCGTCGGCGCGCGGCACATGTCGAGGATGGCGGCATGCTCGGACTGCATGCCGCGCACCGGATCGCATTCGCTGACCACCAGGGTCACCAGATCGAATGCGTCCGAATCCGGTTGGCTGCGACCGCCGGTCAGCGTGTACAGCCGATCCGGATCCTCGTCTGGCCTGGTCACGACACGCTCGCCCCCGGCACCCGCGGGGCGGCGGCCAGATGCTCGCCGAGCTGCTCGACCAATTCCCGCATCGTGTGGCCGACCAGCCCGGCATCGGCGTCCTCCGCGGCCACCACCGCGATGTGCGCCCCCACCCCGGCCTCGACGATGAACAGGATGCCCCCGTAGAACTCGGTCATCGACTGGCGCACCCCGCCCCGCCCGTCCCCGAACTCCACCGAGGCCCCGTGCGAAAGACTCTGGATCCCAGCGGCGATCGCCGCCAGCTGATCAGCGCTGTCGTTCCCCAGCCCGGCCGTATGACAGATCTTCAACCCGTCGCCGGACAGCAGTAGCGCATGCCGCGCCCGCGGCGTACGCGCCAGCAACTGCTCCAGCAGCCAACCCAGATGTGTGGCGGACGGTGTCATCGATCGGTCTCCGATGGGGTCGTAGGGGCGGGGAACGAGTTCGTGGTGAAGGCGCGTTGGAAGGCGGCCATGGCCGAGGGCGCGGACGGTGCGCGTGGCGCCTCGGGTTGCGCCGGGCCGGACAGGCCGTCCGGGTGGACGGCGGCCAGGGTGCTGCCGCGACGGCGCTTCGGCAGGCCGCTGGAAGTCGCTGTGTGCTGGTCGATTTCGGGATGGGCCGTTGAAAGGTCCTGGGCGGCGGAGGCGAAGGCGGGTTTCGGCGGCGGGGCCGTTTCGGGCGCGGCGGGGACATCCCTCGCCGGAGTGCCGGGGTGCGGGCGGGTGGTGACCGGGGTGAGGCGGCCGAAGGTGCCGGATTGCCGTTCCAGGCGGGTGGTGAGTTCGCGGGGGATGACGACGACCACGGCGGTGCCTCCGATGGCGGAGGGGCGGTAGCTGACGGTGAGGTCGTGTTTGCGGGCCAGGTGGCCGACCACGGCCAGGCCGAGGCGGGTGCCGGAAAGGGTGGAGAGGTCGGAGCCGGCGCGCGGGCCGGAAACGGCGGATTCGGCTCGCCGGAGGGCAGATTCGCTCATGACGAGGCCGGAGTCCTCGATGGTGATCACCACCCCGGCGGGGACCTCGGCGGCGTAGACGTGGACCTCGGTGGTGGGCGGGGAGAAGTTGCAGGCGTTGTCGAGCAGCTCGGCCAGGGCGTGCATGACGCCCTCGGCGGCATGGCCCGCGATGGCGATCTCGGTGATCGAGCGCAGGCGCACGCGCTGGTAGCCCGCGACCCGGCCCATGGCGCCGCGCAGGATCGATTCCATGGCAATGGGTTTCGCCCACCGGCGGCCCGAGCGCGCACCGCTGAGTACCGCGATGCTGTCGGCCAGCCGGCCCGCCTGCGCGGTGCGGTGGTCCAGTTCCAGCAGGTCGGCCAGCACCTTCGGGTCGGCATGCCGGTGCTCCATCTCGCGCAGCTCCGCCAGCATGCTGGTGCTCATGGCCTGCATGCGGCCCGCCGCGCCGGCGAACGCGGCCATGGCGGCGGCGCGGCGACTCTCGCTCTCCTTGGCTGCCCGGGCCTCGGCCGCGACCTGTTCGCGAATGCCGTGAATCCTGGCCTCGGACTCGGCTATTCGCGCCTGCGCGGCGGAAACAGTCGCGGCCACATGGGCATCGGCCTGCGCGGTGTAGGCCAGTGCCTCCTGCCGCACCGCCTGCAGCCGGCCCCGGTAGTAGGCGGCGGCCGTGAGGGCGGCGGTCAGCAACAGCGCCGCCACGCTCGCTCCGATGGCCTGCGGCAGCCGGAAATCGGTGGGGGAGTTGAAGACCGCGACTGCCACTGCGGCCGTGCTGAGCGCCAGGGATCCCGCCAGTGTGGACAGGGGCGGTCGCTGTCGCAGGACGGGTTGCTGCTCCCCGCCCGGCGGATTCACTGATTCCGACACGCTCCGCACTTCCGAACCGACGTCCACCAGAGCGAATACCCCGATGCCCCCAACCGCACCCGCATGCGGGACCCGTGCCAAATGCCCGGACCGGCAAGCAGATTCGGATCTGCCGGACGCAGCATAAGCGCACCGGGCGGGCCGCGCTACCCGAGCGCGAACCCGCTGGCGATCACGAGTCCCGTTGAGCGGGACGACGGTTCAGACGCGGGCGAAGACCTGCGGGCGCGTACTAAGGTACCCGTAGCCCAGCACCGCCACCAGATACAGCAGCAACGCCGCCGCGGGCAGCACCAGTCCGATCGCCGCGATCAGGTCGAAGCCCACGAAGCCGATCACCGCCTGCATGCTCTCCCGCCGCGCGTAGTCCGCATCGTAGCCCGGCTCGAACAGATCCGGGTTGCGGCGCAGGGCAATCCACATCACGAACCAGGCCGCCGCCTGCACCGCACCCGCCAGCCCGTAGAAGGCGGTCGCCACCTTGGCATTCCAGCCCCCGTCCTCCAGGTGATGGGCCAGCACGGTCGTCGGGAACGGCAGGAACGCCACCGCCAGGAGTAACAGCAGATTGCCGCAGTGCAGCAGTCCGTCCATCCGCCGGACCCGGCCGAAGAAGCGGTGATGGCACAGCCAGATCACACCGATGGTGAGAAACGATCCGGCATAGGCGAGGTAGCTGGGCCACAGCCCGGTCAGCTCGTGCCACAGCGAGCCGTCATCGGTCTCCGGAATGCGAATCTCGAGCACGAGCAGGGTGATCGCGATGGCCATGACGCCGTCGCTGAAGGCTTCCACGCGGGTGGTGTCGGAAAGCCGCGATTCGGGGTACTGCATGCGGTCATTATCGAGTGCGCGTGCCGGGTTCGATGTCCTCGAGTTCCTGTTCGCGTATGCGCGCACCGGCGATGAGCGAGCCCAGCGCGAACCCGAAAATCGGAACGGCGACGATCGGCGACCACGAATTCACCTGTGGCCCCGCCGGTCGCAGCAGCGTCACCACCCGGATCGCCGCCAGCGTCACCCCGCTCAGCCCGCCGAACATGAACAGCGACAACGGCAGCCGGAACCGCGCCGGAACGATGCGATAACTCGGCGCTGCCGCGATCACCACCGCACCGTTCACCGCGAGGCCCGACAGCGCCAGGATCCACTGGTGGGTCTCGATGGTCATATACGACGGACGCAGTGGGTCATAGGTGAGCAGCAGCCCGGCCTCCATCGTCACGAGCCCCAGATAGAACGCCCGCTTCAACAGCGACTTTCCCCACACGCCGGCCACCGTCACCCCGATCAGCGCGCCCGCGCCGACCAGCGTCAGATCGGCGACCAAACCCGGAAAGCCCTCGAAATGCCCGCTCGGCAGCGCCAATTCGTCGGCCGAGCCATTGATGGCCGGGGTGCGCAGCAGCGCCCACACCGCCAGCAACACCATGGCGATGGTGAACGGCCGCGAGTCGCGAGCCCGTCGGCGCCGCAGCCGGGCCCCCGCCGCGGCGAGCGACAGCAGTGCGGCCAGCAGGGGCACGACGGTGTTCACCGGAACGGCCTCACGCAGTTGCCATGTGGTGCGCTGCGGGATGGCGTTGCCCGATCCGGCGCGCTGCGCCTCGGCCTCGGTGATGATCCCGCCACCGCTCGATTCTCGCACGGGCTCACCCCGGCTCCGGGACATGACGCAGCCCCGGTTTCGGTATGCCCATGGATCACCCACGGTTCGCTCAGAGCGGAATCGCGGCCCGCGCACTTGACCTCAACATAAGTGGAGGTTCGATCCTGGAGTCATCGACAACCCGTCGAAAGCGAAAGGGAGGCAGCGAGATGCGTGTAGTGCAGGCCGAGGAGTTCGGTGGACCCGACGTGCTGACCGTGCGGCAGGTCGCGGATCCGGTCGCCGGTCCGGGTGAAGTGGTGGTGCGGGTCGCGGCCGCCGACGTCATGTTCCTGGACACGACACTGCGCAGCGGGTGGGCGAGCGACTTCTTCCCCGTCGAGCCCCCGTTCGTGCCGGGCGGCGCGGTCACGGGCACGGTCGAATCGGTCGGGCCCGGCGTGGACCCCGGGTGGGTCGGCAAGCGGGTCGCCACCCCGACGGCGGCCAGCGGCATCGGTGGCGGCCTGCCCGTCGGCGGTTATGCCGAACTGGCCCTGGCCAAGGCCGCCACCCTGGCCGTCATCCCCGACGGGCTGAGCTTCGAGCAGGCCGCCGCCCTCGTGCACGACGGACGCACCGTGCTCGCGGTCGCCGACCGGGCCGCGATCCAACCGGGTCAGTGGGTCCTGATCACCGCCGCTGCGGGCGGTCTGGGCACCCTGCTCATCCAGCTGGCCCGCACGGCCGGCGCACAGGTCATCGCCGCCGCGCGCGGGGAGGCGAAACTCGCTCTGGCGCAACGGCTCGGCGCGCACGAGGTGGTCGACTACTCGAAACCCGGCTGGGCCGAGCAAGTCCGGGAACGGACCGGTGGCGTGCAGGTGGTCCTCGACGGCGCGGGCGGCGATATCGGCCGCGCGGCCCTGGCCGCCACCGCTCCCGGCGGGCTGCTCATCGCCTACGGCAACTCGGCCGGTGGCTTCGCCGCGGTCGACGCGGAATCCGCTGCCGCCCAAGCCATCACCATCGTCTCCCTGTTCGAGATCGCGACCCCCGAGACCGACTGGCTCACCCTCCACGACCGCGCCCAGGCCGAGGTCGCGGCCGGTCGCCTCGAGGTCGTCATCGGCCAGACTTTCCCCCTCGATCAGGCCGCCGCCGCGCACACCGCCATCGGCTCCCGCGCCGCCGTTGGCCGGACCATCCTCACGGTCTGAGAGTCATCGGCGTGTCGTGAACCTCCGCCCGGCCTCGGAGAGCAAGGTGGCATCGGGCGGAACACGACGCGGAGGTGGTGATGGGTACGAGAGCCGGTGCGGTCGCGGCCGTGGTGGCGGGGGTCTGGATGGCCGTGGCGGGCGCCGCGTGCGCACAACCGGGCTTCGACCCGGACATCCTGCAGCCCGTTCACATCCCGCCGCGCACCGCGCTCTCGGTGCGCACGCTGGTGCCGGGCGCGGGCTGGGGCACCGAGAACGAGACCCAGGAGCGTGCGGCGCTGTCCATCGCCAAGCTGTTCTTGGCGGATTTCGCCCTGCGGCACGGCGACGGCTCGGCCGAGGATCGCGAGCTGGGCGAGCGCATGGTCTGCAAGTCCGACGACGCGGCCGCCGACCGGATCGCGGCGAAATATCCGTACGCCATCGACGCGGTCGCCCAGGAGTACGGCCTGCGCGCCACCCACGGCGGCGGCGGGTGGGAACTGTCGACCACCAGCGTCGCCGACGTGGCCGACTTCCTGGCCGCGAAAATCCGCGACGAACCCGACAGTCTGATCCTGGCCTGGATGGAGCAGCCCAGCGAGCGGGCGGCCGACGGCACCCGCCAGGACTGGGGCACCGCGCGACTGCCACAGGTGTACGGAACCAAGTGGGGCTGGTCCGATGTCGGAGCTCCGGAAGTGGCATCGGTGTCCTTCGGCCCCGGATTCACCGTCGCCGCCCACACCTACGGCACCGCCGAGCAGCAGACCGAGGATGTGCTCGGCGCGTGGTCGGCGGTGACGGACCCGGTGACTCCCAAACACTGACAATCCGAGTTGTGCCGGCGGTGTCACCGTCCGCCGGGTGACGCGGCACATGTTCCGTCCACCGGCACACCGCGCAATCGTTGATCCACCCAATTCATGGTCGCGCCATAGGAACTGACGTAGGCCGTCAGATGTTCACCGCCGACGATATTCTTCGTCGCCGCCACCCCCAGCGCACATTGCTCGCGCCACAGCTGCTCGGCCTCCGACACAGGAATCCAAGGATCGTTGATGCCGTGGTAAATGAACAGCGGCACTCCCGATTTCCGGCCCTTCATACTCAGCTGTTGGAAAATCGCCTCAGCCGATTCACTGTCGAGCGACCTATTGATGGTGGCCATCGTGTCGGCCGGGATGGGCAATATCCCGAGTGCGCCGAAACTACCGCTGCAGTTGTCCTTGATGGGGGATGTCGCGAGCCATTGCGCCGCATGGTTCATGAGGCCGAGGATTTCTGTTCGGCGGTGCGCCAGGGCCGGGACGATCGCGGCGACCGTCGCCTGAGAAGGTGCTGACCTCGGCGACGCGGGTGCGGTGCAACTGGCGCGTCGCGGCGACCGAACCACCCCTCATCGTGGTTCGCTCGCCGCGAGCCTGCCTCAACCTACCCGGAAATTAGGTTGCCCTAACCTCCATTCCGAGGTTGGCATCCACAGCAGTCGACGAGGACGCGCACGGTCTACGTGCCCGTACGTCATTGTCGACGCGAGGATCATACGTTAGGTTAGGCATCCCAAACTTTGACAGTTCGAGCCGAAGGTGTGTTCGTGCAGTTCTCTCGTCGGCAGTTCATCGCGGTCACCGGACTCGGCGCGGCTGGGATCCTCGCGGCCACAGCGTGTCAATCCTCCGACCGATCGGACGGCGTTCCGAGAAGCGGCGGAACCCTGCGGGTCGGCGCGCTCGGGAAGGCGTCGAAGATCGAACGCGATCCGCACAGGACGCTGAGCAACGACAGCGACTTCCTGATCGCTTCTCTGGTGTTCGACCCATTGACGGTGCCCGCGGCCAACCCGAATGTCGCACCGCGCTTGGCCTCGGCGTGGAAACAGCTCGATGATCCGCGCAGCTGGCGGTTCACCATCGCGCCGGGCGCGACATTTCACGACGGAACGCCGGTTCGATCCGGGGATGTGGTCTGGTCACTGCGCCGTCTTCACGAAATCGCCGGGGCGACAAAGGTTCCGGTTGCTTCGCCCGATTCCATAGCGGGTGACGGGCCGGATTCGGTCATCATCACAACCGCCGCCCCCAATCGGGATCTGCCGATGTTGTTGCGTCTGATGACCTTCGTCGTCAAGGACGGTGTCACCGATTTCACCGCTCCCGTCGGCACCGGGCCATTCCGGTTGGAGTCCTACAACGACGGCAACGCCCGTCTGGTCCGCAACGACGCCTGGCACGGCGGTGCGCCGAAGCTGGATGCCATCGAGATCCGCCGATTCGAAAGCGCCACGGCGCTTTCCAACGCCATCCTGGCCGGGCAGATCGACCTCGCCTCCAATGTGGGCGCGGTCGCGGGCCGGACCGCTGCAGGACGAAGCGATCTCGCGGTGGTCAGGCGGGCCAACGACGTCGTCATCCCGATCGTGATGCGCACCGCCGACGGGCCGTTCGCCGACGCCCGGGTCCGGACAGCGTTGCGGCTGGCGGTGGATCGCGACGCCATGGTCAAACAGATCACCTCCGGATACGGCACACCCGCCAACGACATACTCGGTACCGGAGACCCGACCTACGACACCGCGCTGCCCAAGCGTGGCCGTGACATCGCGCGGGCCAGGGCGCTGCTGGCCGAGGCCGGATTCGATACCGGCCGTACCTACCCATTGGTCACCAAGGACGAAGCGGTCGGCGAGGTGGATACGGCACGATTGTTCGCGACCCAGGTCGCCGAGGCCGGAGTGAAGATCGATGTCGTTGTCCAGGACGCGAACGTCTTCTACGACGAAACCTGGTTGAGGGCACCGCTGTACACCGCGAACTGGGGCACCAACGATTCGGTGATCTTCTTCGCCAGCAAGACCATGATCTCGACCACCAAATGGAGCGAGGCCGGAACCCACGACCCGGAGCTGGACGCGGCCTACCTGCGCGCGCTGTCGGCCACCGACGACGCGAGCTACCGCACGGCCAGCCACGATATCCAGCGCATCCAGTACGACCGGGGCGGCTATCTGGTCTGGGGCATCGCCGACGGCGTCGATGTGGCGTCGGCGAAGGTCCGAGACCTGCCGACTCTCGCCGGATACGGGCGAATGCAACTCGAACGGGCGTGGCTGACTCGGTGAGGAAACCCGGCTCGATCCGACGAATTCCCATGTCCCGGACAGGGTTCATGGGTGCCGGGGCCCGCTGGGCACGAATGCTCGCCCTTCGGACAGCCGGTCTGTTCTGCGTACTGATACTGGTTTTCGCGGCGGTGGCACTACTGCCGGGAGCAAGCGCCGCCGCGGTCCTGGGCCGTGACGCCGGCCCGGCGCAGGTGTCGGCCTACGAGACCGCCATGGGACTCGATCGTCCACTGCCCGTGCGATTCTGGTCCTGGCTGACCGGATTGCTGCACGGTGACCTCGGTACCAGCCTGCGAGGCGCGTCGATCAACGACATGCTCGCGGCGAAGTACCCCAACACCCTGCTCCTGGCGGGATCAGCGCTGGTGCTCACCGCGATCGCCGCCATCGTGATCGGCTCGTGGTGGTTCCTGCACCCGCGCGGACCCGCCCGGCTGCTCGGGCCGGGCACCACTGCCGCCGTCGCCGTGCCGGAGTTCGTGGTCGCGATCATGCTGGTCTCGATTTTCGCACTGGGGCTGCGCTGGCTGCCCGCGGTGACCGTCACCGATCTCGCGGGCGCGCCCGCCGATGCCGCCTCGCTGGTGCTGCCGGTACTCGCCTTGGCGATTCCACAGTCGGCGTGGAACATTCGCGTCACCCGCGCCGCGCTCGAGGAAGCCGCGCGCCTGCCGCACGTCGACGCCGCACGACTCGACGGATTCACCGATCGCCACATCCTGGCCCGGCATGTGCTGCCGGTCGCCGCACCTACCGTCGCGGCATCGCTGGCCACGTCGGTCGGCATGCTGCTCGGCGGCGCCGTGGTGGTGGAGGCGGTCTTCAACTACCCCGGGATCGGATCGGTGCTGGCGGGGTCGATGAGCGATCGCGACAGCGCGGTAGCGGCGGCCGTGGTGGCGTTGACCGGGACGGCGATCACGGCCGTATTGATCCTGGCCGATCTGGTCCGCGACTGGTCCCTGCGGGGACAACGATGACGCCGCACGGCGAGGCCCAGCGTCGCCGCGCTGTGCTGGCCGGGGCTCCGCCCGCGGCCGTGGTCCTCATGCTCGCTGCCGCGGCGGTGATCGCCCCGGGGCGACGGACCGACGGTGTCGACATTCCCTTCGCGCGCCCCTCGCGGACAGCGCTGCTGGGCACGGATCATCTCGGCCAGGACGTCCTCGCCCACTTGTGCTCGGGCGGATGGGGACTGCTCACGGTCGCCGCCGTGATCGCCGTGGCGGTGACCGCGTGCGCGGCCATGCTCGGCGTGACCGCCGCCCTGCGCCCACGGCTAGGCGTCTGCCTCGAACGGATCACCGATGTCTCGATGCTCGTGCCGCCCATTCTGGCGATCCTGCTGGTGATGCTGTCGTGGCCCGGCTCCGGGACCCTCGGGCTGGTAATTGTCGCGGTCGCGATCGGAACCCCGTACTCGGCACGGGTTTTCGCCGCGGCGGCCGCGTCGATCGCCGCAAGCGGGTACGTGGAGGTGGCGGTCGCCAGCGGAGAATCGCTGCCGTATCTGCTGGGCCGGGAGGTGCTGCCGAATCTGCGCCCCACCATTCTCGCGCAGCTGGGGCTGCGCTTCGTCGAGGCGATCTACCTGGTCAGTACCGCCGCCTTCCTCCAACTGCCCGCGACGCTGGGCGACTCGAACTGGGCGATCATGGTGCGCGACAACAGCTCCGGCGTCATGCTCAACCCGTGGGCCGTCGTCGCGCCCGCGACCGCCATCGCGGTGGTCTCGGTCAGTGTGGCCGTCGCCCTCCAACCCATCGGCACCCAGGAGCCGTCTCGATGAGCCACCCATCCGTCAACGTCGAGGAACTGACGCTGCTCGATCGGCGCAACCGTCTGCCGATCCTGCACGCCGTATCGATGACCCTGCACGCCGGGACCGTCACCGGTCTCACCGGCGGATCCGGGTCCGGCAAGACAACGCTCATGCGGGCGCTACTCGGTGCGCTGCCTGCCACGACGTGCCACACCGCCGGATCCATTCATGTTGCGGGCCATGAGGTGCTGCGGCTCGACCCCGGATCCTTGCGCCGCTTCCGCCGCGCCGAGGTGAGTTTCGTTGGCCAGGATCCGGGTTCGGCGCTCAACCCGGCGATGCAGGTGCAGACCATACTGACCGAAGCGACCGCCGATTCCGATTCCATTCAGCAGGCTCTCTCACAGGTCGGGCTGCCCAAGGCACTGCTGCTGCGGCGGCGCGACGAGCTGTCCGGCGGCCAGCAGCGGCGGGTCGCTCTCGCTCGAGCCCTATTGCGTCGCACACCGATCCTGATCGTCGACGAGCCGTTCGCCGGCCTGGACGTCCACGCTCGCCGCATCGTGGCCGACCTGCTGCGCGAACTCGCCCGTGACGACGGAAGGACAGTACTCGTCTCCGGTCATGACCACGCCACCCTCGACGCTCTGGCCGACCAGCGGATACACCTGGGCACTCATCAGGGCGCGGTATCGAAGGCGATCGGGACCACTCGGGGAACCGATGTAGGCCGAAGTCGTTTCACCGCAACGGGAATAGGGTTGCGGCGGGCCGGGCGAACCGTGCTGAAGGATGTCGCCATCGACGCCCCGTTCGGTAGCGTGACAGCGATATTCGGCGAATCCGGTGCGGGCAAAACCACCCTCGCACGCATCCTGACCGGCCTCGAGCCCGCCGCGACCGGACAGCTGCTTCTCCGCGACCACGAGATCCCGGTGGCCGGGCATCGCCGCGACAAGCGAACCCGTGCCCGCATCCAGCTGGTGCCGCAGAACCCGTTGTCGGCCTTGAATCCGCAACGCACCGTCGGCCAGATCCTCGACCGCCCGCTGGTGCGGCGCGGCATCCAAGACCGCGCCGCTGCTATCCGAACCGCCCTCGAAGCCGTCGAACTGCGACCGGAATTCGCCGACCGGCGTCCACACGAGCTGTCCGGCGGCCAGCGCCAGCGCGTATCCATCGCTCGCGCACTGGCTTTCGACCCGGATGTGCTGATCTGCGATGAAGCCACCTCCGCACTGGACCCCGCCACCGCCGAATCCATCATGACGCTGCTCGACCAAGCGGCCGTCCGCGACGACATCGCGGTCATCGTCATCGGCCACGACCTCGACCTGCTCACCCGCCACTGCACGGCGGGCATCGTCATCCACGAAGGTGCGCTCCTGACCGCCGGACCGGTACCCGAAGAGTTGGCCTATCCGAGACAAGGGATACCCGTCTGAGATAGCCATCGACCAGTCTGACGCGACCCGCCTTCGGCCTCCAACACATCAGCACGCGGTGTGGATCGACAGGGTGTGTTCGGTGCGATGCCACGCGACGAACACCGCCGCGAGCGCGATGCTCGGGTATCACCCACGGAGGGTGAAGTATCCGAGGCTGGCGAAGCCGATCACGAGGCAGTAGATGGCGAAGGGGGTCAGGGTCTTGGTCTCGAAGTATTTGACCAGGAACTTGACCGAGACGTAGGCGAGAATGCCCGCCACGACGGATCCGGCCAGCGCCGGGCCGAGGATGTCATGGTTGGCGGGCTTGAACAACTCCGGAGTCTTGAGCACTCCGGCCGCGAGGATGACCGGGGTGGCGAGCAGGAAAGCGAAGCGCGCGGCGTCCTCGTGCTTCATGCCCTTGAACAGGCCCGCCACGATGGTGCTGCCCGATCGGCTGATACCGGGAAAGAGCGCCGCGATCTGCGCGGAGCCGATGACCACCGCGTCCTTGACACCGAGGCGCGACAGCCGGACATCCGAGGCGCGGTCGTAGTCGAGGATGGGCAGCACCATGGTGTCCTGCGCGGATGCATCGGCGATGTGTCCGCCGGCGGTGAGCACCGCGGTACGTTCGTTGTCCCGCTTGCGCAGCAGCTCGGTGCCGAGCAGCACGAAACCGTTGAGTGTCAGGAAGATCGAGGTCGGGATGGGCGTTCCGAGATAGTTGCGGACCGCCTTCTCGAGTGCGAGCCCGGCCAGGCCCACCGGGATGGTGGCCAGGATCAGCAGCACACCCAGGCGGGCTTCGGGTGTGCGGATCTGCCTGGTACGCAGCACATCCCACAATCCGCCGAGGATGCGGCCCCAATCGCGCCGGAAGAAGATCACCAAGGCGAGCGCGGTGGCGACATGCATAGCCACCAGCAGCGCCAGATACGGCGAATCAGTGGCGGACATGTCGAGGTCGCGGCCCCACTGCCCGCCGATCCAGGCGGGCAGCAGGATGCTGTGCCCGAGGCTGGACACCGGGAAGAGCTCACTCACCCCTTGCAGTGCCCCGACGACGATGGATTCCAGATAGGTGATGGCCATGACGGACTCACCCGAGCGAGGTGAGCAGCGTGGTCAGGGCCTGGGACTCGGTCGCGGGGTCCGGCTTGGCGGAGCGTATCGCGTGCAGCACGGTGTCGATCTGGTGGTCGAGGGTGTCCCAGGCGGATTTGTCCATCGGCTGCAGGGTGTCCTGGTCCTTGTCCCACGCGGTTTCGAGGTCCTTGATCCGCGTCTTCGCGTCGGCCTGTTGTCCGGCTTGGACTTTGGCGAGGGTGTCTTGGGTGATGGTGCGGTAGTTCGCGATTTTCGCTGCGGGGAAATGCGCGGTCACCGCACCGGACGCCACCGCCGTGGTGGACGGACCGGCCGTGTTCTCGTCGTCTCCAGCCGCGTTGGAGTGCGGTTGCCCGGCGGCCCACACCAGCAGCGCTCCGGCCAGCACCGCGATGACCGCGTAGTAACCGAGCATGAGCCGCTCACGTGCCGGGTTCGCGGCGGAAACCGTTGTCGCGGTGTTTGTTTGGTTGTCGATGACGTCGGCGCGGGTGCGGGTGAGGTAGACGACGGTGGCCAGGATGGCGGCGAGGAACACAACGCTGGTGGCCGCAGTGCCCAAGCCGAGGCCGTGGTCGGCACGCGCCGAGGCGAACCAGTCGCCGAGGTTGGCCCCCAGCGGACGGGTGAGGATGTAGGCGAGCCAGAAGGACAGCACGCCATTGGCTCCCAGCCGCCATCCGAGCGTGATCGCGGCGATCAGCCCGGCGGGCAGCAGCACCGAGACGCCCGGCGCCCATCCGGTCAGCTGCAGCGTCCAGTCTCCGGCCGCCGTGCCGAGGGCGAAGGTGACCAGAACCGCCAGCCAGTAGAACAATTCGCGGGGCAGGGTGACGATGCTGTGGATGGACAGGGTGCGCTCGCGGGCGAACCAGATCCCGAAGACCACGGCCAGGGCCGCGGCGAAGACGCTGGTGCTCGCTGCGAGTGGCACATTCAGATTGTCGGTGAGGATGTCGGTGTAGAGGGTGCCGGTCACGCTGAGCACGACCACCGTCAGCCAGTACGCGAACGGCACATATCGGTTCAGCCGCAACTGCCAGGCCAGCACGGCGACGAGCACGACCGTGAACAGCAGCGCCGCGAGGGTCAAGCCCACCCCGAGTGAGCTGTTGATCCAATCGGCGAAACTCTCACCCACCGTAGTGCACAGGATCTTGATGATCCAGAACCACACCGTGACCTCGGGCACCTTGCTCAGCAAGCGCCGGGTCGAATCAACCCTGGAATTCGTCATCTCCGTCACGGCGGGAACGGTAGTGACCAATGACTGTGACGACGCTGAGAGCGACGACCTGCCGTTTCGCCACGTCACTGCTCATCCGCGCCGGCGGCAACTCGATGGCGTCGCCGCACTACCACGACGACCGCGACGGCGATCACCAATGCCACCAGACCCGCGACGACGTAGCTGGGGCCGCGCAGGCTGTCCTCGAGGTGATGCCAGTTGGCTCCGACTCCGTAACCGGCGACCGCCAGAACCGCAGTCCACGGCAGACAGCCCGCGAGTGTGTAGAGACCGAACCGGACGGCAGGCATACCGGCGATGCCCGCGGGCAATGAGATGAAGGTGCGGATACCGGGCAGCAGACGGGCCCAGAACACCGAGGAAGCACCGCGGCGGACGAACCAGTCCTGGGCTCGGTCGATGTCGTCGGCGCGCAGGAAGATGTACCGGCCCCAGCGGTGCAGCAGGGGGCGGCCGCCGTAGCGGCCTGCCAGCCAGGCCAGGTAACTGCCGAGCACATTGCCGGCGGTGCCGGCGGCGATCACGGCGATCAGATTGGGGTGCGGGCCACTGACCGCACCCGCCGCCAAGGCTCCGCCCAGCAGCATGGTGATTTCGGACGGGATGGGGATGCATGCCGATTCGGCGGCCATGAGCAGCAGGATCGCGGTGAGACCGTAGGTGAGGATCAGGTGCTGCACGGCACCGCCTCGTTCGGACCCGGAGACTTCGTTAGCACCGTGCCACGGTGACAAAGCGGCGCTGAGAACACGCTGAGACCGCGCCCGAGATCCGAACCGGTGTGGTCGAGAATGCCAGGCATGGCCCTCCTCGACATCGTGTGTGCCCCGTCCCGGTGGGGTCTGCGGGTGCGCTCGGCACTGACCGCGGCAGGCCGCCCAACGGCGCTTCCTCGCCGACGCCTCGCACGAGTTGCGCAGTCCGCTGGCCACCGTCGTCGCGGGATTGGAACTGGCCCAACATCATCCCGAAACCCTCGACGAAACGCTGATCGGGTCTACCCTGCTGCCCGAAGCAATCCGCATGCAGCAGCTCATCGACGACCTGCTCACGCTGGCAGCCGCCGACGACCATGGCCTCACCCTCCGCGTCACCGACGTCGACCTCGACGACATCACCGCCACCGTCGTCGACCTGCTACGGCACACCTCGGACGTGACGGTCACAGCACGGCTGCAGCCTGTCCGGCTGACCGGCGATCCGCAGGCGCTCACCCGTGTCGTCCGCAACCTGATCGATAACGCTGTCACCCATGCCCGGTCGGCTGTCATCGTCACGATCTCGGCAACTGATGACACAGCACATCTGATCATTGACGACGACGGGCCGGGAATACCTCCAGCGGATCGTTCCCGAATATTCGACCGGTTCGTCCGGCTCGAAGACGACCGCGCACGCAGCAGCGGCGGCACCGGGCTCGGACTGGCCATCGTCACCGAAATCGTTGCTGCACACCACGGTAGCGTCCAGGTCGGCGAATCATCGCTCGGCGGGGCGCGATTCAGCGTCTCGCTGCCACTGTGCGCATAGGAGAATTCCGGACCGAGGTGCGCCCGTGAAGTTTCGGCCGAGCGTTCGAGGTGGCGGCGCTGTCGTCAGGTGTTGGCGGTCACCGCCTATCGCGGCGAGGTCCGGCGTGCGCGATGGGTTACGAAGTGTCGCAACAGATTAATCGCCGTATCGAGAGCGGCCACAGCCGCGCCGGTCCGAACGGATGCATAGGTGAGTGCGAATGCCGGCGCGAAACAACCGATCAACCCAAGATGGGGATTGCTCGCGGTGGGCGTTTCTCGGCGGCCGAGACTGTCCACGCGTCGGCGTTGGCGACGGCGTAATAGAGATCGGGTGTCTCGATCGGATCAAGACGAAAGCAGCCGATGGGCCGTGTGTTAGGTAACACTATCCATAGATTGTTAGGTAATGCTACCCTCCGCCGTGCGGTGATCGAGGCCGCATGGTTGATGAGGAATGAGCAAGTCAAATGACCAAATATGGATTCACAGGTCGGGCACGCATCGCGGGGTGCGCGCTGGTGTGGACTCCGACGTGCGGCTGGCCGCGCCGGAGAACAACAACAGCGCGATGATGCTGCGCCGCGCGTTCTCCTACAACAACGGCACCACACCGTTCACCGAACGGTGGCCACCGTGGCGGCAGACCCTGGCCTACGACGCCGGGCTGCTGTTCCTTGCCTATCGGAAGGATCCACGCATCAGCTTCATCCCGGTCAACCAGAAACTCGCGCTCACCGACGCGATGAGCCAGTTCACCACCCACACTGCCACGGGCATCTTCGCGATCCCGCCGGGCGCCCACGGCGAGGGCGACTGGATCGGCGCCACGCTGTTCGCCTGAACGGCAGACCACCTCGATTCACAGTCGAACGTAATCAGTTTTCGGAGGATTTCATGAAGAAGTCGATCGTCGCGATCGCGTCGGTATCGGCGGCGGCCCTGCTGCTGGCGGGCTGTAGTGGCAATTCGTCCAAGGACGACGGGAATTCGTTCACCCTCTACAGCGGCCAGCACGAGCAGACCGTGCAGGCGCTGGTGAAGGACTTCCAGCAGCGCAGCGGCGTCACGGTGAACGTCCGCTCCGGCGATGAGGCGGAGCTGGCCAATCAGATCCTCGAGGAGGGCGACGCCTCGCCCGCCGACGCGTACTTCGCCGAGAACCCGCCCGCGCTGAATCTGCTGGAGGGCAAGGACAAACTGGCCAAGGTCGACGGACCGACCCTGGCCGCTGTCCCGGCGACGGTCAGCTCGACCAAGGGCGACTGGGTCGGCGTGTCCGCCCGATCGGCCGCATTCGTCTACAACACCGGCAAGCTGCAGGCCGCGCAGGCTCCGACCGCGGTGAAGGACCTGGCCACCCCGGCATGGAAGGGCCGGCTCGGGATCGCGCCCAGTGAAACCGATTTCGCGCCGATCGTGTCGCGCATGATCGCCCAGTCCGGCGTGGACGCCACCAAGGCGTGGCTGCAGGGCCTCAAGGACAATGGCAAGGTCTACGGCAGCAACGAGGATCTGATCGCGGCGGTGGATCGCGGCGAGGTCGACGGCGGCGTGATCGACCACTACTACTGGTACCGGATGCAGGAGGAGAAGGGCGCGGGCAACATCCACAGCGCCCTGTCCTACTTCGCGCAGGGCGACCCGGGCGCGCTGGTCGATGTCTCCGGCGTTGCGGTGCTGGCCTCGGGCAAGCATCAGGCCGCGGCCCAGAAGTGGCTGGCGTATCTGGTGAGCCAGCCCGCCCAGCAGATCATCGCCACCTCCGAGAGCTACGAGTACCCGCTGCTGGCGGGCGTGACCGACACCCGGCTGACCCGCTCGCTCGCCGATTCCGGCCCGATCGCCTCGGCCGGCGAACTCGGTGACGGCAGCCAGGCCGTCCAGCTGATGCAGAGCGTCGGCCTGCTGTCGTGAGCATCGAAGCAGTCGAGCGTGCCCGCCCATCCCGATTCCGGGGATGGGCGGGCCGCCCGCTGCCCGGACTCGGCTTGCTCGCCGGGCTGATCAGTCTGATCGTCACCTGCCCGCTGCTGTTCGTGGTCCTGCAGGCGTATCACTCCGGATGGCCCGCCGCGCACCGGCTGCTGGGCCGGCCGCTCATGGCCACCCTGCTGTGGCACACCCTCGCGCTCACCGTCACCGTCACCGCCATCACCACCGTGGTCGGGTTCAGTGCGGCGTGGCTGGTCTCACGCACCGACCTGCCCGGAAAACGCTGGTGGACAGTCATTTTGACGATGCCGCTGGCGGTGCCGGAGTTCGTGCACGGCTACTGCTGGGTGTCGCTGTTCCCGTCGGTGCACGGTTTCTGGGGTGCAGTGCTGGTCGAATCCGCGCTCTACCCTTTGGTTTTCCTACCGGTGACCGCCGTGCTGCGGCGTGGGGACGGCACCGCCGAGGAGATCGCGCGCAGCCTCGGCCATGGGCGGCTCGCCACGCTGTGGCGGGTGACCGTGCCGCTGGCCCGGCCGGCGCTCGCCGGTGGCGCGCTGCTGGTGGCGCTGTATCTGCTCGGCGAGTACGGCGCGTTCGCGATGGTCCGGTTCACCACCTTCGCCACCGCCATCTACACCCAGTACGCCACCGCCTTCGACACCGCGTCCGCGAGCATGCTCAGCCTGGTCCTCATCGCGCTCGCGTTGCTGGTGGTGACCGCCGAATCCCGCGTCGGCAGCCGCGGCCGCATCGTCGCGGACAATGCGAGCGGCCGCCGCTGCGCACCGGTCACGCTGGGTCACGCCCGTATACCCGCCCTGGCAGCGCTCACCGCGATCGTCGCTGTGACGCTGGGAGTTCCGATGTACGCGCTCGGATATTGGCTGGTGCAGGGCAACTCCAGCACGCTGCCCTCGGCGTCGATCTGGGCGCAGACGATCACCACCGTCGGATACGCGCTCGCGGCCGCCACGACCGCGACGCTGGCGGCGATCCCGGTGGCGCTGTACGCCTGGAGACGCGACAACCGGCTCGCCCGTTGCATCGAACGGGTGGCCTACCTGACCCGCGCCCTGCCCGGCATCGCTGTCGCGCTCGCGGTGGTCTACTTCGGCATCCGCTACGCCCAGCCGCTGTATCAGCAGCCGCCGATGCTCGTCGCAGGGTATGTGGTGCTGTTCTTCCCGCTCGCGCTCACCGCGGTGCGGGCCTCGCTGGCCCAGGTGCCGCCCGGTGTGGAGGAAGTCGCTCGCTCCCTGGGCACTCGCTGGTGGGGTGTACTGGGACGAGTCACGCTGCCGCTGATCGTCCCCGGTCTCGGGGCCGCGTTCGCCATGGTGGCGCTCACCGCTTCCACCGAATTGACCGCCACACTCCTGTTGCGGCCCACCGGAACCCAGACCCTCGCCACCCAATTCTGGGTCTACACCACCGGATTGGCGTGGGGCGCGGCCGCACCGTACGCGGTGGTGATGACCGCCCTGTCGATCCCGGCCGTGATGATGGTGGCCGCACGAACCCTACGACCGGTACAGGAGGGTCCCCGATGACCGGTGTGAAGATCACCAACCTGACTGCCGCGCACGGCAGGCACGAGGTTCTGCACGGGGTCGACCTCGCCGTCGACGACGGCGCACTGGCCTGCGTGCTCGGCCCGTCCGGGTGCGGCAAATCCACCCTGCTGCGCACCATCGCCGGATTCCACCGCGCGACAAGCGGATCCGTCACAGTCGGCGGACGCGTCCTCGACGACGGACGCACCCACGTCCCCGCCGAGCAGCGGCGCATCGGCTACGTGCCACAGCACGGCGCGCTGTTCCCGCACCTGAGCGCCGCCGCCAATATCGGGTTCGGGCTGCCGCGCGCCCAACGGCGCGGCCGAGTCGCCGACATGCTGGACCTGGTGGGGCTCACCGGCCTCGGCGACCGCCACCCCCACCAGCTCTCCGGCGGCCAGCAACAACGGGTCGCACTCGCCCGCGCTCTCGCACCCCGCCCCGACCTGCTGCTACTCGACGAACCCTTCTCCGCTCTCGACGCCGCGCTGCGAACCGACATCCGCGCCGAAGTCGCCGACCTGCTGCACCGCGCCCACGCCACCGCCATCCTGGTCACCCACGACGTCGACGAAGCCCTCGCCTTCGCCGACCTCATCGCCGTCATGCGCGACGGCCGCATCACCCAGACAGGCGAACCACACGAACTGTTCCACCGTCCCGCCGACAGCGACGTCGCCCGCACGCTCGGCGAAGCCAACCTCATCCCGGTAGACGCCACCGGCACAACGGTTTTCGGATTACCCCAAAACGGCCCGGACGGCAGCCTCATCCTGGTGCGCCCACACCAGCTGCGCCTGCACACCGAGCCCGCACCCGGCTCGATACCCTGCCGAGTCGTACGCACCCACTTCCGCGGCCATGACCACCGCATCGAGCTCGCCCCCGAGCCCCGCACCACCCTGCCGGACCCGCTCATCGTCTACACCCCCGCCGACTCGACTCCGCCACCGCCGGACACCACCGTTCACGTCACCGTTGCGGGTGCGGCACATCCGCTGCGCACCTGAGCCCGAGGAGGTCGCTGATCTCCACACCGAGTCCGCCGAGCGCATCGTCGTTGGTACTCGGCAGGCCCGGTCCCATGCGAGGGACCGGGCCTGCCGAGCCGAACATCCAACCGAGCGTGCGGCGACAGAATTACAACGAGCCGCCCGCAGCATGCGGAGCACCCGAAGCGTCCTTCGGACCGCTCATTTCCCGCTGCACGAAATTCTCCAGGTCGAACATGTTCGCGCTGGCCCGCTCCGCAACCGTGGCCAGCGTCTTCATCCTCGCGACCTCTTCGACCTGCTCTTTGAGGAACCACTGCATGAACTGCTCACCCTGGTAGTCGCCCTCTTCGCGGGCAGTCTTGGCGAGCTGGACGATCTGCTCGGTGACCGATTGCTCCTGGGCCAGCGCCAGCGCGATCGGCTCCTTCGCGTTCGCGAAATGCGATGTCGCGGCATCGATGTTCGCGAACTCGACGCTCACGTCCTGATCGATCAGATACTGCACGAGCATCATCGCGTGATTGCGCTCCTCCACGGCGTGCTTGTAGAAATACTTCGCAAGCACCGGCAGATCCGCATTGTCGAACCACACCGCAACCGCGCGGTACTGATGTTCGGCATTGAATTCGTTACGGATCTGCTCCTGCAGGAGCGCGTGGAATTTGCCGCTCTTGGTTTGGGTTCGGATGGGCATGCCGATGACTGTAATGCCCGTCACACCTGAGGGGTGTGTAAGTGCGGCATGATTACACCGCGGCGCGCACCCAGGGATTCCCGAAACCGTTTCGGCTCACCACACCGTCCCTGTCTCCGGGCTCAGCGGCCCTGGCAATAGTCAACGCTAGTGAGCCGAATGCAGTGCATGCATTGCTCGCCTCGTTCCGATTGCCACGTAGCCGGACTCCGGTCCGAGTCAGCGTCGATGACGAAACCATGACCGACGCGGTATCGAGCCGGCTGACCTGGCCGGCGCACCGTAGGGTGCGTGCAGGCTGCGCTCGCCTCGATGCCGGGTTCGCTGACGGCAACGGGCATTTCGTGGCCGTCGGTCTGTCGTGAAGTCGATCGAAGAGGTGATGTGATGGACGCTCGAGTCCCTGATACGGAGGCGATGGCCGACCTCCTTGGGCATCATCTTCCGGGTTTTCGGGTTGTTTCAGCGGTATGTCTCGGTCAAGGACTGGACAACGTTTCTTATGAGATCAACGGCGAGTTGATCATCCGATTCAGCAAAGAGTGCGATCCGGATCGGCGGGCCGAGCTGGTCAGCGGCGAAGCACGGCTACTGGCTGTGGTGGCCTCGATATCGCCGGTGCCGGTCCCCGATCCGATCTTCGTAGCCCCCGAGCGGGGGTGTCTGGCCTACCGCAAACTCGCCGGTCGGCCCATGATCGATCTACCCAGCGGAATCAGGGCCACTCACACCGATTCCGTCGCCGCCGTAATGGGTGAGGTACTGTCCGCCTTGCACGCCACCACACACGGCCGGATCGGTGACCTCGTCGAGATCGACGTTCAGCCAATGCAATTGTGGCTGACCGAGGCCGCGGACAATTACGCTGCCGTCGCCACGGCCCTACCATCGATCCATCGCCGCGCGGCCGAGACCTTCTTCTCGACCCCGCCCCCAGCCGACTGCGCCGACATCGTCTTCTCGCACAACGATCTGGGAATCGAGCACATCCTGTTCGATCCCCGCGCCGCCCGAGTCACTGGCATCCTCGACTGGAGCGACGTCGCGATGATCGACCCCGCCTACGACTTCGGCCTCCTCTACCGCGACCTGGGCCCCACCGCCTTGACCATCGCAATGCACACCTACCGAACCCGAACCCGCGCCGACGAAGGCACCCACGCCCGTGCCGAGTTCTACGCCCGGTGCAGTGTCTTCGAAGACCTCGCTTACGCACTCCGAACCGGACATACCGAATACCTCGACAAAAGCCTCGACTCCTTGCGATGGCTATTCCCGACCGGCCGCTGACCGCCACCGGGCAGCCCATGTCGCCACATGTGATCTGTGCCATCGGCGCGACCACTTGTGCTCGGAACAGTTGTGTCTTCACAATCGTTGTGTGCTTACAACTGTCGGCGAGCTGAGCTCGCGCCGGAAGACGATCATCCTGATCACCTGCTGTTTGAGCTTGCTGATCTCGTCCATGGACGCGACCATCGTGAATGTCGCCATCCCCGCCATCCGCGACGACCTGGGCGCGCCGCTGTCGCGGCTGCAGTGGATCGTCGACGTCTACACGCTCACCCTCGCCAGCCTGCTCATGCTCTCCGGCGCGGCCGCCGACCGCTTCGGGCGCAAGCGGGTGTTCCGCATCGGGCTGCTCACCTTCGCGGTCGGCTCGCTGCTGTGCAGCCTCGCGCCCACCATCGAGGTCCTGATCGGCGCGCGGTTCGTGCAGGCCGTCGGTGGTTCCATGCTGAATCCCGTTGCCATGTCGATCATTACGACCACCTTCACCGGCCGGATCGAGCGGGCCCGGGCGGTCGGCGTGTGGGGCGCGGTGGTCGGCATCTCGACCGCGCTGGGGCCCATGGTCGGCGGCGTGCTCATCGACAGCCTGGGCTGGCAGTCGGTGTTCTGGATCAACCTGCCCATCGTGGCGGTCGCGCTGGCGCTCACCACCGTCTATGTGCCGGAATCGAAGTCGGCCAGGCCGCGCGGCATGGATCCGATCGGGCAGGCGCTGGCGATCGTGGTCCTGTTCACCCTCGTGTACGGCCTGATCGAGCGCGAGCCCGCGGTCTTCGTGGTGTCCGCCCTGGCGCTGGCCGGATTCGTCTGGCACGAGGCGCGCCACCCGTCGCCGTTCATCGATCTGCGCTTCTTCCGCAGCTTCCCGTTCTCCTCGGCCACCGTCATCGCGGTCTGCTCGTTCGCCGCGCTGGGCGCGTTCCTGTTCGACATGTCGCTGTATCTGCAAGGGACGCGGCACTTCTCGGCCGTGCACACCGGTCTGCTGTACCTGCCGATGGCACTGGGCATGCTGTTCTTCTCGCCGCTGTCGGGGCGGCTGGTGGGCCGCTACGGCACCCGCCCGTCGCTGCTGGCCTCCGGCATCCTGATGGCGGTGGCCGCGATCGGCCTCACCCTGCTGCACCCGGACACCCCGATCTGGCAGCTGGTCATCACCTTCGCGCTGTTCGGCATCGGCTTCGGCATGGTGAACGCGCCCATCACCACCACCGCGGTGAGCGGCATGCCGCTCGATCGCGCGGGCGCGGCGGCCGCGGTCGCCTCCACCAGCCGCCAGGTCGGTGTGAGTCTCGGTGTGGCACTGTGTGGTGCGCTCACGGGCGCGGGGTTGTGGTGGACGATCGCCGGTTTCGCCGCCGCGGTCACCGCGCTGGGCGTGGCCGCCAATACCGACTGGGCGTACCGTTCGCGAGATCGCGTCGCCCCCCTGCTCGAACAGAAGGTCCCCGCTCATGCCGGATGACACGCCCACGACCGACGAGGTCTGGCGGCAGCTCACCCACCTGGTGATGGACACCCGCGACACCTGGAAGCGCGCGGTGGTGGAGCGAACCGGCATGCCGTTCAGCCGGATTCGCATCCTGCGCCGGCTGCTGCCCGGCCCGCTCACCGCCAAGGAACTGGCGCGGGCGGCCACCATGGACGCCCCCGCCACCACGGTCGTGGTCAATGATCTCGAGGAGCGCGGCCTGGTGATCCGCGAGATCGACCCGACCAATCGGCGCTGCAAGCTCATCTCGCTCACCCGCGCAGGCCAGGAGGTGGTGGCCGAGGCCCTCGCCACGCCGGACCCGGCGCCCGCCGAATTGGCCGCCCTGACCCCCGCCGACCTGCGCACACTCCACGGACTTCTGCGCAAACTCGAACACTGACTTACCCGTTCGTGATTCAACCGTTATCGTTTGTCCCGTGCGACACCGAACCTGGAAGTCCCTCGCGGCCCTTTGTGGCGCCCTGCTGATCGCGGGCACCGGTCAGAGCCTCGCCGCCGCACCGGTTTCGGGGTCGCTCGCGCGCCCGGCACTGGAAGCTCCTGTCCGCCCGCTGTTTCCGATCGCCGGCCAGACCGTGGTCCTCGATCCCGGCCACAACGGCGGCGGCGCGGCCCACACCGACGAGATCAATGCCCAGGTGCCCGACGGCCGCGGCGGCATGAAGCCCTGCAACACCACCGGCACCAGCGGTGACGACGGCTACACCGAGCACGAATTCAATTGGGATGTGGCCCAGCGCGTCCGCGACCTGCTCAGCGCCCGCGGCTACCAGGTGATCATGAGCCGCGACAGCGACACCGGCGTCGGCCCGTGCGTGAACGACCGCGGCACCCTCGGCAATCGGGTCGGCGCGGCGGCCGTGGTCTCCATCCATGCCGACGGGGCGCCCGCGGGCGCCCACGGCTTCCACGTCGCCTACTCCTCGCCCGCGCTGAACGACGCCCAGTCCGGGCCATCGGTGCAGCTGGCCACCACCCTGCGCGACACCATGGTCGGCGCGGGCTTCACCACCTCCACCTACGTCGGCTCGGACGGGCTGGACCCGCGGGCCGATCTGGCCGGGCTGAATTTCTCCGAGCGCCCGACCGCCCTCGTCGAGTGCGGGAACATGCGAGATCCCGGCGACGCCGCGGTCATCGAATCACCGGATGGCCGCGCGCGATTCGCGCAGGCCATCGCCACCGCCATCGCGGCCTATCTGAGCTAGCACACAGGACTGAACGGCTCGAGGCGCGGGCACTGTCTGCGCCCGATTTGCCGTGAGTACATTCGTCACGTCATTTACCGACCGATTTCGGGAAACCGGACCGTTGAGTTCCGGGGAGGACTCCTTGACCACGACCGAGGCACAGCCGCGCTCGCGCTTTGCGAACTGGCTACTGGAGGACGCGGGTGAGCATCACTCGCAGATTCAAGGGCCGATGGCCAAGAAGGCTCCCAAGGAGCATCAGCATTCCTGGTGGAAGGTCATGTGCCTGACGGGTGTCGACTACTTCTCGACGCTCGGTTACCAGCCCGGCATCGCGGCACTGGCCGCCGGCGTGCTGTCCCCGCTGGCGACCATCGTGCTGGTCGCGCTCACGCTGCTCGGCGCGCTCCCGGTGTATCGCCGGGTGGCCAAGGAGAGCCACAACGGCGGCGGTTCGATCGCCATGTTCGCCAACTTCCTGCCGAACTGGTGGGGCAAGATCTTCATCCTGGTGCTGCTGGGCTTCGCGGCCACCGACTTCACCATCACCATGACGCTGTCGGCCGCCGACGGTGCGGCCCACATCGTCGAGAACCCGTCCGTGCCCGGGTTCCTGCAGGACCAGAACATGACCATCACCCTGGTCCTGCTGGCACTGCTGGCGGCGGTGTTCCTCAAGGGCTTCAGTGAGGCCATCGGCATCGCGGTCGGTCTCGTCGGCGCGTATCTGGCGCTGAATCTGGTGGTCGCTGCGGTCGGCATCGTCAAGGTGCTGCAGTCGCCGCACCTGGTGACCGACTGGTCGCATCTGCTCACCGCCAAGCACGGCAATATCTTCGCCATGATCGGCGTGGCGCTGCTGGTTTTCCCCAAGCTGGCGCTGGGTCTGTCCGGCTTCGAGACCGGTGTCGCGGTCATGCCGCAGATCAAGGGTGATCCGGCCGACTCCAGGGAATACCCGCGCACCCGGATCAACGGCACCCGCAAGCTGCTGACCACCGCCGCGCTCATCATGAGCGGGTTCCTCATCGTCACCAGCTTCATCACCACCATCCTCATTCCGGAGAAGGAGTTCGAGGAGGGCGGACAGGCCAACGGCCGCGCGCTGGCCTACCTGGCGCACGAGTACCTCGGCAATGCGTTCGGCACGGTCTACGACGTCAGCACCATCGCCATCCTGTGGTTCGCAGGTGCGTCGGCCATGGCGGGCCTGCTCAACCTGGTGCCGCGTTACCTGCCGCGCTTCGGTATGGCTCCCGAATGGGCGCGCCAGATCCGGCCGCTGGTCCTGGTTTTCGCGCTGGTGTCCTTCGGTATCACCTGGTATTTCGACGCCAGTGTCGACGCCCAGGGCGCGGCATATGCGACCGGTGTGTTGGTGCTGATCACCTCCGCGGCCGTGGCGGTGACCATTTCTGCCTGGCACAAGCAGCAGTACTCGCGCGTGCTGGGCTTCGGTGTGGTGTCGCTCATCTTCGTCTACACCACCATCGACAACATCATCGAGAAGCCGGCCGGTCTGCATCTGGCCATCCTGTTCGTGGTGGCGATCATGGTGGTGTCCTTCGCCTCGCGCATCCGCCGGGCTTTCGAGCTGCGGGCCGTCGAGGTGATCTTCGACGAGAAGGCCTGCCAGATGATCGACCAGCTGGCCGAGCGCGGCGAGATCCGCATCGTCACCCACGACATCACCGATGGCCGCTCGCCCGAGGAGTACGCGGAGAAGGAGGCCGATCAGCGGCGCGAGAGCCACATCCCGGAGTCGGAGCCCATCCTTTTCCTCGAGGTCATCGTGAAGGACCCGTCGGAGTTCAGCACCACGCTGCACGTGACCGAGGTGGACGTGGACGACTACCACATCCTCACCGTCGAGGCCGCGGCCGTGCCGAACTGCATCGCGTCCATCCTGATCGCGATCCGCGACCGCACCGGCGAGTGCCCGCACGTGTACTTCGAATGGACCGAGGGCAATCCGCTGGTCAACCTGGTGCGCTTCATGTTCTTCGGTGAGGGCGAGGTGGCGCCGGTGACCCGCGAGATCCTGCGCCGGGCGATCCCGCGGCGGTCGCAGCGGCCGCACGTGCACGTCGATAGCTGACCTGCGCCGAAAAATCTAGGTGTAACTCCTGGTTTCATACATAGGTAGAATATTGCTACGCTCACGCAGCAAACGCGATATGAGACCAGGAGTACCGATGAAGCTACTTCCGAAGCTGGGCCGCCGACCGGTGACCGAACCCGGAGAGGTAGCCCTGCACGCCCGGAATGTGCAGTTCGATTGGTCCCGGACCGAACCGGTCTGGATGAAGCAGGAACCGATCGCCTCTCACGTCCTCAATGCCCTGAGCATGCTGCTGCCCGAAGGCGAGCGCATGTTCCTGGTGACCTTCGGCGAAGCCCTCGAACTGGTCAAGGACGAGAAGCTGCGCGAGGCCATGATCGGCTTCATCGGGCAGGAGTCCATGCACGCCGAGAGCCACAACGGGGCGCTCGAGGACGTGCTGTCCTCGCACGGGATCGATATCGAACCCTATGTGCGGCAGACGGAATTCCTGTTCCGCAAGACGCTGGGCCCGAAGGCGGCGGCCAGTGAGGCGGCGCGGCAGCAGCAACTGGTCGAGCGTCTCGGCGTCATCGCCGCGCTGGAGCACTTCTTCGCCTTCCTCGGCGACTGGATCATCAACGCCGACCTCGAACAGTTCGACACCGATCCGCAGATGCTGGACCTGTTCCGCTGGCACGGGGCCGAAGAGGTCGAGCACCGCATGGTCGCCCACGATGTGGCCGAGTACTTCGAGATCGGCTACGTGCGCCGCGGTGCGCTCATGCTGCTGGTGTTCCCGATCTTCATCGCACTCATCCTGCGCGGCACCAAGTTCCTGGTGCACGCCGATCCGTCGCTGCCCAACCACCGCTACCCGATGTTGATCGGGCGGATCTTCGCGGGCATGTGGCGGGGGTCGATTCCGGGGATTCCGTCGCTGCTGATCAGTGCGCTGTCCACCTTCAAGCCCGGCTACACCCCGGAGACCGTCGGCTCGACCGCGCAGGCCGTGGCCTACCTGGCGCAGTCCCCGGCCGCCCGGGCGCTGGCCTCGTGAGCGCGGTTCGTCCCGTCCCGGTCGCGCCGCCGCAGGATCTGTTCGGTAAGGGTCGTGCCGATCGCACCACGCGGGTGCTGGATTTCGTCGCCGAGAGCCGTTTGCGCTGGACCACGTTCGTCAACCGGCGTGAGCCGGACGTGCGGGTGGACGACTGGCGGATTCCGCTGGTCGTGGTGGAGCGCCGGGTGGAGGCGCACGACACCGATGTGATCAGCCTGCTGATGACCGCGCCGGACGGACGCAAGCTGCCGGAGTGGCGGCCGGGCGCGCACCTGGATCTGGAATTGCCCTCGGGGAAGGTGCGGCAGTACTCGCTGTGCGGCGACCCCGCCGACCGGCACGCGTATCGCGTTGCGGTGCGGCGCATTCCGGACGGCAACGGCGGCTCGCTCGAGGTGCACGAGGGGCTGGCGGTCGGTACCCCGGTCACCGTGCGGGGGCCACGCAATGCCTTCCCGTTCGTGCTGCCCGGGTACGGATCCTCGGCCGCGCGAGTGCATTTCGTGGCGGGCGGCATCGGCATCACGCCGATCCTGCCGATGATCCGGATGGCCGACCGGCTGGGCGTGGAGTGGAGCATGGTGTACGCCGGGCGGTCCCGCGACACCATTCCGTTCCTGTCGGAGGTGGAGTCGTTCGGCTCGCGCGTGACCGTGCGCACCGATGACGAGCACGGCATTCCCACGGCGGCGGAGCTGTTGCCGGGCGTCGGTCCCGACACCTCCGTCTACTGCTGCGGGCCGGTCGTGATGACCCAGCTCATCGCCGACGCCGTGCGCGAAATGCCCGGCGTGGAACTGTATTCCGAGCGCTTCTCGCCGCCGCCCGTGGCGAACGGCACGGCTTTTCAGGTGGAGCTGGCCCGCACCGGTGAGGTCCTCGACGTGCCCGCCGACAAGTCGGTGCTCGAGGAAGTGCTGAAGGCCCGTCCGGACTCGTCGTATTCGTGCCGGCAGGGCTTCTGCCGCACCTGTGTGGTGCGGGTGCGCTCCGGCGAGGTCGACCATCGCGACACCGTGCTCACCGACGCCGAGCGCGCGGCCGGCGACATGCTCATCTGTGTATCCCGTTGCGGCGGGGACCGTTTGGTGCTGGACATCTAGCGCCGTCTCTCAGCGAGGAGAAGATCGTGACCGATCAACCCACCGTCATCCCCGCCGCCGAACGCCTGGTGCGCAGCGGTGAATTCGACATCGCCGTCTACGAATACGGTGAGCCCTCCGCGGAAACCATTGTGCTGGTGCATGGCTGGCCCGACGACAACCATCTGTGGGACCGGGTGGTGCCGCTGCTGGCCGACCGCTTCCACGTGGTCACCTACGACACCCGCGGGCACGGTCGCTCCACCCGCACCGACCGCACCGAGGACTACCGGCTCGAGTACTTCGCGGCCGACTTCTTCGCCGTCGCCGACGCGGTGAGTCCCGATGCGCCCGTGCACATCCTGGCCCACGACTGGGGTTCGGTGGAGATGTGGGAGGCCGTCTGCGAGCCGCAGGCCGCCCGACGGGTCGCCTCCTTCACCTCGGTGTCCGGGCCCAACCTGGACCACCTGGGCGCGTGGGTGCGGTCGAGCCTGTCGCGCGGCAAGGTGTGGGGGCCGTTCACGCAGCTGCTGTCCTCGGCCTACACCGGGCTGTTCATGACCCCGGGTGTGCCGCGGGTGGTGCTCAAGCCGCTGGGCACCGAGAAGATGTGGTCGCGCTTCGTCGGGCTGATGAACGAGACCTCGCCCGCCAACATCAAGCTCGGACCCGAGTTCCGGCGCGACTTCTTCGACGGCATGCGCATCTACCGCGCCAATATCCTGCAGCGCCTAGGCGATCCGCGCGAGCGCCGCACCGAGGTGCCGGTGCAGCTGATCATCGCGCGCCGCGATGTCGCGGTGCGGCCCGCCGGCTACGACGACACCAAGGACTGGGCGCCCAACCTGTACCGGCGCGAGGTCGGCGGCGGGCACTGGCTGCCGTTCTCGCACCCGGAATTGCTCGCCACCTCCACCGTCGAGCTTATCGACTCGCTGCGGACGGGGGATGCGCCGCGCACTTTGCGTCGTGCCGAAGTCGGTGGGGAGCAGCGGCCGTTCGAGCACCAGCTGCTGGTGATCACCGGCGGCGGCAGCGGCATCGGGCGCGAGACGGCGCTCGCCTTCGCCCGCAAGGGCGCGGAAGTCGTGCTCTCCGACATCAACCTGGACTCGGCCAAGGAGACCGCGGAACTCATTGCGCGCGAAGGCGGTACGGCGCACGCCTACCAGCTGGACGTGTCCTCGGAGGCGGCTGTCACCGAGCACGCGGCGGCGGTCATCGCCACCCACGGTGTGCCGGACATTCTGATCAACAATGCCGGTGTCGGCGCGGCGGGCGACTTCTTCGAAACCCCCGCAGCCGAATTCGACCGCGTGCTGAACATCAACCTGCACGGTGTCATCAACGGCTGCCGCGCCTTCGGCAAGGCCATGGCCGACCGCGGCCTCGGCGGCCACATCGTCAACCTCTCCTCCATGGCCGCCTACACCCCCCAGCGCGGTTTCGCCGCCTACTCCACCTCCAAGTCGGCGGTCTTCATGTTCTCCGACTGCCTGCGGGCCGAACTGGCTGGACAGGGCATCGGCGTGCACACCATCTGCCCCGAGACGGTAGGGGTTGCACGTATTATCCAGCTATGCGAAACCCCACCGTCGCCCCGCTGGTCGGCATTCAGGCAGCGATTTACCTTC